>NZ_CAJPGH010000001.1:0-777714 GCF_905339605.1 Burkholderia sp. BCC1972 | reverse complement strand
GTGAGGACGCCATGACGAAACTTTCCGCTTCCTCGCTGTCGCGCTTCCTGCCGTCGGGCCGCGGCGTTGCGATCGGCGTGCCGTTCCTGTGGCTCGTGATCTTCTTCGCGCTGCCGTTCGTGCTGGTGCTGAAGATCAGCTTCGCCGATCAGATGCTCGGCATCCCGCCCTACACGGCGCTCGCGCGGCTGGAGTCCGGCACCGTGCAGTTGGTGCTGTCGCTGAAGCATTACGCGCTGCTGCTGCAGGACGACCTGTACCTGAACACGTACGTCAGCTCGCTGAAGATGGCCGCCGCGTCGACGCTGATGTGCCTGCTGGCCGGCTATCCGATCGCGTACTGCATCGCACGCGCGGCGCCGGCGCGCCGCAACCTGCTGATGATGGCGGTGATGCTGCCGTTCTGGACGTCGTTCCTGATTCGCGTCTATGCATGGGTCGGGATCATGAAGGACGACGGGCTGCTGAATCACGCGCTGGCCGCGCTCGGCATGATCGCGACGCCGCTGCGCCTGTATCACACCGACGCGGGCGTCTACATCGGGATGGTCTATTCGTACCTGCCATTCATGGTGATGCCGCTGTACGCGCACCTCGTGAAGATGGACCTCACGCTGCTCGAGGCCGCGAACGATCTCGGCGCGACGCCGTGGTCCGCGTTCTGGCGCATCACGCTGCCGCTGTCGAGGAACGGCATCGTCGCGGGCAGCCTGCTCGTGTTCATCCCGGCCGTCGGCGAATACGTGATACCCGAACTGCTCGGCGGCGCGAACACGCTGATGCTCGGCCGCGTGATGTGGGACGAGTTCTTCAACAACATGGACTGGCCGATGGCGTCCGCCGTCACGGTGACGATGGTGCTGGTGCTGCTCGTACCGATGGCGCTGCTCCACTACAGCCAGACCGAAGCGGAGGCACGGCAATGACCCGCGCGAATCGCATCCTGTCCGCGTGGGTGCTGGGCGCGGGCTTCCTGTTCCTGTACGTGCCGATCGTCAGTCTGGTCGTCTATTCGTTCAACGCGTCGAGGCTCGTGACGGTATGGACGGGCTTCTCGCTGAAATGGTACGGCGCGCTGCTGCACGACGACGAACTGCTGACGGCCGCATGGCTGTCGCTGAAGATCGCGCTGCTGACGGCCACCGCGTCGGTCGCGATCGGCACGTGGGCCGGCTTCGTGCTCGCCCGCATGGGGCGCTTTCGCGGCTTCACGCTGTATGCCGCGATGATCAACGCGCCGCTGGTGATTCCCGAAGTGATCCAGGGCATCTCGCTGCTGCTGCTGTTCGTCGCGATGCAGCAGACCTTCGGCTGGCCGGCCGGGCGCGGCTGGCCGACGATCTGGATCGGCCACGTGATGCTGTGCCTGTCGTTCGTCGCGGTGATCGTGCAGTCGCGCGTGAAGGAACTCGACCGCTCGATCGAGGAGGCAGCACTCGATCTCGGCGCGCGGCCATGCAAGGTGTTTTTCGTGATCACGTTGCCGCTGATCGCGCAGGCGCTGGTGTCCGGCTGGCTGCTCGCGTTCACGGTGTCGATCGACGACGTGATCCTGTCCGCGTTCCTGTCCGGCCCCGGCTCGACGACACTGCCGCTCGTCGTGTTCTCGCGTGTGCGGCTCGGGTTGAATCCGGAGATGAATGCGCTTGCCACGGTGTTCATCACGGCCGTGACGATCGGTGTCGTCGTCGTGAACCGCGCGATGCTGGCCCGCGAACGGAAGCAGGCGCGCGACGCGCGTGCGTGGCATGCGGTGTCCGCGCTCGATGCATCGGCGCCGTCTTCCGTCTTGCCGCCCGCGCGCCCGTCGCCCGCGCAGCCCCGGCATACCCCCGCACCGCATCCCGTGAAGTGAATGACGACAAGGAGACTTTCCGTGAAAAAGAAACTGCTTTGCGCGCTGATCGCCGGTGCGCTGCCGGGGCTCGCCGCCGCGAACTCGAGCGCCGACCAGATCAGGGCGCTGCAACAACAGCTCGCGGTGCTGCAGCGGCAGATGAACGCGCTGCAGTCGCAGCTCGCCGCGAAGCCGGTGGCGGCACCGGTCGCGTCGAATGCGATTTCCGCCGCAGCGGCCGCCGATCCGTCGGCGCCCGGCTACGGGCAGGCGCCGGCCGCGCTGACCAACGACGACCTGACGGAAATCCGCCAGCAGGTCGCGAACCAGCAGCTGAAAGTCGATTCGCTGACCGATGCCGCGCGCACGGGACCGATCGCGGGGCTGTCGGTGACGGGCTATCTCGACCCGACCTACGTGTACAACCGCGGCGGCGGCACGTCGTCGTTCCAGTTCGCGAATCATGAGAACGCGTACACGTATTACAACAGCACGTTCGGCGACGTGTTCCTCGACATCAAGAAGACCTTCGGCGTCGGCCCGACCGCGCCGTCCGCGGAAATCACGCTGATGCCGAACCGCGGCGCGGGCCTGTCGATGATGACGGGCAGCGGCGCGAGCGGGCTGAACATCGTGAACACGGCAATCGTCACGGTGCCGCTGTCGGGCACGACCTCGTTCGTCGGCGGGCTCGTACTCGGCTTCGGCGGCTACGAGTACCAGCAGTCGAGCCAGATGCTCACGCTCACGCACAACCTGCTGTACGACTTCTCCGATCCCGGCTCGTCGATCGGCGCCGGCATCAACTACCAGAGTGCGGACGGCCACTGGGCATGGAAGTTCTTCGTCGGCAACGAGCAGTTCCGCAGCGCGGGCGCGGTCACGCAGACGGGCGTCAACGCGCTCGGCGATCCGATCACGACGAGCAACAAGGTGCCGACCTTTACCGCGCGCGTCGACTACATGCGCGGCAGCGCGCTCGACCTCGGCGGCTCGATCAACATCGGCCGCCAGACGCTGGTGAGCGCCGTCGATCCGGCGACCGGCAACGTGCGCTATGGTGTGGGCGGCAACGCGCCGAGCGCGTACGGCGCGTTCTTCTTCGGTGAAGCCGATGCGACTTACACGGTGGCCGATGCGCAGTACAACGCGGAACTCGACTACGGCCAGCAGCAGCACGGCGCATTCAACGGCGGGCTCGCGCAATGGTTCGGGCTGTCGCTGCTCGCGCACCGCAAGTTCAATGCGCCGGTGGTCGGACGCATGGGTGCGACGGTGCGCTACGACTTGCTCGTGAACCGGAAGAACGGTGGGGGCGGCTCGTCGATCGGCCTGAACGGCAACGGGATGGATCCGAACAACGGCTTCGGCATCGACGCGGATTGCCTCGCGCAGTCGAAGGCGAACGGCGGTGTCGGCTTCGAATGCAAGGGCGCGACGCGGCAGGCGGCGGCGTTCGACCTGCTGTTTTACCCGACCCAGCAGGTGACGGTGAAGGTCGAATACCGGCACGACTGGGCGAGCAACAAGGTTTTCCTGCGTCACGACGGGTCGTATGCGAAGTCGAACGACCTGCTCGCGACCCAACTCATCTACGCGTTCTGACGCGACGCCGGTCGCGAGTCTCACCTATGCTCAAGTTCAAGAACCAGCAACATGTTCAGTCGTACTATGCAGCGACGGTCAATAACCGCGTGCGACATCCGGCGCTCGACGGGGCCGTGAGCGCCGACGTGTGCGTGATCGGCGGCGGGCTCACCGGCCTGTCCGCGGCGCTCGATCTCGCGGAGCGCGGCCATTCGGTCGTGCTCGTCGAGGCGTCGAAGATCGGCTGGGGCGCGAGCGGCCGCAACGGCGGCCAGCTGATCGCCGGTTACTCGTGCGACATCGATACGTTTTCAGCCCATCTGCCGGAGGACGACGTGCGGCGTATATGGGCGATGGGGCTGGAATCGGTCGACATCGTCAGGCAGCGGGTCGAACGGCACGGCATCGATTGCGACCTGACCTTCGGCTACCTGACCGCCGCGAACAAGCCGCGCCATCTCGACGCGCTGCGTGCATGGCGCGATGCCTTGGCGAGCCGTTTCGGCTATGGCGGCTGCGACATCGTCGAGCGGGCCGACATGCCGCACTTCGTCGCGTCCGACCGTTACGTCGGCGGCCTGTTTCACGAAGGCAGCGGCCACCTGCATCCGCTGAACTACACGCTCGGCCTCGCACGCGCGGCACGCGAAGCCGGCGTGACGATCCACGAGGACACACCCGCGCTCGCGCTCGATCGCGCCGCGCCATACCACCGCGTCGGGTGCGCGCGCGGGCACGTGGATGCCCGCTATGTCGTGCTGGCATGCAACGCGTATCTCGGGCAACTGGCGCCGTCGGTCGCGCGCAAGATCATTCCGGTGGCGACCTACCTGATCGCTACGGAGCCGCTCGGCGACGCGCGTGCGGCGCAGACGATGCCGGCCGACGCGGCGATCAGCGACTGCAATTCGGCGCTCGACTATTTCCGGCTCACGCGCGACCGCCGGCTGCTGTGGGGCGGCAAGGCCAGCAGCTCGACGAACACGCCGCGCGACCTCGCGGCCGCGATGCGGCGCGACATGCTGAAGACGTTCCCGCAGCTTGCCGACGTGCGGATCGACTACGCGTGGGGCGGCCTGATCGACGCGACGATGAACCGCGCGCCGCATTTCGGCCGGCTCGAACCGACCGTGTATTTCGCGCAGGGTTTCTCCGGGCACGGCGTCAACGTGACGGGCCTGGCCGGCCGGCTGATCGCGGAAGCGATCGATGCGCAGGCCGCGCGCTTCGACCTGTTCGGCCGGATCCGGCATCGCGATTTCCCAGGCGGGCGCGTGCTGCGCACGCCGATGCTGGCGCTCGCGATGGCATGGCACCGGGCCATGGACCTGCTTTGACCTGCGCCGGCCGGCTCGCCCGGTCGCGCGGACCCGCGACGTTTGCAAACACTCACACCCTGGAGGCAACCATGACCGACATCACCCATCTCGTCGACCTGATGCGGGCGCCGGCGAAGCTCACGCAGAGCCGCGTGCCGAGCGGGCTGCTGCTCGACGGCAACCCGATGCAGACGCTGTCGCATCACTACATCAGCCCGTGCGGGCAGTTCAGTTGCGGGATCTGGGCATGCACGCCCGGCCGCTGGACGATCGAATACGACGAGTCGGAGTACTGCGAGATGCTGAGCGGTGTCGCGATCGTGCGCGACGCGGACGGCCGCGAACGCGTGCTGCGCGCCGGCGACCGTTTCGTGATTCCGCCGGGCTTTCGCGGCACGTGGGAAGTCGTCGAAGCGTGCCGCAAGATCTACGCATCGCATGCACCGCAGGCTGCGCAGCCGGGCGCGTGACGCGGCCGAGTCAATCCAATCAGCGAGATCAACGAGGAACAACCCATGACCCAGGAATTGTGGCGTCTCAGCGCAGCAGAAATGGCCGCGCATGTCGCCCGGCGCGACGTGTCGGCAACGGAACTCACACGCAGTTGCCTGCAGCGGCTGGAGCAGGTGAACCCCGTCATCAACGCGATCGTCGACGTGATGGCCGACAGCGCGCTGCAGGCGGCGTCGGAGGCCGATGCCGCGATCGCGCGCGGCGCGCCGCTCGGCCCGCTGCACGGCGTGCCGGTGACCGTGAAGATCAACGTCGATACGGCCGGACACGCGACGACCAACGGCGTGCGCGCATTCTCCGAGCTGATCGCGCAGGAAGACAGCCCGGTGACCGCGAACCTGCGCAAGGCCGGCGCGATCGTGATCGGGCGCAGCAATGCGCCGGCGTTTTCGTACCGCTGGTTCACCGACAACGAACTGCATGGCCGCACGTCGAATCCGTGGGATGCGTCGCTGACGCCGGGCGGCTCCAGTGGCGGCGCGGCCGCGGCGGTGGCCGCCGGCATCGGCGCGATCGCGCACGGCAACGACCTGGGCGGTTCGATCCGCTACCCGGCCTACGCGTGCGGTGTCGCGGGGCTGCGGCCGAGTACCGGGCGCGTGCCGGCGTACAACCCGACACAGTCGAAGGACCGCACGCTCGCGGTGCAGCTCGCATCGGTGCAGGGGCCGCTCGCGCGGACGGTCGGCGATCTGCGTCTTGCGCTCGACGCGATGTCGGCAGCCGACGCACGCGACGCATGGTGGATGCCGGTAGCGCCGGCCGTGCGCGAGGCTGCGTTCCCCGCGCGCGTGGCGGTGTGCGCCGAACTGCCCGGTGTGCCGACCGATCCGGTGGTCGTCGACGCGATCCGGCAGGCCGCGCGCTGGCTCGAAGACGCCGGCTGCATCGTCGAGGAAGCGACGCCGCCGCGGTTCGCCGAAGCGTGCGAACTGTGGCTCGACCTGGTGACCAACGAGGCGCGCAGCGGGCTCGGCGACGTGATCATGCAGCACGGCGACGCGGCGATCCGCGCCGCGTTCGCGAGCCAGCGCAATCTGGCCGCGCCGCTGGACCTGGCCGGCTACATGAACGGCCTTGCGCGGCGCACCGCGCTGCTGCGCGACTGGCAGCAGTTCTTCGCATGCTATCCGGTGCTATTGATGCCCGTGTCGTGCGCGCGGCCGTTCGCGATCGACGCCGACTTGCAGGGCGACGCCGCGATGCGCGAGATCGTCGACAGGCAGGGGCCGCTGCTTGCAACCGCGCTGCTCGGCCTGCCGGGCCTGTCGGTGCCGACCGGCATCCGCGACGGCGTGCCGAGCGGCGTGCAACTCGTCGCCGGGCGCTTCCAGGAGGCGCTGTGTCTCGCCGCGGGCGAAGCGATCGAGGCGCGCGCGGGCATCTTCACGCCGATCGATCCGGTTCGCGGATCGTGATGCGCCACTTTTCACGAGGAAACGCATGACTCAACCGACATTCGAAGACTGGCAGGCCCGCGCGGCCCTGCTGCGGATCGAAGGGCGCGCATTCATCGACGGCGAGGTGCGCGACGCACATGCCGGCGCGACCTTCGCCTGTGTGAGCCCGATCGACGGGGGCGTGCTCGCGCACGTGGCCGATTGCGCCACCGGCGACGTCGACCACGCGGTCGCCGCCGCGCGCCGCGCGTTCGATGCGCAGGTGTGGGCCGGCATGAATCCGCGCGCCCGCAAGGCCGTGCTGCAGCGCTGGGCCGCACTGATGCGCGAGCACGCGGACGAGCTCGCGTTGCTCGAGACGCTCGACACCGGCAAGCCGATCGCCGATACCACGGCGATCGACATCCCGGCCGCCGCGCATTGCGTCGACTGGTACGCGGAAGCGATCGACAAGATCGGCGGCGAGGTCGCGCCGGCCGACCATCATCTCGTCGGGCTCGTGACACGCGAGCCGATCGGCGTCGTCGCGGCCGTCGTACCGTGGAACTTCCCGCTGCTGATGGCCGCATGGAAGTTCGCGCCGGCGCTCGCTGCAGGCAACAGCGTGGTGCTCAAGCCGTCGGAGAAATCGCCGCTGACCGCGATCCGCGTCGCGCAGCTCGCGAGCGACGCCGGTGTGCCGGCGGGCGTATTCAACGTCGTGCCGGGCGGTGCCGAGCCGGGCAGGGCGCTGGCGCTGCATCGCGACGTCGACTGCATCGCGTTCACGGGGTCGACGCGCACCGGGCAGCAGATCATGGCGTGCGCCGCGCAATCGAACCTGAAACGCGTGTGGCTCGAACTCGGCGGCAAGTCGCCGAACATCGTGCTGCCCGATTGTCCCGATCTCGACCGCGCCGCGCAGGCGGCCGCCGATGCGATCTTCTTCAACATGGGCGAAGTGTGCACGGCCGGCTCGCGCCTGCTCGTGCACCGCGACATCAAGGACGCCTTCATTGCGAAGCTGGTCGATGCGTCGCGTCGCTTCGCGCCCGGGCATCCGCTCGATCCTGCGGTGACGATGGGCGCAATCGTCGATCGCACGCAGCTCGATCGCGTGATTGGCTACATCGATCTCGGGCGCGACGAAGGCCGCCTCGTGACGGGCGGCGCGCGCGTGCGCGAGGAGACGGGCGGGTTCTATGTCGAGCCGACGGTGTTCGAGGTGAAGCCCGATGCGAAGATTGCGCGGGAGGAAATCTTCGGGCCCGTGCTGTCGGTGATCGCGTTCGACGATGTCGACGAAGCCGTGCGCATTGCCAACGACACCGAGTACGGGCTCGCGGCGGCGGTATGGTCGGCAAACCTCTCGACCGCGCACGCGGTCGCAAGGCGCCTGCGGGCGGGCACCGTGTGGGTCAACTGCTATGGCGACGGCGGCGACGACATGAACTTCCCGTTCGGCGGTTACAAGCTGTCGGGCAATGGCCGCGACAAGTCGCTGCATGCGCTCGACAAGTACACCGAGCTGAAATCGACGATCGTGCGGCTCTAGCGTCGGGATGCGCGGCACGCTTGTACGAAGGTGCCGCGCGAAGTGGTGAGCGATTCGGTGTGCGAAACGGTGTGCGGGTCAGTGGCGATCGCCGCCCGGCACGAACAGGCGCGGCTGCGCGGCATTCAACGCATCGTCCGCTTCCGGCTGCCACGGGAAAATCCCGTCGCGGTCGGGCCACAGCAACTGGACGCACGGGAAGTCGTCGTTGCCGTAGAACCAGCGGTTCCAGCCGAGGTGGGCTTCGTAGTGGGCTTGCTCGACTGGCATCAGCAGCGCGTTCGCATTGCTGTAGACGGCATCCGTGACTTCACCGACCGGCGGCGGCGTGCCAGCCGCGACCATCCTGTAGACGTCCCACAGCACATCGTGGACGATGCGCGCCGGCAGTGAGAACACGATGATTTCCGGGAAGCCGTGGTTGACCCATAGCCCGGTCGTAAACGAGAAGCCCGGTTCGCCGCCTTCTGCAAACACTTCCGTGCGGAACCAGCCATGCTGGCGAATCTGGTGCACGAAGCGCTGCTCGTCTTCCTCGAGCACCGAATCCGGCGCGTCGAGCGCGGTGGCGATATCCGGTCGTGTGGTCATGCGGGCTCCTTGGATGGGTGTCGGTCGAATTCGCCGATGACCGATGCGCCGCCATGTTGCCATGGCCGCCGCGCTTACTGTACCGCTTCCTCCGTTTCGCCGAGGAACCCGCCGCTCTGGTGCGCCCACAGCGCCGCATAGATGCCGCCGGCGTTCAGCAGCTGCTGGTGCGTGCCTTCCTCGACGATGCGCCCTTCGTCGAGCACGATCAGCCGGTCCATCGCGGCGATCGTCGACAGCCGGTGCGCGATCGCGATCACCGTCTTGCCGCTCATCAGCGTGTCGAGGCTGCGCTGGATCGCGACTTCGACTTCGGAATCGAGCGCGCTGGTCGCCTCGTCGAGCACGAGGATCGGTGCGTCCTTGAGCATCACGCGTGCGATCGCGACGCGTTGCCGCTGGCCGCCCGACAGCTTCACGCCGCGCTCGCCGACCTCGACGTCGTAGCCGCTGCGCCCGTGGCGGTCGCGCAGCCGGTCGATGAACTCGGTCGCTTCGGCCCGCGCGGCCGCCTCCTGCATCTCGCGCTCGGTCGCGTCGGGCCGCCCGTACAGCAGGTTCTCGCGCATCGTGCGGTGCAGCAGCGACGTATCCTGCGTGACCATCCCGATCGCGCTGCGCAGGCTGTCCTGCGTCACGTGCGCGATGTCCTGCCCGTCGATCCGGATCGTGCCGCCGCTCACGTCGTAAAAGCGCAGCAGCAGGTTCACGAGCGTCGACTTGCCGGCGCCCGAACGGCCGATCAGGCCGATCCGCTCACCCGGCCGGATCGTCAGGTTCAGCCCGTCGAACACCGTGCGGTCGTTGTCCTCGTGTGCGAACTGCACATTGTCGAACACGATCCCGCCGCGCTGCACGACGAGCGCCTTCGCATCGGGCGCGTCGACCACGCTGCGGACCTTCGTCAGCGTGTTGATGCCGTCCTGGATCGTGCCGACGTTCTCGAACAGCTCGGTCATTTCCCACATGATCCAGTGCGAGTAGCTCGACAGGCGCAGCGCCATCGCGATCACGGCCGCGACGACGCCCGCGCTCGCCTCGCCGTGCATCCACAGGTAGAGTGCGAGCCCGGCCGAGCCGACCAGCAGCAGCGTCGACAGCAGGTGGTTGACGATCTCGAACGCGCTGACGAGGCGCATCTGCGCGTCGCCGGTCGCCTTGAACGCTTCCATCGCGTGTCGTGCATGGTCGGCTTCCCGCCGCGTGTGCGAGAACAGCTTGACGGTCGTGATGTTCGAATACGCGTCGGTGATGCGGCCCGTCATCAGCGCGCGAGCGTCGGCCTGCCGGCTGCCGACGGCGCCCAGGCGCGGCACGAAGTACGCGCACGCGGCGCCGTAGCCGAGCGCCCACAGCACGAGCGGAATCATCAGCCGCCAGTCGAAGCTGGCCGCCAGCACGAGGATGCCGATCAGGTAGGCGGTGACGCCGATTACGACGTCGACCGACATGAACAGCGCGTCGCGCACCGCGAGCGCAGTCTGCATGATCTTGGTCGTCACGCGGCCCGCGAACTCGTTCGCATAGAACGACAGGCTCTGGTCGAGCATCAGCCGGTGAAACAGCCAGCGCAGCCGCATCGGGAAGTTGATCGCGAGCACCTGGTGCTTGACCATCGTGTGCAGCGCGATCAGCAGCGCGCTGCCCGCGAGGATCGCCGCGAAGCCGGCGAGCGTGCCGAAGTGGCGGGCGCCGAATTGCGCCGGCGTCGACGTCGACAGCCAGTCGACCACGTGCCCCATCATCGCGAACAGCGCGGCTTCGTAGGCGGCCAGCGCGGCCGACGTCAGCGCGATCAGCAGGATCCAGCCGCGTGCGCCTTTCGTGCATGCCCAGACAAACGAAAAGAATCCCTTCGGCGGCGTGACGGGATCTTCGAGCGGGAAGGTCGGCAGGCGACGTTCGAACCACGAATACATTGAAACTTCTCCTTGGTGCGGTGAGGTCGATCGGCCGGATCGGTCATGCAGGCCGCGGGCGCGACACCGGTCGGCACACCTTTCTGCCCGACCCGCGATCGCGCGGTCGTCGCGTCACCAGGCCGAGAGTGTCGCATCGATCGGGTTCGGCTGCAGGCCGGTTGTAAGCCGCTTCCTTGGTGGCGAGTCGATGCGCCCGCACGTGGAATTCGGAGTGGGCGAATGGCGGGAGCCTACGCCATCGAATCGGGCCCTAAAAAAAGTCCTTGACTGTATATCTATGAGTAGATAAAGTTCGATCCATGGAAACGAAACCGACCGTCCGCGAACAGATTCTCGACCACGCGATCACGTTGATGATGCAGCGCGGTTACAACGGCTTCAGCTACCGAGACCTGTCCGACCTGGTGGGCGTGAAGACGTCGAGCATCCACTACTACTTCCCGTCGAAGGACGACCTCGTGCTGGAAGCGGTGGCGGTATACAGCGACGAGGTTCTCGCGGCCATGCGGGCGATCGATCCGGCGTTGCCGGCCGACGTGAAGCTGAGCCTGTACACGAAGATGTTCGGCCGCACGTTGGGTGACGGCAACCTGATCTGCCTGTGCGGGATGCTCGCGTCCGACATCGAGACGTTGCCGGAGAATGTGCGGCAGGCCGTGCAGGCGTTCTTCAAGGCCAACGAAAGCTGGCTGGCGGAACTGCTGGCGCAGGGCGCGCAGGAAGGCACGCTGCAGTTCAGCGGCGAGCCCGACACGGCGGCGCGCACGTTGTACGCGGCGTTCCAGGGCAGCGTGCTGGCCAGCCGGTTGTTTCACACGCGGGCACGTCTCGAGGATGTCGAGGCCGTCTGGAAAACGCGGCCCTGACGGGCGGCGCAAGCAGCAAGGCGGTTCTCCGCCTTTTTATTGGATCTCGTTATCTATCTGTTGGTAGATAGATCAATGGCGCAGATGGGGCGACCCTCTGCATTTTTTGGGGACGTTTATCTATCTATGAGTAGATAAATAAACGTGATGCGGGCGGCGAGGCTGCCAGCACGCGGTCCCCGGTTCGAAGGCTGTTTCATTCATTTGCTGAAAAGGAGTCTGTCATGTCGATCGAAAAAGTGTTGTACCGCGCCCATGCAAAAGCCACCGGCGGCCGTGACGGCCGTGCGACGGTGCCCGAAAGCGGCCTCGACCTGAAGCTGACCACGCCGCGCGAGCTCGGCGGCGCGGGCGGTGCGGGCGCGAACCCCGAGCAACTGTTCGCCGCCGGCTACAGCGCGTGCTTCATCGGTGCGATGAAGTTCGTCGCGGCCCGCGACAAGATCGCGATGCCCGCGGACGCGTCCATCGAAGGCAGTGTCGGCATCGGCGCGATCCCGAACGGCTTCGGCATCGAAGTCGAACTGAAGATCTCGCTGCCGGGCCTCGATCGCGACGTTGCGCAAACGCTGATCGACCGCGCACACCTCGTATGCCCGTACTCGAATGCGACGCGCGGCAACATCGACGTCACGCTCACGCTTGCCTGATCGATCGCATTACGAACCATCCATCGTCATTGACCTGTTGAAACCAAGGAACACCATCATGAAGATCGTCAAGCCGCTGCTGATCGCCGCCGCCGTCGCCGCCGCGCTGTCCACTGCACCCGCCGCATTCGCGGCGAGCGGCGACGCCGTCCGTCCCGATACGAAGACGAGCGCGTTCCTCGCCGTGCTGAACGGCCAGAAGGGCCCGGGCCTCGAAACGCTGAGCCCCGCGAAGGCACGCCAGGTGCTGGTCGACGCGCAGAACGGCGCGAAGGTCGATCTGTCCGGCATCGACGTGTCGAACCGCACGATCGAGCAGGACGGGCTGTCGGTGCCGGTCACGATCGTCCGCCCGCAAGGCGCGACGGGTACGCTGCCGGTCTTCGTGTTCATCCACGGCGGCGGCTGGGTGCTCGGCGACTTCCCGACGCACGAGCGTCTCGTGCGCGATCTCGTCGTACAGTCGGGCGCCGTCGCGGTGTTCGTGAACTACACGCCGTCGCCGGAAGCGCATTACCCGGTCGCGATCAACCAGGCGTATGCGGCAACGAAGTGGGTGGCCGCGCATGGCGCCGAGATCGGCGTCGACGGCAGCCGCCTCGCGGTGGTCGGCAACAGCGTTGGCGGGAACATGGCGGCCGTAGTCGCGCTGATGGCGAAGGACAAGGGCGGCCCCGCGATCCGCTTCCAGGGCCTGATGTGGCCGGTCACGGACCACGACTTCAACACGGCCTCGTACAACGCCTACCAGCAGGGTCACTTCCTGACGCGGCCGATGATGAAGTGGTTCTGGGATGCCTATACGAAGAACGAAGCGCAACGCAACGAGATCTATGCGTCGCCGCTGCGCGCGAGCCTCGCGCAGTTGAAGGGCCTGCCGCCCGCGCTGATCCAGGTCGCGCAGTTCGACGTGCTGCGTGACGAGGGCGAAGCATACGGCCGCAAGCTCGACGCGGCCGGCGTCGATGCGACGACCACGCGCTACGACGGCACGATCCACGATTTCGGCCTGCTGAACGTGCTCGCCGACGATGCGCCGACGAAGGCCGCGACGAAGGCGATGGCGAATGAAATCGCGACGCGGTTGAAGTAACGCGATCGGTGGTCGTTCGAACGTGAACGGCAGGACGGCGGGCATGTGCCCGCCGTTTCCGCGTATTGGCCACGTGAAATTTGGGTGGCTGCGCTTTCGGACCGGCGCGTTGTCGCTCCTTCGTTGCACCTGGGCGGCGTCCGGCTCATGCCGGGTAGCATGTCGGGCGGCCTGTCTTCCACGATCGCGTGCCGGGTTCAACCCGCCTGAAGCGGTTGAACGGGAATCGCGCCGTCGCGACCGGCCATGGGCATTGTTGGTACGATCGCGCGTAGGTTCATGCCGGCACCGCAAGCCGCCGGCTCATCGGCCGCGCGCCAGCGCGGCCACGTTCGGGAGAAGCGGTTCATGTTGCAGGCGTTCGCGGTCTTGCTGATCTTCCAGTGTCTCGGGGAAGGCGTGTCCTATCTGTTCGGCCTGCCGGTGCCGGGCCCCGTGATCGGCATGCTGCTGCTGTTCGGCTTCGTGATGCTGCGCCCGCAGGCCGCCGATGCGATCGAGCCGACCGCGCTCGAGCTGCTGCGTCACCTGTCGCTGCTGTTCGTGCCGGCCGGCGTCGGCATCATGGTGTCGGCCGACCGCGTGCGCGGCGACGCGGTCGCGGTCGTCGTCGCGCTGGCCGTGAGCACCACGCTGGCGATCGCGGTGACGGCGCTCGTCACGCGCGCGCTGTTGCGGCGCCAGCGCCGCGCGGGCGGCAACGCGGAGGGCGTGCAATGACGGCCTTCCCGAAACTCGGCGCGATCTGGGTCTATCTCGCCGCGAGCCCGTTGCTCGGCCTGACCATCACGCTGGTCGCGTATCTGTTCGCGCAGGCCGTCTATGCGCGGGCGCGCTTCAACCCGCTCGCGAATCCGGTGCTGATCGCGGTCGCGCTGATCGTCGGTCTGCTGACGATCACGCATACGCCGTATCCGACGTATTTCGAAGGTGCGCAGTTCGTCCACTTCCTGCTCGGCCCCGCGACCGTCGCGCTCGCGCTGCCGCTGTACCGCCAGTGGTCGAAGCTGCGGGGCACCGCGCTGCCGCTGCTCGTCGGCCTGCTTGCGGGCTCGCTGACGGCGATCGTGTCGGCGGTCGGCATCGCCGCGCTGTTGGGGGCGTCGAGCCAGACGATCGCGTCGCTCGCGCCGAAATCGGCGACGACGCCGATCGCGATGGCGGTGGCCGCGGAGATCGGCGGCATTCCGTCGCTCACGGCCGTGCTCGTGATCTCCACCGGGATCTTCGGTGCGGTCTGCGCACGCGGGATCCTCAATCTGCTGCGGGTCGACGAGCCGGCCGTGCGCGGTTTCGCGCTCGGCGTCGCGTCGCACGGGATCGGCACCGCGCGCGCGTTCCAGGTCAGCGAGGAGGCCGGCGCGTTCGCGGGGCTCGGGATGGGGCTGAACGGCGTGCTGACGGCATTCGTCGTGCCGATCCTGCTGCCGATGCTGTCGCGCTGGATCTGAGCGGGCGCCGCCCTGGGGCTATCGGTTTCCCTGATGGCGCCGACGATTTGCCGAAAGGACGGCGCACACGGCGCGCATGTATCGTGGCCGTTATCAGGAGAATTCAGGAACGCACACGGACATTTGTGTATTGATCGGCTAACGTTGCATCGGCGCCGTTGTCGCAAGCCGTCGCGTGCGCGCAGGTGTCCGACCCACAATCAACAATCAACAACCGACAAGGAGATTCGGCCATGAAGCAGTCTCGCGTGGTTTCGGTGGCAGTAGCGGTAACGGCGTCGTTCGGTCTGTTGTTGACCGCCGTGCCGGCGGCATACGCGCAGGATCCGGCGTCCGCGCCGACGCAGAAGCAGCTCGACAAGGCGCAGAAGAAGGCGGCGCGCAAGGCGGCCCGCGCGCGGCACGCGTCGGACCTGAAGGCGATCGGCACCGGCAGCGGCTACCGGCTGACCGGCGACCAGAGCAACTATCCGCAGAACGCCGTGCAAACGGCGCCCGCGACGAAGGCGGCGCCGGCCGCACCGGCGTCGGGCCAGTAACGGCCGCCAGCCGTGCACAGGACGAACGGCGCCGGTTGACCCGGCGCCGTTCGTTCATGTGCGCAACTGCGGAACCGCGGGGCGCGAGGCCGCCGCGTTACGACGCGAGCTTGCTCGCGATTTCCGCGACGTGCTTGCCTTGATAGCGCGCGATGTCGAGTTCGTTCGCGCTCGGCTGGCGACTGCCGTCCGCGCCCGCCAGCGTCGTCGCGCCGTACGGCGTGCCGCCGGTGATTTCGCTCATGTTGACGAGCCCGCTGCAGGCGTACGGCACACCCACGATCACCATCCCGTGGTGCAGCAGCGTCGTGTGGAACGACGTGATCGTCGTTTCCTGGCCGCCGTGCTGCGTGCCGGTCGACGCGAACACGCTGCCGATCTTGCCGACGAGCGCGCCCTTCATCCACAGGCCGCCGGTCTGGTCGAGGAACGTGCGCATCTGGCCGGCCATGTTGCCGAAGCGGGTCGGCGTGCCGAAGATGATCGCATCGTAGTCGGCGAGTTCGTCCACCGTGGCGACCGGCGCGGCCTGGTCGACCTTCACGCCGATCGCGCGGGCCTGGTCGACGGGAATCGTTTCCGGCACGCGCTTGAGCGTGACCTCGACGCCAGGCACCGATTTCGCGCCTTCCGCGATGTGCTGCGCCATCGTTTCGACGTGCCCGTAGGACGAGTAGTAAAGAACCAGAACCTTGGCCATGTTGCGAATCTCCGATTAAAAGGGCCCCGCGTTCAGCGGGGCCCGGTTTCCCGAACGGGCGTCATGCCCACTCGGCCGTCACTTCGACCGGACGCAGGTCGAACACCAGCACTTCGGCGTCCTTGCCGTCCGCGATCGTCAGCGCCTGTTCGCCGCGGATGCGCGCACCGTCGCCTTCGCCGAGCGTCACGCCGTTGACCGTCACGCTGCCGCGTGCCACGTGCACGTAAGCAAAGCGGCTCGGGTCAAGTTCCAGCGTAGTGCTTTCATCGCCGTCGAACAGGCCCGCGTAAATCCGGGTGTCCTGCCGGATCTTCAGCGAACCGGCGTCGCCGTTCGGCGACACGACGAGGGCGAGCTTGCCGCGCTTGTCTTCGGCCGCGACATTCGTCTGCTGATAACGCGGCTCGGCACCCTTTTCGGCCGGCCCGACCCAGATCTGCAGGAAGTGGACCGGCGTGTCCGGCGAGTGGTTGAACTCACTGTGGCGCACGCCCGTGCCCGCGCTCATCAACTGCACGTCGCCCGGCACGATCACCGAGCCGGTGCCCATCGAGTCCTTGTGTTCCAGTGCGCCGTCGAGCACGTACGACAGGATTTCCATGTCGCGGTGCGGGTGCGTGCCGAAGCCGCGGCCCGGCGCGACGCGGTCGTCGTTGATCACGAGCAGGTCGGAGAAGCCGACTTGCTTCGGATCGTAGTAATTCGCGAACGAAAACGTATGACGGGAGCTGAGCCAGCCATGCTCCGCACGGCCACGTTGGTTTGCTGCACGGATTTCGATCATGATTTTTTTCCTTCAAGTCGCCGGTCCTCGGAAGTGGGCCCGGCTGTTCGTTGAGAGGAATCTTAGGTCAATCGATTTGACAAATAAATGGCTGTAGAGATAATGACTGTCGCTATGGAGTGGACAATATGGAACTCAACGACCTGAGGATCTTCGTCGCGACCGTCGATGCGGGCAGCTTCACGGCGGCGGCCGACCAGCTGATGCTGTCCAAGCAGTTCGTCAGCCGCCGCACGATGGCGCTGGAGGCGTCGCTCGGCGTGCGGCTCCTGCACCGCAATACGCGCAATCTCGCGGTGACCGAATCGGGGCAGGAGTTTTATGCGCGCGCGCAGCGCATCCTTGCGGAGATCGCCGACGCCGAGCAGGCGATGTCGGTGCGCAGCACCGAGCTGCACGGCTCGCTGAAGATCAGCGCACCGCTGTCGTTCGGGATCACGCACGTGTCGCCGCTGATCGCCGAATTCCTGTCCGCGCATCCGGCCGTGCGGCTCAACCTCGACCTGACCGACCGGCGCGTCGACCTGATCGGCGAGGGTTTCGACCTCGTGCTGCGGATCGGCACGCTCGAGGATTCGACGCTGATCGCGCGCCCGCTCGGCGCGTGGCGGATGATCGCGTGTGCGAGCCCCGCGTACCTGAAGCGGCAGGGCACGCCGCAGGCGCCGGCCGATCTCGCCGGCCACACGTGCCTGCTGTACGGGCGCGAGCGGCGCGTCGGCTGGGAATTCCGCGTCGACGGCGCGTTGCGCACGTTCGACGTGCAGGGGCCGCTCGTCGCGAACAACGGCGAAGTGGTGCGCGACGCGGCGATCGCGGGGCTCGGTATCGCGCTGCTGCCGCACTTCATCGTCGGCGCGGCGCTCGACAGCGGCGCACTCGTGCCGGTGCTCGACGCGTATGTGCCGCCGCCGATCACGCTCAATGCGGTGTTTCCGCAGCATCGGGAAGGGTTCGTCACGCTGCGCACGTTCATCGGGTTTCTTGCCGAGCGGCTCGGCGACGCGCCGCCGCCCGGGAAGCGCGGCGCGGGCCGGGCGCGGTAGCGGGCCGGCATGCGGCGAATAGGGTGAATATTCTCCGTAGAATTTGCGGAGAATATTGAGCCGTACGGTGAATCGGTGGGATAATCTCCGCATCATGAGCGGAGATTACACTTTCATCTGGGAGTCGGCCGACTGGCCGGCGTGGCGCTTCGACTTGCCGGCACTCGCCACGCCGCTGGCCGACGTCAGCCGTGCGCAAGGCATGCTGGCCGGGCGGCTGGCGGATATCGGCCTGGCGCTGCGCGACGAGGCCAGCCTGGCCGCGCTGACGGAGGACGTCGTCAAGACCAGCGCGATCGAGGGCGAGACGCTGAACGTCGCGTCGGTCCGCTCGTCGATCGCGCGCCGGCTCGGCGTCGACATCGGCGCGCTGGCGCCGGTCGATCGCCACGTCGAGGGCGTCGTCGACATGGTGCTGGACGCGACGAGCCACGCGGCGGCGCCGGTCACCGAAGCGCGCCTGTTCGGGTGGCATGCGGCGCTGTTCCCGACCGGCTATTCGGGATTGACGCGCATCACGGTCGGCGGATGGCGTACGGACGCGAGCGGGCCGATGCAGGTGGTGTCCGGGCCGATCGGCCGGCAGCGCGTGCATTTCGAGGCGCCGCCGGCCGCACGACTGGCGCACGAGGTCGCGCGCTTTCTCGCATGGCTCAATGCCGAAGCGGCGGAGCCGTTGCTGATCCGGGCCGGCCTGGCCCACCTGTGGTTCGTCACGCTCCATCCGTTCGACGACGGCAACGGCCGGATCGCGCGTGCACTCGGCGATCTGGTGCTGGCGCGCGCCGACCGGAGTCCGCAGCGCTTCTACAGCCTGTCGGCGCAGATCCAGCGCGAGCGCAACGCGTACTACGACGTGCTGGAGCGCACGCAGCGCGGTTCGCTCGACGTCACGGAATGGCTCGCGTGGTTTCTGGATACGCTCGGCAGGGCCATCGATCACGCGCACACGACGCTCGACGCGGTGCTGGTGAAGGCGCGCTTCTGGCAGCGCTGTGCAGGCTTCGCGATGAACTCGCGCCAGGTCAAGGTGATGAACCGGCTGCTCGACGGCTTCGAAGGGAAACTGACGACGACCAAATGGGCGGCCCTCGCGAAGTGCTCGCAGGACACCGCGCTGCGCGACATCACCGAGCTTGTCGAGCATGGCATGCTGCGTCGCTCGGTGTCCGGCGGCCGGAGCACGAGCTACGAACTGGTGCCGTTCGACGGCTGATGTCCTAGCGACGGCTTGCCTCGACCGGGATGGACGTCCATCGCGATGTTCCACCGATCGCTTCTGCGCTGCGCCGGCCGCCTGCCACCGACCCGAGCGATGAGCGTAAAGGCCCCGCCGTGCATGACGACGACATCGTGATGGTGTTCATCGGGATCATCGAGCACGCGACGGAAGCCGCGTTGTGCGACGGCATTGTGCACCGCAGCGCGGCCGCCGAAATGGTTGCGACGACATCGAACGTCGATTGATCGGCGTCGCGCATTCGGGTTACGCTCCCGCGGGCGGCGGCATGCGCTGCGTGCCGGGCCGGGCGTTTTTACCTCGAATGTCGCGTGCAGGTAGCTTCTACAGGCGCGCGACCCAGCGACGATCAAGCCGATGACAACTCAGAACCGATCGAATGCGCGCGGACCAGCCGCGATTCCCGCATGTGAAACGCAGCGTACGCACTTGCCATCCATCGCGGCCGCGGCGCTGTTGATGCTGCTGCCGGTTGCGGCACATGCGGCCGGCTTCGACTGCGCGAAAGCCGCTTCGCCGACCGAGAAGACGATCTGTGCGGATACCGCACTGTCGAAGCTCGACGGCGACCTGTCGGCCGCGTGGAAGAAGGCGCTCGCGAAGGGCGGCGATACGGCCGCGCTGAAGGCTGCGCAATTGAAGTGGCTGAAGCAGCGCGACCAGTGCGGCAGCGACGCACCGTGCCTCGGCGACCGCTACCGCGAACGGCTCGCGAGCCTGAACGGCACGCCGCTCGCCGCCGACCGCTGGCAGCAGACGTGGTACTTGACGAGCGACAACCCGTCGTTCGGCGGTGTGCTGACGTTTGTCGGCACGGTACCGCGCCTGCATTTCGAACTAGGCGGCAACAACGGCGCGAATGATGGCGGGCTCGACGGCGACATCGTGCTGCACGGCGACAGCGGCACCTACCGCAAGGACAATTGTCGGCTCGATTTCGACCGCAAGGGCGGCCGCATCCGCGTCACGCAGCAGGGTGCGGATTTCGATTGCGGCGCGGGCGCGGGTGTGGTCTATGCGGGCGACTATGTGACTGCGTCGCAGTTCCAGGCCAAGCCGCAGGCCGACCTGCTGAGCCTCAAGGTCGTGACCGACGCGGCGCAGAACGCGACCGCGCACAAGCTGCTCGGCGCCGACTATCAGACGCTCGTCGACATGGTCAACTACAGCGCGGACCAGAAGGATCTCGACGGGCTCAACGCACACGTGACGTCGTACTGGGTGCGCGGCATCGCGACGACGAACGCGGCGATCGTGATGCGCCGCGGTACCGATCTGTGGATCGGGCTGCTCGTGTTCGATGCGAAGAACAACGTCCGGATGCGCTATTACTCGAACGTGCCGGCGTGGCGGAAAACCGTGCCGAAGACGATCAACGCGTGGCGCGACAATCTCGACAAGACGCTGCCGGTCGACGTGATGCAGTAAGCCGGCGCCGTCCGGCGCATGTTCATTTCCTGCGCGCCACGCCCGCCTTCGTCTGCGCCGGCGGCGCGGCCGATTCCCGCGTGCGCAACTCGGGCAGGACGGCACTCCCGGGCCCCGTGACGCCGTTCTCGAGCGCGTCGAGCAACGCGTGTGCGGCCTGGCGCCCGATCGCGTCGGTGTCGACCCACATCGTCGTCAGCGTCGGCTGGATCTCGCGCGCGAGCGCGATGTCGTCGAACCCGGTGATCGACAATTGAGCGGGCACGTCGATGCCGAGCGCCTGCGCTTCGAGCAATGCCCCGAGCGCGAGCGCGTCGTTGCCGCAGATCACGGCCGTCGGCCGCGTCGCCGCATCGCTGCCGGCGATGGCGCGCAGGCTCGCGCGCCCGAACGCGATCGTGGCCGCACCTTCGTGCTGGTGCACGGGGCGCACCGCGAGCCCGTGCGCGGCCAGCGTGTCGTGAATGCCGCGCAAGCGGGCCTGGACACGATCGTTGTCCGCCGACGGCTGCATGATGATCGCGAAGTCGCGGTGGCCAAGGTCGAGCAGGTGCGTGGTGAGCCGCGCGAACGCCGCGCGGTTGTCGAAGCCGATGCAGCAATGCGGGCTGTCGTCGCGATACGCATAGGTGACGACGTACGGCACGCGATGCATCGCAAGGAGTTCGAACAGTTCCGGCGGATACGCTTCACCGACCAGCGACACGGCTTCCACGCCGCGCGACAGCATCGCGCGCACCTGCGCCAGTGCCTGCGCGGGATCGTAGTTCGAGCAGCCCAGGAACAGCGTGATGCCGTGCTCGGCCATGACCGCCTGCATGCCCGCGACTTGCGACGCGAACACCTGGTCGTCGAGCGTCGGAATGATCGCGCCGGTGATGTGCGTGCGCGTCGACGCGAGCGCGCGGCCGGCCGCATTCGGAATCCAGTTCAATGTGCGCGCCGCGTCGCGCACGCGCTGCTGTACGTCGGCCGACACCTTGCCGGGGTCGTTGTACACGCGCGAGACGGTCGCGGTCGACACACCGGCCAGTTTCGCGACATCGCCGAGTACCGAGCGGCCGCTGCCGCGGCGCGCCCGCGACGTGCCGGCGCGGGACGGGGGCGTGCTCATCGGCGGTCTCCCGGCAGGGTGCGCCTGCCTGCGCCGTGCGTTGCCAGTCGCGTCATTGTTTACCCTCGATTCATGGTGGCCGCGCTTGCATCCACATTCGATCCTGTGAGAATGTAAGCGCTATCTTCCTGATGCTTCGTATTATGTCAGACATGGATTTCACCCGCATCGCGAAATTTTCCGAGACGACAGCCTTTCCGGCCATTTTGTCGGTCTCAAATGTAAGCGGTTACATTCGAGCATGAGCGACACCACTTCACCGCGTATCGCTGTCGTCGGCAGCGTCAACATCGACCTCGTCACGCGCGCGCCGCGCCTGCCGGTGCCGGGCGAGACGCTGCTCGGCACGGCATTCCAGACCGTTCATGGCGGCAAGGGGGCGAACCAGGCGGTCGCGGCTGCGCGCCTGGGCGCATCGGTTGCGATGATCGGCTGCGTCGGCGACGACACGTTCGGCGCACGCCTGCACGGCGCGCTGGCGGCGGAGCGCATCGACGTGACGCATCTGAGCCGGATCGGCGGCACGGCGACCGGCGTGGCGACGATCATGGTCGACGACGGCGGCGCGAACAGCATCGTCGTCGTGCCCGGCGCGAATGCGTGCCTCGATGCCGACCGGATCGACGCGGCGCGCGACGCGATCGCCGGGGCCGCGCTGCTCGTGTGCCAGCTCGAAGTGCCGGTTGCCACCGTCGCATGCGCGATCGCCTGTGCCAGCGAGCGCCGCACACCGGTGCTGCTCAATCCGGCACCCGCGCAGCCGCTGCCCGATGCATTGCTGGCACGGGTCGACTACCTCGTCGTCAACGAGACCGAAGCCGAGTCGTTGACCGGCATCGCCGTCGGCGACGATGCGTCGGCCGTGCGCGCCGCCGACGCGCTGTGCGCGAAGGGCGTCGCCAACGTGCTGGTTACGCTCGGTGCGCGCGGCGTCTGCTGGCGCGGCAGCGCGGGGAACGGCCGTCATCGGGCGATGACGGTGGTGGCCGTCGATACGACAGCTGCCGGCGACACGTTCGTCGGCGGGTTCGCGGCCGCCCGCGCAGGCGGCGCGTCGATGGACGACGCGATCGGCTTCGGCCAGCGTGCGGCCGCAATCAGCGTCACGCGCTACGGCGCACAGACCTCGATCCCGACGCGTGACGAAGTAAACCGTATGGATAACTGAATTCCGCACGCGACGGAATGGCCGGAGTTGGCCGATACCCGTGAAATGGAGACAACCGACATGAACGAAAACCAACCTGTTCCGCCCGCGCCGCCACGCATCCGGCGCGGACAACGCATCGCGCTCGCGCTGTTGATGGCGAGCGGGATCGTCAACTATCTCGATCGCGGCACGCTGGCCGTCGCGAGTTCGGCGATCCGCGGCGATCTCGGCCTGTCGCTCGCGCAGGTGGGGTTGTTGCTGTCCGCGTTCTCGTGGAGCTATGCGCTGTGCCAGTTCCCGGTCGGCGGCCTCGTCGACCGCATCGGCCCGCGCCGGCTGCTCGGCATCGGGCTGATCGTCTGGTCGATCGCGCAGGCGGCTGGCGGCATCGTGTCGACCTTCGGCTGGTTCATCGTCGCGCGCATCGCGCTCGGCATCGGCGAGGCGCCGCAGTTCCCGTCGGCCGCGCGCGTGGTCAGCAACTGGTTTCCGCTACGCGCGCGCGGCGTGCCGACCGGCATCTTCAACGCCGCATCGCCGCTCGGCACCGCACTCGCGCCGTTGCTGCTGTCGATTCTCGTTGCGTCGTTCGACTGGCGCTGGGCATTCGTCGCGACGGGGGCACTCGGCCTCGTCGTCGCCGTCGTCTGGTTCGCGCTGTATCGAGATCCGGTGCGCGCACAACTGTCCGCCGCCGAGCGCAGCTATCTCGATGCCGACGCGCACAGCGTCGCCGCGGTACCGAAACTGACGTTCATCGAGTGGCGCAGCCTGTTCTCGCACGGCACGACCTGGGGGATGCTGATCGGCTACTTCGGCTCCGTGTACCTGAACTGGGTCTACCTGACCTGG
This sequence comes from Burkholderia sp. BCC1972, assembly GCF_905339605.1. NCBI lineage: Bacteria > Pseudomonadati > Pseudomonadota > Betaproteobacteria > Burkholderiales > Burkholderiaceae > Burkholderia > Burkholderia sp. BCC1972. The sequence continues at coordinate 754,095 of NZ_CAJPGH010000001.1, read as the reverse complement.
CTGCCGGGCTACCTGACGATGGAGCGGCACATGAGCCTCATCCGTACCGGATTCGCCGCGTCGGTGCCGTTCCTGTGCGGGTTCGTCGGTTCGCTGGTCGCCGGCTGGCTGTCGGACGTGGTCACGCGCCGCAGCCGTTCGCCGGTCGTGAGCCGCCGCAACGCGGTGGTGGTCGCGATGCTCGGAATGGTCGCCTTCACGATTCCGGCCGCGCTCGTGCAGAGCAACGCGGTTGCGCTCGCCTGCATTTCGGTCGTGATCTTTCTCGCGAACGCGGCGTCGGCCTGCTCGTGGGCGCTCGCGACGGCGGCCGCCCCGCCGAGCCGTGTCGCATCGCTCGGCGCGATCCAGAATTTCGGCGGCTTCATCGGCGGCGCGCTTGCGCCGATCCTGACGGGCATCATTGCGCAGAAGTGGTCGTTCGTGCCGGCGCTGCTGACGGCCGCGGCGATCGCGTTCGCCGGCGCGATGGCGTATCTGCTGCTGGTGCGCAAGCCGATTCCCGAGCAGGCCGCGAACGCCGCGCCCGGACCGTTGCCGGCATGAGCCCGCGGTCCGCCCACCGTATTCATTGAAGCAAGGAGAAACAGATGCAACACCCGCAGCAATCGAACGTGACCATCGAGGGGATCGTGCCGGTGATGCTGACGCCGTTCGACGACGCCGGTGCAATCGACTACGCCGGGCTCGAGCGGCTCATCGAATGGTATCTGGCGCATGGCTCGGATGCGTTGTTCGCGGTCGCGCAATCGAGCGAGATGCAGTTCCTGAGCCTTGCCGAACGCGCGGAACTCGCGCGCTTCGTGGTCGATCGGGTGGCCGGACGTGTGCCCGTCGTCGCCTCCGGGCACATCAGCGACGATCTCGATGCGCAGGTCGCCGAGCTGTGCGCGGCGGCCGAATCGGGCGCGCAGGGCGTCGTGCTCGTGACCAACCGCCTCGATCCGCAGCGCAAGGGCACTGCCGCGTTGCTCGACCATCTGCACCGGCTGCTCGCGCGCCTGCCGTCGGATCTCCCGCTCGGCCTGTACGAATGTCCGGCCCCTTACCGGCGGCTTCTTTCGGATGACGAACTGCGTGCGTGTATCGATACGGGCCGGTTCGTGATGTTGAAGGACGTGAGCTGCGATCTCGACACGGTGAAGCGGCGTGTCGCGCTCGCCGCCGGGTCGCCGCTGAAGATCCTGAACGCGAACGCCGCGATTGCGCGGGACGCGATGAAGGCCGGGTCCGCCGGCTTCAACGGCGTGTTCACCAACTTCCACCCGGATCTCTACCGGTGGCTGCGTACGCAAGGCGACACGAATCCGGCGCTGGCCGATGAATTGTCGACGTTTCTGGTCTTGTCGGCGGTGTCGGAGGCACTCGGCTATCCGGCACTCGCGAAGATTTACCATCAGCGGATCGGTACGTTCGGGTCGATCAAGTGCCGCGCGATCGACTACGACGTGCGGGAACGATTCTGGGCGCTCGACGCGGTGCTCGACAAGATCGTCGCGGGGACCGAGCATTTCCGTCGGCGGATCGCGGCGCAGTGACGGATCGAGACATCCGGTGCGGCGGCGTTGTTCGACGCCGCCTTCACGCGACGCGTCTGTCTCGAGCGCCTGCATAAGGACGACGCCGTAGAAGCGCGATTCGTTGGGTGAATGACGTCGGTTCGACGGATATGAATTTGGCGCGTGCCGGATCCACACGGGCGGCATATGACCCGATCAGATATCCATCGAAAAAATAACCATTTGGTACACGCTTCGGCAGGCACTACAGTCTCGCATCCTGCTGCCGGCTGCGAAGCCGGTCGTTCCGACGTTATTCCGGAAATTCGCCACATGAATCGTTTGATGCGTTCGAGGGTCCGCCGTGCCGCGGCCGCGCTGTTCGTATTCGGCCTCGCGCCGGTTTCCCATGCGGCCCAGCCGACACTGCGCGTCGGCATCGACGCCGAGTCCTATCCGCCGTTCTTCTCGAAGGACGCTGCCGGCAAGTGGAAGGGCTGGGAAGTCGACGTGCTCGATGCCGCATGCGGCAAGCTCAACGTGCGGTGCGAGCTTACCGACATTGCATGGGACGGCCTGATTCCGGCGTTGCAGAACCGCAAGATCGACGTGATCTGGTCGTCGATGACGATCACCGGCGAACGGCAGAAAGCGATCGATTTCAGCCGTGCGTACTACGAATCGCCGACGGTGTTCGTCGGTGCGAAAAGCGACCGGCGCCGCGTCGACTGCGCGGTGCCCGCGACCTTCAAGGGCCGCGTGATCGGCGTCGAGGCCGGCACGAATTTCTCGGCGTTCCTCGATTCCCGCTTCAAGCAGGACGCGCAGATCAAGGCGTTCGACAAGTTCGACAATGCGCTCGCGGATCTGGTGTCCGGCCGCGTCGACTACGTGCAGGAAGGCAAGGGGCTGTTCACCGCGTTCCTCGCGTCGCGCGACGGCAAGGACTTCGAAGTCAAGGCCACGTGCGCGGACAATCCGGTGCTGGGTCTCGGCATCGGCGCGGGCGTGCGCCACGGTGACGCACTGCGCGGCAAGCTGTCGACCGCGATCGCGCAACTTCAGCGGGACGGCACATGGGATGCGATCACCGCCCGCTACCCGAACCTGAAGGGCACGATCGAGAAGGGCCGCTGACCCGATGGCCGCGGACGATTCGCTGCTCGCGCTGCTCGCATTCGGCGACGGCGGGTATGGCCGCGTGTTCGCGAGCGCGTTCGCGCTGACGTTCGGCGTCGCAGCAGCGTCGTTCTGCACGGGCGCACTGCTCGGCATCGCCGGCGCGCTCGGCAAGCTGTCGCGATACGCCGCGCTTGCATGGCTCGTGCGTCTCTATACGACGCTCGTGCGCGCGCTGCCCGAACTGTTGTGCCTGCTGCTGGCGTTCTACGCAGTTGCGCCTGCCGTCGAAAATGCGCTGCGCGGCAGCGGCCTCGTATCCGCCGACTTCGCGTTCGATCCGTTCGTCGTCGCCGCGCTGTCGCTCGGTTTCATCCAGGGCGCGTATCTGACCGACATCTTCCGCGCGGCGCTCGTCAACGTCCCGATCGGCCAGGTCGAAGCCGCGCACGCGTACGGGATGACGCCGTGGCAGACGTTGACGCGCATCCGGCTCCCGGCCGCGGCGCGGCTCGCGTTGCCGGGCGTCGGCAACGTGTGGCTGAACGCGACCAAGGACGCGTCGTTCATCAGCGTGCTCGGTTCGTTTACGGATCTGCTGAAGGCAAGCCAGCTCGCGGCCGGTGCGACGCGGCACTACGTATTCTTCTATCTCGTCACGGCCGCGCTGTTCCTGCTGTTGAGCATCACGTCGACCGGCATCGTCGCGGCGCTCGAGCGGCATGCGAATCGTGGCACGAGGCGCGCGACTCCATGATCTTCTCGCTGCCGTTCCTGCTCGACACGGTGATGCCGAAGCTGCTCGCCGCGGTGCCGACGACACTGGCGCTGACGCTTCTGTCGGGTGTGGCCAGCATGCTGCTGGGTGTGCCGCTCGCGCTCGCCGCCGGTGCACGCCACACGCCGCTGCGCTGGTCCGCGCGCAGCTGGCTGATGCTGATCCGCGGCACACCGCTACTCGTTCAACTCTATCTGCTGTACTACGGATTCGGTCAGATCGTCCCGCGCGAATGGATGCGCGACAGCTGGGCGTCGCCGCTGCTGCGCGACGCGTTCTGGTACGCGGTCGTCGCGTTGAGCGTGAACGAGAGCGCGTATGTCGCGACGATCCTGCGCGGCGCGATCGCCGGCGTGCCGGCCGGCGAGATCGAGGCCGGCCATGCATACGGGATGACGCGCGTGCAGGTGCTGCGCCGCATCGTCGGCCCGCGTGCGTGGCGGCTGGCGCTGCCCGCGCTCACCGGAGAGGCGATCCTGCTGCTGAAATCGACCGTCCTCGCATCGACCGTTACCGTGTTCGACGTGATGGGCACGGCCAATACGCTGCGCTTCGAGACGTTGCGCGTGTACGAACCGCTGGTCGGTGCGGCCATCGTCTATGTCGTGCTGGTCGCGCTGCTGACCATTCCCGCCGCCCGTCTCGAGAAGCGCGTCAATCGCTACCTGATGCGCGCGCCCGACGACCGCATGCCCGCACGGCGCCGCCGCGCGTCGTCGGGTGCGTGGGCGGCACCCAACTGATGACTGCCCTGGTAACGAAATCCACGATGTCCGATCCTCGCCCCTTGCTGTTTTCCCTGTACGAACAAGCCAGCGTCGGCTGCGGCGGCGCGCCGAGCCTGTGGACCCATCCGGCCGACGAACGGCTGCGCGCGAATACGCTCGCGTTCTGGTCGAACCTTGCGCGCACGGCCGAGCAGGCCGATCTCGACATGCTGTTCTTCGCGGACGTGCTCGGCCTGTACGACGTCTATGGCGGGTCGGCCGACGCCGCGTTGCAGTGGGCGGTCGAGGCGCCCGCGAACGATCCGATGATGCTGATTCCGGCGCTCGTCGCGCAGACCGAGCGGCTCGCGTTCGGCGTGACCGCGAGCACGACCTACGAGCATCCGTTCGCGCTCGCGCGCCGCTTCAGCACGCTCGATCATCTGAGCAACGGCCGGATCGGCTGGAACATCGTGACGTCCTACCTGACGAGTGCGGCGCGCAACTTCGGTCTCGACCGAATGATCGTTCATGACGAACGCTATGCGCGCGCGGAGGAATTTCTCGACGTCGTCTACAAACTGTGGGAAGGGAGCTGGGCGGACGACGCGGTGGTCGCCGACAAGCGCTCGCCGCGCTATGCGCGTGGCGATCGCGTACGGCCGATCGCGCACGAAGGGGCGCACTATCGCGTGCAGGGGCCGCACGTCTGCGCGCCGTCGCCGCAGCGCTCGCCCGTGCTGATCCAGGCCGGCTGGTCGGGGCGTGGGCGCGAATTCGCGGCGAAGCACGCGGAGGTGGTGTTCGTCGCGAAATCGAATCCGCACGAGATTCGCGCAGGCCTCGACGAGATACGCCGGCTGGCGGCCGAACGCGGCCGGGCGGCGGACGACGTGAAGTCGCTGACGGTGCTGCGGATCGTGACGGCGCGCTCGTCGAGCGACGCGAAGGAGAAATATCACACGCTTCAGCAGCATTATCACCAGCACGCGCAACTCGTCAGCTATGCGGGCGACACCGGCATCGACATCGACCGCTATGCGGACGACGAGCCGCTGACGACGCAGACGGAAGGGCTCACGTCCTACGTCGTGCGGCCCGACGGCAGCGGCAAGCCGCTCACCGCCGGCGACGTGCGGCGCAAGTTCGCGAGCGTCACGCGCGGCACCGACCTGATCCTCGTCGGCTCGCCGGACGAAGTCGCGGACCAGCTCGCCGAGCATGCGCAGCTGTCGACGACGAGCGGCTACATGCTCAATCCGCTGGTCAGCCCGGGCACGCTCGACGATTTCGCCGAACTGGTCGTGCCGGAACTGAAGAAGCGCGGCCTGTACCGGACGACGGCACCGGCCGGTACTTTCCGTTCGCGCCTGAGCGGACGCGATCGGTTGCCTGACAGTGCGTATGGTGCGTCGTTCAGGCACTCCTCTGCAGAGGCGGACTGAGCGCAAACCGTTTCGTGCCGGTCTCTTCAGTAGCGATCCGCGCGAGATTTCCGGGTTGTTTGGCTTCGGCCGTGCAAATTGTCCACTAAATTGAGACAGCGAATCATGTTTTGACGGATTGATGATTTCAGGCGAGACAGTAGACTGCACCCGTGCTTCGCCAGAACCGATTCGAAGCGCGCCGCAAGCGGCGCGACCGGACGGATTCTTCGGCAACTGGCCGTGGTATCGGCCGGCGATCCGATCGAGCGAGGAGTGGCCCGTTGCCGGCCACGCGCGCCGCTCCGGCGCGCACCGGCAGCGGCCGCATCAAACCGTCAATTCAAGGGTGATTGCTATGCGTTACGTTTCGCTGGAGTCGAAGAAGGACGAGCTGCTGCTGGCGGCTCGCGTGCTGATGATGATCCTGTTCGTGCTGTTCGGCTGGCAGAAGCTGAACGGCTTTTCGGGCACGGTCGCGTACATGGCGTCGACGGGAAACCCGGCGCCCGAACTGGCGGCCGCGATCGCGGTGGCGGTGGAACTGGCCGGCGGCGCGCTGATCGCGATCGGCTTCTATACGCGTCCGCTCGCGCTGGTGTTTGCCGCCTATACGCTCGCGACCGCGCTGATCGGCCATCGCTACTGGGCGCTGCAGGGGATGGAGCAGTACATGGCGATGATCAACTTCTACAAGAACGTGAGCATCATCGGCGGGTTGCTGTTGCTCGCGCTGACCGGGCCGGGGCGGTATTCGGTTGACCGGAAGTAACGCAGGACGAAGTTTCCGTTCAGTGTGACTGGCGCGGTGCACGGATGTGTACCGCGCGCTGCGTTTTGGGGCGGGCGATGGCGCGGGCACGGCGCGTGTCGGCCGCAACGCCTCGTGTCGGTCGTGTCCGCCGCCAAACTCGGCTATCCTCGGCACGTTCATCGTTCGAACGTCGACCCTGACATTCGAACGTGGATCGCGACCTCGCGCTCCGCCACGTCACCCGAATCGCCGCTCATGCCAAGCCCAACTCCGTCCACCGAACGCAAGACCATCCTCCTCATCGGCGCCTCCGGCCTGCTTGGCCGCGCGGTTGCCGCGTCGCTGGCGAGCGAATCGTCGTTGACGCTACTGGCGACCATCCGGAACCCGCAAAGCGCGGGCGCAAAACTTCTGGCATTGCCGCCGGAAAACATCGCGGAACTGGACGTCCTCGACCAGCCGGCCCTCGAGCACCTCTTCGACACCCGCAAGCCGGCCGCCGTCATCCTCTGCGCCGCCGAACGCCGCCCGGACGTCTGCGAACGCGACCCGGCCGCCGCCCGCGCGATCAATGTCGACGCGCCGGCCCGCGTCGGCGCGCTGGCCGCCCGATACGGCGCATGGACACTCGGCATCTCGACCGACTACGTGTTCGACGGCAAGGCGGCCCCGTACCGTGAAGACGCGACACCGAACCCGCTGAACATCTACGGCCGCACCAAGCTGGAAGGCGAGGCGGCACTCCTCGCGGCATCTTCGCTCTCCTGCGTGCTGCGCCTGCCGTTGCTCTTCGGCCCGATCGCCGACTGGAACGAATCGGCGGTCACGAGCCTCGTCCCGGCCGTTGCCGCGTCCGCGCGTCCGGGTGCCCGCGCGGTCGGCATGGACGCCTGGGCGATCCGCTACCCGACCTACACGCCGGACGTCGCGAAGGTCATCCGCGACCTGACGCTGCGCCATCTCGCGGGCGAAGCCGTCACCGGCATTCGTCACTGGTCGGGCGAGGAGCCGATGACGAAGCACGACATCGCGCAGCGAATCGCCACCGCGCTCGGCATCGACGCGTCGCTCACGCGGATCGACCAGCCGACCGACGCCACGCCGCGCCCGTACGATTGCCATCTGGACGCGTCACGCGTGCGCGCCCTCGGGATCGATTACGCGACGCCGTTCGATACTGCGCTGCGCGCCGTGCTGCGCGATGCGCCGCAGGCGCCGTAGGATCGGCACCGCAAAGCCCGGATTGAAGCCGGTTTCCGTTCGACAGGGCGCGTGGCCGGTGCCCACCGGGTGGCGGGCACCGTGCCTGTCGTCCCGTCATCGAAAGGCGATACACTGCGCGGGTTCCTGATCCAGTCGGGAGCGTCAGGGTACCGGGCGAACCGGCGGCGACGGCGCGGGTCGCGCCACGCGCCCTGACTCATTCGAACAAATCGAGAGAGAAAGAGAGGGCCCATGCTGACACGTCTTCGTAACGGACTCGACCGCGCACGCGACCTGCGCGAGTCCGGATCCGCTTCACCCGTCACGTTCCGGCCGGCGGCGTGCGAACTGGTCGACCTGAGCGCGAAGCGCGCGATCTGGCGCGTTCCCGTACCCGGCCAGGTCGACTGCTATCTGGCGGCCGAGCCGGCCGGGGTGGAGCGTTTCGTCGTCCATCTCGATGCCGAAGCGTTCTATCGCCGCTGGCTCGAAACGAGCCCCGCGTTTCCGAAACAGGATTCGCAGGACTGCGTACCGCGCCGGGCCATGCCGCTCGACAGCAAGTTCGCGATGGCTGCCGCTGCGTTCAGGGGCGGCCGCGAGGCGCCGGTGGCGCTGCCGCCGGTCGGCTACTGGCCGGCGGGAAGCGGGTACGAGGTCGCGATGAGCGACGGCATGACGCGGACCTTCTGGCTGCTCGCCAATCGCGTGCGGTCGTTTCCCGTCAGCGTGGCCGACGCGACCTGGGCGACGATGCTGAGCGGCATGGCCGGCATCGGCGCGGCGCCTATCGCATACAGCGCGCTGTTCGCGCGGGGCGTGTAAGCGCGGCAACGCAATGCGGAGCGCGGGCCGGCGACACGCGCGGCCCGCAGCACATCGCATGCCGTTCCGCCTGATTTGACACGTGGCGTGCGCGCCCATTACAGTCGCGACGCGGGCCGGTGGGTCAAGCACATACCCGGAACAGGCGGTCGATGTTCCAGGACCACGGGGCTACCCCGTGGATCGGATCGACACACCGATGCGTCGCAAGGGGCCCGGTTTCGCGTTGCGCAACATATCCCCTCGCAGCACCAGCCACGTTGACTCATCGTCCCGCCCATTCCTGGCCATGTACTCATCCCTGAGCGACACCACACGCACGATCGCCGAGGCGATGCTCGCCGGTTCGGCCGAGCACGACGGCGTCGTCGCGCGGATGGCGGCCGTGCTCGGCGACGCGCCGGCGTGGACGCATGAGGTTGCGGATGCATCGCTCGCGCGCTTCGGCACACGCTGGTCCGACACCGGCATCGACGTGCTGGCGGACGTCGTGGCCGAGGCGCCCGGATTCGTGCGCGCGTGGTATGGCGACGCTCGGCCGGCCGTGATCCGCGTCGTGCGGCGGCCGCCCGTCCAGCGGCCGTTGCCGGCGCCGCTCGCCGGGTGCGACGTGCCGCAATGGGTGACGCCCGGCGATCTCGCCGGCTGGCTCGGCGTGAGCGTGCCGGAACTCGACTGGCTGTCCGATCACTGGCGCGTCGATGCGCGCAGCAGCGCCACGCCGCTGCATCACTACACGTACGTCGCGGTCGACAAGCGCAGCGGCGGATGCCGCCTGGTCGAGATCCCGAAGGGAAGGCTGCGCGAAGCGCAGCGCCGCATCCTGCACGGGCTGCTCGATCGCATTGCGCCGCACGGCGCCGTGCACGGTTTTCGCAAGGGGCACGGGATCGTGTCGTTCGCGGCGCCGCATGCCGATCGCGATGTCGTCGTCCGCTTCGACCTGGCGGACTTCTTCGTCTCGGTGCGCGCCGCACGCGTCCATGCGCTGTTCGCCACGCTCGGGTATCCGGTCGAAGTCGCGCGCACGCTCACCGGGTTGTGCACGAACCGCGTGCCGTCGGCGCGGCTGCTCGCGCCGGACCTGCGCGACCGGTTCGACTGGATCGGCCGCCAGCGCTATCGCGAACGGCATCTGCCGCAGGGCGCGCCGACGTCGCCGGCGCTCGCGAACCTGTGCGCGTTCCGGTTCGACATGCGGCTCGCCGCGCTCGCGCGTTCGCTCGATGCGACCTACACGCGCTATGCGGACGATCTCGCGTTCTCCGGCGGCGGCGCGCTTGTGCGCAACATCGAGCGCCTGCAAATCAGGGTTGCCGCGATCGCGCTCGAGGAGGGCTTCGCGCTGCAACTGCGTAAGACGCGCGTGATGCGGCGCGGCGTGCGGCAGCAACTGGCCGGTGTGGTCGTCAATCGTCATCCGAATCTGGCGCGCGATGAGTTCGATCTCCTGAAGGCCATCCTGACCAACTGCATCCGGCGCGGCCCGGCCTCGCAGAATCGGAGCGCCCATCCGGATTTCTGTGCGCATCTCGCCGGACGCGTGGCGCACGCCGCCGCGCTGAATGCCGCACGCGGCGCGAAGCTGCGTGCGCTGTTCGACCGGATCGCATGGGATGCGCACGACGCAGGGCGGTAAGCCGCCTGCTCCGCATCCGTTCCGTTGCACGACTTCTGCAATACGATGTCGCGCACTGCTATCATTCGCGCCATGCCGCGCCCGTGCCAGGGGCGGCGCCTGACTTGCCGCAGCCGTTCGCCATGCCTGTTCGTGTGCGACGCGCCGTGTGTCGCCGGCCCGGTCCTGCCCGCAATGACGCACGACGTCGTTTAGTGCGCATCGCGCAAACCATGCCGGCTCAGGAAGACGATTCACATAGTTGACAGACCCGATCGGCGGAACTTCGTGGTAGGTTCGGCCATCGGAGTTTTTTGCAAAAACATGCCCAAAGAGGATGAATACATGACCCAGGCCCTGCAGGAGCTCGAAGCACAACTTCGGGACCTGAACATCAAGCTGTCGGATGCGAAGCAGAAGGAGAAGCAGGCCGCGCTCGCGGCTTTCAAGGAACAGGTCGAGCTTTTGGGAATTTCGCAGCAGGAAGTGCTGAGCGCGCTCGGCTACATCGTCCAGCGAAAACGCAAGGCGCCTGCCAAGTACTACGATCCGACGACCGGCCGCTCATGGTCGGGTCGCGGCCCACGGCCGAAATGGCTCGAAGGCAAGGATCTCGATTCGCTCGCCGTCGACCGCGAGGCCAAGGCCTGGTGGCCCGGCGAGGATCAGGGCTGAAGCAGGCCGCGTCCAAGGCCCGCGGCGCCGTCCGGTTCGCGCCGGCGGGGCCGCCTGTAACACCCCGTCCCTCCGCAGTCTTTCATCCGGTGTCCGGCCTGGCCGCGACATCGCCGGCCAGGCCGCCGACACCGGATCGACGTTTTCCACGTTCATTGCCCGTCATGTCCCGCCTGCCGCTCCGGCAGCGGCGCCGATGCGCGCCCGCGCCCGTCGTTCGCGGGCACAGGCCTTAAAATGTCGCCGGACATTCGCGGCAGGACACCATGGCAGCAAACATGAAATCTTCGACGCTCGGCGACCCGTCGGCCACGCGTGTAGAGCAGGTCGGGTCGTACGCGTGGAAAGCGCTGGCCGGATCGGCGATCGGCTATGCGATGGACGGCTTCGACCTGCTGATCCTCGGCTTCATGCTGCCGGCGATCACGGCGGCGCTGCAGCTGTCGCCCGGACAGGGCGGCGCGCTCGTCACGTGGACGCTGATCGGCGCGGTCGCGGGCGGGATACTGTTCGGTGCACTGAGCGACCGCTACGGGCGCGTGCGCGTGCTGACCTGGACGATCCTGCTGTTCGCGATCTTCACCGGCCTGTGCGCGTTCGCGCGCGGCTTCTGGGACCTGCTGGCCTACCGCACCATCGCGGGCATCGGGCTGGGCGGCGAGTTCGGGATCGGCATGGCGCTCGCGGCGGAAGCGTGGCCGGCGAGCAAGCGCGCACGCGTGTCGTGCTACGTCGCGCTCGGCTGGCAGGCCGGCGTGCTGCTGGCCGCGCTGCTGACGCCGTTCCTGCTGCTCCACATCGGCTGGCGCGGCATGTTCCTGGTCGGCGTGCTGCCTGCGCTGCTCGCGTGGGCGATGCGCAACAAGCTGCACGAGCCGGAGGCGTTCGTGCAGCGCGCGACGCAGCCGAAGTCCAACGCGTTCCGCATGCTCGTCGCCGACAGCCGCACCGCGCGCACGAGCCTCGGCATCGTGATCCTGTGTTCGGTCCAGAACTTCGGCTATTACGGGATCATGATCTGGCTGCCGACCTTCCTGTCGAAGCAGATGGGCTTCTCGCTGACGAAGTCGGGGCTGTGGACGGCGGCGACCGTGGTCGGGATGATGATCGGCGTGTGGGTGTTCGGGCAACTGGCCGACCGCATCGGGCGCAAGCCGACGTTCCTGCTGTACCAGCTCGGTTCGGTCGTCACGGTCATCGCGTATGCGCGACTGACGGACCCGACCGCGATGCTGTGGGCCGGCGCGCTGATGGGCATGTTCGTCAACGGAATGGTCGGCGGCTACGGGACGCTCATGTCGGAAGGCTATCCGACCGCCGCGCGCGCGACCGCGCAGAACGTGCTGTGGAATATCGGCCGGGCGGTCGGCGGCTTCGGCCCGGTCGCGGTCGGCGCGCTTGCCGCGCACTACTCGTTCCAGACGGCCATCGCGCTGCTCGCGGGCCTCTACGTGCTCGACATGGTCGCGACGCTGTTCCTGATCCCCGAGCTGAAGGGCGTCGAACTCGAATGAGCGTGGCGCTCGCGCGTACTGCAACGATTTCACCGGAAACCACGATGCAATGTAAGAACAGGACGATCGGCGTGATGGGCTCGGGCAAGGAGCCGTGGCTCGCGTTTTCGGAACCGCTCGGCGCATGGCTCGCCCATGCCGGTTTCAACCTGCTGACGGGCGGCGGCCAGGGCGTGATGCTGGCCGTCGCGCGCGCGTTCGCCGGCGTACCGGGGCGGGCCGGCCGATCGATCGGCATCCTGCCGACGCAGGCCGATCCGGTCGCGGGCTTCGTGCCGCTCGACGGCTATCCGCATCCGTTCGTCGACATCCCGATCCTCACGCCGCTGCCGCGCCGCGAACCGGATGCCGATCCGCAGACGATCAACCGCAATCACGTGAACGTGCTGAGCAGCGACCTGATCGTCGCGTTGCCGGGCGGACACGGCACGGCGCAGGAAATCTCGCTGGCGCAACGCTGGCGCAAGCCGCTCGTCTGCTTCGGGCCGGACGGCGCGTTTCAGGCGCTGGCGGCCGATGCCGTGTGCACGTCGTCGCTCGACGACGTGATCCGGTTCGTCGAGGCGGCATTCGCGGAGGAGTACGCGCAGGGCGCGCGATAGTTCGAGCGGCCGATTCGGCGGCTACGGATGCGCGCGTGCCTGCGGCGCGAGCTGCTGCAGGCACGGTTCGGTTCTGATGACCATCAGCTGCCGGCAGGCCCGGGCCGGCTGAAACGCTGCTCGATCACCTCGGTTCCCCAGTGCGTGCCTGCCGACTCGTGCGTCAGCGTAAAGCCGAACGACTCGTACAGGTGGCGCGCCGAATCCAGTCCCTTGAACGTCCACAGGTAGGTCTCGCGAAACCGGTGCGCGTCGACGAAGCGCATGGCCAGCGTCATCATCTGGCGCCCGATGCCGGACCCGCGCAACGCGTCGTTCACGATGAACCAGCGCAGGTGCGCGATGCCGGTCGCGGGGTCGCCGTCGATCGCGAGCGATGCGAGCGTCCGCCCGTCTTCCTGGCAGAGCCATAGCGCCTTGCCGTCGGCCGGCAACGTGCTCGCGAACTCGGCCAGCTCGGTCGCCACCCGCTTCTCGAAAAAGGCGCCGAACCCCCAGTGCTCCGAATAGAAGCGCGCATGCAGGCTCGCGATGTCGCCGATACAGCCCGGCTGGTAGCCCTCGAGAATCGACGGCGCGTCGGGTGTCGCCGCGGGCGCCTTGGCCGCGTTGTCCTGCGCGAGGGCATCGGCATACAGCGCGAGCGAACGCAGCAGCGCCTGCTGGTCGGCGGGAATCATGCGACGCAGCGCATTCGACACCTGATCGGTCGCGAACGTGTCGATTCTTTTCTGGAGTTTTTTCCCTTCGGCGGTCAGGTACAGCTCGATCGCACGCGCATCCTCGCTCGACACGCGCCGCTCCACGACACCGGCCGCCTCGAGCCGCGCGAGCTGCCGGCTCGTGTTCGATTTGTCGAGCCGCAGGATGTTGCCGAGATCCTTCGCGTTGATGCCGGGCGCCATCCCGATCTCGAGGATCGCGTGAACGGCCGACGGCGCCCAGTCGCTGTCGGCGAGCGTCGCGCGCATGAAGCCGAGCTCGCGCACCAGTTTGCGGGAGAAGTCGCGCAGTTCGAGGATGGTCGCGTCGCGAGGCTTGGCGGGCGCGTCGATGAGATCCATGGTTTGCCCCAAATGGTTGCGTATCGCAATCGATAATAGTTGCGACTCGCAACTTGTCAAGGGGAACACGCTGGCGAACGGGAGCGGTATCGGCGCGGATGGCGGCGTGCCGCCAGGTTGACGCATACTGCATGGATCGGGCGACCTGCAAGCGGGGGCGTTACCCGATCGTCGATCCAGGTCCGCGGGCCACGGAGACCACCATGAACAGGCTGTTGCCGATGTCGATTGCACTGCTTGCCGGATGCGGCATCGGTGCCGGATCGCTTCACGCTGCCGGCGACGTGTATGCGCCGCCCTGCAGCGCCGCGCATGCGGCGGACCCGGGCGGCAACGCGGTGATGCCGGGCACGTCGGTCCGCAGCTTTTCCACCGCCGGCTGTTCGGGCGCGGTGCTGCAGGGCGACCGCGCCACCGCGACGGTCAACGGCGACCGGATCGAACTGCGCGACGGCGTCGTCTATGTGAACGGCCGCTCGTACGGCGCCGTCACGCCTGTGCAGACGGTCGAATACGAGGCCGCGCGCGACAGGCGCACGTTGAAGGTCGACGGAAAGATCCGCACGCCGCCGCGCTGAGCGCCGGCCCCTTCGACACGCCGCCGTGCGTTTATTCGACCAGCGTCAGCCGGCCGTCGCTGAGCCGCACTTCGCGCCCGATCCACGCATCGTCGACGCGCGGCAGCACGGCCGACGGCTTGCGCAGCTCGCGCAGCAGCGTCGCGCCATGCGACAGCCGGCCGCCCATGCGCGCGATCACCGCGCGGGCGGCCTGGTACTGCGCGTGCCGGCCCGGATCGAGCGAGTCTTCGAGCAGGATGTCGTGGCCGAGCACGCCCTGCGTGTGACCCGGATAGATCATGAAGCCGGCTGCCTCGTCGGTGCCTTCGCTGCCGTCCTGCCAGAAGCTGGCGTTGCGTTCGCGGCGCTCGGGATGCGGCGCGAACCACGTGTCGCGATCGGCGGCCGGCATCGCGTGATGCAGGCGGAAGAACACGCGCATCAGGTTGTCGCGATACCACTCGCGCACCTGCAGATACCAGCCGCGCATGCCCGGCACGCCGAGCGTGTGCAGCACGCGGACCGGCAGCGGCCAGTCGGGGAAGGGCTGCAGCGGCAGGTCGGCGGCCGCGGGCCGCGCGGTAGCCGGATCGGTTTCCCACGGCAGGCGGTGCGGGCTGTCGTCGAGCTGGCCATAGGCGGTCGGCGGACGTCCCCACAGTGCGCCGCCGCTGCTGGCGAGCGACGACGCGATGCACAGGTTGCCCTGCACGACGAACACGTAGAAGCGCGTGAACCAGTCGGCCAGTTGCTGGCCGTCGGCGCGCTGTTCGACGAGCGTGGCGAGCTCGGCGTCGAAGCGCTGCAGGCCGCGTGCGAGCGTCGGCAGGTGAGCGCGCGCGACGCGCAGCATGCGCCAGAACACCGGCAGCGAGCACAGCAGCCGCAGCGGACGCCAGCGCAGCGGCGGCGTCGCGCCGCCGATCTCGCCGCTGTAGTTTGCGGCCGATACGCCCCAGTCCGCGAGACGCGCGAGGAACAGGTCGTTGTTGATGTACGACGCACCGCCGTACAGCGCGGTGAACGGTTCGTTGTCGCGCAGTACGCGCGCATCCCAGCGCGCCATGATGGTCGGGATGCTGCCGGCCGCGCGCCGTTGCGCGTACTCGACCAGCCGGCTCGGCTGCGGCGGCAGGATCTCGGCGATGTTGGCCGAGGTCAGGTGCCGGTGCCAGCCGTAGCTGCTGATCGGGCGGTACTGCAATAGCCACAGCTGCGTGCCGTCCCATGCCCATTCGACGTCGCCCGGCACGTAATGGAACGCGCGCAGCACCTGCTGCAGGAACGCCCAAAGCTGCTGCGCGGTCAGCCCGTGCGCGGGTGCGAACGTGCCGCGCTGCCAGGGTTCGCCGAGCCGCGACAGGATCGCGCGCCGTGGGCTCGCCTGCCCGTCGGCGAGCGATTCGAGGTGGCCTTCCACCCATTCGACTTCGACCGCGAGATGGCGCACGAATGCGATGCCGGACAGCACGGGCGTGATGAAGCGCTGCACGACCGCTTCCTCGAGGCCGCCGTCGAGCAGTTCGGCCACGCGAACGGCCGCATCCGATGCCGGTACACGCAGGAACGTCGTATGCAGGCCGGCATTCGCCGCGTCGGCCTGGTCCTCGCCGTGGCTCGACGAGCGGATCGCCCATTCGGCGCCGGGCTGGCTCGCGAGAAAGCCGGGCAGGCGCGGGTCGTCGGCGCGGGTCAGCGACAGGGCGGGCGGCACGGGGAGGCCGGCCATCGTGGCCAGCGCCAGGCGCCCGCCTTTCGTGTGCGCGACGAAGCCGGTGTCGCCGGCTTCGAGCCACTGCGCAAAGGCCGCAGGCGAGTCGATCCACGGATAGTGTCCCCAGCCGGGCTGCAGCGTGACGGTGAGGTCGGCGCGGGCGAGGATCGCCGACCACGCGGCGGCCTGGCGTACGCCGAGCATGGCGTCCTGGTCGCCCCACACGAGCTCGATGCGATCGGCGACCCACTCGAGCAGCGGCAGTGCGGTATCGGCGCGCACGAGGTCCCAGTGCGGCAGGAACGCGCGGCAGCGCGCATAGCCGGCGCCCATGCGGCGGTATTGCGCGGGCGTCCAGGTCCGGTTCGAGAATTTGCGGGCGAACAGCGTCGGGTAGTGCGCGAGCAGCCAGTGGATCGTCTTGCGCAGCGGCCTCGGCGCCATCAGTTTCGGCAGGCGCCGTTCCCACAGGAACGCGCCGACGGGTGCGAGCAGCACGCTGCGGCCGAAGTGGCCGGGGCGCTGCTGTAACGCGTGCAGCACCAGCAGCGCGTTCACGCCGACCGCCATGATCGCGTGGCCCGGTTCGGTCGCGTCCAGCAGCGCTTGCGCATACGCGGCGAGGTCCTCGCACGGCGGCGCCGGGTGATCGCCGAAGCCCGGCAGTTCCAGCGGCACCGGTCGGTAGCGCCGGAAGTGGGGCAATGCATCGTCCCACCAGTCGGCCGCGCTGCCGTTGCCGGCGAGGAGGTACAGGATCGGTTTGCTCATGAATGCTTCGTCGGTCGACGATCGTCGCGGTCGCGCGCGCCCGAGCGGGGCGGCGACGGCGGAGGTCACGGCGCTCGTTGGTGTTGTTGTGCCGATGCGAGTGGAATGGAAGGGCGGCCCGCTCGGATGATTGTTGCGGGCATTCTACGCGAGTCGATTTCGTTCGATTCGCGATTCATCCCGGGGGTTGAATCTCTTCGATGCGTGATCGAGTTGCGCGATGGGTTTTCGGTAAATCGAACGGCTTCAAGGGCCGGTGAAACAATCGAAGCGCGTACGGTGCATCGGCGCGGAACGTAGAATCGGGCCGCCGGCATTCACCGTCGTCATCTGCATCACGCTCTGCCAAATTGACCCGACTCAGGAATTCTTCATCGGTTTTGCTCGGTAGGGCGTACGTAGGCTGAATCGCACCGTAACCGACGGGTGTAATAGATTTCGCCTGTCTCGGTGCGACGGTTGAACACTGAGATTTGCGCGCGTGGCCGGCGTGTGCCGAGCATCATGGATGAAAAGGGCCCTGGCTGTTTCCGACCAGTCATCTGCATAGCGGCTCTAAATCCGCGCGCACAATCGTGCGACCTCGGCAGTCACCGCGTTTGTATCTCCGCTCTTGCAGAACAAGGTTCGTTGGAACCGCGAAGCAGGGGTGCCGGTCGTTACGGTGCGAGTCATCTCGCGGCGATCGGTCTGCGAGAGTTGATCACACCCGCTATCGAGGCATATGAGGCCATGGCTGTTGATGTTGCCCGTTTGCCAGGCATGCTGGGGGCAATCAGGGAAAAGCTCCGTGCGTCGAGGGACCAGTCCGTGCTCTTCGACACTGATCAATTCGTGCGTCATCTGGAACAGGCCTACCGCGGCGCGTTGCAACGATATGACCGTGCCTTGCCACCGGCCGCCACTGACGTGGTGCAGGTGCGCCGAGCGACATCGGACGCACATTCTCGAGGGAGGCGGTTAAAACCAGGGCTTCAGTCGCTCAAATGTAACAAAATGTAAATTGCCGATTGAATCGCTAAACGAATTTCGAAAGCTTCAGATAACTCCCGCATGAAAGCCGTCTTCGGCCCACCCGGCCAGGCGGCAACCAAACCTAATACGGGAGAGCAAGCGCATGGTAGCGATCGTTACGGGCCAAGGGCTGGGTCTGCAATCCTCTTCGTCCACGGCGTTGGGCAACAGAGGCGTACTGGGTAACGCCGCGTTCGGCCAGACGGGCGAACAGGTCTACGTCAACGCGGCGAACGGCAACCTGATGCTGCAGGATCGCGATCAGCTGCTGTTGGGGCAGGGGATCAACGGCGCGGTGTACCGGGCTTACAACAGCCTCGGGCAGCTCAACTGGCGTGAAGGCGCCTCCCGAGCCGTCGACGGGCTGATCGGCACGTTGAACGAGGCAGGCAGCACGATCACGCTGACGGACTGGGACGGCTCGCAAACGACGTTTGCATACGACGCGACCCGCAATCTCTACGTTTCGACACTGGGCGTCGGTGCGAACGTCGGCAACGCGAACCAGCCCGGACCGACGGCAGTGACCACGACGGGGCCGCGAGCGACCCTCCAGTTCGATGCTTCCACGAACAGCTGGACGTGGACCGATGGCAGCCAGCATGTGACGGAAACCTACGACGCGGCTCAGGGCGGGCGCTTGGTCTCGAGCCGGGATGTCGACGGCAATACCGTGAAGTACGCTTATGCCGCCTCTGGTCAGCTCGCACAGATCACGACGGCGGGCGGGGATGTCACCTATCTTGACTACGACGCAGCCAGGCGACTTTCGGCGCTGCGTTCGGTCTATCAGCAAGCGAACGGGCAGTCGGCGACCGAGACCAAGGTGCACTATGCATACGACGCGCAGGGGCGACTGTCGCAGGTCGTCACCGATCTCTCGCCTGAAGACAACAGCATTGCCGACGGCAACGTGTTTACGGCGACGTACACGTATGACGGCACGAGCGACAGGATTGCGTCTATTGGACAAACCGATGGCTCCCGAGTGGAGTTCACGTACCAGTTGATTGACGGTGAGTACCGTGTCGCGACGATTGCTCAGGCTGCGGATAACGGCGCAATGAGGATCACGCGATTGCAGTATGACCTTGCAAGTCGGCAAACGACCGTGACCGATCCTCTTGGTCTCGTGCAGGTTTTGTATTGGGACGATGCGGGGCGACTGAAGAGTGTTGAGAAGCGGCCGACTACCGGTCAGCAGGACGGTCAATGGATTGCCTTTGACTACGATGCTGAGGGTAATCTTTATTCGCAGACAGACCACCTGTTGGGGGGGGCGTGGCTTATCTACGATAAGGCCGGCAATCTCGTGACGTCGAGTGGAGGTATCGGAACAGAAACCAGGCGCACGTTTGGCTCGAAGAACGAGCTGCTGACCGAAACGGTTATCAGTACGCTCGGTAGGCCAGAATTTTCTTCTCAAACGACACGTTACGCTTACGACGATAAAGGGCATATCCGGTATGTCGTCAGCGCCGAGGGACGAGTCACGGAGTATCGATATAACGCGGTTGGACAACGCGTATCGGAAATCCGTTACGAGAATGCGGTATTCGACACTACGGGACTCGCCGAGACGGATGCGCTGTCGGTCGGTTCTCTCGACACGTGGGCGGAAGCGTCGAGTGATCGGCAGCATGCGTTGCGTATTGACTCTAGCTACGACTGGCGGGGGAATCTGGCAGTTGAGACACGGTACGAACGTCTCCTCGCAGACGGAACGGGTGACCTGACTGGCATCGTTTCGCAAACGCGTTACGTCTACGACCCGCACGGGCGTTTGTTGCAGCGTTACGTGGGCGAATCGGGCAAGGAGAAGGTTGAGCAGATCACCTATGACGGATTGGGGCGGATCCTGACCTCCGTGAGTTTCGATGGTGCGCTCACTGTCTACCAGTATGACGACAAGAATCATACGGTCGCGGTCACTTTCGCAAATGGCCTAACCCGTACGTCGAGCTGGAATGCGGCAGGTGAGCTCGTGGCGGTTGCCGATACCACTTCGGGTGTACTCGTTTCGCAGACGAAGAACTGGTACGACGCGAATGGTCGGCCGCGCATGTCAACCGACGCGAACGGACAGAGCACCCATTACCTGTATAACGCACGAAATCAGAAGATTGCCCAAATCGGGCCAGACGGTGTTCTGACGGAATACGTCTACGACAAGGGCTTGGGATACCAGACGAAAACGGTCACTTACGCGACCCGATTGACATCTGCCCAACTCGCGGCGCTCACGGATTCCTCCGGGCGTCCGGTTGAACAATTGGCAACAGGCGGTCCATTGACGCTCGAGGCGCTCGGGCTCAGGCCGAGTGCGACGCCTGAAGATAGATCGGAATGGCTACTCCGGCTGAACAACACTTGGGTCGACCAAACGGTTGAATCGGACGGCACCGTTACGAAGTGGAGTTATGACGGTTTCGGGCGTGTCACCGCGAAGACGGTGTTTTCAAATCGCCTCGATATGACCGCTGCGCCGGATGGTTCGCTTCCGCCGGCCGATGTGGACCATGATCGGACAACGCGATATTTCTACGATCAGGATGGGTCGTTGCGTGGTGAGTTGGACCCTCAGGGCTATCTCACGGAATACCGGTATAACGCGGCAGGCGAACGCACGGAAGTGATTCGGTATGCGACGGCTGTAAGCGAAGAACAGCGTACGGCATTTTCAATATGGTCTGGACCGAAGCTGGCAGAACTCATCCCGGCTGGAAGTGCACAAGACGTGTCAACACGCTTCGTGTATGACGCACGTGGGCTGCTTGCGGCGGAGATCGATGGCGAAGGCTACGTGACGCGTTATCGCTACGATGCGCAAGGCAACGTTGTCGAGCGTACGCGGGGGCAGCGCGTCGAACTGGGCACATTGAGTCAACCGCAGCAGGTGGCAGTCAGCATCGAGGCCTCCGGCACGGTCGGCGCGAAGCTGGAGATCTGGCTTGATGGCGTACAGGTCGGGACGGTGACGCTCAGCTCAGAGAACGATACGCGTTACACCTTGACGGTACCCAATACAGTGCCGCTTGCCAGCCACACGGTCGAATTCCGTAGTTCGAGGAACGCGCCGATTGTGGTGCGCGATGCTACGTTCGGCGATCACGAGTTCGTCCGTGTTGTCGCAGCACCATCCAGGCTAGTGAGCTTTAATCAACAGAGTGTTCGCTACACACTCAACGCCGCCGACCTGATCGCATCGGCATCGACGCCAGGCAGTCTCGAGCGTACGACCTACGCGTACGACGCGATGGGGCGTCTGCTGGAGCAAGTCACCTATGGGGTGATGGGCTCCAAAACGTCGAGCTTCACCTACGACGCGATGGGGCGCGTGCTAACGGAAACGCAGGGCAAGCCGCCGTTCAACCGCACGACGACGTATCGCTACGACGAAGAAGGCCGCGTGGTCAGGAAGTATTCCGGGGAGGGCAGCCGGATACTCGAGCTGATCGACCTGTACGAAAAGAGCGGCGATACAGCCATGCTCGCGCAACTTCGGCATGACGAGTTCTACGAGGCCTACACGTACGATGCCGCTGGTCTTCGGACTTCCGCAACCGACGCGGACGGCCGCAAGACGCTTTACTACTACGATGCGAACGGCAATCTCGCAGCGACGATCAACGCTGCCGGTGAAGTTATCGAGCATAGTCGTGATGCGTTCGGGGATATAGCGCAGACCACTGCTTACGCGGTCCGTCTGTCGGCCGATGTACTCAAGACGCTGCAGGGTGGCCGCCTCACGGACGATGTGGCGACCGCCCTCGCTGCGCTCGACAACGCGGACGCATCGCGTACGTCGTTCAACTACAGCACGGCCGGCCGATTGACGAAGCGCACCGATGCGATGGGAGCGACCACCGAGTACGCATACAACGCATTCGGCGAGGTGACGTCGCAATCGCAACAAGTAGACATCAATACGCATCGAATCACGACATACGACTACGATCGCGTCGGACATCAGATTCAGCAGGCAACGGACCCCGGTTACCTGAATCTGATCACGAAGGCTGTCTACGATGCCTTCGGCCGGGTGGTTCAATCCGTCGATGCGAACGGCGTATCGCGCATCACGGAATACGATCGCAACGGACGGACGGTTGGCACGAGCGATGCGTCCGGACAGACACGCACGACGTACGACGGGTTCAACAACCTGTTGACGTATACGGACCGGTTGGGAAAAACGACCACGTACAGTTACAGCTCGAAAATGCAGTGGATGATCGTCAGAACGCCAGAGGGCGTGTTGACGACGACTACGTACAACGAGTTTGGCCAAGTGGACAAGGTGACGGACGGCCAGGACAACGTCGTTCAGTACAGCTACGATCGAAACGGTGAACTGAAAGGGACGACCTTTAGCAGCCGGACGCTGAACGGTTACGACTGGGAATTCGGGCGTAGCTATTCCCGTGATCACTCCGGAAACGTGTTGTTCGAAGATATCGGAGACCGCCGAGATGTCAACTACACCTATGACGCGGTCGGTCGCGTTCTGAAGCGCACGGAAAAGACCAACCAGAGCGCTCAGTCGACCGGCCCGGACGGCTGGGTTCCGGTCGAACTGGTCACCAAGTACGAATACGACGCAAAGGGGCAGCAGGTCCGCACGACCGATCCGTCCGGAACGATTACCGATACACACTACGATCTGAACGGCCGCAAGATGACGGTGATCGTCGATCCGAACGGCCAGAAGCTGACGACGACCTTCACCTATGACGGCACGGGCCAGGTCCTGACGGTGACTGAAGGTGCGGACAGCGCGACCGCAAAGGTCACGCAGAACACCTACGATGGCGCCGGTCGGCTGATCGAGCAGATCGTCGATCCGGCCGGTCTGAAGCTGACGACGCGCTATGCGTACGATCCGGCCGGTAACCTGGTGTCCGAGACCAATGCGGCGGGCGGCGTCACGCATCATGTCTACGACGCCGCCGGTCGGGAAATTGGATCGGTTGGTCCGACGGGCACCGTAACCACCCTCGACCGTGATGCCGAAGGGCGGGTCGTCAAACGTACCGTGTATGCGACGCCGGTAGCACTGGCCGGCCTGCCGGACCAACTGACGTCGGAACAATTGCGTAGCCTGGTGCCGGCATCGCAACAGGACGAGATCGCGCGGAACGTCTACGACGCCGACGGCCGGTTGCGCTTCACCGTCGATGCAGCAGGCGCCGTCACGGAATTGACGTACGACGCCAGCAACAACGTGGTTCGCAAGACGGCGTACGCGGGGTTCATCAATCCGGCTGAAGGCGAGTCGCAAGACGCGATCCGAACGGCATTGTCGCGGATCGATGTTCAGGTTCAGGCCGGCGACCGCGTGACGCGCATGGTGTACGACGGCAAGCATCGCCTGGTCGCGACGATCGATGCAGCCGGCTACGTCACGCGAAATACATACAATGCGACCGACCAACTGGTCGACACGAAGTACTACGCGACGCCATATACGGGCACCGACAATCCGAACTATGCCACCTTCACGGATCTGCTGAACACGTGGGATGCACAAGGGGCGCAGAATACGTCGCGCGAAACCCGGTGGTTCTACGACGACGCGAACCGGCCGCTGTACACAGTCGATGCCGAGGGCTACGTCACTGAAAATCAGTATGACAACGCCGGTCGGCTCGCGAAGACGATTCGTTACGCACGTGCTCATCCTGAAGCGGCAAGCTACAAGAAGACCTACGACATGTGGCTGGCGTTCAGGTCCGAGACGCTCGACCAGGCCGCGGTCACTTCCTATCGGTACGATGGTGCGGGGCGTCTGATCGAGACGACCAACGCGCTGGGCGTCAAAACGAGCTACACGCTCGACGCCCTCGGCCGGGCCGTCGATACGACCGTGGCCGCCGGCACGAGCGACGCGTCGACGACGCATGCCGTCTACGATCTGGCGGGCAATCTGATTGCGAAGACGCAGGCGTACGGCACGGCTGTTGCCATCACGACCCGCTATGCGTACGACGCGGTCGGCCGGCAGGTTGCGACGACCGACCCGCGTGGTGTCGAACTCGCCGAACAGGACACGGCCTGGGCGCTGGCGGAGCGCGGAGCGCGAGGCTTGGTGGATGGCGCCGGCAACGCGCTGGTGGCGGCCGCGCTGACCGATGACCAAAAGCGTGTGCTGTTGCAGGCTTACACCAGCACCCAGAGCTACGACGCCGCCGGTCGCGTGAGCGAGAAGGCGGATGCGCTGCACAACGTGACGCGTTACCAGTACGACGCGTTCGGCAATCAGGTGACGATGACCGACCCGTTGTCGGCCACGACTGTGTCGTTCTACGACAAGCTCAATCGGGTCATTGCGCAGGTCAGTCCGGAAAACTGGGTCGTCGGCACGCAATACGATGCGTTCGGTAACGTGTCGCAAGTGACCGATTATCGACTCGCGCGATCGGGAGCGGTCGATGACGCCTGGAAACGCGACGGCTGGAAGTCGGATCTGTCGCAGGTGCTGCCGGCCGCCGATCCGGCCGATGCCGTCACGCGCATGGAGTATGACAAGCTCGGTCGCGTGATCAAGTCGACGGATGCGGAAGGGTATTTCGAAACCTACGGGTATGACGGTCTCGGCAATCGCACCAGCTACACGAACAAGCTGGGCGGTACGTTTACCTATACGTACGACCATCTGGGCCGGATGACGTCCGAGACGTTGCCGATCCGGTCGAAGGACAAGCCCGTCGTTAACCGCTTCGAGTACGATTCGCGCGGCAACCGGATCAAGATGACGGAGGCGCAGGGGCTCGACGAAGAGCGCATTACCGAGTACGGCTACGATCTGCTTGACCGCAAGGTTCGAACTTATCAGTCTGTCTATTTGGGCAACTATAACGTGGCCGATGCGGTTGAGACAGCCGTCTACGATGCGCGCGGTAATCTTGTGTCGAAGGTCAACGTGAGTGGCGGGGTGACGACGTTCTATTACGACGCCGCAGGACGCAAGACCGGGCAGGTCAGCCCACTCGGTACGCTCACTTTGTGGGAGTACGATCCGTCCGGTAATGCGACGCGTACGCGGATCTTCGGGGATTTGGTGAAGGCTACGCAAGGTTCAGCGCCGCCGGTGCCGGTCGATGCGACCAACGTGCGCGAAACACGCACGATCTATGACGCAGACGGACGCCTCGTCCAGTCGCGCGTGATGAACGTCGCGACCGGGTATTTCGATCCAAGTGCAGGTGAAGACCAGCGTGGTGAATACTTCATCACGTCAGGCAGTGAGCTCGTCACTCAATGGGAATACGACGGACGTGGCGCGGTCATCTCCAAAACGGATCCGGGCGGTGGTCGCACGCTGTATTTCTACAACGGTAGCGGCAAGAAGACACTGGAAATCGACGCAAAGGGATACGGTGTCGCCTATACGCTGAACGAGCGAGGCGACGTTACGCAGGAGATCCGGTTTGCCAAGCCGTATCCGGATCCTGTGACGGCGAATCCGTCACTTGGCGCCACGCTGATCAATGCGTGGCCGCGCAGCGAGGATGACCGGATCACTGACTACACGTGGGACCGCAACGGCCGAAAGACGAGTGAGACTCGCGAAAACGTTCAGTTCGCTGCGGTCGATAGTGGCGGTAAGCTGATGCAACAGGTCGGTGCGGCGACGACGCGTTATGCATACGATGGTAACGGCAATCTGTTGAAGCAGGTGGATGCCAACGGCAACCAGTACGACTACGGGTACGATGTGCTCAGCCATCGCACGCTGGAATTGTTGCCGGAGTTCACCGACTACCAGGGCCAGCGAACCCGCGCACGGACGCTGTACCAGTATGATGGTCTAGGCAATATCATCGGGGAAAATCACCAGGACAGCAGCGGGGATAAGGGTACGGCATATACCTACGCTCGTGGCCGGGTCAATGGCAAGTGGTATGCGGACGGTACGCTGACCATTTACTCGTACGACGTGGCCGGCAACGTGACAGGTATGCAGTTTGGCAACATCGAAGCTGACGGGCCGGGGAAATTCTATTCTTTCGGAACCCGCTACGATGTTGAGAATCGCGAAATCAGACGCGACAGCGGGACGTGGCGCGAGAGTGGTTCCGAGCAAGGTATCGAGACCGAGTTGCGTTACAACGCGTACGGCGAACTGATTGGGCGGCGCACGAACGGCAACGGGATACTCTCCGAGCAAGGCGGTGAGTGGCAGGAATACACGGACTACGACAATGCTGGCCGTGTCGTCCGCACGAACTTCAACGACGGCATCTCGCATCTGTACATGTACGATCGCAACGGGAATGCGACGCTGAAGGTCGAGTCAATGGAGACTGACCTGCGCGGGTTCGCGATCAAGACGGGTGAGGATCTCGAGAAGCTGCTGCAGAAGGCAGACATGATGCAGACCTTTACGCGCTACGACGCGCGTAATCAGGTCATCCAGATCCGTCAGCCGAAAACATCAGGCAGCGTGCCGCGTATCAGCTTTCATCCGGTCGATATCCCGATCGACGGCGGGATCTTTGCGAATACGCAGTTGAGTATCGGCGGGTGGATCGAGAAGCAGAATCGTCCGGTGCCCGGACCGGCCTATACGGAGCCAGCCGAAATCAGTTTAGCTACGTCGGGCAGCACGACCGCATCGGTTGGTGTGTCTTGGGACGTTGTATCGGTTTGGTTTGAAGTATACGGTCTCGAAGTTAATCTCCCTGATCTACAAAGCGTGTATGGCGCATACCAGTACGAGATAGTCGCGAGTTATCACGGCAAGGGAGAAGACTTGCCAACAGCGACGACCTCTGGAAGCGTTCATGTTCCGTTTGAATTCCAGAATACTCAAACCATTCAGACGGCAGTCAATCAGTCGGGCAAATTGACGATTCCGATCAAGGAATATCACGCCCTCAGTAACCCCGGCGGCGAGTACGCAAACCTGCCATACCAGTTCGACTATTCCGTCGAAATCTACATCAAGCCGCAGAATGGAACTGCGGATCGTCGTTTACTGGGCACAGTCGCAAAAAGCGCAAATTTGTGGGAACCGCCCGTGGGCAATGCCACGTGGGGTACGGTCGCACCGAGAGATGTCCTCAACTCATCACAAGAGATTCAATCGGTATCCAATCGATTGACGTTGGCCAATCATACGCTGCCCGCCGGTGCGCGTGCGATGCTGTACTACCGACCATCTGGGTCGACGGAAGCATTCCGGACGCTCGGCAAGGATCCCAACAGCGAACCCGGTTCATACACGATCGACGTGGGCACTGTGCCGGACGGCGATTACGAAATGATCTTCATGGCCATATCGGACGGCAGCGACGGGCGTGAGCCCGGTACGTTGCTGCGCCGCGATGGCTATAACGCACATATCGCGCGCGGCGGTAACTCGACCGTAACGTCGTCGCCGATCCCCGCTTACGAGGAAAGCAACCGCGCCGGTTTCCTGGCCGATGCATCCGGCAGCTACGTCTGGACGTCGCCGCAAACCCTGAACCTCTACTCGGCGCGCGATTCCGCGCTGCATCTCGCCGACCACGTCGTCGTGAAGATGCGTCCGCAAGGCGGCGCTACATGGAACGAAGAACGAACGCTCTGGCGCGATCCGGCCACGGGCGCATTCTCGATCGACCTGTCGGGATATGCGCCCGGCAACCTTGACTTGGAGATCAACCTGTACAACGCGGCGGGCCAAAAGCTCGACGCTGTCCTGAGTTCGGTCGGATTGCCGGGTGGAAACGGCTCGCCGTCGTTCAGCACGAACTACCTGGCCGATCTGAAATCGACGATCGTGTTCCATTCGCAACCTGCCGACACCGATTACATCACGGTGTCGTGGGTGCAGGACGGTACGACACGCTATTCGCGCGTCACCCGCATGGGTAATGGCGAGTTCACGTGGGACGTCCAGGCAGGCGGGTTGATTCCGCAACCCGGCCAGTCATATGCCTACGCGATCAAATACACCGCCTACGACGCCGCTGGCATTCCGCTGGCGATGGGCGCTGGCGACATCACCGTCGGTACTGTGGGCAATTCCCAGGTCACTTTGACGGGTAGTGAGCGTCCGAGCATTTTTGAGTTCAAGCCGGTCGGTGCGGACGGTCAGCCGTTGACGAACGTCAACACGATCACGTTGTACTACCGTCAATCCACGGCGAAGGACCAGGCATTCGATCGTCCGTTTACCGAAGTAACGCTGACGCGCGACGCACTGGGGCGCTTCCTGTTCGACGCATCGGCGCTGCCCACGCGATCCGAGTTTGAATATCGCTACCTGGCCAAGGATGCGAACGGCACTGTGTTGACCGAGCGTCAGAGCTATTTCCTGACCGGCACGCGTAACAACCCGGTGACGAACGTTGATATCGTCGGCGTGATCGACGAGACAGCGAAGGACATGACGATCGACCGTTTGCAGCAGCACAACGCATTCGGCGAGGTGTCGGCCGAACGTGACGGCCGCGGCAACTGGACGACCTCGTCATACAACACGATGGGGTATCTGACGCTCAAGCACGAGCCGAAGGTGAGCGTGACGCTCGCGAATGGCGCACAGATCGAGGTCGAGCCGGAGACGCACTTTTACTACGATCTCACCGGCAACCTGGTCGGGTTGAAGGATGCCAACGGCAACCTGACCACCCAGCAGTGGAACTACGGGTCGGCCAAGGCCACGGTCGCCCGGACATGGGATGCGCTGGGGTTCAGCAAGGCGATGCAGTACGACGTGTTTGGCAATCTGCGAACGACGATCGATGAGCTGAATCGGCGAACGGACTACCGTTACGACAAAATGAACCGTCTGATCGAAGTCGATCGGCCAGCGCTGGCGGATGGCCAACGGAGCATCGACCGCTACGAATACGATGCACTGGATCGGCGTATTGCACATACTGATGCGCAGGGCGGCCGCGAGCGTACGTTCTACGACGTCGATGGGCGAGTGGTAAAGACGATCAGCGCGGCTGGTCGCGAAGTCAAGTATGACTACAAGTGGGCCACGAGCATGGGCTCGGTCGGGACGGCGACTTCGGGCGGCTGGATTCGCACGACGACCAACGCCAACGGCATAACGATGGTCGACGAGAACGACCAGTTCGGTCGCTTGATAAAGCACACGGACCTTGGTGGGCACGTATTCCAGTACCAGTACAACTGGGCGGGGCTGCTGACGAAACAGTCGGGAACGAGCGGCCAGGACGTCGACTACACGTACTACTCGAACGGGCTGGTGCGCTCGATCCAGGATAACGCGACGAAGACGCAATCGCTGTACGAATACGACGGCGACGGAAACCGGACCGCCGAGTACTTCTCTAATTTCGGCGACGTCTACGTGTTCGCGCAATCCCGCGTCAAGTACGACGCGTTGAATCGCGTGACGGCGATCGAGGACGATGCGTACAAGGTCTACTACGAGTACGACGCCGTGGGCAATCGCCGGCGGATGCTCGCGAAGTACACCGACATGGTCGGCTATCACGATCGCGAGCAGGAGTACTGGTACGAATACGACGCGCTGAACCGCTTCACGGTATCGATGGGCAGCCTGTCGGGTGCGCGTGCAACCGATCCGAACGATAAGAGCGTATCGATCGTGAAGGGAACGCTCAGCGGAGACGGCATACAACTTGGCTACAACGCCGCGGGTGAACGGGTGTTGGCCATGTACGCGAAAGACGGCCGGACTGAGCGTTATACGTACGACGCCAACGGCTATCTTGCAACGCAGAGCGTCAACGACATCGTCGTGCAGGAGCGCAAGAACGACCTACTGGGTCGCGTGACCGGCTTCGTAGAGCGCGACGCGAACACCGGTCAGCAAGTAACCGGGATCGACCGTACCTGGGATGCGGACGGGATGATCTCGCAAGAGCGCGACAATCTGCATCACGCGACATCCGCCTATACGCGCATGGCGGACGGTACGCTGACGAAGGTGGAAACGACGCCGGATGATGCGAGCGAGACGCGTACGACTTCCGCATATGCATACGAGTGGTGGGACAGCGCAAAGCAATCGCGCGTGACGGTACAGGCATCGAATCCGAATGCGCCAGGCTGGAAGCCGGCAACGTCGTATTTCAACTACGACGCGAACGGTAACCTGAAGAGCACTTACGACGACGGCGGGAACGATCCAGGCAAGGCACGCGCATTCCAGTATTGGACCGACCTGCGCGGCCAGGTGCAGCGGCGTGACGAGCTGACCGGCGTTACGGTAGGGACGGACGGCCGGATCATGGGTGCGGCCGGCGATCGCAAGCATAACTACTACTACCTGAACGGCAACCGGGTTGGAAACCAGGGCAACGACGGGATCGACCAGATCGACTACATGCAGGAACTTGCCGGCAAGCTGGGCAAGGGCAACGAGAATCAGTATCGGGTCTTCACGCCGATCAGTGCCGCCGATTTCGACGAGAATTACATGGCGATCAACGGCACGTATCCGGCGGCGAGCGCGGGCCAGTGGACTGTACGTGCGGGCGATACGCTGAAATCGGTTGCGTCCGCGCTGTGGGGCGATTCGAGTCTGTGGTACATCCTGGCGGATGCGAATGGTCTGAAGAGTACGGATGAGCTGCGGCCCGGACAGTTGTTGACCGTGCCGAACAAGGTGACAAACGTCCACAATACGGCGACGACCTTCAAGCCGTACGATCCGGGGCTCGCAATCGGCAATACGCAGCCGACCCTGCCGGCGCCTCCCCCTCCGCCGGGACCGGGTGGATGCGGCGGATTCATGCCGATCATTGCGATCATCGTCGCCGCCGTTGCAACGGTGATAACGGCAGGGGCCGCTGCGCCGGCGTTGGGCGCGACAGCCACCGGGGGGCTATTCACAACCGGTGTCAGCGCCTTGACGGGTTCGTTGGGGGCGGCCGGTTTCGGAGCCGCAGCAATTGGTGGCGCGGCGGGGGCGCTAGCATCGCAGGGCGTGATGATCGCTGCCGGTGAGCAGCACGGTCTCAATCTGAACAGCATCACGCTAGGGGCGGTAGCGGCCGGCTTGACCGCAGGGATTGGAGCGGCAGTGGGTGCGCCGGCGAACGCATTGAGCGCAGCAGCTCAAGGGGCCATGAGATCGGTGGCAACGCAAGGCATCGGGGTTGTAACCGGACTACAGGATCGTTTTGACTGGAAGGGGGTGGCGGCCAGCGCGATTGCGTCGGGTGTAGGATACGGCGTGGGCGAGCAGGTCGGGAAGGTAGCGTTGGGAGCGGGTGCAAGCACGGCCATGGCGCGGTTTGCCAGCGGCGTAACCGGCGGATTGAGCGCCGGTGTTGCGAGTACGCTGGTTCGTGGCGGGAGCTTGTCGCGTAACATGGGAGACATCGTTGCGGACACGGTTGGCAATATGGTGGTCGACCAAGTCCAAGCCGGCTCCGTTGGGAAAAATGGAACGGGCTCGCTGTATGGCGTGATGGGTGATGTTGACGGGATGGTTGGGGACGCGAGCCGTTATCAGCCGACATCGGAAAACCTGTTCTCGATGCCTGTTGTACCGACGCCCTATAGCAACGCATCGGTGTTGTACGGTCTTGGGGGAGGCATTCCGGCGGCTCCCACACCGCTGGCTGCTCAACCCTATGTGGTGAGTTTCGGGGAGCCGAATCCGGGCGTACAAGTCGCGGATGCGAGCGAACTGTTCGGGCGACTCGCGCAGGACTCGTCGGCTCGTACTGCTGCGATGATGTCGGCGTATCAAGTTCCGCGTCTGGATCCGCAAGCGGGACAGCCTAAGCTGGTGCCGTGGGACGGCACGGATCAGGTTGCGGTAAATAGCCGTGCAGCTGCGGCACTGGACGCCATGCGAGGCAGTACGGCAGGTGGTATTGCTGGCGGGCTAACCTATCTGTCGGGCGGCTCAGACACTGATGCTTACTATGCGGCTGCGTCGCTTGGCAGTCTGGAAGGAATTGCAGCAGCGCGTGCCGGGTTCCAGATGCCGAGGGCGCTGCAGCCAACCAGTGCCGCTTCAATTCGAAGAATTCAGGCAAACAAGGCGGCAGGGGACGCTTGGGAGGCGGACGTTATACGCGATGTGCTGCCGCAAACTCAAACGAACATCCAGCCTCAGATTACTGTCCGATCAAACGGACCATCTGGATTGAGAGTTCGTCTGGACGCGTTTGGTCAGGACATTGATAGCGGCGCAACCAAGATGTCGGATATGAAGGCATCGGCGGACGCGCGATTGACCCCCAATCAAAAGATCGTATATCCCGAGCTTGAGACATATGGAGGCACCGTTGTTGGTAAAGGAAAGGTGCCATATGTTGGTGGAACGGAGGTTCCACCGAGCGTCGTGGACATCATTCGGAAGCAAAACAAATGAGCTTAGAAAACACTAGGGTAGTCGATGCAGCAGGTTTGGAAAATGCATCAAATACGGTTGTGCTCAGCATTCTCGATTCATGGGACTGGGAAGATGAGCAGCGTCATCTCATGGCTCTCCAGGAGAAGTTGAATACTTACTTTGAGTTCATTGAATCCGGTCAAGTCTATGACGCTTACCCGGATGCGAAAGGGAGGATTTTGAGAATCGATGTGATTGGAAGGTATCCGATTACGGGGCGAGCGAGGGATTTCTTTGACAAGGCTGCTGCGGTCGCATCGGAGCTGAATGTCGAAGTGCTACACAAAATTCATCCTTGATAACCACACAACGCCCGCTTCTGCGGGCGTTGTTGCATCTGTGCTCGAATCCTAGAAGAGCTGTTTGGAGACGCGCCAGCGCTCGTCGGCATCGAGGTGCATGACGCGGATTCCATCGACCGAGCGATGCAGCCAGTCGTCGGCAATGACTCGATGTTCGTCGTTCGTGGCGGCCGCCGTCGACGCCAGCAATTGCCCAACTCCAGCTCCGACCATCGCGCCGTCGCCGGCCCTGTTTGCAGCCTAAATCTCGTGTTGGTCCAAAACGCACCACCCCTTGGAAATCGCACAGACATGACGCACGTACCAAACCGCGTGCGAAACGGTCGCTCAGCCAAGTGTGGCGCGGGTTTGAGGCGCACCCCATTCCTGACCGGAGAGACAAACTGCGGCGGCCGCGGATCGCGCTGAGCCAATACGGACGGGGCCTTTCGGCATGGCTTTCGTGTCCGCTTGCATACATCATCTTGAATTTCTCTGCTTTTGAGCAGGACGATTTATCGGATCAGGTCAGGTCCAAATTTTGACAGTTTTTAACCGCTCAGAAGAAGCGGGGGACGCTATGATCTTATTCGCTACTTATCGAGCACCGGAGACCCAATGAGTTCGGCACGGTCACTCAAAATCGGCATCACAATCGGCCTTCACCACGCGACGGAGAGCCTTTGGGTCAACGGCATCAAGCAGAACGCCCTGTATCTGATGAAGCTCTTTCAGCATTCACCGCTCGGGCATCAAGTCAAGTTGATCAACACAACGAGCGTCAAGATCACGACCGATCTTCCGTGGGATCTTGGGCAGTTTCCGGTGTGCTCCTTCGACGACGCGAAAGATTCGCTCGATGTGCTGATCGAACTCGGCGGGCAAATCGATCAACAGCAAACCGCGTATCTGCAGGCGCGTGGCGCGAAAGTCGTGAGCTACTGCTGCGGTCCGGAATACGTGCACATGATGCAAGCCATGATTTTCGGCAGACGGCATGCTGAAACGGTATTCATCAACCAACGTTACGACCAGGTGTGGATCATCCCGCAAGTCGTCGATACCAGCGCCGGCTTCTTCAGCGTATTGCGACGCCAGCCTGTTCGCGAGGTACCGTTCGTCTGGGACCCGATCTGCGTTGAAGAACGATCGGCCGCGC
Source organism: Burkholderia sp. BCC1972 (assembly GCF_905339605.1). Lineage (NCBI taxonomy): Bacteria > Pseudomonadati > Pseudomonadota > Betaproteobacteria > Burkholderiales > Burkholderiaceae > Burkholderia > Burkholderia sp. BCC1972. The sequence continues at coordinate 720,473 of NZ_CAJPGH010000001.1, read as the reverse complement.
TCCCGCATCGCGGGGAGTATCGCCCGACCGGGCAACCGAAACGGTTGTCAGTCATGGAGCCGAATATCGACGTCACCAAGTTCTGCCTCTACCCGATCTTGATCGCGGAATTGGGTTACCGGAAGTTCGGCGCAAAAATATCCTATGTGCATGCGACGAACACGGAGCATCTTGCAAAAGGCAGCCCCGAATTCATTGGCATTGCGCATCATCTGGATCTCGTGAAAGATTCAAGAATAAGCTTCGTTGGGTACCACAATACGCCTCAGTTTCTTTCAGAATTCACCGACATCGTCATCTCTCATCAGTCAGGGCTTGCGTTGAATTATTTCTATTTCGACGCGTGCTGGAACGGTTACGCGCTAGTGCACAACGCCGACCTCTGCCGCGACCTAGGCTACTTTTACAATAAAAACGATGTGGACGAAGGTTGTCGCCAACTCGAGCGAGCGATCGAGTTTCACGACGAGAGTTGGCAAGATTATCGAGATCAACAACGAGAAAGGATTGAGCGATTTTTGTCGACCAATCCGAAACAGATCGAAGCTTATGACAAGTTGCTTCTCGGGCTTTTTTCGTGAGATCGATCGTCTTGCTTCAGGAAACATTGCGTCCGCTTGGCACATCGGTAGCCGATCGCTGACGGACAAATACAACGGCACTATCCATGAAGCCGCCTGTAGGGCGCACGCGCGCCAGAAGATTCGTGGCCTGCATGTAGTGTGTCCCAACGCGGTGACGGAGGAAGCGCCGCGTCGAATCGGCACACTCCACGAGACGGAAGACTCCGTGGCAAGCCATCCGACGAACGGTACAGTATGCACAAGGCACGAGCGGTAACCTTGCTGGACGACATGAATCGGTGGTTCGACCCGACACTCCCTCTCCGCGAAGTCGCACACGACCGAGGCGATCCAGTTTTCGCTGGACCGTTGGTCGGCGCTGATCTACCACGGCGGTGACAGACGCGCAGAGATCGGCAAGCTGATTGCTGAACGAGCGCTGCGTGATGTCGCGATCGGGAGGCGCAACTATTTGTCCGCGGGTACCGACACTGGCGGCTAGCGCGCAGTTGCGACGTATAGCCTGATCGGCACGGTGCGCATGAACCGCCTCGATCCCGAGGCATACCTTTCCTGCATACTGACCCAACACGGAATAGCGTGTCCGGTTCGACGATCTTTCTTAGCGCTCACGATAACCTTCCTGTGCGGCACCAAATTTCGAGGATCCTGCCCGCTTCGGCAACAATTGCGCTCCAATCGCCAATAACCGGTTGTCGAACAATGCGCACATTGGGATACCACGGTGTCGACGTTGGCATTCGCTCGTAACGCCAGTCTGCATGTAGCGGCGAAAGTAGAATGGTCGGCAGGTTCAAACTGGCGGCAAGGTGAAGCGGGCCGCTGTCGACGCTGACGACAACGTCGGCCGCTGTCGAAAGCAGCATAGCTAACGAATGTAGATCGGTCTGTGAGTCGATGTTAGTTGTCGTATGTGACAAGTCATCTGCGAGCCATCGCTGCATTTCGAGGCCGCGTTGCAGAACGATCCAGTGAATGTCTTGATTCTCAAGCAATGGACGTACCTGGTGCAGACGCAGGCTTCTCCACGCGAAATCTCCGTGAACAGATTCATTCCCTGACCAAAAGAGCGCAACGCATGGGCGCCCACGCGCATCATGACGAATGCGTCTCGCAAGGTCCGCAACGGACGGAGACGGCGCCTCTTCGTACATCGCTCGTTGCGCTGGGAGATAGCCGGCCAGTGGGAACAGAGCGGTGAACAGCGAGAACGGCGTGGCCCACATTTCATCGTGTGGCGCGTTACCTGAGAGTGATGCCAACAGTTCGCGGGCCCCTATGTCGCGGTAATCGTTCAACCAAGCAGGGTTGACGGGCAGACAAGGCCAAGGTTCATGAAGGACGAGTTCTGTCCCGGCTTGCGCGAGCAGCGCGCGGTACCGGAGGAACTGGATCCAGTCACCGAAGCCGCCACCTCGGACGTAGTGGAGAACGCGCGGTAATGGTGTGTCACCACACCAGTAGCCAGGATCTTTGATTCCATATATCTCGGCTACTGCTGGGCGGCTTGTATAGGTCGATGCATATTCATTTAGGCCCGTGGAGATGCCGTAAGCCCGCATCAGCGACGCGCTGCGACTTTTCCTCAGTTGAGTACTGGTGGTATTCGGAATCGCATTTGCGAGGTGCGATGCATGGTACGACATTGATCGCGTGATAATTTCGTCGTCTTGGCCGAAGAGATGTTGAATCTCGAACTTAACCTGCTGGCGTTCCCATTCATTGAGCCCCAGCACCAGCGCTTCAAAATGTGCGTCGAGAACGTCGATTCTGCCTAGGTGAGCGCACGCATAGAACAGGATCATTCGATGGTTTGTGTATCCTGGTGCACGTTGCGTAACGGTCAAGCACAGATCAACCGCTTTTTCGAACTCGCCAAGGAAATAGCGAAACTGAGCGCATGCGTGGAAAAATAGCGCGCTATCGCCATCGTCGGCTCTCAAACTGTCCAGCAAGCGTTGGGCCTGGTCCATCTCGCCACGTTGCACGAGATGTTGTACATCGAGTACAGGATTACTGTGGGTCATTGATCGTGCTTTGTGGCTGATAGGCGCTATTTTCTCGAAGCGAATGTCGAGAGCAGTTCGGACCGAAGAAGGTCGTCCTCAAGAATGGTTTGCGCCACTCGGTTCGCAATCGACTGAAACGCCGGATCGTTGATCTGCTCGTCGCCGAATTGCCGGTGCAGCACATGCTCGACTGCGGCGCGGGTCAACTGGAATTCATCCATCACGCCCGCTGCGAGCAACTGGTCGATATGTGCGCGGAGCGTTTCGTTCAACGGGCGCGGCCCGCTTTTCGATGTCGTACTGCCGGCCGACGTCGCGCCTGCGGCACCGGGCCGCGCACGGGCCTTCTTGTCGAGCTCGCTGCGCAGTATCTCGGTGAGCTGGTCGAGCGTGGTGCGGGAAATCATGGCGATGGGTATGCCTGTCAGCGGGGCGTGGAATATGCGGAGTCGATTTCCGGAAGAATACTTGTCGTTTCGGATGCCGCGTGACTGTCCGGCGATGAACCAACGATTGACTCGACGTGGCGGAGCACGTCAACAATATAGCGATTGATCAGCGGGTATTTCGTATTCGCTGCGATGCCCGCACGCAGTTGCTCGCCGGCAAGCGCGAAGCGGTCGTCCGCGAGATTCAGTAGGCCGGTTTTCAGCACGCGCAGCGTATCGTCGGTCGGTAGCGCATCGAGCGGCCGCCATGCGTCGACTGCCCGATCGACGTGACCGTGAGTCAGATGGAGAAAGCCGAGCATGAAGCCCGCGATCGGGAAATCGGGCGTCAGTTGCTGCGATGCGTCGAAATCGCTTCTGGCAGCCTCGTAGTGCTGCGATCCGGCATGAACCGCGCCACGCAGGAACCACAGGCGATAGTCGTCGGGCCAGCGCTCGAGCGCATTGTTCAGCGCATGAAGCGCTGCTTCGTCGCTGGATCGCATGGTTTCCACCAGCACGGCCATCCGGTCGTCCGGGCACAAAATCGATGACGGGTTGTTTTCCATGGCGAGTCACGCAAGAAGATAGAAGTCGTCGGTGCCGATCTGCCGACGAAGCTCGTCAAGTGCCGCGCGATGCAACTGCGAAATGCGGCCTTTGGACAGGTTGAGAATGTCGGCGATGTGCTCGAAGCTCAAGCGGTGAAAGTAGTGGTAGCGAATGATCTTCTGCTCGCGCGCCGGCAGGAGGTCGACCGCGTCGTACAGGCGGGAGCGCGTCTGCTGCTGCGCCAGCGTCCGGTACGGATGGTCCTGGAAGGGCTGCGCCGCGCTCGGGTCGGCACCGATCATGCCTGTATCGTCGAGCATGAAACTGATTGCGAGGCCGACCGTCACGCTCGCGAGTACGCGAAACACGTCGCGCGGCTCGTCACTGGACGCATCCTTCAGCGATTCGAGCCGCTCGCGGCGGATGCTGGCGCGCAGCGCAGTCTGTTCCTGCCCGTCGGTCAGCCGGACGACGCCGTCCAGCACGCTGCCCTTGATCCGTTGCGTCGCGAAGGTCGTGAATGCGACGCCGCGGGTCCGGTCGAACCGGTCAATGGATTCGAGCAGGCCGACGCACGAGAACTGCATGTAGTCCTGGTATTCGACATCGTCGCGGTGCCGGCCGCGATACAGCTTGCCGGCGAGCGCCGCCGCGTACGACAGATAGAAATCGAATAGCGCTTCTCGTGCATCGGGGGCGCGACTGCGCTCGAACGCGACCCACAGGTCGTGTTCTCGTCCGTCCGTCGGTATGGCGTCCAACGCGCCCGGCAGATCCTGCAGCGTCATTTGAAGCTGCCCAGCACGCCACGCAAAATGAGGCCCCAGCCGTCGACGAGCACGAACATCAGCACCTTGAGCGGTAACGAGATCGTTGCCGGCGGCACCATCAGCATGCCAAGAGACAGCAGTACGCTGGAGACGACGAGGTCGATCAGCAGGAACGGCAACAGAATGACGAAACCGATCTGGAACGACACGCGCAGCTCGTTCAGGATGAATGCGGGCGTCAGTTGCAGCAGGCTGACGTCGGCGGGCGTCGCCGGAAGCGGCTGGTGCGACATCTCGTACATCCACTTCAGTTCGTCTTCGCGCACCTGGCGAAGCATGAAGTCGCGCAACGGCCCGCTGCTGCGGTCGAGCGCCTGCGACAATTCCAGGTGACCACTGATGAATGGCTGAAGCGCGTCGTGGTTGATCGTCTGCAGCGTCGGCAGCATCGCAAACACGGTCAGGAACAACGCGAGACTGATCAGTACCGGCGTCGGCGGCGTTTCGGGCATGCCGAAAGCATGACGGATCATCGACAGCACGATCGCGATCCGGATGAAGGCCGTCATCGAGACGACGAGCGCCGGGAGCAGGCTGAGCACCGTCAGCAGTACGGCGATTCGGACGGCTTCGGTCATGCCGGCGCCGGAGCGCGCGAAATCGGCGACACCCAGTGACGATAACGGGGCGGTGGCCTGAAGAGCAGGTGCGGCATGAGCCCCGGTGGCGGCGCTGCTCAGGAGCACGAGCAGCATGACGGCCAGAACGCGATTGAACGTGTCGCGCATCTCAGGACTCCGATGGCGACTGGTCGCGAGCATCGACGACACGGCTGCCATTCGCATCGGACATGAGAAGAACAACGCGCCGGTCATATTCGATTAGATGCAGGGTAGCGCGGGTGGAAAGACGGGCGTGTTCGATCACGCGAATGCGCGGCGCGCTCGCGGATTCGCGAGGCGTGCCGCGAACGGCGCGCGTCCGAATGACGAGGATGGCGATCACACCAATCGCAAGGCACAACAGCAATGCCAGCACGACGCGCACCCAGTCGACGCCGAGGTGCGAGAAGAGGCCAGCGGCCGGAGCGGCATCGGGCGCGTGTTCGAGCCACGATTGGGAGGCCGGTGCGGTCATCGATCGGCCATTCCGACGCTGACGATGCGCACGCCGAATCGGCCGTCGATGGCCACGATCTCGCCGGTCGCGATGGTCTTGCCGTTCAACGCGATATCGACCGGATCCCCAATCGATCGATCCAGTTCAAGCACGCCGCCTGATTGCAGCGTCATCATGTCCTTGACGTTCATCGTGGCGCGACCGAGCAACACGTCGACGGTGACCTTGACGCCGTCGAGCAACTCGAGCATTGGCCGTTGCGATTCTTCCGCGTGTGCGTCGGCGTGCTGTTCGGGCAGATCGACGCGGGCCGCGACGGCCTGTTTGGGAAACGTATGAGTGGTCATGGCGAATCGGGCGTCGCGAGCGACGTCAGTTTGAAGGAAAGCGATGTGCCGGTACGGCCAGGTGTACCGAATGCAACGGCGGATTCAGTCTCGTCGACGACCAGCGTGGCTGGCGCGTCGATCGTGCGGTCGAGGACGATGACGTCGCCCGGCGATAACGTCGTCAGCTGGGCGGCGGACAGCTCGCACCGGCCGAGCCGGACGGACAGTGCGATCGGGCACGCATCGAGCGCGTTACGGCGCGGAGTCAGCTCGACGTCGACGTGTCGACGCGCGGCGGAGGCTGCGCCGGATGCGGCTTCATTCCAGATATGCCGTACATCACAGGACAACAATGCAAGCATGTCGCCGTTCAACTCGACGATAGGCAGCCGGAGGACGCCGTAGCCACTGAACGACGTCGCGGCCGTGGCGTATGCGTCATGCCCGGTGTGTGTCGAACCGGGCAGCTTGGAACTAGGCGGTACGCGCAGCGACGCAATCAGGTCGTCGCGGATTTCAGTGGCGATCGAGGCAAGGAAGTCGCGGCACGCACGGTTGTCGAATGCGTGCCCGCCCGCTGCGAATGCGGCGTCGATCAAACGCCGGTCGCTGCGCTCGAACATGTCGATGCGAACACCCGGTGCGCACCCATGACTGGACTGCACCTGTGTGCCAGGTTCGGGCGGCTTGCCGGGCAAACGGGTGATCTCGTCGAAGGAAAAGTGCGGTCGGCTGAACCACCGCGATTGCCAGTCGGCGAGTGCGGTCTCGAACAGCGCACGCGCGATGTCCGGATCACGGTCGCTCGGCGGGTTCCAGGTGACGGGACCGATGCTCATCCCTGACTCCGCATCTGAAGCAACTGTTGCATCATCTCGTTCGCCGCGCTCACGACTTGGGACGAAGCCTGAAAGCCGCGCTGGATCAGGATCAGCTGGCCGAACTCGGACGACAGGTCGACGTTCGATGCCTCGGTCGCACCGGAAAGCAGCTTGCCGACGCCGGCGCCATTGCTGGAGCGATATGCAGGCGGTGCAGCGTGGCTCGCATCGAACAGTCCCTTGCCCATCTGAATCAGTTCCTGGGGATTGGAAAAGCTGGCGAGGGCAACCGCGCCGAGCTTGTCGTTTTGCCCGTTGGAATAGCCGATCACGAGCTGACCGTCCTGATCGACGCTCAGAGACGACAGCGTGCCGGTCGCGTAACCATCCTTGGACGACACGCGCAGGGTCGATGTCGTGCCCGCCGAATAGCTCGTCACGCCATTGGAGAAGTCGAGCGATACCGTGAGCAGCGGCGAGTTGGCAGGGCGCAAGGTGACACTGATCTTGTTCTGCCCCGGATCGGGAATGCCGCCGGTGAATTGCAGCGTGCTTTCCTGGACGGGTGCGCCGTTTTCATCACTGACGGACACTTTCCAGCGTCCGGGAAGCGGGCCGGAATCAGGTTTGAAATCGAGCTTGAGTGTGTGTTTTCCGCCACTGGCGTCATACACGTCGATGTTCGGGATCGAGAAGCTGGTCGACCCTGTGGATAGATTGTCGGTGAACTTGACGACGGTCGTTGCCGCCGGCGGATTCACCTGCTTGCCGGCAACCGACAGGCCCGAGAGATCGCCCGAGCCGGTGAGCGCCGCCAGTTGCAGGCCGGTGCTCTTGTCGCGAATCGAGCCGTCGGTGTCGACGATGAACTGGCCGGTTCTTGTGTAGCGGGCGTCCTTTCCGTCAAGCAGCGTCAGGAACCCGTTGCCCTGGATCGCGAGATCGAGCTGGCCATCGCTTGGCCGCGTGTCGCCTTGCTTGAAATTCAGCGATGCGTAGCCGTACTCGACACCGCTGCCCGAATAGATGATGTTCGGATTGCCGCTGGAGCCGCGTGCGAATTGCTGTCCGTAGTAGAGGTCGGCGAACTGCGGCGTCGACGTCTTGAAGCCGGCGGTATTGAGGTTGGCCACGTTGTTGCTGATGGTCTGCAAGCCGCGCGAATAGGCGGTCAAGCCGCTCATGCCGATGTAGATGCTTTCAAGCATGGATTTCTCCCGTGCAGGTCGACTATCGGACCGCGACGATCTGCGCGACCGTCGCGTTGGTCAGGAACTGGCCGTTTGCCGTTTCGATCGTCAACTGTGGCTGGCCGTCCTTGAACGACACGCTCTTCACGACACCGCTCAGTTGGGCCGTATCCGTCTGCACGTCTACGTTGCGGCCGAGCAGGCCGACCGTCCTCGTAGCCGACTGGACCGTCAGCAGGCTGTCGATCTTGTCCGTCATCTGCCGGCTCTGCTCGAGCGACGTGAACTGTGCGAGCTGCGACACGAACTCGAAGTTGTCGACGGGCTTCAGCGGATCCTGGTAGGTGAGCTGTGTCAGGATGATCTGCAGCAGCGACTGCATGTTCAGGCCGAGCGAATCTGCCCGGGCGCCGAGATTGGCGGACGAGGCAATGGGATCAATCGCCATGAGTGGTTTCTCCGGGAGCGTTGCGGTCGATGCCGTTGATCACGAGCTTCGACGCGGGGTAGCCGCTCTGCTGCAGAGCGGCGCGAACATGGGAAGCGAGCAGGTCGAGATCGTCAGGATCAGCCTGCGCGATGCGAAGCGACACGAGTGGCGCGCCATTGCCAGGCAAGACCGTCACGCGAAACGGCGAGGCGGCCGATGGTGGCGATACGTTGCCAGCCTGGAGGTCGCGGCTGGTGGCCGAGACGGTGATGCGTTCGGTCAAGCCGGACGCCTTTGCGTCCGGTTGCCCGAAACGCTCGGGCAGCGGTCGAAGGCCAGGCGCCTGGCAGGCGCTCGCCGGCCGAGCCGCATCCTCGCGCTGTGGCGGCGCTGTCGGCGCGCTCGTTTGCGTAAGCGAGACGGCGGGGTGGACGTTGGGCGCAACCGTCGCCACGGCTTGCGACGAGAGAGGCGACGCGACCGAGGCGGTGTACTGTTCGACGATGGCGGGAGCGCGCACGTGTGACTCGACGGCTGCCGTGTTGCCGGGCGTCAACCTGGCGGGACTGCCGGCCGGAAGCACTGACACCGCGTTGCGCCACATGTCTTGCTCCATCGAGCGAAGCAACTGGCCAAACGCATTGCCGGTGCCGCCGGCCAATATGCGCGGCCGGTCGGCCGACGCGTCGGTCGGACGAAGCAGCTGAACATCCGTTGTCATCGATTCCCTCCAGCAAGGGCCACTCGGATCTCTAGTTCGGTCATCCGTCGCTCGTCGAGCGCCGCGCGATGTCGTTTCTCTGCGTGCAGGGCCTGGTGATCGGCGGCGTCGGCGAGGCGGTCGCGTTGCTGCAGAGCCGCGCGGACGACCTCCAGCTCGGTGGTCCGCATGTCGACGCGCCGCGACGCGGCGTCGCGTTGCATGGAAACGGCGTCGAGTGCCGCCGAGCAATTGGCGAGCAGCGCGGGCGACAGCCGGTCGGCCAGGGCCGCGCCGCGCCACGCCGCGAGATGCGAGTCGTGCTCGGCTTCGACTTGCTGCTGCCGGTCGCGCTCGACATCGAGCGCGGCGCGTGCCTGCGCGGCACGCGAGATTGCCTGTTGCAGCTGCAGTTGACGGACGAGCGCGACGTCGAGCGCAGCGTCCCGTTGCGAGCGGCGTGTCATGACGTGGCCTCCAGCACGGTTTTGAGCGACGCGATCGCGTGATCGCGATCCGTGGCCCGCCCGACGTCCTGCCGGAGAAAATCGATGAGGCCGGAACGCACACGGAGCGCGTCGTCGAGTACGGGATTGCTGCCCTTGACGTAAAGGCCGGCTTCAATGAGCGTGCGCGACCGCTCGTAAAGCGATAGCCCGGCGAGGGCGCGCGTAGCCAGATGGCGAGCATCGTCGCTGGCGACGTGTTGCATGACCCGACTGACGCTGCGTGTCACGTCGATCGCCGGGAAATGCCCCTGTTCGGCGAGCGTTCGTGTCAGTACGAGGTGTCCGTCCAGCAGCGCGCGCATGGTTTCGGCCATCGGATCGTCGATTTCGTCGGTTTCGGCCAGCACCGTCATCAGTGCGGTGATGGCGCCGCCGTCGCGTACCGCGCCGCAGCGCTCGACGATCTTCGGCAACGCAGCGAAGACACTCGGCGTATAGGCGCGAAGGGTCGGCGGCTCTCCCGCCGCGAGGCCGATCTCGCGCAACGCGAGTGCGTAGCGCGTGATCGAGTCGAGCAGCAGCAGCACGTGCTTGCCCTGCGAACGGAAATACTCGGCGTGGGCCAGTGCCGCCGATACGCTGCGCGCGCGCAGGATGGCAGGCTGATCGGACGTGGCGATCACCATCACCGACCGCGCGCGCGACACATCCTGAAGCGACCGGTGCCAGAAATCCTCGGCTTCGCGTCCGCGTTCACCGACGAGGCACAGAACGCACACGTCTGCATCGACATGGCGAGCCAGTCCGGACAGCAGCGTCGTTTTACCGACGCCGCTACCCGCGAAGATGCCGATGCGCTGGCCGACACCGAGCGTAAGCAGCGTATCGATTGCCCGGATCCCGGTGTCGAGCGCACGGTCGGGGGTGGCGCGATCGAGCGGCGACGTGGGCACGCCCGCAAGCGGCCACGCATGTCGGGCTGCAATCACGGCCCCGCCGTCGAGCGGCCGGCCGAGCGGATCGACGATCCGCCCCAGGTATGCATCGCCTACGGGCAGTGCCGCGTCCGAGCCGACCGCGCGTACCGTATCTCCGACACGGAGCGACGGGGTGGCTTGATAAGGGGCAAGCGTAATCCTGCCCACTTCCGCACGGGTGACCTCGGCATAAAGCGGTGGCGACTCTTCTCCCAGGACGCAGAGCGAACCGACCGCTACGCCGGGGCCGTTTGCATCGACGAAGGTCGGCATGATGCGGGTCACGGTGCCCAGTCGCGCGACGGGGTCGAGGCGGCGCAGCGCGTCGATATAGGGATGCACGGGGCGCCGCTTATGCATGACCGTCGGCCTCCCGGATCGTCGCGGCGATGCTGGCCAACTGGCGCGGGATGCCGACGTCGAGCTTGCCGAGCGTCAGGTCGATCACGCAGGCGCCGGCAGGAAGCTGCGGATCGGCGACGAGCGACACCGACGGTGCCGTGTCGAGCGTGTGCCGAACGGTGTCGAGCCGTGCCGGATCGCGGAAATCGTCAGCGGACACGCGGATTCCGACGAGCGACCCCTGCGCGATCGACGTCAGGCGATGGCGTACGGTGTCGATGACGAGTTCGGCATGACGGGTCGGATCGCCCAGCACGCGCTCCAGACCGACGAGTGCGACCTCCGCCGCGAGCCCCTCCAGCGACGCTAGCCGAGCAATGAACGTGTCGCGTGCGGCATCGATGCCGCTTTTCAGCAACGCAAGCCGTTCGGCCTCGACATGCGCCGCCTGCCGAATGCCATCTTCGATGCCGCGCTCGAATGCCGTTCGAGCGGATTGCGCGAGTTCGGCCTCGTGGCCGGATGCTGCTGCTTCGAGTGTGGCAATCCGTGCGAGCAGGCGATCGCGCTCCGGCGCAAATGCATCGCCGGTGTTGTCATCGTCGAACACACGCGCCACCGGGGTAGGTTCCACCGGCGACGAACAAGGCTCGGTCACGGCCGACTGCGCACCGAGCGACACGCGGTCGACGCTCAGCACGATTTGCGCGGCCTTGATGATCGGGCTCACGTGCGCCTCCTGCGGAGGCCGTCGAGCAGGCGCCGTCTCCACGAGCTCGGTGGGCGCTGCGAAGTCGCGTCGACCTCGACGGCTGGCGGAAGTGCTCGAATCGCTTCGTCAGCAGCGCGCAGCAGCGCATCGCGTGCACGCGGGGCGAGCGGTGCCACGGTATGACGCCGCCATGCCGGATGGTCCTCGAACAGGCGCGTGCGCTGTGCTTCGTCGACACAGCCGGCCAATTGGGCGAGCAGCGCATCGGGCCAGTGGCCGGCGAGGCGCCCGATCGCGGGAGCGGCATGATCGGGCGATCCGTGGCCGTCGTTTTGCGACGGTGCGACGGACAGGACCGTCGCGAATCCGCTGGATTCTCCCGGGCCGAGCGACGCCGCGTCTTTGAGCAGCGGGCGCAACTGCTTGCGCTCGGCGTCCGACAAAGCATGCCAGACTGCTTCGATGTCGTCGGCAGGCCGATGGGCGAGATCGGCAACCAGGCCGCGCAGGCGTCGGTCGATACGCGCGTTAGCCTTCATGATGCTGACGACTCTCGGAAAGAAGGACACGGAGGCGCGTGACGTACTCGGCACGTTCCGTCGAAGTCATCGCGTGCGGGCCGGCAGGTCGTTTGCCGCCGGCCAGCACGCGCCACAGCAGGGCGCTTCCGATCAGCAGCGCGAGGACCGTTGCGTACGCGGCAACGGGGCCCGGCAATCCGAGTCGTGCCCAGGCGTGCCGAATGCCGTCCGGCTGCGCGGCCGTGTGGTCGGCAAGCAAGTCGCCGGCGGGATTCGACGCCGGCATCGTGGGGCCGACGCCATCGACTGCTAGCGGCGACGCGATTCCGGTCGCCGACCCGTCGGCCGGTTGCGAGCGTGCGAAGATGACGACCGTGTCGCCACGCGACCCGTCGGCACCGACGGCCGCGGCCGTGACCGATTTCAGCTGTGCCAGCGTCTCTTCCGGTAGCGTGCCGTCGATCACGACGCCGACGCTCAGATGTTTCAGCGAGCCCGGCGCCGACACGATCTGCTCCAGCTTGCGTTCCGTTCGCATGCCATCGGACGACGGTGTGGACGGCAACGGCGGAAGGCCGGGCGATCCGACGCTTCTGGCGTTCATCGACGCAGGTGGCAACGGGATGCCGGTCGAGCCCGCGCTCGCAATCGGCCGGTTCAGATCGGATTCGTTGGTGACGCGCACCTGATCGAAATTCAGCATTGCGTCGACGCTGACGGTTGCATGGCGCGCGCCGAGCAACGGGGCAATCTGCGCGCCGATCTTGCGCTCGTACTCGCGTTCGAGTGCGTGCTTGAGCGCGTAGTGCGGATCGTCGACGGGCACGTCGCGCCCGGCGGCCGATTCTCCGCGCTGATCGAGCACCGTCACGTCGGCTGCCGACAGTTGCGGGACCGCGGCGGCCACGAGGCGCTGAATGCCGCGCACCGTGTCGGGGCCGAGCGTATGGCCGCTGCGCATGAACAGTGCGACGGATGCCTTCGGCCGATCGTCCGCGCGCCGGAAGATCGAAGAATCGGGAAACGCGAGATGGACACGCGCGAGTTCGATCTCGTCGAGCGACATGATGGTTCGCGCAAGTTCGCCCTGCAGCGCACGCTGGTAGTTGACCTTCTGCGCGAAGTCGGTGATGCCGAGATCCGAGTTGTTGAATAGTTCGAAGCCGACGGCCCCCTGTAGCCGCATGTCGCTGCTCATCAGCTTGAGCCGCATGACTTGCGCGTCCGCGGCGGGAACCAGCACGGCCGACGACGATTCGTCGACTCGGAAGGGGATTTTCTGCCGTTCGAGTTCGGCGACGATGGTGGCCGCGTCCTGCGGCTTCAGGTCCCGGAACAGCACCTGATAGCGCGGACGCAGCGCGAAATAGCCGGCCGCAATCAACGATGCGACAAGCGCAACCAGAACGGCAACGCTGATCAGCTGGCGGCGCGGCGACGCGTCGGCAAACGACGCGCGAATACGTGTGAGCAGGGATTCCATGGCTTACAGCTGCATCCGCATCAGTTCCTGGTAACCCTCGACGATGCGAGAGCGCACTTGCAACGCGAGCTGCAGCGACATGCGTGCTTCCTCCAGCGCGATCATGACCTGGTGCGGCGGTACGGCGCCGTCGAGCGCGAAACGGGCGACGGCGTCGTCTGCAAGCCTGGCAGTCTGGTCGACACGGGTCGCGCCCGCGACGAGCCAGTCCGCGAAACTCGACTGCTGCGCAAACGGCGACATGGCGGCCGTTTCCGACAGCGGAGTGCCCTGCAGCATGGAGATCGATTCGACCGGATTGGCACTCATGAGCGGGCCCCGAGTTCGAGCGCACGCATGTACATCGATCGTGCGGCGTTGAAGATCACGGTATCGGCTTCGTAGCTGCGCAGCGTCTGTACCATCAGCGCCATTTCGCCGGCGTGATCGATTCCCGGATACGCGACCATGCCTTTGGCATCGGCATGCGGATGCGCCGGGTCGTGGACGAGCCGCGGCGGCGTATCCATGCGCTCGACGCCGTAGCTCTGGACACCCGTCATGCCGAAGGTCGGCGACGTATCACCGTTGCGCAGGTGATCGTCGAAGGTTGCGCCGACTCTCGGGCCGGAGACGAGACGTAACGGGTGGTACGGCTGCCCGTCCGCCGTGCGGGTCGTGCCGGCGTTGGCGAGGTTCTGTGCGATGACTTCCATACGCTGGCGCTCGACGTCGAGCCCTGAGCGGGCGATTGCAAAAAGGCTGTTTCCCATCGCTTACATTCCCTTGATGGCGAGTTGGCGGATCTGCAGCGTCCGGTCGAGCATGCCGATCAGCATCGCGTAGCGCGCGGCGGTTTCGGATGCGGACGCGATTTCATCATCGAGACGGACCGTGTTGACGTCGATCGGCAGCGATGCGCCGAACGAAGGTTCAACCGACCGGATGCGCGCGAGACGCGTATCGACGGTGTCGCCCGCACGGGTGTCGGCTGCATCGCGCAATGCGTCTTCGAATGTCACGCGGACCGGCACGTAACCGACCGAATTGGCGTTCGCTATGTTCTGTGCGGTGGCGGCCTGTCGGGCGAACAGCCCGTCGAGCGCCTTGGTTGCGATCGACGCGACGAGATCGATGGACATGAATCTCTCTCCTTATTGAACGATGATGTCGGCGTGCAGCGCGCCGGCGGCCTTGATCGCCTCGAGGATCGCGATCACATCCCGCGTGCTGATCCGGCTGGCCTTGAGCGCCTGGACGAGATCGCCGACGCTGCCTTGCGGAAACGATGCGGCGACCGTCTGGCCTGGTTCGTCGACGTAGAGCTCGCTGTTGCCGACGACGAGGCTGCGTACGTTCGGACCCGTGATTCCGATGAGGCCCGGTTGCGACGCGTTGTACTGCGTGGCGACGGTCACCTTGATGTCGCCGTGCGAGATCGTGATCGGTGCGATGTGCGTGTCGCCGCCGGCCACGACCGTGCCGGAACGTTCGTTAATCACGACGCGCGAGCGCTGGTCCGGGGCAACGGCGAGGGATTCGATTCGCGCGACGTAGCCATTCAGTCCGCCACCGTCCAGCGGCGCGCGGATTCGCACGGTGCGTGCATCGGTCGAGCGGGCGGTCCCGTTGCCGAATGAGCGGTTGATCTGGGATGCAATGCGTTCGGCTGTGATCGCGTCCGCGTCCTTCAGGACGAAACTGAGGTAGCCGTCGCGATTGACCAGTTCTGCCGTGACCGGTACTTCGACGGTCGCGCCTTCGGGAACGGTGCCTGCGGTAGGGTGATTCTTCATGCGCAGGTTGCCGTTCGCATCGTAGCGATAGCCGCCGACGGATACCGCTCCCTGTGCGAGCGCATAGACCTTGCGATCCGGCCCGCGCAGTGGCGTCATGATCAGCGTGCCGCCGGACAGGCTGCGTGCATCGCCCATCGACGTCACGTTGACGTCGAGCTTGTCGCCGACGTCCGAGGTCGGTGGCAGCGACGCCGTGATCATGACCATCGCGACGTTGCGGCTCTGCAATTGATCCTGCGTCAGGTTCAGGTCGAACTGCGACAGCATGTTCGTCATCGCCTGGCGGGTCGCCTGGTTGCGCGGGGTATCGCCCGAGCCCGACAGGCCCGTGACGATCCCGTATCCGACCAGCATGTTGTCGCGCCAGCCGAGGAAGCGGCCGAGATCCTTGAGGCGAACGTCGGCCGTGGCCGCGCCGGCCGCGGTCGAGACAGCGCAGACCAACCACGCGGCATGGATGAAGAAGCGCTTTACCATAAGCCCAGCCATGCGAAGAAGCGGGGAATGAGGCCGGGCCGCGAGCGATCGGTGATGAAGCCTTCGCCGGTGTAGTCGATCTTCGCATCGGCCAGCCGCGTCGACAGCACCGTGTTGTTCGCGGCGATGTCGATCGGCCGGATGCGACCCTCGAGACGAATACGGGTTTTTTCGCCGTTGACGTCGATGTCCTGTGTGCCGGCAACAATGAGGTCGCCGCTCGGCGTCACGCCCGTGACGCTGGCGCTCAGCTGTGCCAGCAGCCGGCCCGTGCGCTGAATCTGGCCTTTGCCGCCGTAGTTGTCGCCGAGACCGACCTGTGCGGAATTCTTGCCTGCGTACAGTGTCGACACGTTGCCCTGCACACCGAAGCCAGTCTTCGTGGATGTGTCCGCCGTGTTACTGGCGCTCGAGTTTTCGTAGATGAGGATCGTGACGATGTCGCCGGGCCGCGACGCGCGTCGGTCCGCCGTCAGCGATTCGTAGGTCGAGCCTTGATAGAGGTCGGCCGCCGGGGCGGCGGGCGTTCCGAGCAGCGACACCGCAAGCGCGCCCGCGTGCATGAAGGAAAGGACGCGGCGCATGTCAGTGTCCCCGCCCGTCCGACGGCGCCCGCCAGATCTGGATGTCCGCGTTGCCGGTCAGTACCGGTGCCGCATGCCGTGGTCCGGCGTCGGCCAGGGCCGTGCCGGAACGCGTCACGGTCACGGCACCCACCTGGATGGTGTCGAACACACGTCCGCCACGATGAACGGTGGCCAGACGCGACATGGCGGGCGCCGGCACGATCTCGCCGGCGGTCATGGTGCGGGCCGTCCGCACCACATGCGATTCCGCGTCGTAGCGCCAGGCCCGCACGGCGCCGTCGCCCGGGCAGCCCGCCGGTTGAATCTGGCTAACCGCCGGGCTGGTATCGACCGGAAGATCTTCAAGCACGGTCACGCAGGAGGGCGAGCTCGCGTTGTTGGCTTCGGTAATCCGAAGAAGGGTGATGTCGACGTTGGCTGCCGGCACGTTTGCCAGCCACGAACCGAGCATCGGCATCGCGCGGCGTGCAGATGTGGCGAGCCGGCGCGCGTCCACGCGCACGGCCGTTGCCGATCGTGCGAGCGACATCACCGGAACGGTTGCCGCGCGTTGTGCGACGGATTCAGGCAGGGCGGTCAGATCGGCGACATCCGCCAGCATGACTGTCGGGCGATCGACGGTGACGGTGGAGCGAAAACGGATCATGGCGTCGGGCGACGGCGCGCCGAGCACGGCCGCAGGAACGAGCGCACTGAGGCAAAGCAGCCGAGCGCGCGCAGCCAACGGTGCGTGCGACCTGCTTGGACTGGAAAAGCCGCGCGTCATCGCTTGAGCCCGTTGGCGATGGACATCAGCTCGTCGCCGACCTGGACGAGCCGTGCGTTGGCCGCATAGGTTCGCTGGTAGAGCATCAGGCCGACGAGTTCGTCGGACATCGACACGTTCGATGCCTCGCTGAATCCCTGGACCAGCACGCCGGCGTTGTCCTCGCCCGGCCGAACGCGCGTCAACGACGACGCATCGTCGCGTGCGCGATAGACGCCGCCGCCAACCGATTCGAGCGCGCGCACGTCGGACGGCACCAGTACCTCGAGTTCGCCGATGTCGAGCGGGTCGGCCTGACCGGACACGGTGGCTTGAACCTGGCCTGTCTGCGAGATCGTGATCGCCGATGCATCGCGCGGCACTGAAATCATCGCCTTCAGGCGCTGGCCGTCCGCCGTCGCCAGATAGCCGTCGGAACCGACCCGCAGCGTGCCGCCGCGCCAGAGCAGCGTCTGGCCGGAATCGGAGGCGAGTTCGATGAAGCCGTTGCCGCGAATCGCCAGATCGAGCGCATTGTTGGTCGGCCGCAATTCGCCCTGCGTATAGACGTGCAGCGACGGATCCGCGCTGACGCCGGCCGCGACGCTCGACGTTTCGTTCGCGTAGTCGCGCACGAGCGGCGCCGGCACGGTGGTGAGCAGTTCGGAGAACGCGACGGTGCCGCGCTTGAACGCGGGCGTGGTCATGTTGGCGATGTTGTTCGCCGTGACGTCGATGGCGGTCTGTTGCGCATTGAGGCCGGTTGCGCCGATGTAGAACACGTTGTTCACGATTACATGTCTCCGAGACGTTGCAGGACGTTGCCCATCATGTCGTCGTATGCATGAACGAGCTTCTGCCCGGACTCGACGCGCCGCATCGCAGCCATCATCCGGATCATTTCGTCGGCGTTCGATACGTTCGACGCTTCCAGATAACCCTGCATCACGCGCGGATCGGCGAGTTCGACGGGCCGGGCGCCATTGGCGCGATATAGGCCGTCGTTGGTGCGGGCCAGTTGATTCGGATTGGCGAACGACGCAGTGCCGATCACGGCGACCGGCTGGCCGTCGTCGAGCACGGTTCCGTCGGCGAGGACGCGCCAGTTCTGCGAACGCACGACGATGTCGCCGCCGCCGCTGCCTTGCAGCGCCCACCCCTGTCGCGTGACGAGCCGGCCGTCGGCGTCAAGCCGGAACGAGCCACCGCGCAGATAGGCGGTGCCATCGGGCGCGGAAACCGCGAAGAACCCGCCGCTCGACAGCGCGAGATCCAGCGGATTGCCGGTGTGAACCATCCGGCCAGGCGTGAAGTCCGTTGCGACGTCGCGCGTGGATGCGCGGGGCGCTGCCGTTTGCGCTGACGACTCGGCCTGCGAAACCGCATCGGCGAACGTGATCAGCCGCTTGTAGCCCGGCGTCGCGAGATTCGCGACGTTCTGCGCGGCGGTTTCGACCTGGCGCGTCTCGGACGAGATCAGGCCGACGGCGATTGTCATCAGGTTATCCATGGGCGGGGCGGGTATCGTTCATGAAAGCGGGGCGGTCATGCCGCGGAAGCGTGACGGTCGAGACCAACCGTCCCGAACGAACGCAGATTGATCGCGTGCGGGATCTCGTTCATCGACAGAACGGCGAGCCGAGGGGCGATACGGCGAGAAAATATCTTCAGGTGCCGACGGAGCTCGGGCCGGCACAGCAACGTGGGGGCGAGATTCTGCCGAAGCATCGCGTCGACTTGTTCAGCGAGCCGCGTGAGGAACGATTCAGCCAGCCCCGGATCGAGCACGAACGCGCCGCTGCCGTCGGCGCCCTGCAAATTGTGTGCAATCGTGTTTTCGAGCATCGGATCGAGCGTCAGCACCGCAAGCGCTTCCTTCTCGCCGATAAGACGCTGGCAGATGCTGTGTCCGAGCTTCTGACGTACGCGTTCCCCGAGCATTGCCGGTTCCTTCTCGTGCCGGCCGGCGTCGGCCAGCACCTCGACGATCTGGTCGATGTTCCGGATCGGGACATGCTCGGATAGCAAGCTCTGCAACACGGCCTGCACGTCGCCGACCGACAGGATGTTGGGTACGAGTTCCTCGACGAGCCCGGGCGAGCGTGTGCGGACACCTTCGAGCAGCGCGACGACATCGCTGCGGGACAGGAGCGACGAGATGTTTGCGCGGACGACTTCTGTGACGTGGGTGACGAGGACCGTCATCGGATCGACGGCCGTATAGCCGAGCGACGCTGCACGAGAAACCTGCGCTTCGTCGATCCACAGCGCGGGCAGGCCGAATGCCGGGTCGCGCGTCGCGATGCCGGTCAGGTCGCCGGCCTTGCCGTTCGGGTGGATCGCGAGTGTTTTGTCGGCATGCAGCGCGGCTTGGCCGAAGCGATTGCCGTACAGCGAGATTCGGTAGTCGTTCGAGCCAAGTTGCGCGGCATCTCGGAACGTTACGGCCGGAATCGTGACGCCCATCTCTTCGGTGTACTGCTTCCGGAATGCGGCAATCCGTTCGGCCAGCACGCCTTGCAGCGGGATCCATGCGCGTGCGAGTTCCGGGCCGAAACCGATTTCGACAGGTGCAACGGGCAAGGCTTCCCCGCCGCTCGCGGCAGCCGGCGTGGCCGGGGCGTCGGCGCCGGCCATTGCCGTAGCGGCTTCAGCCGACGAGCCGCGTGCGAACCACCACGCGAAGAAGACCACCGGCGTGAGAATCAGGATCGGCCATTTCGGCATGCCAGGCAGGATCAGCAGGCCAACCAGCGCGCCCGTCACGAGAAAACGGATCTTGGGGAACTGCGCGAGTTGACGGAATACTTCGTTGCTCAGTTCGCCGTCGGACGCCGAGCGCGTGACGATGATCCCGGTCGCCACCGAGATGACGAGCGCGGGTACCTGCGTGACGATACCGTCGCCGATCGTCAGCAGCGTGAATTTCTGGAGTGCATGCCCGAGCGACATGCCCATCTGTGCGACACCGACCGCCCAGCCGCCGAGGATGTCGATAAGCATGATGATGATGCCGGCGATAGCGTCGCCCTTGACGAACTTGCTCGCGCCGTCCATCGAGCCATAGAATGCGGCTTCCTTTTCCAGCGCCTTCCTGCGTGCCCGCGCTTCGTCCTGGTCGATCAGGCCCATGTTCAGGTCTGCATCGATACTCATCTGCTGGCCGGGCATTGCGTCAAGCACGAAGCGGGCCGCCACCTCGGATACTCGCTGCGCACCGTTCGTCACGACCACGTACTGGACGACGATCAGGATGAAAAAGATGATCAGGCCGATGACGAAATTGCCCTGCACGACGAATTCGCCTATCGCACCGATCACCTGACCGGCTTCGGCACCGGACAGGATGAGCCGCGTCGCCGCGATGTTCAACGACAGTCGAAACAGCGTCGCGATCAGCAGCAGCGACGGGAAGGTCGAGAAGTCGACGGGCCGGACAACGTAGATCGTCAGCAGCAGGATCGTGAACGCGAACGCGAAGTTCGTGATGATCAGCAGGTCGAGCGCGGCGGACGGGATCGGTGCAAAGAGGATCAGCAGGATCGCCATGACGGCGAGCACGAGCGCGAGATCCTGCTGCCGGCCGAGGCGGGACACGAGCGCGTTCATGCGGCGACCTCGCCAACGCGGCGGCGAATGCGCAGGTAGACCGAGGCGGCGTCGCGATACGAGCCGGCGGAAATCTCCTGATCGACTCGCGTTTCACGAAAAATTCGCCGGGCCAGCGCTGGCGATTCGACGACAGGAATGCCGTAAACGAACGCAACCTTCTTGAGCCGTTGCGCAAAATTGCCGGCGCCCCGTGCGATCACCTTGGGTGCCGCCATGTGCGCCGGCACGTACTTCAGTCCGATCGCATAGTGCGTTGGATTCGTAATCAGGACGTCCGCGTCGCGGACGTTGCGGAGGCTACGCGCATTCTGGGTCAGCTCGCGACGAATCTTGCGCCGCTGATTCTTGATCCGCGGGTCGCCTTCGCGCTGTTTGTATTCCTGTTTGATTTCGTGACGGCTCATGCGCATCTTCTTTGCAAAGACGCGATGGACGATCACGAAGTCGAGTGCGGCGAACACCGCCGCGGCAATCAGCAGCTTTGCGAAGAAGCTCAGACCGGACGTCTGCATCAGTTCGCTCAAGCGACGCGGACTGAGTGGCGTGTGTGCGACGCTTTCGATCACCGACGCGATGCAGAACCACGCGATCAGGCTGTAAACAGCCATTTTGATCAGAGTGCGAGCCGAATCCAGGAGCGTCTGTAACGAAAAGACGCGCTTGAATCCCTGGACGGGATTCAGCCTGGACATGTCGGCCTTGACGGCAGCCGGCGCAAAAAGGAAACGGGTTTGCAGCACGGCGACCAGCAGCCCCGCGCCCATCGACAGGAGCGCCATCGGTGCAATCAGCCGAAAGGCGTCCAGCACTGCCGTCATCAACCACGTCGTCATCGCGCCGGGCGTATGTGCGACGGCAGGCACCTCTGCCAGCAGGCTCACGCTGCGGGTAGCGATGGCGGCCGCGAGGTGTGCGCCGTCGGTCCACAAGTAGGCCGCACAGGCGGCCAGGCTGGCCAGCATGCCGAGTTCCTGACTCTTGGGCGTCATGCCCTTCTTGCGCGCCTGCTCGAGACGATAGGCAGTGGCGGCTTCGGACCGGTTCTCGTCTTGTTCAGCCATAGTGTCGGAACGTGGTCGGAACGAAGTCGAGCGCGAACCGCACGAGCCGCAACGCGACCGGTGCGAGCGTGCCGGCAGTCAACGCCATTGCGGCAAGCGTGACGAACGCCTTGACCTGAAAGCCCAGCATCAATGCATTCATCTGCGGGAGCGCGCGGGCCAGGAACGCAATCGCAAGATCCGTCAGGAACAGCGTCAGCATGACGGCGGCGGTCGCACCCAGTGCGATGGCAGTCAGCGAGCCGAAGTACGACGTGAACGACCCGGGGTCGCCGATGATGTGGACAGACGCAGGCGGAAACGATCGCGTGAGCTCGAACAGCAGGGCGAGGAGATCGCGATGCCCGTTGGACGCGAAGAAAATGACGCCTGCCGTCATGGTCAGGATCGAACCGAGCAGTGGCGCCTGGCTACGCGAGCCCGGATCGATCACCATCGCCAGGCCATAGCCGGCCTGAACGTCGAGAACGCGCCCGACGAAGGACAATGCCGCGAAGCTGGCCTGGAATGCGAAGGCGATCGCGAGCCCGAGCAGGCACTCCCATGCGGCAACGGGAATCATGCCGGCATCGACCGGTCCTTGATAGGTGACGGTAGTAGCGAGACAGGCGGACAATGTCAGTGTCGCGACTACCTTGACTCGCATCGGCGTAACCATTTGCGAGAAGGGCGGGGCGAGTGTAAACACCGGGCCGATGCGTAACGACAGCAACAGCGTCGCCGCACCCCATCCGATACTCGGATTGGCGATCATGGTTAGCCCAGCGTTGGAATGAGATTAAAGAGGGATTGGGTAAAACTGGTCAAGCGGGCCAACATCCAGGAACCGAGCACGACAATGACGAAACCAACGACAACGAGTTTCGGCACGTAGGAAAGACTCATTTCCTGAAGTTGCGTGACGACTTGAAACAGGCTGATGACCAGACCTGTTACAAGAGCAGCGAGAAGAATGGGACCCGCGACAAGCAAACCTGTCCACATTAGCTGGGCCATAAGGCCCAGGGCGTTGTCGCTAGACATTCTCTCGTTTCCCCGGGGGATGTTACTGTTTATTACGATTATTTCGGTATACTGAATTGCAATCGTAATGTTGTCAACGAGACTGAAAGGATTTAATGGATGGCGAAAATCAACTCGGAGTTGTCAATCCGGGGGAATTGTGCGGATGCGTGATTAACTAATTAAATATGTTTAAAAATTAACGTAAGGGAAGTATTGTTTCCTGTTGATGTTCAATACGATGCTGAAGAAGTAGGAGCGCGAGCGACGGGACCGAAAGACCGAAACTTCGCGGGGCCGTGATCGGCATGATCAAGCCGCGACTCCCCCGTCACCCACCGCTACGGCGGTGATCGGGGGAGAAGAAAAACCGCGTTATGTACAGGTTACGCTTGATTGTGCGTGCGTTTCAGACCGAATGCGGTCAATGACTGCGCCAGCGTTCGGCCGGTCGGGCCAAGAGGACGATTCAGCATGGATTCCTTGAGTGCGTTCGCTGACTCGGTGCTGTCCGTCGCCTCGAGTTCCAGGGTCTTCGCAAGCGTGCCGGACAGCGACCCCGGATCAAGGCGCAGCGCAATTTCGGCGTGACGACGGGAATCGTCACGGCGCCCTTGAAGTTGCAATGCGACCGCAAGCGAGCCCTGGGCTTCGGCAAACCCTCTATCAAGCACTGCCGCGTGCTGAAAGCGTTCGGCCGCCGTATCCGGATTTCCTGCAAAGAGCCATGCCCAGCCGGCCGCAAGCCAGGAACCGGCATGGCTGGTGAGGCGTTCCGCAGCTCGATCGAGCGTCGCCGCGGCTTCCGCAAATTGCTTTTGCGCCAATAGGCAAAGACCGCGCCCGAGCGTGGCGCGCGCCTCTAGGGGGTTGCTGTCGGCCGCTCGATCAAGCAGTGCGGTCGCACGTTCGATATTGCCAGCCTCGAGTTCGGTCAATCCTGCGATCACGAGGCTATCGGAAGAGTCCGGCGCGCGCGCTGCATGGTGGCGCGCATTTTCCAGATCCCCCAGATCGAACAAAAGCGACGCGTAAGCACCCACAAAGTCCGGAGGCGATGCGGCCAGATCCGCCAGTGCACCCATCCGAATGGCGTCGTCGAAACGCCCCAGATAATGAAGGGCCCGCAATTTCAGGGCAGCCGCCCCCGGAACCGCTTCAAGGCAAGTGGGGCCGATGTCCGCCGCCGGCTTGAAAGCGCCGCACATGGCGCTTGCATAAGCAAAGTTGTAGTAAAGGACCGGATTTGCGTCGTGTTCGACGAGAGTGCGGAAATCGGCCAGTGCGGCTTCAAACCGCCCTTCGGACAATGCGGACAAGCCCCTTAGATTAACGAGCGATGGCGTGAGTGGCGCAATGGTCTCTCGGCGGATCAGCAAGTCGTTGCACAGGCGAAACTGATGCGCCTCAAATGCGGCAATCGCGGCGTCGGATAGTAGATTGAGATTATTCGGATCCTCATCCAAGAAACTCAAAAGTCGAGTGAGAGGTGTCTCGGGCGATCTCGAGGTTTGCCAGTCGGCTACCATGATGTTGAATTCCTGTGCTTTAAAATCGGAGCGGAGGACATCTGATTTGCGAAATATTGATCGATAATTTCGAAAAATTTGCGCCTATAGAAACCGATTGGAATTAATGGTTGCTTCGGGAGATATTCGGCCAGTGTAGCAAACTGACCGGTGGGGGCGGAATGAGATCGAGTTTACCCACTCGAATGGTCCATCCGAGGGGCAACTTTTCTGCGAATTCTGTAGGAAAAGATGACCAAATCATTGATTTGCATGGGCCGGGAACTGGGTCACGCTGGGCCCCGGACCGGCTGTCGAGCTGTATGCCGATCCCGCCTCCGTCGACTGTGGCCCGCTCAATACGTGCGTGAAGGTCAGGATCGTCTATGCCGAACCGCACCGGTACTCGGCGCCGTTTCCGGTGATAGGCATCTTTTCGATTGGTCGTTCGACTGCGCGAACAAGACACGGGCGTTTGGCAAAACGAGCATGAACGGAACACGGTCGGGCCAGGTTCATGTTTCCCGCGAAGGTCCGGAATCGCATACGGCATCGATTCGCTTCCCGGAGCCGGTGCGGCGGCGCACCGGCCCGGAGACGAATCAGTGCGTGGCCGCTGCGCCGACCGCATCGGCAGGACTGCCCGGCGGCTGCCCCGTTTGCCGGCGCGATCGGCCCGAGCTCAGGTACGCGGCGATCGAGTCCTGCGTGACCTCGCCGATCCATACGCCGTCGGGGTCGAGCACGGGCATCCACGACGCGCTGTACTGGTACATCTTCGACAGCACGATGCGCAGGTTGTCGTCGGCCGAGACCCCGGCCGGGAACGGCGTCACGCGTTCGCCGCATACGCCGCCGCCATCGGTGCGTGCGGCGCGGCGCGTCACGTAGCCGAGCGCGCGGCCCGCGTCGTCGAGCACGGTCAGGTAGCGGCAGTCGGCTTCGTCCATCACCGCGAGCGCGTGCGCGAGCGGCGTATCGACGCGTGCCGTTTCGGGCTGCGTGGCGGCGTCGCCGGCCTTCACGAGCAGCAACCGCTTGAGCGTGCTGTCCTGGCCGACGAACTGCGCGACGAATTCGTCGCGCGGGCGCGCGAGCAGCGTGTCGGGGTGATCGTACTGCACCAGCTGGCCGCGCCGGAACACCGCGATGCGGTCGCCCAGCTTGATCGCTTCGTCGATGTCGTGGCTCACCATGATCACGGTCTTGTTCAGTTGCCGCTGCATCTGGAAGAACTCGTTCTGGATCGACTCGCGATTGATCGGATCGACCGCGCCGAACGGTTCGTCCATCAGCAGCACGGGCGGATCGGCGGCCAGCGCGCGAATCACGCCGACGCGCTGCTGCTGCCCGCCCGACAGCTCGCGCGGATAGCGTTTCAGGTAGAGCTTCGGATCGAGCGCGACCATCGACATCAGGTCGCGTGCACGCTCGGCGCAGCGCTTCTTGTCCCAGCCCAGCAGGCGCGGCACGACCGTGATGTTCTCTTCGATCGTCATGTTCGGGAACAGCCCGATCTGCTGGATCACGTAGCCGATGTGGCGCCGCAGGTCGACTTCGTCGAGCTGCGCCGTGTCCTCGCCGTTGATGAGCACGCGGCCCGAGGTGGCGGCGATGAGCCGGTTGATCATCTTGAGCGTGGTGGTCTTGCCGCAGCCCGACGGGCCGAGAAACACGCAGATTTCCCCCTCGGGTACCGACAGGCTCACCGAGTCGACCGCGCGCACGGCCTGGCCGTCCTTGCGCGTGAAGGTCTTGGTCAGTTGGTCGAGTTCGATCATGTCTTCTGCACTCCCTTCGGTGTCAATGCCCGCTGCAGCATCTGCAGCAGCCGGTCGGCGACGATCGCGAGCAGGCTCACGAGCACCGCGCCCACCAGCAGTTTCATCATGCTGCTCTGCCCGATCGCGCGCAGGATCAGCGTGCCGAGCCCGCCCGCGCCCACCACGGCGGCGATCGTCATCACGCCGATGTTCATCACGACGGCGGTGCGCACACCCGCGAGAATGACGGGCACCGCCAGCGGCAGGTCGACGAGACGCAGGCGTTGCCACGAGGTCATGCCGATGCCGGTGCCGGCTTCCTTGATCCCCGCATCGACGTTGTGCAGCGCGAGGTACGTGTTGCGCATGATCGGCAGCAGCGAATAGAGGAACACGGCCGTGATCGCGGGCGCGGCGCCGATGCCCTGGCCGAAGCGCGAGAAGAACGGGATCATCAGGCCGAAGAGTGCGATGGACGGCAGCGTGAGCACGATCGTGGCGATGCCGAGCAGCGGCCCGGCGAGCCAGTCGTGGCGATTGATGAGGATGCCGAGCGGCACGCCCGCGACGATCGCACAGCCCACGGCGATTGCGACGAGCCATACGTGTTGCAGCGTGAGCTGCAGCAGCTCGGGCCAGCTCGAAGCGAGATAGTCGAATACGCTCATCAGGTCTCCTTCAAGGTAGCGGATGCGTGCGCAGGAACGCGTCGGCGACGTCGCGCGGCGACTGGCCGTCGAGGTCGACGGCCTTGGCCATGGCCTGCATCACGTCGTTGTCGAGCGCGGCCGACAGCGCATTGAGCTGCGTCGCGAGTTTCGGATTGCGGTCGAGGGTGGCCTTGCGCACCACGGGTGTCGCGTTGTACGGCGGGAAGAAGTGCTTGTCGTCCTCGAGCGGCACGATGCCGAAGCCCTTCACGCGCCCGTCGGTCGTGTAGACGAGCCCGATCTTCAGCTGGTTGTTGTGCAGCGCCGTGTACACGAGCCCCGGGTCCATCTGCTTCAGCTGCGCGCGGCTGAACTGCATGCCGTACGCGGCCAGCAGCGGCTTCAGGCCGTCGGGGCGGTTCGCGAATTCCGCGTCCATGCCGAACACGTAATGCTTCGCGGCCGGGTCGGTCTTCAGGTGCTCGGCGAGCTGCGACACGGTACGGATGCCGGTAGCGTGAGCGAGCTGGCTCGGCAGGCCGATCGCGTAGGTGTCGTTGAGCGGCGACGCGTCGAGCCACACGAGCCCGCGCGGCACGTCGAGTGCCTTGACGCGCCGGTACATCGCTTCGGGCGAGAGCTTGTCCTGAATCTTGTTGTAGACGAGCGCGGCGGTGCCCGTGTAATCCCACATCAGGTCGAACTGGCCGTTCTCCAGCGCGCTGCGGGCGAGCGTGCTGCCGAGGCCCGAGCGGACTTCCACGTCGTAGCCGCGCGAGCGCAGGTACTGCGACGTGACTTCCGCGAGCACGTATTGCTCGGTGAAGTTCTTCGCACCGAGCACGAGCTTCGCGGCGAATGCCGGCGTGCCGGCCGCCATGCACAGCGCGACGGCGGCGCACAGGCGTGCGATCGATCGGAGGGAGCGCATCATGCTGCCCCTCCGTGGCGTGCGAGCCAGTGGCGGCTGCTGGCCGCGACGATGCCGTCCAGCGCGAGCGCGAGGATCGCGGTGAGCGACGCACCGAGCAGCAGCAGCGGCTGGTTGTCGAGGTAGATGCCGGGGAAGATCAGCGAGCCGAGGCTGTCCGCGCCGATCAGGTACGCGAGCGGCGCCGTTCCGACGTTGATCGCGAGCGCGGTGCGCACGCCGCCGACGATGATCGGCAATGCATTGGGCAATTCGACGCGAACCAGCGATTGCCAGCCCGTCATGCCGATGCCCTTGGCGGCTTCGCGCAGCGCGGCCGGCACGTTCTTCATGCCTTCGTATGCATTGCGCGTGATCGGCAGCAGCGACGCGAGAAACAGCGCGACGATCGCGGGCACGTCGCCGATGCCGAAGATGCCCAGCGCGATGGCCAGCACCGCGAGCGACGGGATCGTGTTGCCGATGTTGAAGACCTGCATGAAGCGCTCGGCCTGGTGCTGGAACCGTGGCCAGCTCAGCAGCACGCCGGCCGGTACGCCCACGGCGATCGCGAGCGTCATCGAGTAGACGACCAGCAGCATGTGCTGGCCCGCGTAGTAGGCGAGATCGTCCGCGCGCTGGCGGAACGTGTCGGCGCCGATACCGCGCGCCAGTGCCCAACCGACTGCGATGATGGCTACCAGGCTGCCCACCAGCTGGACAGTGCGTCGAGTCATGAAGATACGCCTCCTCAATCCGGTGCGGCACGCGCGCAGGCACGCGCCGCGATGACGCCGAATGGCGTCGCGATGGAAGTTCGTGATCCCGGCATGGCCGCGATTGAACTGACGGAAACAGTACTGCCGGCTGCACCGAGGTGCGGCTGGCGGTCGGGTGAACGCGATGCTGCGTTCGTCTGATTGTCAGGTTCGGCCCGGCGGCGCCGTAACGGCGAGGCGCGTTCGAGCAGGGCACCGTCCTGCGAAGACGGCATGGATGCGGGTGGCTTGACGCCAACCGCTGGGGCCGGTGGCCCCTGTGACGCGGCGAACGGATGCATGCGCAACAAAGTGCGAAATGACATCACGTTGCGTGCGAGATCATGCGTTTTGTGATGAAGTTGGGGCGAGTATAGAGCAATCGAACGATCGCGTCTACCTTGGGCAAGACACGCAATCTCGTCGCGGCATCGATATCGATGAAGTCGGCGGCCTCCGTGGAAATGATTCGAACTCCGAATTCATGGATGGCGAAATCGTTCCGAACCGGCTTGCGTGAGCGGTATTACATGTCGATGTCGGCGTCCGCGCGCGGCGTCTTGCCGGTCCAGCGCCGATACGCGTGACGGAAGCTGCGCGGCTCGCTGTAGCCGAGCCGTTCGGCGATCGCCGCGACCGTCAGCGAGTGGTCGTCGAGCAGCCGGACCGCTTCGTCGTGACGCACTTCGTCGAGCAGCGACTGGAACGTGATGCCGTCCTTGTCGAGCCGCCTGCGCAGCGTGCGTTCCGTCAGGTGCAGCGCATGCGCGAGCGACGTCATCGACTTGAAGCGCATGAGGTCGCGCGCCATCAGCTCCTTCGCGCGGTCGGCGAAGCGCGTGCCGACGGATGCGGCCCACTGCCGTTCGAGCACTTCGCACTGGCCGTGCAGCGCATTGAAGCTGACTTCGTTCGCGAGACGCGGCGTTTCCGTGCCGTTCACGGACGTGAACACGAGACGGTTGTCGGCCGCGTTGAATGTGACCGGACAACCGAAGTGGCGTGTGTAGTCGGCTGCATTGCGCGGCGTGCGGCGGGCGAGTTGCAGCTGCTCCGGCCACACCGGCTTGCCGACGAGATCGGACACGATCAGCCGCAGGCTCGACAGGCACATGTCGACCTGGAATACCTCGAGATCGGGTTCGCCGTTGTAGCGGCTGATGGTCACGCTCATGCCGTCCGCGTGCGCGTCGATGCGCACGTCGAAATACAGCCCCATGAACAGCGGAAACTGGCCCATGCAGCGGAACGCCTGCATCACGGAGCCGCTGATCAGCATCGCGTAGCCGGCGAGGCCGAGCGTCGACACGTGCAGCCGCGCACCGATCGACAGCCCGATCGACGGTACGCCGCTGCAGCGCAGCAGGTTGCGGAAGCAGCGCTGTTCCTGGCCGCGATTCACGTGCAGGTTCGGCGACGCGACTTCGTTCGCGCCGAGCCCGGTACCTTCGAGCAGCGCGGCGCCGTCGATGTGCCGCACGCGGCACTCGTCCAGCGCGACCGCGATCGCATGGACGGTGGCCGGAATATCCTCCTGGCGCCCGACCGGGCGTGCGAGGCCGAGCGACATGCGCAGACTGCGCTCGGCCCGGCTCTGGTTTCGTTGGGAGCGGCTGTCCATGGTGCCGATACGGTGACGTGGTCGCGTAGAACATAGCCGGAATGTCCGCAAAACGCCAGTGCGGCACAGCAGCATGCAGGACGCGGATCGTGCAGTGCGCGACATCGTGTCCGGAAATATCCCTCTATTACGTCCGCATTTCTCATTCGTTCTCGATTTTTTGGCGCACCACACTTTCTTCCAGCCGTGCCCCGCCGCCAGCGCCGGATGCACGCGTGTTGAGGTCATGGACGCCACCCACGTGAGGACAGCATGGACAACGACAGGCCCGGTCGAACCGCATTCGCCGCCGCGACGGATGACCTTGGCGCACCCGCACATCGAGGCGCTCCGTACGAACGCCGCAAGCCGCACCTGCTCGGCCCCTCGACGCTGGTGATCTTCGGCCTCGCGTACATGTTGCCGATGACGGTGTTCACGACCTACGGCCTCGTCACGAGCGAGACGAACGGGCATCTGACGGCCGCGTATGCGGTCACGCTGGTCGCGATGCTGTTCACCGCGCGCAGCTACGGCCACATGGCGCGGCTGATGCCGAGCGCCGGGTCCGCCTATACGTTCGCGAGCCGCAATTTCGGCACGTCGGCCGGCTTCATGGTCGGCTGGGCGTTGCTGATGGATTACCTGTTCATCCCGATGATCAGCTACCTCGCGATCGGCATCTACATGAAGCAGATTTTCCCCGGCGTGCCGGCCAGCGTATGGATCGTCGGCAGCATCGCGCTGATTACCGGGCTGAACATCGTCGGCATCCGCCTCGTCAATCGCGTGAACCTGATCCTGATCGCGAGCCAGCTCGTGTTCATCGCGATCTTCGTCGTTGCCGCGGCGCGCGTCGCCGCGGGCGAGGGGCTGTCGATGGCCGTCGCGTTGCCGTCGTCGGGCGATGCGCGCGCGATCTTCGCCGGCTCAGCGATCCTGTGCCTGTCGTTCCTCGGCTTCGATGCGGTCACCACCCTGTCGGAGGAGACGCGCGAGCCGCGGCGCACGGTGCCGCGCGCGATCCTGCTCTGCACGCTGGCGAGCGGCCTGCTGTTCATGCTGATCGCGTACGTCGGGCAAATAGTGTTTCCCGACTGGCGCGCGTTCAAGGATCTCGATTCGGCCAGCCTCGAACTGATGCGGCGCATTGGCGGCGGCACGCTGTCGGCGTTCTTCGTCGCGGTATACGTGGCCGGCTGTTTCGCGAGCGCGATGGCCGGCCAGGCGAGCGTGACGCGCGTGCTGTTCGCGATGGGCCGCGACCGCGTGCTGCCCGAATGCGTGTTCGGTCACCTGCATGCAAGGCTGCGCACGCCGGTGCGCGCGACGCTCGCGGTCGGCGTCGTGTCGCTGTCCGCGCTGTTCATCACGCTCGACCTCGCGTCGACGATGATCAGTTTCGGCGCACTCGTCGCGTTCGCGATCGTGAACCTGTGCGTGATGCGCAGCTATCTGGCTGGGCCCGAGCACCGTCATGTCGCGGGCTGGATCACGTTCGGCGTGATGCCGGCGATCGGCTTCGCGATGAACGTGTGGCTCTGGTCGGGGCTGTCGCGCCAGACGTTCTACGTCGGCATCGGCTGGCTCGTGCTCGGACTCGCCCAGCTCGCGTGGCTGACGCGCGGCTTCACGCGCCCGGCGCCGACGCTGTCGATGAATTGAACGACCGGCCGCGCGGTGCCGGTTCTGAAACCCTGAAGGAGGAGTGACCCATGAACGCTGTTGACGTCAATCTCGATGCGGACCTGCAGGCGCTCGGCAAGCGCCACCTGCTGATGCACTTCACGCATGCCGATGCGTACCGCGAGAACGCGCTGACCGTGTTCGACCGCGGCGAAGGCTGCTGGCTCGTCGATCGCAACGGCAAGCGCTATTTCGACGGGCTGGCGGGACTGTACTGCGTGCAGGTCGGCTACAGCCACGGCGCGGAGATCGGCGATGCGATCCGCGAGCAGATGGTGCGGCTGCCGTTCGCGACCAACTGGGGCTATGGCCACGAACCGGCGATCCGGCTCGCGCACCAGCTCGCGACGCTCGCACCCGAAGGCCTGAACCGCGTGTTCTTCACGTCGAGCGGCTCGGAGTCGAACGAAGCGGCGATCAAGCTGGTGCGCCAGTATCACCAGTCGCGTGGCGAGCCGCAGCGGCGCAAGTTCATCGCGCGGCGCGTCGCGTATCACGGCACGTCGTTCGGCGCGCTCGCGCTGAACGGGATGACGAACTTCCGCAAGCACTTCGAACCTTTGATGTCGGGCGTGCGGCACGTGGGCAACACGAAGCGCTACGGCCGCCCGGCGAACGAGACGGAAGCGCAGTTCACGCGCCACCTGCTCGACGAGATCGAATCGCTGATCGTGCAGGAAGGGCCGGACACGGTCGCCGCGATCGTCGTCGAGCCGTTGCAGAACGCGGGCGGCAGCCTGACGCCGCCGGCCGGCTACGCGGCGGGGCTGCGCGATATCTGCGACCGGCATGGCGTGCTGCTCGTCGCGGACGAGGTGATCTGCGGGTTCGGCCGGCTCGGTGAATATTTCGGGTCGGCGCGCTATGGACTGAAGCCGGACATCATCACGTTCGCGAAAGGCATTGCGTCGGGCTATGTGCCGCTCGGCGGCGTGATCGCGAGCGATGCGGTCGTCGACACCGTGCTCGACGGGCCGCAGCAGATGTTCCTGCACGGCGCGACGTACGGCGGCCATCCGGTCGCCTGCACGGCCGCGCTCGCGAACCTCGAGATCATGGCGCGCGAGCGCGTTCTCGAGAATGTTCGCGACAACGAAGCCGTATTCCGCCAGACGCTCGACGGGCTGCTCGAATTGCCGTGCGTCGGCGACGTGCGTGGCGACGGCTACCACTATTCGCTCGAGCTCGTGACCGACAAGGCCGCGCGTCGCTGGGCGGCCGGCATCGGCGCGCAGGCGTTCGTGTCGACGATGCTCGCGCCCGCGATCTTCGACGCGGGGCTGCTGTGCCGCGCGGGTATCGATCACGAAGGCACGCCGATCGTGCAGTTCTCGCCGCCGCTCGTGATGACGCGCGACGAGATCGTTTGGTTCGTCGCGCAGATCCGCGACATCCTCGTCGACACTTACGCGCGGGCGACGCGCTGAGCGCGGCGTCCCTCATTTCAGGAGTATTCGATGCGAACGTCACAACAGTCCTATATCGACGGCCAGTGGCTCGATCCGGCCGATGCACGATCGATCGACGTGATCGACCCGGCCACCGCGCAGCCGTATGCGCAGCTCAGGATCGGCGTCGCGGCCGACGTCGATCGCGCGGTCGACGCGGCGAAACGGGCCTTCGATACTTACTCGCGCTGGTCCGTGGCCGAGCGCGTCGCGTTGTTGAAGCGCGTGCTCGAGATCTACCAGCGCCGCTATGAAGAAGTCGCGCAGACGATCAGCCGCGAAATGGGTGCGCCGATCGCGTTTGCGCGCGCGGCGCAGGCCGCGGTGGGCACCGCGCACCTCGAGCAGACGATTCGTGCGCTGCAGTCGTTCCGCTTCAGCACGCAGGCCGATGGGCTGCTGGTGTCGCACGAGCCGATCGGCGTGTGTGCGCTGATCACGCCGTGGAACTGGCCGATCAACCAGATCGTGTGCAAGGTCGCGCCGGCCCTCGCCGCCGGCTGCACGATGGTGCTCAAGCCGAGCGAGATCGCGCCGTTCAGCGCGATCCTGTTCGCGGAGATCCTGCACGAGGCCGGCGTACCGCCCGGCGTGTTCAACCTCGTGCACGGCTACGGGCATGAAGTGGGCGACGCGCTGTCGCGACACCCGGATGTCGGCATGGTGTCGTTCACGGGTTCGACGCGCGCCGGTATCGAGGTCGCGAAGGCGGCCGCCGATACCGTCAAGCGCGTGCACCAGGAGCTCGGCAGCAAGAGCCCGAACCTGATCCTGCCCGATGCCGACATCGAGGACGCCGTCACGCGCGGCGTACGCAGTTGCTTCAGCAACAGCGGCCAGTCGTGCAATGCACCGACGCGCATGCTCGTGCATGTCGATCATCTGCCGCGGGCCGAGCAGGCGGCGCGGCGCGAAGCGGAACGCACCGTCGTCGGCGATCCGCATTCGACGGAAACCGGCATCGGGCCGGTGGTCAGCCGTACGCAGTTCGATCGCATCCAGCACTTCATCCGGCTCGGGATCGAGGAAGGCGCGACGCTCGTCGCCGGCGGCCCCGGCCGGCCGGAAGGGCTCGGCGACGGGTTCTACGTGCGCCCGACGGTGTTCTCGAACGTCACGCCGGACATGACGATCGCGACCGAAGAGATCTTCGGCCCGGTGCTGTCGATCATGACCTACCGGACCGAAGAAGAGGCCATCGCGCTCGCGAACGATTCGGTGTACGGGCTCGCGGCCTACGTGCAGTCGACTGATCTCGAGCGGGCGCGCCGGGTCGCGGCACGGCTGCGGGTCGGCAACGTGCACATCAACTATCCGGCGTGGAACCCGGCCGCGCCGTTCGGCGGTTACAAGCGTTCGGGCAACGGGCGCGAGTATGCGGAGTTCGGCCTCGTCGAATATCTGGAGACGAAGGGCACGACGGGGTACGCGTGAGCGGCGTGCGATGACGCGCTGATCGCCCCGGGGAACCGCGCGGCGAATGCGTTCCCGCCGGCAGCGGCGCCGCGCGCGGCGGTCGGCCTTGACCCCGCGCGCCGCCCATGCCGACGTTCAGCGGTCCTCCGGATCCACCGCGGCCGCATCGGATCCCGCAACGGAAGCGGCGGCGCGCCTGCGAATCTCGGAATCGAGGATCAACCGCCCGCGCAGCTTGCCTTTCATCCGCTTCACATGCTTGGGCGCCTCGGTCATGTGCTCGACCATCAGCGCACGGACGCGCTCGGTATCGCGCTCGCGCGCGGCCTGCAGGATCGCCTTGTGGATCGACACGTTCGCTTCGCCGAAGCGCTTGTGCTCGGCGAGCGGCGTATCGTTCCGGAATTCGATCAACTGCCGGATCATCTCGTTGATCAGTTCGCAGCTGAAGCGCAGGAACGGATTGGGATTCGCGGCCGCGAGGATGTCGTGGAACGTCGTGTCCTCCTGCCGCTGACGCAGCATGTGGCCGCGATCGTGCACGCCCGACGCGCCGTCGCAGCAAGCAATGTTCGATTCCAGGGCCGCGAAGTCGCGCTCCGTCAGGTGTGGTACCGCGCCGGCGGCCAGCTCGGGTTCGAGCAGCTTGCGCACCGTATAGATGTCGTCGATCGTCACGTCCTTGAAGAACAGGTAGTTCTGCAGGAGCTGAAGCGTGCGGTCGAGCGGCACCTCGACGACCATCCCGCCGCCCGACGGTCCTGTCGTGACCTTGATGAGCCCCTGCACCTCGAGCGACTTCAGCGCCTCGCGGATCGTGCTCTTGCTCACCGCGTAGAGCTGCTGCAGCTCGGCTTCGCGCGGCAGGCGGTCACCGGGTTTCAGGTCCTTCTCGGTAATCAGCCGCTTGATCTCCTCGGCGACGAGATCGGCGCGCTTCGGCTGCTTGATTTCGACCGCGAGGCCTGCCCTGGCTCGGTCCATGACCATCTTCAAGACTCCTTTGTGTGGCTGCGCGCCGCGTCATCGTCGACGACCGGTCCCGGCGCGGGTACGGAATTTTGCCTGATTGACACCAATTTTGATCAACTCTAGCATCAGGTTCATTCTATTTATCATGATAAATAGAATGAACCGGCGGCGCGCATCCTGGAATGGCGTGGGCACGGTTTGGCAGTCGGTCGTATCGCGTGTGTCCCCCCATCATGAGGAGCGTCAACTTGAATCGCCGAGAACTGTTGAAACTGGCCGCGCTGTCGGCCGTGCCGGGCGCGCTCGGCAGCATGTCGTCCCGTGTCGCGTTCGCGCAAGGCTCGTCCATCCAGCTTGCATGCCCGGTGCCGATGTCCGGGCCGTTCGCCGCGAACGGCAAGTACGCCGATCTCGGCATGCAGCTCGCCGTCAAGCAATACGGCACGGTGCTCGGCGCGCCGCTCGCGTATACGGCGCTCGACACCGAGGGCAAGCCGGCGACGGCCGTGCGGCGCGTGCAGGAAATCGCGCAGCAGAAGGGCGTGCGTTTCTTCGCGGGCGGCATCCTGTCGTCCGAATCGCTGGCGATGGGCAAGGAAGTGCAGAAGGCGGGCGGCGTGTTCATTACGACGGCCGGCGCGGACGAGATCACCGGCAAGGATTGCAACGCGGCGACCTTCCGCTGGTCGGTGCCGACCTTCGGCGCGATCGAGCAGACGGTGCGCCCGCTGATCCAGATGCTGCCGAAGGCGAAGCGCTGGTACACGATCACGCCGCAATACGTGTTCGGCGACGGCCTGCTGTCGGCCGCGAAGGCGGTCTTCAAGGAGAAGGGCATCGAGCACGTCGGCAACAGCTATCACTCGCTCGCCGAGAAGGAGTTCAGCGGCTACCTGACGAATGCGGCGGCCGCGCAGCCCGACGTGCTGCTGATCCTGAACTTCGGCTCGCAGTCGTCGGACACGCTGCGCCAGGCCGTCAGCTTCGGAATGAAGCGCAACTGCACGATCCTGCTCGCGTGGGCGTCGGGCCTCGAGCAGTTCGAGGCGCTCGGCCCGGACATCTGCGACGGCGTGTATTTCGGCGCGCAGTACTGGCACGGCATCGATTCGCCGCTGAACCGCGATCTCGTGAAGCGCGCGAACGCCGCATTCAAGGCAAACCCGAACTACAGCCTCGCGGGTTCGTACATCTGCTCGAAGATCCTGATCGACGCAATGGTGAAGGCCGGCAGCGCCGATCCGAAGAAGGTCGTCGCGGCGATGGAGGGGATGAAGTACGACGGCCTCACGGGGCCGGAGGAAATCCGCAAGGGCGACCACCAGGTGCTGAAGAACTACTACCTGCTGAAGGGCAAGCCGAAGGGCCGGATGAAGAACGCGGACGACTATGCCGACATCGTCAGCTCCGGCCAGTCGTTCCTGCCGCTCGACAAGACGGGCTGCAAGCTCGCGTGACGCCGTGCATGCGTTCGCGGCGCATCGCGCGCCGCGGGCGTCCGTTACCTTCCTTTCCGACACGGAAGCCATGAACGTCTATCTGCTGCAGATCGTCAACGGCATCGGCGTGGGCATGCTGTATTTCCTGCTCGCCGTCGGCCTGTCGATCGTGTTCGGCCTGCTGCGCTTCGT
Organism: Burkholderia sp. BCC1972; assembly: GCF_905339605.1. Lineage (NCBI taxonomy): Bacteria > Pseudomonadati > Pseudomonadota > Betaproteobacteria > Burkholderiales > Burkholderiaceae > Burkholderia > Burkholderia sp. BCC1972. Next base: position 683,453 of record NZ_CAJPGH010000001.1, on the reverse strand, counting down.
GAATTTCGCTCACGGCGCGTTCTATCTGCTCGGTGCGTACCTCTGCTACCAGGCGCTGCAATGGTCGGCGAATTTCTGGGTCGCGCTCGCGATCGTGCCGCTCGTCGTCGGCGCGTTCGCATGGATCGTCGAGAAGCTGGTGCTGCGTCACGTGTACGCGCAACAGCACGAATTCCACATCCTCGCGACGGTCGGCCTCGCGCTCGTGCTGCAGGAATGCGCGATTCTCGCGTGGGGGCCGCTCGGCGACAACGTGCCGCCGCCCGATGGGCTGAATGGCGTCGTGATCTGGGGCGCCTTCGTCTACCCGAAGTACCGGCTGTTCGTGATCGCATTCACGGCCGTCCTCGCCGCGTTGCTGTGGTGGGTACTCGAAGGCACGCGGCTCGGCAGCACGGTGCGCGCGGGCAGCGAGTCGACGGAAATGGTGTCGCTGCTCGGCATCAACGTGACGCGCGTGTTCAGTCTCGTGTTCGCACTCGGCGCGGCGACGGCCGCGCTGGCCGGCGTACTCGCCGCGCCGATCCGCGGCGTCGATCCGTTCATGGGCATCGAGGCGCTCGGCGTCGCATTCGTCGTGGTCGTCGTCGGCGGGATGGGGAATTTTCTCGGCGCGCTCGTCGGCGGGCTGCTGGTCGGCATCGTGCAGAGCCTGATGAGCACACTGTGGCCCGAAGGCGCGCGGCTGATGATTTATGTCGCGATGGCGGCCGTGCTGCTGCTGCGTCCGAACGGTTTGCTGGGGAGGGCCGCATGATCGATTCGTCGAAACCGATGCCGCCGGACGCGGCAGCGTCGCAACGCTCGCAGCCGTGGCGCGGCGTGCTGCAGCGGCCGGAAGGCTGGCTCGCGGTGGCGGCCGCGTGCGTGTTGCCGCTCGTGTTGAGTTCGGGCTCGCTCGCGACCGAAGTGCTGGTGTTCGCGCTCGCCGCGCTCGGCTGCAACCTGCTGCTCGGCTACACGGGGTTGTTGTCGTTCGGGCAGGGCATCTTCTTCGGGCTCGGCAGCTACGCGGCGGGGCTGGTGCTGACGCGCGGCGTCGCATCCGTGACGGCGGCGCTGGTCGCGGCCACGGTGCTCGGCGCCGCCGCGGCCGCACTCGTCGGCTGGTTCTCGATCCGGCAGCGCGGCACCTATTTCGTGATGCTGACGCTCGCATTCGGGCAGCTGTTCTACTTCCTCGCGTACACGACGCCGGATGTGACGGGCGGCGACAACGGTTTGCTCGACATTCCGCGCCCCGTGCTGTCCGCGTTCGGGCATCCGCTCGTCTCGCTCGATTCACCGTGGCGTTACTACGGCTTCGTCGCGGTGCTGTTCGTCGCGGTGTTCTGGCTACTGCTGCGCGTATCGCGCTCGGTGTTCGGCCGGACGCTGCTCGCGATCCGCGACAACGAGGCGCGCGCGGCGGCAACTGGCTACGACGTGAAACGCTTCAAGCTCGCCGCGTTCGTGATCTCGGGCGCGGTCACGGGCCTGGCGGGGGCGCTGCACGCGTTGATGACGGGCATCGCGCCGCTGTCGAACATCGACTATCACACGAGCGAAATGATTCTCGTGATGACGGTGATCGGCGGCACGGGCAACCTGTTCGCGTCGGTGCTCGGCGCGGCGTTCTACGTACTGTTCGCGGACTGGCTGTCGACGTTGTGGCCGCGCTGGCTGCTGCTGCTCGGCCTCGTGCTGATCGCGGTCAGCCTGTTCATGCAGCGCGGGTTGTGGGGGCTGGGCGAACGCATCGTGACGTCGCTGCGGCGTAGCGACGGCGCGGCGGGAACGGTCAAGGAGCGGCAATGAGCGAAGCGATTCTCGAAGCACGCGGCATCGTCAAACGTTACGGCAAGTTCACGGCGCTGGGCGGTGTCGATCTGCGCATCATGCCGCGCACCGTGCATTCGGTGATCGGCCCGAACGGCGCGGGCAAGACGACGCTGTTCCATACGCTGACGGGCACGCTGCCGATCACGTCGGGCTCGATCCTGTTCGATGGCCAGGACGTGTCGCACGAACCCGATCACAAGCGCGTGCGGCGCGGCATCGCACGCTCGTTCCAGGTGACGAGCCTGTTTCCGAACCTGAGCGTGCGCGAAAACCTGCGCGTCGCCGCACAGGGCGTCGAATCGCGGCGGGCGCTGAATCCGTGGACGCCGCCGCGCGGCGCGCTCGCGCATGACGGCATCGTCGACGACGTCCTCGAGCGGCTCGGCCTGCAACGCTTCGCCGACACGGCAGCGGGCGTGCTGTCGCATGGCCAGCAGCGCCGGCTCGAGGTCGGCATGGCGCTGGCGGCGCGGCCGCGCGCGATTTTTCTCGACGAGCCGACGTCGGGCATGGGCATCGACGATCTCGACGACATGAAGGCGCTGATCCGCGGCCTGCGCGACGACTACACGGTGGTGCTGATCGAACACAACATGGGCATCGTGATGGATATCTCGGACACGATCACGGTGATGCAGCAGGGGCGCGTGCTGGTGGAAGGCAAGCCCGACGCGATTCGCGGCGACGCGCGCGTGCGCAGTGCGTATCTCGGCAACATGATCACCGGAGGCCGCGCATGATGCTCGACGTGAAGGAGGTTCATGCGTGCTACGGCAAGAGCCACGTACTGCAGGGCATTTCGCTGAGCGTGAACGAAGGCGAGACGGTGACGCTGCTCGGCCGCAACGGCGCGGGCAAATCGACGACGCTGAAGACGATCGCGGGCGTCGTCCCGCCGACCGGCGGCACGGTGACGTTCGCGGGCCGGCCGGTGTCCGGGCAGCCGGCGCACCGAATCGCCGCGCAAGGGCTGTGCTTCGTGCCCGAGCATCGCGGGATCTTCCGGCTGCTGTCGGTCGAGGAAAACCTGCGGCTCGGCGCGCGTCGCGATTCGCCGTGGCAGCTCGACGACATCTACCGCATCTTTCCGCGCCTGAAGGAGCGCCGCCGCAACGGCGGCGCGCAGTTGTCGGGCGGCGAGCAGCAGATGCTCGCGATCGGCCGCGCGCTGATGAATCATCCGCGGCTGCTGATGCTCGACGAACCGGTCGAGGGGCTCGCGCCGGTGATCGTCGAGGAGATCGTCGAGCAGTTGAAGCGGATCAAGGCGGCCGGCGTCGCGATCCTGCTCGTCGAACAGAACCTCGAAGTGTGCACGCAGCTCGCGGATCGCCACTTCGTGATCGAGCAGGGCGTGATCGTCTACGAAGGCAGCAACGCGGCGTTCGCGGCCGATCATGACGTGAAGGACCGGTACCTGGGCGTCGGCGTCGCATGAGCCGTGCCCTTTCAATGCGAGGAATGGCAACGATGCAAGTACAGGATTTGACTCCGGGCGTCGCGGCGTCCGGCTTGCGCGTCGATGGTGCGCGACTGTGGGACAGCCTCATGCGTCTGGCGCGGATCGGCGCGACCGAGAAGGGCGGAGTGTGCCGTCTCGCGCTCACCGAACTCGATCGCGAGGCGCGCGACCTGTTCGTCGCGTGGGCGAAGGAAATCGGTTGCACGGTGCGTGTCGATGCGATCGGCAACATCTTTGCGCGACGCGTGGGCGAACGGGACGACCTGCCGCCCGTGGCGACGGGCAGCCATATCGATACGCAGCCGACGGGCGGCAAGTTCGACGGCAACTACGGCGTGCTGGCCGGCCTCGAGGTGCTGCGTACGCTCGATGACGCCGGGGTGCGTACGCGCGCGCCGCTCGAGGTTGCCGTCTGGACCAACGAGGAAGGTTCCCGTTTCGTCCCGGTGATGATGGGTTCCGGCGTGTTCGCGGGCGCGTTCACGCTCGACCATGCGCTCACGCAATGCGATCGCGATGGCGTGTCGGTGCGCGATGCGCTGGCCGCGATCGGCTATGCGGGCGACGCGAAGGGCGCGCATCCGGTCGGCGCGTATTTCGAGGCGCACATCGAGCAGGGGCCGGTGCTGGAGGCGCACGATACGACGATCGGCGTGGTCGAGGGCGCGCTCGGGCAGCGCTGGTACGACGTGACTGTCCACGGCATGGAGGCGCACGCCGGCCCGACGCCGATGGCGCTGCGGCGCGACGCGCTGCTCGTCGCGTCCGATCTCGTGCGCAAGGTGAACGAGATCGCGTGTGCGCATCCGCCGCATGGGCGCGGCACGGTTGGCTGGGTCGACGTGCACCCGAACTCGCGCAACGTGATTCCGGGCCGCGTGACGCTGACCGTCGATTTGCGCGCGGCCGACGACGCGACGCTGACGGCGATGGATGCGCAACTGCGTGCGGCATGCGCCGACCTGGGCGCGGCGGCCGGGATGCGGATCGACATCGAGCCGGTCGTGTACTTTCCGCCGCAGCCGTTCGATACGGCACTGGTCGGGCAGGTCCGCGCCGGTGCGCACGCGCTCGGGCTGTCGTCGATGAACGTGATCAGCGGCGCGGGTCACGACGCCGTGTATCTCGCGCGTGTTGCGCCGACCGCGATGATCTTCGTGCCGTGCAAGGACGGGATCAGCCACAACGAGATCGAGGACGCCGATCCGGCGCATCTGGAAGCCGGCTGCAACGTGCTGCTGCAGGCGATGCTGGGTGCTGCCGGGATCGCGGAGGGCGCTGCGCGATGAAGATCCTGATCGCCCGGATGAACCACGAGACCAACACGTTCTCGCCGGTGCCGACGCCGCTTGCCGCATTCGGCCGCAACGGGCCCGACTGGGGCGGCGACGCGTATCGCGCGAACCACGGGATGCGCACTGCGATGGCCGCATTCATCGATGCGGCCGCGCGCGAGGGCGCCGACGTCGTGACACCCGTGTCGGCGGCCGCGAACCCGAGCGGGCCCGTCGCGGCCGACGCGTATGCGGCGATCTGCGACGCGATCGTCGCGGCCGCGCCCGGTTGCGACGCGGTGATGCTCGACCTGCACGGCGCGATGGTCGCCGAGCAGAGCGCGGACGGCGAGGGCGACCTGCTCGCACGCGTGCGCGCGGCGCTGCCCGATGCGCCGATCGCGGTCGCGCTCGACCTGCACGCGAACGTCACGCAGAAGATGGTCGACAACGCGGACGTGATCGTCAGTTTCAAGACCTATCCGCACGTCGACATGTATGAGACCGGCGAACACGCGGCGCGGCTGCTGCTCGACCGGCTTCACGGCCGTGCGCGGCCGGTGCTCGCATGGCGGCAGCCGCCGCTGATGGCGTCGACGTTGCGCAGCGCGAGCGCGGAAGGCGCGATGCGGCGCGCGGTGGAGGCCGCACGCGCGGCCGAAGCCGACGGGATGCTCGCGGTATCGGTGCTGCCCGGCTTCTCGCTCGCGGACATTCCCGCCCCGTGCATCAGCGTGGTCGTGGTGGCCGATGGCGACCGCGCCGCGGCCGATGCGGTGGCCGAGCGCATTGCGCGGCAGATCTGGGACGCGCGCGACGACTTCGTCTATCGCAGCGCGCCGCTCGCCGAATCGGTTGCGCAGGCTGCGGCGCTCGCACAGGGCGCGGACCGCCCCGTGCTGATGCTCGATCACGGCGACAACTGCATGTCGGGCGGCCCGTGCGACACGATGGACCTGCTCGAGGCTGCGCTCGCGCACGGGCTCGACGGCATCGTCAGCGGGCCGTTGTGCGATCCCGAGGCCGTCGCCGCGCTGATCGACGCGGGTGTCGGCGCAACGGTCACGGTGCCGGTCGGCAACCGGCTGCCGTCGCATGGCGGCGTGCGGCGCGAGCCGTTCCGTGCGACGGGCGTCGTGCGAGCGATCACCGACGGCGAATACGTGATCACGGGGCCGACGTATACGGGGCAGCGCGCGTACATGGGCCGCGCGGCCGTGCTCGACATCGGCGCGGCCACGCTCGTCGTCACCGAGCGCACGCAGGAGCCGTGGGATCTCGGCGTGTTCGAGAGCGTCGGCGTCGATCCGCGCCGCGCCCGTTTCCTGCTGCTGAAGTCGCGGATGTATTGCCGGCCGGTGTTCGTGCCGATCGCGGCGGCGCTGGTCGAATGCGACAGCCGCGGCGTGACGGGCTCGGACTACGGGCTGTTCCGTTACGAGCGGCTCGTGCGGCCCGTGTATCCGCTCGACGATGCCGCACAGTGGGAGTCGGGCGCGCGATCTGCAACCTGACGGATCGCGGCGCGAGACACCGGATCCGCGCGCTTTCGGGCATCATGCGATGGCGTCGACCCGTCGAGCAGCAGGGTCGTGCCATTCATTGCGTCCGCAACCGATCCGGAGAACCGACCGCCATGCATTCGAATCCCTTCCGCCTGCGCAGCGCGCGCCTGCTCGCCGCGCTGACCCTCGCCACGACGGCCGTTGCCGTGCACGCCGCCGACTGGATCGTGTCCGGCAACGACGGCAAGTACCAGCGCGTCGAGGGCCGCGACACCTATCTGCCTTCCCCGCCCGCCGACACGCTGACGCTGCTCGACGCCAGCACGTTCCCGCCGAAGGTCGCGCTGCAGGTCGACGTCGAGAACGGCATCCAGGGCCCGCCGCAGGCCGTCGCGATCACGCCCGACGCGAAGCTCGCGCTCGTCGGTGCGCCGACGCGCTACGACACGGCCGCGAAGCAGCTCGTGTTCGATACGTTCCTGCAGGTCGTGACGCTCGACGCCGCGCCGCCCGCGATCACGCGCATCGAGCTCGGCACGCATCCGCAAGGGATCGCGATCGACCGCTCGGGCCGGCTCGCGCTCGTCGCCAATGTCGACGGCAGCGTGTCGATCCTGCGCATCGATGGCACGCAGGTGACGCTCGACGGCAACCTGAAGATCGGCAAGAAGCGGCTGGCCGGGATCAGCTTCACGCATGACGGCAAGCACGCGCTCGTGTCGCTGCGCGACGAGCAGGGCGTCGCGGTGCTGAACGTCGACGACGGCAAGGTGACCGACAGCGGCACGCGCCTGAGCACGGGCGTCGCGCCCTACACGATCGACGTGTCGAGCGACAACCGCTGGGCCGTCGTCAGCAACGTGGGGCTCGCGGGGCTGCCCGGTTATACGGGCACGCTCGCGGGCGATGCCGATTCGGTCGCACTGATCGACGTGTCGCGCGTGCCGTTCCGCACGGTCCAGTACCTGACGGTGCCGTCGCTGCCGGAGGGCGTCGCGATCTCGCCGGACGGGAAGTGGATCGCCGTGCAGGCGATGGACGGCTCGAACCTGACGCCCGACAACCCGGGCCGCCACAAGCTCGGCAAGGTGCTGCTGTTCGCGATCCGCGACGGGCAGGCCGTGAAGGTGAGCGAGCTGCCTGGCGGCGAAGCCGCGCAGGGCATCGTGTTTACCGCCGACAGCCGGCACGTGATCGTGCAGTTCAACGTCGAACGGCAGCTTGCGCTGTATGCGGTCGAAGGCGGCAAGCTGCGCGATACCGGCAAGCGAATCGCGCTGACGGGCGGGCCGTCGTCGTTGCGGACGCTGCCGCGCTGACGCGCACGGCGTCCCGCTCGTTCCTCCCGGTGAGTTCATGCGGCGCCCGGATTTACGGGGCGCTGACCGGGCATTACGGACGCAGCAGATCGAACCCGCCGAACACGACGACACCGCTGAGCGCGATCATTGCGACGGAGTGCTGGCCAAAGTAGAGAATCGCGGCGGCAAGCCACGTCGTGATGCAGAAGGCGCCGATGCGGGCCATCGTGTGTTCCTCGAATGCGTGATGAATGAAGCGCGCGCCGCATGGCGTTCGCCGCTCGAACCGGCGAGCGGGTCACGAAGGCGGACGGAAAAGGCGACCCGCTGCGCTGCGATTGCGGCGTCGGCACGCGTAGCATGCGGCGCCGGACAGGGCGGGAGTCGATACCGGCGACGTTGCGCGTAGGCGCCCGAAGGCGGTCGGCGCGCGATTCCGGCCGGCGAATTCGCGATTTTACCAGCGCTGCCGCGGCGCGAATCTGGCCCTTTCGCGACCGGAACGGGGCGATTTGCGAAGCATTCGTCCGATCGCGGTACTCAAGTTTCGTGTGACGAATGCCGTAAACGAGTTGGAAGGCTTTCCCGCCCCGTCACGATTCGTATACCGACCCACGGACCGACACGATGCAGATCGATTTCTCCACGACCGCGCGCGCCTCGCTGGCCGACAGCGGCGCAACCGCAAACCCGGCGGCCGCCCCGGCCGCAACCTCGTCCACCGACGGCACGACGTCTGCCACGGGCAGCACCGGCGCGTCGGGCACGAGCAAGACCAACGGCACCCAGGCGGCCGGCGACACCGGCGAAACGCTTGGCGCGGCGGGTGCCGCGTCGGCGGAGGACCCGGCCGTCGCCCAGTTGAAGGCATTGGTCGAGCGGCTGCAGAAACAGCTCGCGACACTGGAACGGCAGATGGCGGACGCGGCCCGGCGCGCGAAGGACGATCCGTCCGCCGTCATCGAGCAGCAGACGCTGGGCGCGGAAGCCAGCTCGATCTCGGCGGCGCTGTCGACGGCGATCTCGCAGCTCGCGGCGGCGCTCCAGAAGTCGGGCAACCCGTCGTCGGGCGGGCTGGTGTCGACGCAGGCCTGACGGTTTCGCGCGGCGCAGCCGTCACGGCTGCGTCGCCCGTACGCATTACAATCGCAGCTCGTCTCATTCGAAAGGATGGCAGAACGATGCATGCGGAACTCGACGACGACGAACTCGTCCGCTTCGACGCCCACGGCGGCACGCCGCTGCCGCCGGCCGATGCCGAAGGCTGGCTGGAACACGACGGCGCGCGCATCTGGCACGCGTCGTTCGGCCATGGCCCGCCGGTCGTGCTGCTGCACGGCGGCCTCGGCCACGGCGGCAACTGGGGCAACCAGGTGCCGGCGCTGCTCGCGGCCGGCTACCGCGCGATCCTGATCGACAGCCGCGGCCACGGCCGCAGCACGCGCGACGCGCAACCCTATTCCTACGAACGCATGGCGTCGGACGTGCTCGCGGTGCTCGATGCGCTGCACGTCGATCGCGCGCGCTTCGTCGGCTGGAGCGACGGCGCGTGCATCGCGCTCGTGCTGGCGGCCCGCGCACCGGAACGCGTGGCCGGCGTGTTCTTCTTCGCGTGCAACATGGACCCGAGCGGCACGAAGGAGATGGTGCCGGGCCCGCTGATCGACCGTTGCTTCGCACGGCATCGCAAGGACTATGCGCAGCTGTCCGCGACACCCGACCAGTTCGACGCGTTCGTCGCGGCCGTCAGCGAAATGATGCGCACGCAGCCGGATTACAGCGAGCAGGATCTCGCGGCGATCGCGGTGCCGGTGACGATCGTGCAGGGCGAGCATGATGAATTCATCCGGCCCGAGCATGCCGCGTATCTGGCGCGCACGATTCCCGGTGCAACGCTGACGATCCTGCCCGGCGTGAGCCATTTCGCGCCGCTGCAGCGCCCCGCGCGATTCAACGCGGCGATGCTGGCGTTTCTCGACCGGCTGCCGGGGTGACGCGCGGACGGCACGCGCGGCGCGTTGCCGGGCGCGCGCGTTCGATCCGCACTTCGTTCACACCATCACGTTGTCGGCGCCCGGAATCTCGTGCGCCTTGATCTGCTTGCGGTGCAGCTTGTACAGCAACTTGCCGAGCATGCCGTCCTCGTGGCGCAGGCGCGTGATGTTGCGCACGTAGGCGTCGTCCGGCGCAATCGCCTGGGCACCCATGATCCAGCGCACGCTTTCGCGATAGTTGTAGAGCGACTTGTCCTCGCTGTCGGCCAGGATCGACGACAGCGCGGCCATGGCGGTCGGATGGCCGCCTTCCGCATGGCGCCGCAGTTCGTCGACATATCGATGGCGCGACGGGAGATCGTCGACGTCGGCGATGAACATCAGCATCGTTTCGAGGCCTTGGCTATGGCCCATTTCGTGTGCCTTGCGCGCGGCCTCGACCGCCTCGACCTGCATGCGCATCCGTTCGGCCGCGTCCTTGCTGGCCCCCGCGATGTGAAAGTACGCATACCCGAGCTTGTACGCGGCCATGTTGCCGTCGTCCGCCATCGACTCGCGGTAGTAGTGGGCGGCGCGGTACAGGTCCTGCGTGACGTGCATGCCTTCGTCGTAGAAGCATCCGAGCAGGTAGTCGCACGAATCGCCGCCCGCCTCGTAGCCGAGCTCGCACAGCGCGACCGCGTCGGCCGGGCGGCGGCCTTCGTCGCGCATCGCGGACGCGAGCTGGTTCCACGCGAGCGAGCCGGGCTCGTTCTCGCGCGCGGCCGCGAGCCAGGCGGCGCCGCGTGTCTCGTCACGCGCGAAGCCGAACGTGCCGGTACGGTGTGCGTAACCGCGCAGGATCATCGCCGCCGTGCATGCGCGCACATCCGACGCGCGTTCGATCGCGCGGGTCAGCCACGTGCCTTGCGGATCGAGATCGAGCACGAGGCGCACGCCCATCGCCATCGCGTGGTTGTCGTCGATCGGCTGATTGCGTTCGGCTTCCTGCAGGCGCGCATAGGCCTGTTCGTATTCGCTGCGCATGAAGTGGCTGTGCGCGAGCCAGTGCAGCGTCTCCCAGCGGTGATACGGATGCAGCGCGGCCTGCGCGCGTGCGAGCGTCGCGGCCATCGCACGGCGCGCGTCGTCTTCGTCGTCTTCCGAATCGAGCGTATTGCCGGCGTAGTCGTCGCGCCAGATCTCGTGGCGCAGCCTGTCCTTCTCCACCGCATCGAGGTGCGCGCATGCATCGGAATCGACGAACGCGCGGATGTGGTCGTGCGAGCCGCCCCAGCGCGGCTGCATGTACCAGATGAACGTGCGCATCGGGAAGAACAGGCTCCGGTGGATGTGCAGCGTCGCTTCCATCCAGTACCACTTTTCCTTGCGCAGCTTCTTGCCCTGCACGGGGCCCGGCAGCGCGTCGGGAAATTCCGCCGGGCACGCGACCGGCACGTCGGGATTCAATCCCGAGCGCGCAAGCATGCGCTGCACGTCGGCGCGCGTGGCTTCGTCTTCTGCGCCGACGTTCAGGTGCAGCTCGGTGACGGGCCAGCGGCGCTCGCGGACGAGCTGCGTGAGCCACTCGGGCTCGCCGAACGACGATACGCTCGTGAAGATCACCTTCGGCGCGCTCCACATCGTCGGCGCGAGCACCAGCGCGCGTAACGCGGCGACGATCGTCATCGCGGCGCACGCATGCGCGCAGATCCAGCCGGCTTCGGTCACGGTCTCGGCCCAGCCGGAACCGCGGTATTCGTAGGCCCAGTGGTGCCAGTAATGCGCTTCGCACAGCCACGCGTGCGCGGAGCGCGGGTTCGCGGCTTGCCAGGCGCGCAGCCGTGCGAGGCCGTCCGCGCCGGCGTCGATGCACGGCTGCAGGTCGGCCGGCAGCGCGTCGACGTACAGCGCTTCGGCCGTGCGGTCGGCGAAGCTGGCGGCGAGCGCGGCGTCGAGCTGCGCGTCGAGCGCGGCAAACTCGCCCGCGCGCAGCAGCGTGTCGATGTCGCAGATGAACCATCGGGACTTCGCGGGCGGGATCAGGTCGGCGGGAACGGAGGACATGTCGGTGTCGGCGGTCATGACGAAACGGGTTGGGGATCGAAGATGCGGTAGCGCTTCCACGGCAGCGAAAGCCAGTTTCCGGACGGATTGCGCAGGTGTTCGCGCACTTCCTGCGTGGCGCGCGACGACGCGGGGCCGTCCTGGCCGCTGCCGCGCAGCCAGTGCTGGCGCGCCCGTGCATACGCGAGCCCGAAGTCTTCCCAGCTGTCGAAGCTGTCTTGCGCGCGCTGCGCGTTGAGCAGCAGCACGACCCACGCGTGCTGTTCGGATGCCCAGCCGAGCAGCGCGATGCAGCGCACGAGGAACGCGGTGCGCGCGCAGTCGAACGCCAGCGCGTCGCGCACGCGGCCGACGGCGGCGAGCTGTTCGTAGAAGCCTTCGTGCGAGCGGCCGACGCCGCGGATCCAGCCCGCGAGGATCGACGGCACGCGCTGCACGATCTGCCACTCGGGCAGGTCGGCCGGCAGGTCGAGTTCGCGCCGCATCTGGAGTGCGAGTTTCTCGCGCTGGGCATCGGGCAGCGTGTAGACGAGGTCGTCGCAATCGCAGCGCAGCCCGTTGCGGATCAGCAGGATGTCGGCGAGCGCCAGCGCCCAGCGGCGGCGATTCGGCGGCGCCTGGTCGGCCAGCGAGTGCGCGAGCCTGACGGCCGTGGTCTGCCGCACCGCTACCGCGCCGTCGGCCCCCGCGGCCTGATCGGCGTCGACTTCGCGCACCATTCGCGCGGCGACCCGAAACGATCGCCACACGTACCACGCGAGCCACAGCACGGCGATTCCGATCAGCAGTTTCAGCATGATGCGCTCCCGTCTGCCGGCGCAGGCAGCGCGAATGCCGCGCACAGCGCGGGATCGATCGCGATGCCTTCGATTTCGAAAGCGGCCGTTGCCGGTGGTGCATCCGATTCGCGTGCGGCCGGCAGTGCATCGGCCGGCAACGCATGGCGTGCGGCAGCCGCGACGGCCGGGTCGATTTGCCGGAGCTGGCCGAGCGCGTAGGGCGCGTTGCGCAGCAGCAGCCATTGCAGCACGGCCGGCGGCTGCGGGAAATGCTCGATCAGGTGGAAGTTCTCGCTCATCACGCTCAGCAGATGGTCGGGCGAGCGCACGTCGGTGACGAAGGTCCACGTGCCGACGGCCGCGCCCGGCGCGTCCGGCTCGAACACGAGCCCCATGCCTTCGCAATCGAGGTGACGCTCGCCGCGCGGCGCGAGCGCGCGCAGGAACTGGCGTACGTCGTCCGCATAGCGGCGCACCGGATGGCGGTTCTGCTTGCCCTTGATCTGGTCGATGCGCAGGCCGTCGCCGGCCACCTGCAGGCTGATCGTCACGTGAGGCTGGTTGCCCGCGCCGCGCAGCGTGAACAGGCGCAGCCGGCCTTCCTGCGCGGCCTGCGCGTACTGCTCGCCGTAGCCGCCGCGCAGCCGGCGGCGATCCGCGAACTGGCCGAGGCAGTGCTGCATGTAGAACGACTCGTAGGCCAGTTCCTCGCGCAGCGCCGCGTGCTCGCCGATGAATTCGAACACGATCCCGTTCGGCGTGCGCAGCACTTCGCGCAGCGCGAGGCCGCTGCTCGGCACCCAGCCCTTGTCGCGACGCGCCTGCATCCGCTGATGCTCGCGCTCCCACATGTCGAGCGCCATCGTGCACGTGATGCGTTGCAGCTTCTGCGCGAGCCGCGTGCCGGCGCGCGAGCGCAGGAATTCGACCAGCACGCGCTCGCGGTCGATCAGCAGCATGTGCTCGGGATCGATGAAGTAGAGCGGCGCCGGTTCGACGGCCCGCGGCGCTGCCGCGTCGACCGCCGTGCCGGATGCCGGTGATGCGCGGAACCGGCGCACGAGCCAGTCGGGCGCCGGCCGGTCGGCGCCGGCGAGCGCGCGGTAATCGGCGAGCGACTCGAGCGGCTGCGCCTGCTCGAACGCGCCGACAACCCACCGGAAGAAGTGGTTGCCGAGCCACGCGAGGATGTCGGCCGGATCGCCGCGCTCGGCGCTGCGGCGCGCGATGGCCGCCTTGATGTCGGGTGCATTGACGACATCGCGCGGCCGATAGGCGGACGCGGCCACGGTTTCTGTCACGAGGTCACTCTCCGGTCAGGCGGGGCGTGCGCGGGCAGTGCGCGTGAGACCCCGGCGGTGCTTTCGGCTGGCGGGCGAAGCCGCGGACGTGCGCGCGAGCGATGCGCGGCAGCGTTGCGGTTTCCCGATACAGGTTGGTCGGTGCGTGAAAATCACGCGACCGGCCGGCAACCAGCGACGCGGGAGCGGGCGATCAACGAGTGGCGATTCATTGTTTCTCTCAGGATGGGTTTTATTTTTTGCTTTCGCGAGTCTACTGCGATCCGCGCGGGTGAATCAATCGCGCGGCATGCCGGCGTCGGCGAATCTGACAAGAGTTATCTCTTTTTCATGGATTTTTTATGCGGCGCCATTCGGCGCCGGATTCGATGCTGTTAAAACCGACAGGTTTTCCCGCGCAAACCGGTCGGTGGCCCGCGATTGCGGCGATGCAATCCGGCGCCTCGCGTATCTCATAAGATTTTCTTTAGGCTCGCGTAACATATCGTCGATTGTTGGCGGCCGGCCCGCAGCGGATAGTCCTGCTTCGACAGGCCGGCCAGCACGATCGTCGTGTGGTCCGTACCGGCCTGTTGCTCATGCAACCATCCGATACCAAAGGAACCGCAACCATGCGATTCAACGTGACACGCTTCGCCGCGACGCTGCTCGTCGTCGCGTGCGCCACCGCCGCGGCCGGCCGCGCGGCTGCCGCCGCGCAGGACGACCTCCATGACACCGTGACCCGCCACATCGCGCCGCTGATGAAGCAGTACGCGATTCCCGGCATGGCGATCGGCATCGTCGCCGACGGCAAGCCGCACGTGTTCGACTACGGCGTGATGTCGACGCAAACCGGCAAGCCCGTCACCGGCGATACGCTGTTCGAGATCGGCTCGGTCAGCAAGACGCTGACCGCGACGCTCGCGGCGGATGCGCAGGAGGGCGGCGAGCTGTCGCTGGCGGACCCGGCCGCCAAGTATCTGCCCGAACTGCAGGGCAAGCCGTTCGGCGTCGTCACGCTGCTCCAGCTCGGCACGCACACGCCCGGCGGCATGCCGCTGCAGGTGCCGGACAGCATCCGCGACGACGCTGACCTGATCCGCTATCTCGATGCGTGGCGGCCCGCGTATGCGCCGGGCACCTGTCGCACGTATTCGAACGTCGCGATCGGGATGCTCGGGTGGCTTACCGCGAAGGCGATGCACAAGGACTTCGCGGCGCTGATGGAGCAGCGGCTCTTTCCCGCCCTCGGGATGACGCATACGTACATCGACGTGCCGGCCGGGCGCCAGGCCGACTACGCGCAGGGCTATACGCAGGACGGCAAACCGATTCGCATGAAGGGCGGCATGCTGTGGCAGCCGGCATACGGCGTGCGGACGACGGCGGCCGATCTGCTGCGCTTCGTGCAGGCGAACATGGGGCTGGTCGACACGGCGCCGCGGCTCAAGCGCGCGCTCGAGCACACGCACACCGGCTATTTCCGCGCGGGGCCGCTGACGCAGGACCTGATCTGGGAACAGTATCCGTACCCGGTTGCATTGCCGACGCTGCTCGAGGGCAATGCACCGAAGATGCTGTTCAATGCGACGCCGGCCAGCGCGATCAAGCCGCCGCTCGCGCCGAGCGCCGACATGTGGATCAACAAGACAGGCTCGACCAACGGCTTCAGCACGTATGTCGCATTCGTTCCGTCGAAGCGGATCGCGATCGTGATGCTCGCGAACCGCAGCTTCCCGATCGAGGACCGCGTAAAGGCTGCGTATGGGATTCTCGGCGCGCTCGGCGGCGAGCGGTAACGTTTCCGCTGGCGTCGCTGCTTACTCGGGCGGATGCTCGTCGTACGCGACGAAGATTTTTCGCGTGCGTTCGACGACTTCCCACGTGCCGCTGAAGCCCGGCGGAATCGTGAAGCGATCGCCGGCGCGCACGGTTTTCGTGTTGCCGTCCCGATCGGCGATCACGGACGTGCCTTCCAGGATCTCGCAGTATTCGGCTTCGGTGTACGCGACGTGCCAGCGGCCGGGTGTGCTCTCCCAGATGCCCGTCGAGAAGCGGCCGCACGGGCTCGTGAAGCCGGGCGTAAGCGCCTGCAGCGGGTCGCCGGCAATCAGCTTCGCGGGCGGCAGGCGGTATTGCACGGGCTCGCCGCTCGGGGCGAGTGCGTCGGTGATGGTGGAAATGTCGAGCACGGCTGGCATCCTTCGTCGAATGGAAATGAACGCGCCGGCGGCGCGTTCGCATGATTTCACAGTTGCGGGCGGCGCGGTCAGTTGCCGGTTTTCAGTTGCTGCCACAGGCGGTTCTCGAGCCTCGCGATGTCGGCCGAACGCGGCTTCGACAGCGTCATCCTGTCGAGCACGTCGGCGGACAGGTACACGTTCGGATCGTGCGCGACGGCCGGCGTCACGTACTGATGGGCCGCCTGGTTCGCACTCGGGTAGTAGATCTCGTTGGTGATGCTCGCGTTGACTTTCGGGTCCTGGATGTAGTTGATCCACTGCAGCGCAGCTTCCGGGTGCGGCGCATCCTTCGGAATCGCCATTACGTCGAACCACAGGATGCCGCCTTCCTTCGGGTTCGCGTAGCGGATCTCGTAGCCGCGTTTCGCCGCCGCCGCTTCGCGGCGCGCGACGCTGACGTCGCCCGACCAGCCGAGCACGACACAGACGTCGTTGTTCGCGAGATCGTTGTTGTAGCCCGACGAGTTGAACTGCGTGATGTACGGGCGCACCTTCTTCAGCATGTCGAATGCCGCGTGGTAGTCGGCCGGGTTCTTGCTGTTCGGATCCTTGCCGAGATACTGGAGCGCGGCCGCGAACACGTCGTCCGGCGCATCGAGGAACGACACGCCGCAGCTTTTCAGCTTCGACACGTTGGCCGGATCGAACACCAGCGCCCAGCTGTCGAGCGGCGCACCGTCGCCGAGCGCCTTCCTGACCGCCTGCACGTTGTAGCCGACGCCGTCCGTGCCGTAGGCCCACGGCACGCCGTACTGGTTGCCCGGGTCGGATTCGGCGATCTTCTTCATCAGCGCGGGATCGAGGTTCGCGAGGTTCGGCAGTTTCGTCTTGTCGAGCTTCTGGTACACGCCGGCCTGGATCTGCTTGGCCATGTAGTTCGAGGTCGGCACGACGATGTCGTAGCCGGAACTGCCGGCCAGCAGCTTCGACTGCAGCGTGTCGTCGCTGTCGTAGACGTCGTAGCGCACATGCACGCCGGTCTGTTTCTGGAAGTCCGGGATCGTCGTTTTCGCAATGTACTCGGACCAGTTGTAGACGTTCAGCTCGGTGTCGGCCGCGCGGGCCGGCGACACCGACAGCGGCGCGAAGCACGCAACGGTTGCGATTGCAACGGGGAAGGCGAGACGAAAAACGCGGACGATCATGGTCACTCCCTTTCGGAACGAAGGCGGCGCACTGCGTGGCGCATGCGCGCCGCGGGTCGGACAGCGAGGCGCGCGGCGGTTCGCGTCGAACCTGCGAGGCGCCGACGGGCCTCGCCGGATATCGGGGATGACTGTATGGGGCGGCCGGCCGGATGTCTGTCCATGAAATCCGTACAGCCGCGCGGCCGCGCGGACCGGAACCGGGCGCGAGAGAATTGGCAACGTACTTTTGGCGTGGTAACGATAATCGTCCCGTTCTCCCGTGCACCGTATGACCGACCAAGACGCAGCCGCGACGATCGATATCCAGTTGAACCAGCTCGTGTTCATGTCCGACGCGCTGTCGGCCGTGGCCGGTGCGATCGGATCGCCGGATTTCGTCGCGATCGTGTTCGAGAACCTGACGCGCATCGTCGATTGCGATTCCATTCATCTGGATTACGAGGACGAGTCGTTGCTCGACCGCCGGGTCGGCTGGATTGGCAGCTACGGTACGTATCCCGACCAGATCGAGCGCACGATGACGCGCTATTACCGCGATTTCGCGCAGGTCGATACGACGTTCGACTGCATCCGCGGCGAACGCGATACGCAGTTGCTGCAGTTGTCGACGCTGCGGTTGAACCCCGAGATCCGGCGCGCGTTCTACGACACCGAGGACATACACGACGAATGCGTCGTCACGTATCGTGTGGACGAGCTGACCTATGCGTTGTCGGTGTGCCGTGCGCGCCGGCTGCCGCCGTTTTCGCTGAAGGAGCTGAGCGTCGTCCGGCACGTCGCGCTGATCGTGTTGCCGCTCGCGGTCGCGCATCGGCGCATTGCCGGCGACCGTTCGTCCGATGCGCAAGCGCCTGCGCCGCGCACGCCGGAAGGCGGGACCGCGCAGCGCCTGAACGATGTATTCGACAAGCTGACGTCGCGCGAATCGGAGGTATGCGCACGGCTCATTCGCGGCCGAAAAACGCAGGATATCGCGCACGAACTCGGCATCCGGCCGTCGTCGATCGATACCTACGCGCGGCGCGCGTTCGCGAAGCTCGGCATCGAATCGCGCCGCCAGCTGCTGAATCTGCTCGTCGATCATGATGCACTCGACGCGTCGTCGGCCCGGAGAGGCGATGCGTGATCGCCATGATGCGCACGTACCGCGCAATGAGGAGGAGCGCCGCTTGAGCCTCGTATGGGACGGCATCACGGGCGCCGACGTGCTCGGCGACGCGCAAATCGCGAGCCGGCACGCGCTGGCCGACGCGGCACGCAACGGCGAATGGTCGACGGTGCTCGACCTCGTGACGCAACAGCCAGGTCTCGTCAACGCCACGCGGCCTGGCGGGACGTCGCTTTATGCGCCGTTGCATCAGGCCGCTTACGGCGGTGCACCGGAAGAGGTCGTCACCGCACTGCTGCGGCTCGGTGCGTGGCGCCTGCTGCGCGATGCACGACGTGACCGCGCGATCGACATCGCCGTGCGGCGCGGGCATCGGCATCTGGTCGGGTTGCTGACGCCGCAGCCGCGACGCTTCGTACCCGACGACACGCTGCGCGCCATTCAGCGCCATTTCCACGACATGATCCTCGGCCGCATTTCGCAGCTGCGCGTCGACGCGCTGCGCCTGCCCGAACTCGAACCGCTGCTCGAACTCGACGCGCAGGCCCGAAGCACGTGGTTCGCGGTGCCGGGCATGTACGGCGGCTTCAGCTACGCGCTGCACGCGGACGGCGACGCGGCCATGCTCGTGTCGGCGAGCTGGAGCCGCGTGGTCGGCGGCTCGGGCCAGCGGCACGAAATCACCGCGAATGGCTGTACGCTGGTCGAAGAGGGATTCGTCTGACGCGGCCGATCACATCACCGCATGGGAGGTGCAGGTCGAAGCACGGCATGATG
The DNA here is from genome assembly GCF_905339605.1 of Burkholderia sp. BCC1972. Lineage (NCBI taxonomy): Bacteria > Pseudomonadati > Pseudomonadota > Betaproteobacteria > Burkholderiales > Burkholderiaceae > Burkholderia > Burkholderia sp. BCC1972. Next base: position 664,712 of record NZ_CAJPGH010000001.1, on the reverse strand, counting down.
CTCGACTGGATCCGCAACGAGATGCCCGTTGCGATGTGAAGTCGGTGCATCGACCTCGATGAAGGAAAGATTGCGAGCATGGGAAAAAACGGTCGCCGGCTCAAATGACTTTTGATCTGGAATCACGAATCAAGTGCTGATTCGGTCGAAATCCTTGCCGCACGGGCGTCTCGTCTGAACGGGGTGTCGGGGCCGCCGCGCGAGACAGGCATCAAACAGGCCGATCAGACCTCCTGGGACTCAAGTGTGTCGAATTCCGTCTTGGACAGACTTAACCTGCCTCCATAGACTGAACTCGCTTTCCCTCATTCCCTGGAGAAAATCGTGAGTCTCAAAGACAAGCTGCCCGGTAACAAGATCCTCGGTTTCGGTACTGCCCCGCTCGGCAACATGTTCCGCAACATTCCCGACGCGGAAGCCGCGGCCACCGTCGAGGCGGCATGGCAACACGGCATCCGTTATTTCGATTCAGCTCCGTTCTATGGTGCCGGCCTCGCGGAAATCCGCCTCGGCGACGCGCTGGCGAACCACCCGCGTGACGAGTATGTCCTGAGCACGAAGGTCGGCCGCGTGATCCTCGACGAAATCGAAGACGTGACGGCGCGCGATCTCGGCGAAAAGGGCGGCCTGTTCGAATACGGCCGGCCGAACCGTATCGTCAACGACTACACGGCCGACGCGACGCTGCGTTCGATCGAGGACAGCCTGAAGCGCCTGCGTACCGACCGCCTCGACATCGTCTGGGTGCACGACATCGCTCAGGACTTCTACGGCGACGAATGGCTCGCGCAATTCGAAGTGGCGCGCAAGGGCGCATTCCGCGTGCTGAGCAAGCTGCGTGAAGAAGGCGTGATCAAGGCCTGGGGCCTCGGCGTAAACCGCGTCGAGCCGATCGAACTGGTGCTCGATCTTGCCGAACCGCAACCGGACGGCATGCTGCTGGCCGGCCGCTACACGCTGCTCGATCACGAGCGCGCGCTGCAACGCGTGATGCCGGCTGCTGCCGCGCAGAACGTCGGGATCGTCGTCGGCGGCCCGTACAGCTCGGGCGTGCTCGCCGGCGGCACGCACTTCGAATACCAGAAGGCGTCGCCGGAAATCCTCGCGAAGGTCGAGCGGATCAAGGCGATCGCCACGCGTTACAACGTGCCGATCAAGGCCGCCGCGCTGCAGTTCTCGATGTCGCATCCGGCGACCGTCGCGGTGATTCCGGGCGCGAGCCGTCCGGAGCGGATCGCGGAAGACCAGGCTGCGCTGAACGTGGCGATTCCGGCCGACTTCTGGCGCGAGATGCGTGAACAAGGCCTGATTGCGGCCAGTGCGCCGCTGCCGGCCGGTCGTTGATCCTGATAGGTGATGACATGGCACAGGCAAATGCCGGCATCGAACTCCCTGCTTCGGCCGGGGCCGTCTGGCAACTGATCGGCGGCTTCGGGTCGCTGCCCGACTGGCTGTCGTACATTCCGGCCAGCGAGCTGAGCGAAGGCGGGCGCGTGCGGCGTCTCGCGAACCCGGCCGGCGAGGCGATCGTCGAGCGGCTGGTCGCGTTCGACGAAGCGGCACGCAGCTACACGTACGCGATCCTCGAAGCACCGTTCCCGGTCGTGAACTATCGCTCCACGCTGCGCGTGCGCGAAAACGGTCCGAACGCGTCGACCGTCGAGTGGTCGGGCACGTTCACGCCGCACGGCGCGACCGACGACGACACCGTCCGGCTGTTCCGCGGGATCTACGAAGACGGCCTCGCGGAACTGGCGAAGCGGTTCGCGGCGGCCTGACGGCAGCGTATCGCTTCGTGCGAGCAGGAGTGGGGTCGTATTCAACTTCCACCACGCGCCACGCCGTCGTCGCAGGCTCAGGCCCGCGGCGACGGTGTGGCGCATTCGTGCCGCGTGTCGATCGCAAGTCGCGCGCGGCGTGAGGAAGATCAGGTTTGCGAAGCAATCGGCGCGCTCGCTACCGATGCGTGGGGCGCCGCGATGCGATGGCGTCCCGTGCTTTCACGGTTTCATTTTCCCGTTGTCGCGACGATCTCCTCGCCGGTCAGGATCTCGCGGAAGATGCCGACCAGCGGCCGCAGGTTGACCTTGTGCCACGCGGCCCACAGCGGTGTGCGGTAGCTGAACCACGGCAGTTCGCGCAGCACGACGCCTTCCGGTACCTGGTGGCGCAGGCTCTGCTGGATCATCGTCACGCCGAGCCCGGCGGCGACGAGCCCGAGCGCCGCGAGCGGCTCGGTCGCTTCCACCGAGATGTCCGGCGAGAAGCCGGCCTTCGCACAGGCCGCGACGAACGCGCCATGACGCGGCGCGCTTTCCTGCTGCGTGACGCCGATCCATGCCTGCGCGGCGAGATCGTCGGCGACGAGCGTCTTTTTCTTCGCGAGCGGGTGTCCGTCGGGCATCGCGAGCAGCATCGGATCGTTCAGCACCATCGTCGAATCGAGTTCGGGATCGTCCGGCGCGGGCGGCTCGGTGACCAGCGCGATGTCGAGGCTGCGCTCGCGCAAGCCTTCGAGCTGCGCAGCAGACTGATAGTTGTACAAAGCGATGTGAACGGCTGGGCGATCGGCGCGCAGTGCCTTGAGCGCGCGTGGCAGCACGCCCGAGTGCGTGGCCGTTTCCAGGTAGCCGATGCAGAGGCCGCCTTCGTCGCCGCGACCGAGCCGGCGCGCGAGCGATTCGAGCCGGTTTGCATGGCGCAGGAACGCATGCGTTTCGCTGAGGAACGTGCGGCCGTCACGCGTCAGACGAATGCGCTGCTGGCTGCGTTCGAACAGCGTCAGGCCGAGCTTTTCCTCGAGCTGCGCGATCTGCCGGCTGAGCGGCGATTGCGAGATGTGCAGGCGTTCGGCCGCACGGCCGACGTGTTCCTCTTCCGCGACCGCAATGAAATACTGAAGCTGGCGGATGTCGAGCATATAAGACCTTCGAGGACTCAAGTTTCGAGAATTATGTCGCGAACAGACTTATTCGTGCAACCTGGACTGGGGGCGCTTTCCTGTCAAACCTGGAGCAACACACGAGTCCCAAAGACACGCCAAATCGCGCCTCGGCGACGCGCTCGCCGGCCATCGTCGCGACGCTGCCGGTCGATCGTCGAGCGTTGCGCGATGCGTTCGCGACGATGAGGGAGAAGGGGGGGCGAGTGATGCGGCGGGGAGGGGGATCCTGTAACGACCGCGCCGGGTGCCTTCGGGCACCGCGGCGCGCGATCGATCAAGCGACTGCGGTGTCGGTTGCTTCCACTGCGGCCGGTGCCGCAGCCGCAGCACCCGCCAGACGCCGGTAACGCGCGAGCGCCCACAACGGGAAGTACGCGGTATAGCCGTGATACTTCAGGTAGAAGATGCGCGGGAACCCGGGCGCATTGTGCGAGCGGTGCCACCAGAAGCCGTCGTCCTGCTGCACCGACTGCAGATACGCGATGCCGCGTTTCACCGAATCGGATTCGTAGTCGCCGAACGCCATCTGCGCGAGCAGCGCCCACGCGGTGAAGTTCGACGTGCTCTCGCCGCCGTTCGTGCCGCCCAGCTTCGGGTCGATATAGCTGTCGTTCGTTTCGCCCCAGCCGCCGTCCGCATGCTGCCGGGCGCGCAGCCAGTCGATCGCGCGCGCGATATACGGCTGCGACTTGTCCTCGCCGGCGAGCGCGAGGCCGGCCAGCACGCTCCACGTGCCGTAGATGTAGTTCGTGCCCCAGCGGCCCCACCAGCTGCCGTCGGGCTGCTGCGTGCGCTTCACGTAGTCGATGCAGCGCGCGAGCGAAGCGCGTTCTTCCGCGCGTTTCGTCACGCCGAAACACAGCAGCACGCGGCCCGACACGTCCTCGGTCGGCGGATCGAGCAGCGCACCGTGATCGGCGAACGGAATCGCGTTCAGGTACATGCGGTCGCAATCGGCATCGAACGCCGCGAAGCCGCCGTTGCGCGATTGCAGCCCGCGCATCCAGTCGAGCGCGCGTGCGACGCGCGCCGCATGCGGGTTCGTGCCGTCCGCGTTGCGATGCGTGCGGCCGCGGCGATCGAGCATCGCGGTGACGACCGCGGTGTCGTCGATGTCGGGGTAGTACGGGTTCGCATACTGGAACGCCCAGCCGCCCGGCTCGACGTCGGCCGGCACGTTCTCGATCCAGTCGCCGCGCAGGTCGTTGACCTGGCGCACGGCCAGCCAGTCGTATGCGCGTGCGATGCGTTCATCGAGTTCGCGCAGCGCGCCGTCCGGGTCGCCGGCTTCCGGCGCCGCGACGCCGCGCGCCTGCTCGAGCGCCATCGTGCTCCATGCGGTGTCCCACACCGGCGACAGGCACGGCTGGCAATACATGCTGCCGTCCGGCCGCGTGACCAGCAGCTTCTCCAGCGCGTTTTCGCAATCGCGTCGCAGCGGATGGTCGTCCGGATAACCGAGCACCTGCATCATCTGGTAGCTGTAGACGATCGGCGGGAAGATGCCGCCGAGGCCGTCCTCGCCGTTCATCCGTTCCGCGCACCACGCTTCCGCATGCCGGATCGCGCGCTGCCGGAGGCGCTTCGGCATCAGCGGCTCGATATGCCGAACCGTGCGGTCGAGCGCGAGGAACACCTTGCGCATGCCGCTCGCGGGCGGGAAGTACTGGCGTTCCTCGTCCGGCGGCGTGACGAACAGCTCGCGGATCGAGATGTTGCGGGGATTGCGCGCACGCGCCTTCAGCGAGCACAGCACCAGCAGCGGCACCATCGTCGTGCGCGCCCAGTACGCGACCTTGTACATCGAGATCGGCACCCACTTCGGGAACAGCACGAATTCGATCGGCATGAACGGTGCCGCGCGCCACGGCACCTGGCCGAACGTCGCGAGCAGGATGCGCGTGAATACGTTCGCGCGCGCCGCGCCGCCGAGCTTCAGGATCGCGTCGCGCGCACGGATCATGTGCGGCGCGTGTTCGCTGTCGCCGGCCGCCTTCAGCGCGAAATACGCCTTCACGCTGCACGACACGTCCGCTGCGCCGTCGACGTACAGCGCCCACGCGCCGTGCGTGTCGAGCCGCTGGTTCGCGCGCAGGTAACGCGCCATCTTCTCCTGGCGATCGTCGTCGATCTTGTCCATGAAATGCATCATCAGGATGTATTCCGCGGTGATCGTCGCGTCGGATTCGAGTTCGAAACACCAGCTGCCGTCCGGCTGCTGAAGACGCACGAGCGCATCGCGTCCACGGGCGATTGCGGTGTCGAGGGCGGACCAGGGAGAGGGGGCGGATTTGTTCATGCGGCGGATCATACCATCCAGCCGGAATGTTTATATCGAGACGCCCGGGTGCTACCATCCGCACCATGAAAAAACGCCTCGAACCCGCGCCGCAAGACGTGTCCGCGCCTGTCGAACCGGCTGGAATGGCCGGTGCACGGGCGTCCGAAGGATCATCGGCGCCGGCCGTCGCCGCCGGCGGCGTGCGGCGAAAAAAAGCGCCGGATCAGGTGCGCGCGCAGTTGCTGGCAGCTGCATCGGAAATCGCGACACATCACGGCGTGGCCGCGCTGACGCTCGATGCGGTGGCCGAGCGTGCCGGCGTGACGAAAGGCGCATTGCAGTATCACTTCGCGAACAAGCAGGGGCTGCTGGATGCGCTGTTCGGGCAGGCGACCGCGCGGTTCGGTGCGCAGATGGACGCGCGAATGGCGGCGGATCCGAACGGCGACGGCGCGGCGGCGCGCGCCTATTTGCATGCGGTGCTCGATGCGGCGAATCCGGCCGCGAGTACCGATGTGCTGCGCGTGCTCGTCGCGTCGATGATTACCGAGCAGGACACGCGCGAGCGGTGGTCGGTGCCGATGCGCGAATGGACGCTGCCCGATCCCGTGCCGCTCGAGCAGGCTGCGACGCTGATGATCTGCCGGCTCGCGGCCGACGGGTTGTGGATTTCGGAATTGCTCGACAGCGTCGAGGTATCGACCGAACTGCGCGCGGAGATCGTGCGGCAGCTCGACGCGATGAGCAGGGGCGTGTTTCCGAAGGGCGGCTGACGCAATCTGTATTGCCGGCGTGTTCGCGCCCGGACGGTTCGTCATTCCGATGCGCATGAATCGATCGCACAACTATCCGATCATTCGCGCCGCACTTTTTGCCGGCGGAGTCGCCATCGACCGAGACCCCGACGGCAAGCACGGATCAGAGATCTCCGCGCACTTCCCCGGTTCCCAGCGCGTTCCGCTGTCGATTGACTTCCGCCCAAAGCTCATCGCTGTCGTCGTCGCGCAGCAGGACCATCCAGTCCAGTTGGTCGTCGGTCACGCCGAAGTATTCCAGGATTTCCTGGCGAACCGCATCGATGAACTGCGCGTATTCCGGGGTTGCCTGGGCCTGCGCGTGCAGGGCATCGTATTCGGCATCGTCCACACCGCCGCCATGCTCGTCGATGTAGCGCGAGATCCACTGGTCCCGTTCGTGGTCGTAGTCGGCCTCGGCGCGCATCGCTTGCACGGCCGTGTGGAAATCCAGTTGGGCAAACGCGGCGATCGCCGCCGTTGTCGCCTCGTCGAAGGTAGTCGTCATTCCATTTCTCATGTTGGTCAGGGCGCATGATCGCATGGGCCGCGCTCGGACATGCCGTTTGGCATCGACGTTTGCGCTCGTGCGAAGGCGGCATACCGGAGGCTCAAGCCGTCGGGTGCGATTCTCGTCGGAGCCGCATGGGAGACAGGGTACTCGTTTTGCTGCACTGCAAGCATCGCGATGAAAGCAACCGGGCGCCGTAGATCGCAGAACAAGCTTCGCGCCTATCGGCGCGAGCGTCACGCCTGCTCGTAAGCGCCAATGCGGGCGCTGGTCATGAATTGCTTGTAATGGCCGAATTTGGCCGGATACCAGCGGCTCAAAACGACTCGGAGCGGTCGTTCCGCTCGCCCGATAGCAGCCACTGGATTAGCACGACGCTGACGAAGATAATAGGCACGAACCGCGGTGACGGGGAGATGTTATGCAATTCGAGACTGCCGAGAGGACAATGTGGGATCTCGTGCAAACTTACACAGGTCGAGTCGGATATCAGCGCGGCGTGAAGTCGGAAGGCCTATTCGCCGACCCGCCGGTCATCGACTGCTCGGGGTGGACCAGGGTGCTCCTGACAAAGGCGATGCAAGCAGAGAACGAGGCCGCAGGCCGCGCGGTGTTCGGTTCTGGTGACGTGAAAGCCCTTCAAGTGTGGTCGGATAGGATCATTCAGGAGATCGCGACTCGCACGGACTTTGTCCTCGAAGGGGACAAAATTACGACTCACAGTCTCCCGCGCTGCGCCACCATTGGCCTGAAAATGGGAGAGCCTTCGTGGGCGAGCAACCATCCTCGTGCTCGCGGAATCACCCACATTGTTCAGATCGTGCGCCGCCCTGGCGATAGCGCGCCGTTTGTCTCCGAGTCGTTCGGCGGCACAGTTTCACCAGGCATCGGTCTCACGCCGCTCGAAGAGTGGCTCGCTCAGTCACAGCCTCGTCTCCGCGAGGGCGAAATGTGGGCCGTTGATCCGTTCCGGCTGGCCTCAAAAAACCGAATACCCCCTTGAATGTCATTTCCCGGCCGACCACGGCCTGCCGCCGCCCTGCAACGTGCGACCGGCGCAGATCGACCCAGAACGGCCCTTCAGATTTATCCAAAGCGGCCAATCGTTGCGATCTGCGGCGGGATTTTATAGCCACGCTCGATGAGTATCTTGGCCTCGGCGCGGCTGCGGAATCATTCCCGATTAAATCGCTTCTCCCGCAGCGTGCCGTTGGAACCTTCAACGGAGTCGTTCTGCCAAGGGCGGCAAGAACGGACACAGCGTGTACGATCTGGTCTTCAAGAAAACCATCCAAGGAGAGAGGAATGAATCCGGAACAGGCCCGAGCCGAAGAAACCGAGGCGATGGAGCGCATGGTGGCCGCCACGCTGCGCGTGCAGAGTACGTTCGCCTCGATGCAGAAGCAATTTCCGCCGCAAGGCAGCGGCGAGCCTTCGCCGTTCGCGCTGCAAACCTTTGATGCCGCCCTGCAGGAACTTGAAGACGCACAGGCCGCGTTCGATGCGCTGCTGAACGATCTGATCGACGGTAACCGCTAAAGGCTACGCCCTTATCCGCACCGATTGTCGACGATCTAAAAAGCTGTGTCGAACGGCCGTTCGTGGCCGAGCGCGGCCGGCGGCTGCCCCGTGACGCACGCCCGGCGCAGATCGGCCCGAAGCGGACGATGCCCCTGTTCCGAAGGAGCGCACAAGCGTAAAACCACCGGCGGCTGACAATACCGCCACGTGCTCGACCTTACACACCGAAGAACGCCAGCCCTGCCAGGACGACACCGATCGCGGCAGCACCCATCGACAGCCGTGCCATCCATGTCCGCCGCGTGAGAATCGTGATCGCAGCAAGCGCGATCGAGATCTGGATGATGGTAGTGGCCTGCGCCCACCGATGGTGCCGGTGTAGCCGCTCCTCGCTTGCAGCATTGCTCTTCACGACTTCCTGCTCGAGCGCTTCGGCGCGGGCGCGGATCGGCTCCTTCTCTTCGCGATATCGCGCCGCGTCTGCTTCGAAACGCTTTCGTTGCGGCGACGCTTCCTGGCTCAAGGCCGCGCCGAGCTCGGCCAGATTCTGCTTTTCGCCCTTTGCCTGGTAATAGGCCCACAGGTTGGCCGCCTCGGTTTTCTGGATCGCGGCCTCGTTCTTGTGCAGCAATGCGAAATTCTCGTCCGCACCGCTCTGGTATGCGGAAATCGCGCCAATGCAGGCCAGGACGGCCGTCATCACGGCGATGCGCGCCGCTCCGTGGTCTTCTCCATGCGCCGCGGGATGCTCTACTGCATGATCGTGCGGGCCGTGAACTTCGAAATCTTCTGGCATAACAGGGAGGTTCGCATGAGTTGAAGGGTTTATACGCGCTTCGCACACCACTTGCACGCTACGCTAACGGGCTTTGAAAAACGTCGCAAGTATGTCGGTTTCCGGCCCCGCATGCTGCGCCACGGACCGCTTTCCGGACCTCCCGCGTGACCGCGGCTGCGCCGAGCCTGCATCGACACCGTCTGGTCGAACGCCCGTATACACCGCACGAGGCCGGATCAACTCGGGATGTCCGCGTTGCTCGAGCCCGTGCGCGATCCAGCCGATCGAGCGGCCGAGCGCGAACAAACCGAACGCGGCGCCAACGGGAAGCCGCAAATGCCTGCGCAGCGCAACGAGCGCGAGATCCACCGAAGGCTTGTGGCCAACCAGCGAACTACCTGCATCGATCATTGTTTTCCATTGCGGATGGCGCGGCAGGATGCGCGACAGCAGGGTTGCCGCGCGCACGTCGCCACCGGGATAGAGCGAATGTCCGAACCCCGGCAGATCGTCGCCTCGGTGCAGACGCTCGCGCATCTTTCGCTCGACGTCCCGGTTGCCGATTTCATCCCACATCGCTTCGACACGCGCGGTGGTGGCGCCGTGCCGCCCGCCCGACAGGGCGGCGAGGCCGCCGATCACGACCGCGCGCAAGCTCGCATTCGTCGATGCCACGCATCGGCCCGTAAAGCTCGATGCGTTCAGTTCGTGATCCGCGCACAAGACGAGCGCGATCCGGATGAGGTCCGCACCCGACGGCCCGACGCCCCATGCACGCGCGCATTGCTCGTGGACGGGCGCCGTATCGAACCCGGTGCGCAACAGGCATGCCGCGAGGATCCGTACCAGGTCGCCGCAGCCCTGCGCCTGGCTGTCGGCCGATTGCTGCCACGCTGCGGTCGGCGCGTCGTCGGTGGCGACGGCGAACAACGACAGGAGCGCTTGCTCCGCGCGTTGATCGCCGTAGTGTTTGAACAGGGTCCGCAACACCGCGGGTGCGCGGGGGACGCGAGGGCCGAACGCAGTCCGCTCGTCGCATTGCCACAGCAGCGCGGCGACTTCCTCGAGACTCGCGCGGCCGGCGAGCTCGAGTGCGTCCACGCCGCGATAGAAAAGCCTGCCGCCCTCGATCAACGTGATGCTCGATTCGAGCACGGGCGAGCCCCAGTTCAGCGCGGCTTTCGCGACTTCTTTCGGTTTGCGGCCGCGCGCACGTTCGGCCGCGAGCCGGTCGACGTCCGCTGCGAAGTAACGGCTTTCACGCGGATGGCCGGAGGGTTCCGCGCGCAGCAGGCCGCGGCTGACGTAAGCGTAAAGCGTCGGCCGCGAGACGCCGAGCCTCGCGGCCGCTTCGGTCGAATTCAGGTAGGGCGACATGGCGCGAGACTCGATTCGTTCGGCAGGTTGATCAGGATAATCAACGTTGACAATAAATGCGAGCAGGCCGATCTTTGCGTCACCCAAACGATTCGAGGCGAACATGCGTGTCGATCAAATTTCCCATGTTGCGGCTGCGGCCGACGAGGGGCTGATGCCGCGTCATCTGCAGGAATTCTGGGCTGCGCTGGGCGGCGCGCCGCAACGTCTCGAGCATTGCAGCTTCAGCGGGACGGGCGAACTGCTGTCGGCGTTTCGCGTGACCGACCTGGCCGGTGCGGCAATCGGCGCGGCAGGTGCGGCCGTAGCCGAATTGCTGCGCGAGTCGAGCGGCATATTGCCGGCGGTTCACGTCGACCGGCGCATGGCGTCGCTGTGGTTCGGCATTTCGCTGCGCCCGTCGGGATGGACGTTGCCGCCTCAATGGGATCCGGTGGCCGGCAACTATCGGGCGCGCGATCGCTGGATCCGGTTGCACACCAACGCGCCGCATCATCGGCAAGCCGCGTTGACGGTGCTCGACTGCGCCGCAGACGCCCAGGCGGTCGCGCGAGCGGTCAGCCGCTGGGATGCCCATGCGCTCGAAGACGCGATCGTCGAACGCGGCGGGTGCGCGGCGGTGATGTACTCGCGGCAGGAATGGGCCGCGCATCCGCAAGGCAAGGCCGTTGCGTCCGAACCGTTGCTGCACGTTCATACCACGCAGGCAGTTGCGGCACGCGACTGGCAGCCGTCGCGAAACCGGCCGCTGCGCGGCATTCGTGTGCTCGACCTGACGCGCATACTCGCCGGCCCCGTCGCGACGCGATTCCTGGCGGGCCTCGGCGCCGACGTGCTGCGCATCGATCCGTATGGCTGGGAAGAGCCGGGCACGGTGCCCGACGTCGTCCGGGGCAAGCGCTGCGCTCGGCTCGATCTGAAGCAGCCCGCGGATCTCGCGACGCTCGAGCGGTTGCTGCGCGACGCGGATATCGTCGTGCACGGTTACCGGTCCGACGCGCTTGCGCGTCTCGGGCTCGATGCCGCGCAACGGCGCGCGCTCAATCCCGCGCTCATCGACGTATCGCTCGACGCATATGGCTGGACCGGCGCGTGGCGTTGCCGGCGCGGCTTCGACAGCCTCATCCAGATGAGCACGGGAATCGCCGACGCGGGCATGCGCGTGACGGGTAGCGACGAGCCGGTGAACCTGCCCGTCCAGGCGATCGACCATGCGACGGGCTACCTGATGGCGGCGTCGGCCATACGCGGATTGACGGCGCGACTGAAGGGCGGCGTGGGCACTGAAGTTCGTGCTTCGCTGGCGCGTACGTCGGCCGTCTTGCAGTTGCGTGCGGAGCCGATGAGCGACGTGGTTGTCGTGGCTCCGGATACGCAGCATGATCGCGCGGAGCACGTCGAAACGACGTCATGGGGGTCTGCCACGCGGCTTCTCCCGCCGCTCGAGATCGAGGGTGCGCCGCTCGCGTGGTTCCATCCGGCGCGCGCATTGGGCGCCTATGAACCGCGGTGGCTGGAGTCGAACGCCAGCCTTTGACGAACGGCGAAAGGGGGCGCGGTACTTGAGCAATCCTTCGCATTCCTTTGCAGACCGCCGGTGCGCGGAGCACAATACCGCTGACACCCGAATCGGAGGTTGCGCACCATGGCCCTATTCCAGCCCGATGGATGGCATACCGTCACGCCGCGCATTGTCGTGCCGGATCCGCAAAACCTGATCGCATTCGTCCGGACGGTGTTCGACGCCCACGGCGAATTTCGCGCCGGCTTGCCTGCCGAGATTCGCATCGGCGATTCCGTCGTGATGATCAGCGGCGCAGACGGCCTGCGCGAGCCGATGCCGGCGTTCCTGTACGTGTATGTCGAGGATACCGATTCGATTTATCGACGGGCGATCGCGGCGCAGGCGGTTTCGCTGGAAGCGCCCGCCGACCTGCCGTACGGCGACAGGCGCGCGATGGTGAGGGACCCGTGGGGCAACGTCTGGCAGATTGCCACGCACCGGTACGACCTGTCGGCCGACGAGATCAGGGCGAGGCTGGCCGGCGGCAGATAGCCGCATGCGGCTTGCGCATCGCCTCCATCTGTCGCAATCGTCAAGATTCACGTCGCGTACAAGTAAAACCTCGCCGTTTCCCCCGCCGTTAACCCGTTCGCAGCCCCCGCGCCGCGTATTGCGATGCGGCGCCCGTCTTTCGTGATCCGGAATCCACATCCGCCGCTGGCCGCACCGGGCCCGCGCAAGGGAACGTCATGCGAAAACAATTCACCATCCGCGGTGGACTCATCGCGACCATCGCCGGCTATACCGTGCTGCTCGTGCTGGTGGTCGGCGCCGGCATTGCCGCGCTCTACACCGGCAACGGTTCGCTCGAGGCGATGTACCGCGACGACACCGCGTCGCTGTTGCACCTGAAGACCAGCTCCGAGCGGATGCTCGTGTTGCGCGAACGCATGAGCGACGTCGCGCAGATCATCAGCGCGGGTCAGTCGGGCAAGGAGGGCGCCGCGCAGCTCCATACGCTCCTCAAGCAGAGCAATGACGAACTGGATGCCTACACGCGCCTGCATGCGCGCGACGGGAACGAGCAGGCGCTGTTCGACACGCTGCAGCGCCACCGCCGCGCGCTGCTCGACCGTGTGTTCCTGAAAGCGCTATCGCAGCTCGACGGCGACGACGCGTTCAATTTCCTCGATACGCAGCGCACCGCGCCGCCGGCGCTGTTCGCCGCCTACCAGGATGCGATCGACGCGCTCGAATCGTTCCAGGTCGCGCGCCAGAAGGCCCGCTACGATGCGGCCGGCGTGCATTTCCACCGGATCGTGTGGGGGATGGCGGCGGTCGCCGGGCTGGCGCTCGTCGTCGGTTTCTTTGCGCAGCGCGTGCTCGCGAAGGCGATCATCGAACCGATCAATCTCGCGGTCGGCCAGTTCGAGAAAATCTCGAAAGGCGACCTGACGGGCACCGTCGTCATCGCGGGCGAAAACGAAATGGCCTATCTGCTCAATGCGCTGAAGCGGATGCAGGACGGCCTCGTCGACACCGTGAACCAGGTGCGCGCGAGTACCGAAACGATCGTCGGCGACGTCCGCACGATCGCGAGCGGCAACGTCGACCTGTCCGCGCGCACCGAGCAGCAGGCCGTGTCGCTGCAGCAGGCGGCCGCGAGCGTCGAACAGCTGACGGCGGCCGTGCGCCAGAACGCGGACAACGCGCGCGATGCGCGTACTTATGTCGAGGGGGCGGCCGGCATCGCGTCGCGCGGTGGCGAGGCGATGCAGCGCGTCGTCGAGACGATGTCCGCGATTTCGACGAGCTCCGCGCGGATTTCCGGCATCGTCGGCACGATCGAAAGCATCGCGTTCCAGACCAACATCCTCGCGTTGAATGCGGCCGTCGAAGCCGCGCGCGCAGGCGAGCAGGGACGCGGGTTCGCGGTGGTCGCGACGGAGGTGCGCGGGCTCGCGCAGCGTTGCGCGTCGGCGGCGAAGGAGATTCGCGACCTGATCGGCAATGCCGCACGGCGTGTCGAAGACGGCAGCGGCCTCGTCACGCTGGCCGGCTCGGCGATGAGCGAGCTCGTCGCCGCGGTCGAACGCGTCAACGCGATCATGGGCGAGACCAGCAACGCGTTCGAGGAGCAGTCGTCAGGCATCGAGCAGGTGAATGCAGCGGTCATCCAGATGGAGCAGACGATGCAACGCAATGCGGCGCTGGTCGAGGAGGCGGCGGCTGCGGCGTTGTCGCTCGATGAACAGGGTTCGCGACTGAGCGCGGCGGTCGCGCAGTTCCGTTTGCGCGACGAGGCATTCGCGTGACGCGGGAACGTGTCAGCGCCGCGAGTCTAGTGGCATTTCATCGAGCGACTCACTGCGCAGCATCGGGCAATTCATAGTCGAAGCCGTACGAATGCAGGCCGTCGTCGATATGGATGATCATCGAACCGGAAAGCCCCAGCAGTTCTCCCGTCCCGGAATCGGGCACGACGGTGATCGACTGCTTCGGCTCCCCGCGCGTCATCGTGGAGCTGTGCTGGAGGACGAAGCTGCCCTGGCGCCCGCCGAGCACACCCTGTACCGTTTCCATCGCCACGTAGCCTGCGGAGCCCTGGACGCTGCTGCGAAACGCGAGCATTTCACCGTGGCTGACGGCTTCCAGATCACCGTGAAATTGCTTGTCGAGCGACATGCGGCCGAGCCCGGAATGTTCGGCGACGGCGCTCAGGGACTCCGGGTTCAGCTTCACTTCGAACGGACCGTTGGCCAGCAGCTTCATTACAGCGCTCCTCGTTGAATGGACAGTCCGCACTATAAGTCAGTAGGGGCTGCCGGAGATAGCTGTTTGCTTTACGAGCTGGCATCGGGGAAACCGGATTCGACATCGGGCCGTGAATGCGGCTCGGTTGCAACCCCTTCTCGACGCGTTTCCGATGAGATCTGACGGCGGCGCTTCAAGCGTCAGCAGATGGATAAAGCGCCGATACCTGCGATAACTCGTCGATGAACCGATCCTTGAGCGCCTGCGGCCCGAGGATTTTTACGTGTGCGCCGAAGCCCAGCAGCTTGCGCGCACCGTGCTCGATCGATTCGATCGGCATCAGGAATGCTTTCCATCCTGGCGGCACGTCGGTACCGGATGACGTTTCGAGGATCGGTGCGGTCTTGATCCGCGCGTTGGCAAGCCAGGTTTCGCCGCGCGGCGATACGGCGATATGGGCGGTCAGCTGATGGAGATCTTCTTCGTACCGCTTCATCGCGTCGCGCCAGTGCGTGGCCAGATCGAATCGCGCCGGGCGCTTGAAACGGCGGCGCGTTGCGCTGAATTCGAGGATGTTGGCGAGCCGGAAGGTGAGCGCGCCGCGCTTGCCGACCACCTTCGCAATCAGGTACCAGGCACCGCCCTTGAGCACGAGGCCGAGCGGTTCAAGCGCGCGGCGCGATATGCCGCGCCAGCTCTGGTACGTCACGTCGATCCGGTACGCACCCCACACGGCGTCGGCAGCTTCACGCAGGAACGCGGGCGTTTCCTGCGCGCGGTACCAGTCCACGGTATCGATATGCAGCCGGCTGGCGACGCGATCGGCCCGCTCGCGCGAGGCCGGCTGCAGGCTCGCGATCATCTTCAGCCGCGCGGAAGTGGCCATGCCGTCGAGACCCAGTTCGCTCGCCGGCCCGGGCAAACCCGCGAGGATCAGTGCGTGCGCCTCGTGTTCGGTCAGCCCAGTGAGATCGGTGCTCCAGCCGTCGCGCAGCTGGAATCCGCCGTTGCGGCCGCGGTCGCCCCAGATCGGCACGCCGGCCGTGGAGAGCTGGTCGATATCGCGCAGGATCGTGCGCTCGGATACTTCCAGCGCTTCGGCCAGCGCCGGCGCGGTCATCCGACCGCGCGCTTGCAGCATCATCATGATCGACAGCAGGCGGCTCGCTTTCATGCATGACACATTACTCCAAATACATGACATCAGGTGTCATGTTTTCAGGTTTATGCTTTGCCGCATCCCTGACCCGTTCCATTGAAGCGGAGACGAACCATGAAGATCATTTCAGGACCGCTGAGCATGTTCGGCGCCAAGGTCGAGATTGCAGCGCACGAGAAGGGCATCGACTTCGAACGGGTGATGGTGCCGTTCAGTCAGCAGCGCGGCTACGAGCCCAGGCATCCGGACGTCTTGCGCATCAATCCGAAGCGCCAGGTGCCGGTGCTGATCGACGGCGATCTGGAAATCTTCGATTCGACGCAAATCTTCGAGTATCTCGAGGACCTGAAGCCGACGCCCGCGTTATGGCCGGCGCAACCGGCAGCGCGCGCCGTCGCGCGCCAGCTCGAACATTGCAGCGACGAAATCTATTTCCCGCACATCGTCCGGCTGATGGGGCTCGAGGGCACGCCGGACGATCCGGCGGCGCAGGCCGCGCGTGCCGAAGCGGCGCGATACTACCGGCAGATGGAGCGTGTGCTCGACAATCGGGATTTTCTGGCCGGCGCTTATTCCTACGCCGACATCGCGTTCTACATGGCGCAGTTGTTCGGTGCGCGCAAAGGTGCGCCGATGACTGCCGAAACGCCGAACCTGCTTGCGTGGCGCGAACGGATGACGGCGCGTCCCGCCGTGCGCAAGGTGGCCGGTGCGATGGCGGCATATCTTGTGTCGATCGGCGAAGCGGTTCCCGATTTTCTTCGCGAACTTCACTAGCTGCGTTCGGCAGCCGCTCGAGAAGGCCTTCAGCCTGCGACTCCAGCTGAAGGCCGCACCGTCATTCGCCGGGTTCAGCTGCGGATGAACGCGAGCAGATCGGCGTTGATCGTATCGGCGTTCGACGTCGGCATGCCGTGCGGAAAGCCCGCATACACCTTCAGCGTGCTGTTCCTCGCCAGCTTCGCCGACAGCAGGCCGGAATCGGCGTACGGGACGATCTGGTCGTCGTCGCCGGCGGAGTGGCCCACATGGACGGCACCCTGGAAACCTGGCTCAAGTTCGTCGGTGTGACGGACGTCACCGGGATTGTCGTCGAACGCACGTTGTTCGGTCCGGACGGGCAGGTCGATCGCAGCCGTGCGATCGACGAAGCGCGGGCGATCGCGCACACGTTCTGACGTTGCCGTTCGCCGCGGGCTGCGAGGTCAGCGCCCGCCGCGCGCGATGGCGAGCGCGACGCCGAAGCCCACGAGCAGGCATCCGAAGGTGCGGTCGATCCAGTGACGCAGCGACAGCAGGCGATCGCGGACGGCCGTCGCCGAGAAGCAGACGGCCACCAGACTGAACCAGCCGGCATGCGCGACCGCGATGAAGGCGCCGTAGCCGAGCTGCACGATCAACGGCGTGTCGGGGCGGACGGCCTGCATGAACAGGCTGACGATGAACACCGTGGTCTTGGGATTCAACGCATTGGTCAGGAAGCCGGTGCGCAGTGCGGCGAGATCGGACAGCGGGGCCGCCGGTGCATCGGTTTGCCCGTCGCGGGCCTGGGTCATGAGCATCTTCACGCCAAGGTAGATCAGGTAGATCGCGCCGATCAGCTTGACTGCATTGAAGAGCCACAGCGACTGGCGGATCAGCAGCCCGACACCCAGCAGCGTGTAACTCACGTGAACCGTGACGCCCAGCCCGATTCCCAGCGCGGTGAGCACGCCGGCGCGGCGAGACAGCATGAGGCTGTTGCGCGTGACCATCGCGAAGTCCGGGCCCGGGCTGATGACGGCCAGCAGTGTGATGGTGACTACGACTATCAGTTCGGTCATTGCCTTTTCCTTGCGGCGGGAGTCTTGATGGCACAATGCTAGCAACCGCGTCACATCATGAAAAACGATGATTTCTGACCAGAATGGTGAGGCTGACTCACAATCGACTCGTACGAGCCTGCCGTCATTGATGGCGCTGCGCTGTTTCGAGGCGGCGGCGCGTCACGAGAATTTCAGTCGTGCCGCCGACGAGCTGTGTTTGACCCACGGCGCGGTCAGTCGCGCGGTGCGGCTCCTCGAGGATGATCTGAGCGTCGCGCTGTTCCTGCGGCGCAGTCGTCGTGTATTCCTGACTGATGCAGGACGCAAGCTGGCGCAGGCCGTCCATGACGGCCTCGGCCTGATGCGTCACGCCACGCAGGAATTGCGTAGCGAGGCGGCGCGTGCGCGGCGGTGGGTGTTGTCGTGCGAGCCGACGCTTCTGATGCGCTGGCTGATCCCGCGCTGGCCGGATTTCCAGGCGCGATACACGGGTGTCGATATCCATCTGGTCGCGGCGGGCGGGCCGTTTTCGTTCGACAGCGGGATCGACATGGCGATTCGCCGCAACGATTTTGCGTGGCCGGCGGGGTATCACGCGGAGCAGCTGTTTGCCGAGCGGGTGGGGCCTGTTTGCCGGCCGGACAAAGTCGGTGCGTGGTTTGCCGCGCGTCGCGGTACGCGTTCGTTGAAGCAGGATGCGCCGCTACTGCATACGCGGACCCGGCCGGATGCGTGGAAGGAGTGGGCGGTGGCGGCCGGTCAGCCGGCGGCGCGTGGGCGCGGGCAGGTGCTGGAGCATTTTTACTTCAGTCTGCAGGCGGCTGTCGCGGGGCTGGGCGTGGCGATCGGGCCGTGGCATCTCGTGCGCGACGACATCGAAAGCGGTGTGCTGGTTGCGCCGATGGGGTTCGTCGAGGATGGTTCGCATTACTGCCTGTTGACGCCGGCGCCGGTGGTGGAGGGGAGTGCGCAGGCGGAGTTGTTGGGGTGGTTGAGGCTGCGGTTTGATGGGAGAGTGAGATTCAGATTTGAGGCAAATCGGGGAAGATGCCCGGAGCGTGGCGATTGAGGGCGAACACGATCGGTTGTTGTCGATCCACTTCGGTAGTTTACCTTCGTGTGACCTCAGGGACCGCTTCCGAGGTACAACAGTCTTTGCGGTCCGGACGCAGTCGGCACGTCCACAACCTGAGCCGATTCTTCAATGCCGATCTCGTTCAAGCGGAGTCGGATTGTTTTTTCGCCATAGGGCAACCCGATTCGCTGAGCGATCAATACTCGAAGTATGTTGGTACGTCTCGATCTGAGACTGTCTTGTTATCATTACTCTTGGTGGGACCCTACCCGACCGCTGGACAAAACGGACCGCTTGGAACATTGCTATGCTTTTCGCCCATATGGCAGCAGTAGAGGATCAACTCCTGGCCACTTCCAAAATACCGGCCAATAGCGGTCACTCCCTTCCCAAAGGAACCCCGCGCGAAGCTTTCATCAAGGAGTTTCTGGAGGCGCACCTTCCATCTACCCTCGCGATAGGTTCGGGCGAATTGATTGACAGCGAATCGCAACCGTCCGAAGCAAGGCGGCAGTTCGATCTCGTGATATACAAGCGAAGTTTGCCCAAGCTCGATTTTGGGGGCGGCATCAGTGGTTTCTTAGCTGAATCGGTAACCGCTACGATAGAGGTGAAGTCCACCCTCGATAAGACCGGCATGCAGCAAGCAATTACGGCAGCAAGGGCAGCAAAGCAGCTTAAGAAGAGTGAAACATGGTCGTTCAGCAGCGGTTATGTCCCGCCGGCGATTCTGAGTTTTGTGGTGGCGTATGATGGTCCGCAGCAGATTGAGACCATTCTCAATTGGATCACCGAAATAGAGGCGGCAGAGGGGATCGGCGGCGCGCGCCTTCCCATTGGCGAAGAGAGAATCAGAACACCCAGCCAATCGATCGACGGTGCGTTCCTTCTGGGAAGAGGATTCGTAACGTTTGATAATTTCCCCGTCGGTTTCCTTGACGATAATGCTCGCAGTAGCGTTCCTGACACACGATGGGTCGCAGCATCAGCAACCCACGGTTCACTGTTGTGGTTGTTTCAGATGCTCACGCAAGCGTCTATGAACATCAACGGCACGTTTCTGAACATGGTCCCGTACATGAATAAGCTCCGTGCGGAGATCAAGACGGGAGGCTAGGTGTTCTGCACGGCGAAGACATTCGGGGCGCAGTTATCCAATGCCCTATCTTTGCGGAATCCATCAGCGCCCTCTCATCAAACGCCGAGCAGCAACGGTCCAGTGGCCGAACGGCCGCTTGGTATTGGTGAAGAGACGTTAAAGAGGCAGCATTGAGGCGAGGGAGAATGGCCGCTTATGGCCGGATGCCGCCCGACGCGGCTGGCTATAGCAGACCCACAGGGACCTTCCCCCTTCCTCGATTGCGGTCATGCGCGATCGACACAGTCCTGTCGCCTATTCGTCGATTCACCTCAGCCAACGACTGCCAGCCTGTTTGCCAGACTAGACCGCTGGCCCCTCCGGCGGCTCCTCCCGAATCGCGACAGCGATCGAACTCCCGACGATCGCGACGATTCCGAGAACCGAAACGATGCTTGGCGTTTCGCCCCACAGGAAAAAGCCGAACAGCGTTGCCCAAATGATGCTCGTGTAAGTGTAGGGAGCCAGTTTCGCAGCACTGTCACGCCTTACTGCGACCGTAAAGAAAAGCTGGCCGGCTGTCGCAAACAGCGCCAGTAGCGCCATGACGAGCAAGTCTTTGAGCGTCGGCGTGCGCCAGGCAAAAAATAAGGAAATGCCGGTAACGGCGGTTCCGAAGGCAGTGAAGAAGAGTACCGTGATGCTCGAGTCGTCGCTGGCTTTGAGTTTGCGAATCTGAATCATGGAAAGCGCACCACACAAGGCACTGAGCAGCAGCAGACCTGGGCCTATGAGATTCGACAAGCTACCGTGAGGTCGGACCACTAGAAGGACCCCTATGAAGCCCACGAGCGCGGCTGCGGCATTTCGCGCGAGTAAACGTTCCCCGAGCAAAATGGGCGCGAGGAGAACGACAAAAATCGCCTCCGAATAGACGATCGCCACGGCCTCACTCAACGGCAGATACGGCAAGCCAGCGAAAAAAAGTCCGGAGGCACAGAGAAGGGTGAGCGCGCGGGTTGTCTGTCCGCGAAGGTCGATCTTTCGGAGCCGAGCGCCGAACGACCCACCACGAAGGCTGACGAGTACGGCCGGCACGACGCCGAACAGCATTCGGAAGAAGGTCACTTCGTTAGCGGGATAGTCGAGAGCTACCGCTTTGCCCAGTGCATCGACGACCGCAAAACAAAACATCGAGATCAGGACCAGTGCGATTGTTTGATACTGGGCGGCGCGATCGGGGACTGAGACGTTGACGGACATATCATTTCGGCAGCGGGTGGTCCAATTCAAGAAAGAAAATTTTCAACCATTTTGGTGTTGCTTGTCGAAGGATCCTTTCCGGAGAGGGCGCCCGAAAATTGACGGCAATCCATCAGGGCCCTGCCGATTGGCGATTATCGGTTGACATCCGTCATGCTCACCGCGCAAGAACGGGATCGATCTCGTTGGATGCCAAGCCGAAGGCCGCCATTCTGGCGCGATGGTCCGGCGAGCCCAGATATGAACGTAGTTGCCTGTTTACTGCATTGAGCAACGCGTTGTTTTGCCGGTTAAACGAGAATGCTCCGAGTGGGAGCCTCTGTTGCCTGCCATCCGCCTCCGGCTCGTGCGGCACGGCCTCGAGCGCTGAGCCTCCCATCCGATCCGCAACAATGCGATTGCCCAGCGCCGTGCTCGCATATGCACCGATCGCGCCGGAGAGAACCGCGTCAATCGCGTCAGCTTGTTGCGCGAAGACGGCTATCTGGCTCTCGCTTACGCCTGCCTCTTTTGCCGCGTCGTGCTGAACCTGTCCGGCAATGATGCCAAGGCGGACGTCGGAGCGTTTGGCGAGTGACGCGTAGTTGCTGAGACCCTTCGGGTTTCCGGCCCGAACCAGAAAGCCGTCGCCGATCCCCCATACGGGTACGCTGAATGCGACCGATCTAGCGCGTTCAGGCGTAATGAAGAGCGGAACGTTCATATCCCAGCGTCCCGTTGCCACGCCGGGCAGCAGTTCACTGAATGTCGTCAGGCGATGCTCGATCTGGGTGACGCCAATCGCCCGAAGAACTACACCGGCCAATTCAATGTCGGCGCCCGATGCAGTTCCTCCGGGTTCCGTCCATCCAAATGGGGGTTCGTCGATGTATGCAATCGTTACCTTCATCGCCATGTCTCGCGGAATGGGGAGGCGGCCACCGCATCTGGTGCCGATTGGTCATGATTCTACCCATACGCATGGTCTCGATCCGCTACGGGATCCGAATCGCTCAGAATGGCGTTGTTACCGCAATGCATCCGGTGGCTCAGTCTTGCGACGAACGCATCGACACGTCGCCGATGCGTACTTCTCTCAATCCTTCTCGCAACGCCGTAACATTGTCCGCACCGTTCAGTCGCTCGAACTCCCGTTGCGCTTCCTGCCAGAGCGGTGATGCTCTTTCGTGCAGGCGCCGTCCCTCCTCGGTGAGTTCGACGAGGCGGCTTCGGCCGTCGGTGGGCGAGGGCTTGATCGTGACGAAGCCGTCGCGCTCCAGGAAGCCGACCATTTTCCCCATCGCCGTTCGTTCGATATCGAGCCGTTCGGCAAGGGCGTTGACCGGGGTACTTCCCACTTCGTGCAGGGCGGCCAGCGTCAGGAACTGCGTGATGCGCAGACCCGACGGCTCGAGATGGCTATCGTAGAGTCGGGAGATCTGCCTGCTCGCCTTCCTGACGGCGAAGCAGTTGCATTGATCGATTCCGAGCGGCTGGTTGACGGGCAACATCTGCTGCACTCCTGATTTCGGTTAATTGCGCGAACGCTCCGCGCGCGTCGCGCGAAGGCAGGGTGGATTCTATCGATGAAAGCCGCAAGCGACAGCGCCGGCGTACGATCTGCGCACCTCGGGGCTCGCCGCCGAATCCGGCCCGTGTCGACTGCGGTGTTCAAAGCCCCGCCGGCGGTGTGATGTAGCCCGGTATCTCGGCCGCGAGCGTGCTCTTCAGCACCGCTGTCCCCTCGTCGGCCATGACCTCGCTCTTGCCGGCGGCGAGCGCGTCGTAGGTCTGTCGCACGACGTCCTCGGGACGGGCTTTGGGCACGTCGATGCCGTTGGTCAGATCGGTATCCACGAACCCGACGTGCAGGCCGAGAACCTGGATGCCACGCTCGCGCAGGTGAAAGCGAAGCTGGTTCGTGTAGCTCCAGGCGGCGGCTTTCGACGCGGCATACGGTGTCAGATAGGGGCGCGGGAGCCACACGATGTCGGAAAGCACGTTGATGATCGCGGCATGCGGCCGCGCCGCCAGGATCGGTTCGAAGGCCTGTGTGACGCGCACCACGCCATAGTAGTTGGTATCGAACAAGCGGGCGGACTGCGCTTGCACGTCGGCCGCCAATGGCCCGTCGATCAGGGCGGCAATGCCCGCGTTGTTGATCAGCAGAGTCGTGTCGGCCGCCAGTTTCGCCGCTTCGGCGATCGACGCCGGATCGGTGACATCGATCCTGACCGGCACGATGCCGTGCTCGTCGAAACCGTTCGTATTGCGCATGCCCGCGTACACTTTCGCCGCTCCGCGCCGAAGCGCCTCGCGTGCAAAAGCGAGGCCTAGGCCGCGATTGGCACCGGTGATGAAGACGGTGGCGTTCTTGATATCCATGACAAGCTCCTTTTCAAAAACCGTGTGCTGGAGGCGTGTCGACTCCATCCACGAGCGCGCGGGTGCCCGGTTCAAAGAAAGACGTGTTCCGGCAACTGCTTCGAAAGCGACTCCCGCAGATGGGTGGCGAGAGTCAGTACGGCGCCAAGCGGGCTCATCCGCACGCTGACCCGCGGCACTGAACCGTCGGCGTTGCGATCGACGACCACGACCGCGCTCAATGTCTCGTCGCTCGTCAGAACGGCCTCGTATTCGAGAAATAGTCGCGAGCCGACGGCTTGAACGAACGTTGGCGTCTGTGAGACGTAAAAGGTCCCGACGGCGTCGACGGCGAGCCGGATTTCGTCGCGCCCGATTACGGGGGCGCGCAACACCGAGCTGACCAGTTCGGCGTCGGCCGTCAGATCATCGAGAAACGGGTGACGATCGGGTTGGATGGATGACATTTTCAAACCTCTCGATTCGTTTCAAGGACGTGTTCACACGAATGCGGCCCGATATTTCGCGACGAACTCCTGGACCGACAGCGGCGGCTTTCCGGTGATCTGCTCGACGGCGTCGTTGGTGCCCGAGAAGATGCCGTCGCGGTAGTTCTGCGCGACTTCGACCAGATGCTGCGTGAGGAACGGCGGAAACTGGTAAAGGGTTTCCATCTTGATTCGGAATTCCTCGATGGAAGTCGGCGCGTATTCGATCCGGGTGCCGAGAACCTCGCTCATCGCGGCTGCGATCTCGACGTGGTCCATTTCGACGGGGCCGTGGAGCGTGTAGGTCTTGCCCTCGTGGCCTGCGGGGTTGGCGAGGAGGTGGGCGATCACGCGTCCCTGATCGTCGCTGGCGATGGGCGCATGACGGCCGTTGCCAAACGGGAATTCGATCTTCTTCGTGGCCCATATCTCCCGCGCAAAGTGCGGATAGACGAGCCAATCGGCAAAGAAGGTCGGGCGCAAATGCGTCGTCGCGACACCCGACCAGTCGAAGACCTGCTCGGAGACCCAGTGATCTTGTGCCGCGTGGCTCATCGACTCCCGGCGCGCGGAAATCTGCGACATGTTGACGATCGCCGTGACGCCCGCTTCCTTTGCTGCCTGCGCGAAATACGCCGCGGCCCCGATGATTCCCGGCGCGATCGGATGAAGGAAATACGCCGACCGGATGCCTTCCATCGCTGGCCGAATGTCGTCGATGTCGGTGAAGTCCCCGACCGCGACATCGACCCCGCGCTGCCTCAGGGCTGCCGCCCGATCGTCGTCCGTGCGCACATAGGCGCGCACGCGCTTGCCCATCTCGAGCAGTTCGTCAATGGCAAAACCGCCGGTGCGTCCGGTTGCACCGCTCACAAGAATCTCAGGCTCGTACATCGCTTCGCTCCGTTCAAAAGTAGGAGCATATGCTCCATTTGAGTGAAGAGTAGGAGCATATGCTCTCATCGTCAAGTTTTTTTGTTGGTGCCCCGGATAACATCCCGCCCGGTTCGGCAGGCGGCATGGCGGGCGAGCATCGGCAGGATGCCGCGTAGGTGTCATGCAAACGAAAGTGCTGGACGCGTCGATGTCGCGACTGCATGGGCGCGTTTCGACTGGGGGCTTTCCCGCTAACCGGCGATGTCCGCCTCCACTCAGCTGTGCAGAGGAAAATCGCCGTCACTGTACATTTCGTTCCGTCATTACATAAAACACACTTCCCATCGAGACCGGGGCCGGTAATGCCGAATCGACCTTCGTTCCGCTATACGCAGTCAAGAAAACCTCTGCCAGAAAGCCGCCGCGCTCAACGCGTCACGGCGGCGATAAGTAACCGGACGCCCATCCCATGAACACACCCGCTGACCCGCTGCCGTCGTCGCTTGGTGCTGCCACTTTCATTCCATTTCTCGGCGCGAGCATCGCGCTTGCCGCCGCATACGGCGCGAGCTTCCTGCTTGCCGAGCATTTGCGTCATTGCGGGCTCGATGCGTCGATGGCAGGGGCAGTCATCTCGACCGGCATCCTGACCATGATCGTCAGTTCCCTGCTCGCCGGATGGATCGCGCAGCGAATCGGGCTGATGCGGACGATCGTTGCCGCTGCCATCGTGATGTCCGTTGCCATGCTCGCGTTCAGCCTGGCCGCGATCGATCCGGCGATCGCGTTCATCGGTGGCTTGCTGCTCGGCATGGGATGGTCGGCGTTCTACATCCTCGCGCCGCTTCAGATCATTCATCATCTGAGGCCCGACGCGCGAATCAAATACCTGACGTTGCTGTCGGGCGGTCAAATGGTTGGACTCGGTCTTGCGTCGCCGGTCGGTCATTTCGTCGCCGGCCGAGCCGGGTCGTATTCCATCGTTTATGGCGGCCTGGCCTGCATCTGCCTGATTGCTGCTGCCGCATTCTCCGTGGTCGGAAAACGGGCGGCACACGCGCTGACTCCGCAGATGGCCGCAACCGGCCTGACGCCTGCACGGATCGCCGAGATCCTGCGCAACGTGACGCGGCTGCCGATCATCATGATTGCGCTGGCCGCTTGCGTCTTTTCCGCGTTATCGAATTTTCAGTCGGCCTATGCGGAATCGCGCCACCTGTCGCCGGACCTGTTTTTCGTGACCTTCACGCTGACGACCGTTGCGTGCCGTTTCACGCTGGCGCAAACGATCAGCCGGCTGCCCGTTCGAAAGCTCGCCTGCGCGCTGTTCAGCGCGACGCTGTTGGCGCTGGTACTGTTCGTTTCCAATCCGGGCAGCGAAATGCTGTACGTGATCGGCTCGGTCATCTTTGCAATCGGCTACGGGCTCAGCTATTCCACGCTGAACGGCATGGCCGTCAATCTGGCCGGCGAACGGGGGTTGTCCGCATCGGCGAGTTCCCAGGTCTTCACGATTGCCTACTTCATCGGCTTGTTCGGGTTTCCATACATCGCAGGCGTATTGGTCACGCGCGGCGGCGTGAATCTGATGATCGACGCGACCATCGCCGTTGTCGTCGTCAACCTGCTGATGCTCACGCACGCCAGCCTGCGAACCGGCAACGCGCAGATCGCGGCGCGCTGACGGGCGCAAGCGTCAGGTCGGTTGGAGGTCATTACTCGGCGCCGCAGCGCCGTTCCTGCGGCGTTGTGTGCGTACGGTCGCGCTCTTCCAGATACAAGCGCAACGCAAATTGTCCGGCGGCGGTATCCCGTAGACGCAGGGCTTCGTCACGCATCGCGGCGGGCACGTGATCGAGCGCCGGGTAAGCCGCGCGATAGCCGGACGGAAAGAGCACCGGCGCGGCGAGCGCCGCGAAGGTCAGATCGGCGGCCGTGAAGCGTTCGCCGACCAGGAACCGTCGGCCATCGGCCAGCCGGCCGTCGATCTCGTCGAAGACGCTGCGTACGCGTTCGATGGAGCGCGTGGCGCTGTCCGGCGTGATCCTGAGCGTCGCACGAATGAGCCGCACGACGCCTGGCAGGATGACCGGCAGCAACGCGGCTTCGAACCGCGGCACGCCGCGCGACATCACGTGCAGCAGCAGGCTGCGCTCCGGCAGCAATTGCGCATACGCCCAACGCCTCGTATGCGGGCCCAGCACTTCGTCGAATTGCGTCTCGAGCGCTTCGACTTCCGGCCGCGAGTCGACATCGCGCGGGTACAGGCAATCGCCGCCGTGAAGCAGATCGATATGTACGAGGATATCGGTCGAATCGGTGAAGCGCGCGCCGCGATGAAGCAGCAAGGGCACGCTGCTGCCACCATTGGGTACCGTGGCCAGCCGGTGCAGCAGCGGGACATGCGGCTGTTCCCGGTAGGGCAGCTCGAGCCTGTCGAGCGCCCATCGCGCCTTCTCGCTGTAATGGCTGTGCGGCATCGTGATCAGGACAGCTGCATGAACGCTGTCGGTGTTCATGAATATCGCCCTCGCTCGTCACTGCATTGCGTATGCGATAAATGCGGGTTGCCTTCTGAATTGTGGCAAGTTCGAAGAACCGCTTCAAGGCCTGAGCGTTCGTCCAACTGCTGACGGAAGCGATCGATTTCGACGTTGGACATCCGTCGGTCCCCGGAATTGGCAGCGCTGTTGTTCCGCGCTACGCTCGTGAGCGATGATTGGCGCAGATGCCGGCTCGGGCGAAGGAGAGTCAAATGGCGATCGAATATTTTGCAGAGCGCAATCCGCTGACACGAAACCTGCCGCGCTCGCTGGCGACCAAAGCCGGCGACCTGGTATTCGTATCCGGTCAGGTCGCGAGAAACGAAGACGGGAGCCTCGTCACCGGCGGGATCGACGCGCAGACACGCCGGACATTGCAGAACGTCGCTCACGTATTGGCGCTGGCGGGGTGCACGCTCGACGACGTTGTCAAAACCACCGTATGGCTTGAAGACGCGCGCGACTTCGCGGAATTCAATCGCGTCTACGCGGAGTTCTTCCCAGGGAACAAGCCGTCGCGATCGACATTGCAGGCGACGAATATGGTCGGCACGAAGATAGAAATCGAAGCCATCGCGTGCAGGCCTTGAATGCCGGCGGCGGCGTGGCAAAGGCTGGACGACAATGAGCATTCCCCGGCGTCTTTAAGCGCGTTTACTTCATCAGAAAGTCAATGAAAAGGTCGAGCAATGCAACTTCAAACCGGTAACCTGTTCAGCGTCGAAGGGCAACGTGGCGGCGACGAGCGAATCGATCTCCTCGTCACGGGGCAGCGCCTGAATGTCGAACGGATCGTATCGATGGGACACGCGAGCGCGGATGGATTCTGGTATGACGACTCGCGCGCGGAATGGGTCGTATTGCTGTCGGGCGCGGCCGTGCTCGAATTCGAAGAGGGTCCGGCGCGGCACGAGATGCACCCGGGCGACTACGTGCTGATCGAGCCGCATTGCCGCCATCGCGTTGCGTGGACGCATGAAGAAACGCAAACCGTGTGGCTTGCGATTTATTACGAATGATGAGGAAAGAATGGGCGTGCGACGCGTCGAATGAGACAAATCGGCATTAACCCGGAGCGGTCTTTGAATCCCGCCGGTGTCAATGCCCGACTTGCCGGACAGCGCGCTGAACCGCGCGCCGGTACGCGTCGAAAATCTTATTCCTGAATCAGGAATCGATTGCGGTTCTTCGCATCCTTGATCCATGCCGGCGCACGACCGCGGCCCGACCAGGTTGCACCGGTCTTCGGATCGCGATACTTCGCCTGCACGGGTGCCGCTGCCTGCTTGGCCGGCCGACCACGACGCGTGCCGAAAATGTCCTTTTCGGTAATGCCGTATTCCGCGACCTTGGCGCGGATGTCGTCGACGATCGCCTGGAATTCCGCGACGCGTGCAGCTTCGGCTTTCTCGGCCAAAGCGTCCATTTGGGCTTTCAGTTCCTTGTAAGTTGCCATATATCGCTCATCAGGTTGTGTTCTCACATGATAGCGGTTTCAACCGGAAATGATGAAGAAAATCTCGCCGACTACGAATTACGGTGTCGATATGGCGTGCTGGACTGCTTCGAACACCTGATAAGTGGGTCAATTTTGTCATTTTTTGCAAATCGGCTCCCTCGGGACAAGATTCGGCGACTCAATTATTCTTTGTCTTTTTTATGAAGGATTGGGGAATTCACTGATGAACAGAGACGATAAGCTGAAACAGATCGCGGCCGATTTCGGATTCGATCCGGACGAGGAAATCAGGATCGGCGGAAAGTACACGCCCGTTCTGGTCGATGGAAGGACGGCCTATCTGTCCGGTCAGATTCCGCGAATCGGGGAAACCGTGCACTTCGTCGGCGTCGTCGGCGAATCCGTTTCGCTGGAGGACGGCCGCCGTGCGGCCGGCATATCGACGCTGCGTGCGCTGTCGCTGATTCGCAAGCATTGCGGCACGCTCGATGCGATCGCGACGGTGCCGCGCATGACGGTCTATGTGCGGAGCGCGCCCGGCTTCACGATGCAAAGCGAAGTGGCCGACGGTGCCTCCGACGTTTTGTACGCAGTGCTCGGCGATGCCGGCGTCCATACGCGTTCGTCGGTCGGCGTGCTGCAGTTGCCCAAAGGCGCGGCAGTGGAAGCCGATTTCATTTTCGGGCTGAACCGCAACGACGCCGCGCGCTGATGCCGCATCGGCTCGGCGATGGGGCGACCGTGCGCGTCAGCGTGGCGTCGTCCGCGAGCGAGCGGCGTCGGGTGTCATGCCGGTCCATTCATTGAACGCGCGGAAGAACGAGTTCGGATCCTGGTAGCCGAGCAGGAACGCGATCTGGCTGTAGGGAAGGTCCGAGCGGTCGAGGTAGTGCCACGCGAGCTTTTCGCGGACCTCGGCCAGGATGGTCTTGAAGTTCGCGCCGTCGTCACCGAGGCGGCGCTGCAGCGTGCGCTTGCTGATGGCGAGCGTTCGTGCAACGTCGTCCGTGGTGGCGAGGCCGCCCGGGATCAATTCTAGCAGCGCCGCGCGCACGCGCTCGACGATGCCCGCGCCGGCCGACAACGCGTCGAGGCGGCGGCGCAGATCGGGCTCGAAGATCTGCCACATTGCATGGTTGGCCGTCACGAACGGACGTCGCGCATCCTGCAGCGCCACGCTGACGCAGGGCGTATCGCCGTACTGCGGCGTCACGCCGAAGAACCGCGCATAGCCGGGATGCGGCTCGACCTCGCGCGGCAGCGTGACGGCGCGGGCAGGCACGCCGGTGCGGGTCGCGAGCCGTGCCAACTTCACGAAGAAGCCGAGTTCGGCCGTGAGCAGCATGCCGGGTGGCGGCTCCTCGCGTTCCAGGAAGTCGACGGCGAGGGTCAGCACGTCGGCCTCATGCGCCACGCGCAAGCGTACCGGGCCGATCAGCGGCTTGAACTGGCTGATGCGCCGAATCGCAATTTCCAGGTTCGGGCTGCACAGCGCGGCAAACAGCGGCGGATCGAAGGCCTCGACCGAGACGAGATCGAGGATGCGCAGCGCGACGGCGGGCACGTTTGCCATCTCTTCCGTCGCGCGCCACAAGCGGAAGTATTCGCGGGTCGTGAGCCCGCCTTCCGGCCGCGTGAACAGGTCGGCGGGCAGTTGTGCGCGCCGCAGCAGTTCGTCGACGCGCAGGCCCAGGTCGACCATCACGACCTGCCAGCCAGGTGAGATCGCGAAGCGGTTCATCGCCGCAATTGCCCGGTTTCGACGAGCTGCTGAAAAAAATCGTTCATCGACTCGGCGAGCGGGCGATAACGGATGCCGAGTTCGTTGCGGCTGCGGCTGTTGTCGCCGCGCCAGGGAAGCCCGATGTTGCGCGCGATCATGCGGCGCGTCACGGCTTTGTTCGCGAGCGGCCCGACCAGCCACACGAGCCATTTCGGCAGGATGCGCCGCGGAATCGGGTAGTCGGCGCCGTATCGTTCGAGCAGCGTGGCGGCCATCGCCGGCAGGTTGGTATCGTGACCCGACACGATGTAGCGGCCGTTGGCGCTGGGCAGAAACGCGGCACGGAGGTGGGCGTCGGCCACGTCGCGCACGTCGACCGCGCCCAGGCCGAGATTCGGCGCGCCCATTTTCATCGTGCCGTTGCCCATCTGCCGTACGATCTCGAAGCTTTCCGACGTGGCATGCGGATTGATGCCGGGGCCGATCACGAGCGTCGGGTTGATCGTCACGAGATCCCAGCGCTGCTGCGCGCGGGCGATTTTCCACGCTTCGCGTTCCGCAACAGTCTTCGAATACGAATACGGCTGGTGGGCGAGCGACGAGCTGGTGTTCCAGATCGCTTCGGTGAACACGCCGTTCGGCGTCGCGGCGAGATCGGCATTGTCGCCGTAGATCGCCGCGCAGCTGCTGGTCAGCACGACGCGCCGCACCGACGGTGTGCGGTTGGCCGTCTCGAGCACGTTGCGCGTGCCGAGCAGCGCCGGATCGACGAGTTCCTTCTGCGGGTCGCGAACCGTGACCGTGAACGGCGACGCGGTATGGAACACGATGCCGCAACCGGCCATCGCGTCCGCGTACGAGCCGGGGTCGAGCAGGTCGGCACGGAAAAAGCGGATCGTGCCGGGCTTGCCGGCCGCGATGCGCTGGAGGTGCTTCAGCTTGTCCGGGCTGTCGGGATCGCGGACGGCCGCGTGGACCGTCAGGCCGGCCTCGAGAAGCCGTTGCACGAGCCAGCCCGCGACGTATCCGGTCGCGCCGGTCACCATGACAGGGAGGTCGGTATCGATATTCATGGGCGTGGGTTCCGTTGCAGAGGTGATGCGCCATGATGCCGCCTTTTACGCGCCAGTTCACTCGCAAAGCGCGCCAATCGACATGCAAGAGGCGACAGGCGGCGCGACACCAGGCGCGCGTGCCGATGCTCGCGACGGCGGCCATTGACGCGTCGCCCAGCGCCGGATTACGCTCGTCCGCGATTCCATTCCGAGGAAGAGCGATGAACGATGCCGCAACAGAACGGTTGGTCGAGCTGGCCCGACATGTGATCGGCTACATGCAGGCCGCGTTTCCCGGCTGGAGCGAAGTCTACGTTCGCTTCAACGCGCCGGGCGAGGCCCAGTACGGCGCCCGCGCGTCCTGCGCGACGGCGGCCGGCGTCGAGTTGATCTCTGCGATGGAGCATCGCGACTTCATCGACGGCATCATGCGCATCGGGCCGCCACTGCGCGACGCGCTGGCGAACGACGGCAGGAAATTCCGCGCCGCGCTGTTTCGCGCCAATGCCCGGTTTTCCTATCGAATGGATTACGACTGGGAAGACGCTGCGCGCTGGAACATCACGAAGCTGGATGGCAAGTCCGGCCGACCGGACGGTCTGGAACTGCTGGAGCCGCTGGACTGACGTGCGCGCCAGGATGCGCTGCGCCCGCAGCGGGTGCCAGGCAGGTTTATCACACTGACGAAATGCCGACGATGCGCGCGCGTCCGAAGGCAGGAGGCCGACATGCCGAAAGCAAAAAAGAAACTGCTGCCGAAGGACTTCGACGCATTGCTCGACGGGGGCGACCTCGCGACGCTGCAGGCGGTGTTCGACACCTGCGACGTGAACGCGCGCGGCGGGCCGAGCAAGCGGACCGCGCTGTCGTTCGACCGGTGTCCTGACGATCTCGCGCGCTGGCTCGTCGCGCAGGGTGCGGACATCGGTGCGGCCGACGCGTACGGCAATACGGCGCTGCATGTGCGCGCCCGCAGCAGGCGCAGTCGCTTCGACGTGCTGTTCGAGCTGGGTGCGGACGTTCACGACGACGGTGCGTCGATCGGCACCGCGCTGCATGCGGCGGCCGATTCACGCAATGCGCTGTCCGCGCGGCTGCTGCTGGAACATGGCGCGCGCGTCGACGCGCTGAACCGCGACGGGCACACGCCGCTCGAGCGTGCACTGCGCACCTGCGGCAACGCGGACCTGGAGCACATGGTGGCGCTCGCCGACGTGCTGCTCGGCGCCGGCGCGGCGAAGACGCCATCCATGCAGGCCAGCGTCACGGCGATCGGCGAGCGCTTCGAGTTCATGCGCGAGCGCTTCAATCCCGAGACCCTCGACGCGGCCAGCGCCGCGCTGGACCGGCTCTATGCGCTGTTCGACGTGCCGGCGGTGCCGCGCCGCCAACTGCACGACGGCCGGTCGCCGATCGTCGTCGCGGACGGCACGTGGCAGGCCCAGCATCAGGCCTTGTGGACGCAACTGGTGCCGGGAAGCGGGCATGCCGCGACGGTGCAGGGCGAACTCGTCCGGATCGCGGGCCGCATCGCGCACGAGCTCGATCACAACGGCGGCGGCAACTGGGATGCGGACTTCCGGAAGATGGCCGATGCGTTCGCGGCAATCGTGCGGACCGGCACGTCGTTGCCGGCAGCCGATTTGTCAGACGTGGACGCGCTCGTGCAGGACGTCAAGCGCCAGGCCGGCGATCCGGCGCAACTGTGCCGGCTTGCGGTTGCGTGGGTGCGCCTGAACCCCGATCCGCTCGAACTCGCGCCGCCGCCTTATCGGCGGTAGGCCGTCCAGCCCCCGTCGTTTCCGGCCCCCCCTTTCGCGATATCCGCCGATATCCCCACTTTTGGGGATGCCGGCGCGGGCCGGTGCGCCTACGATGGGCAGCAGGGTACGGGGGCCGCGTGTCACGAACACGAACGAACGGGCCTGCCATTCAATGTCGATTGCCGCGACCGTCCGCGCAGTTGACCGACACAGTCGCCGCGTACGATGAGCACGGCGTGGACGGTGCGTCGTTGGCATCGCGACACGATGGCGCGTTGATGATGGAAGGCCTGATGTCGTATTTCGGGGAATCTCAATCAATATGCTGGCAAGAGACTATGTGGAACGAGAGCTCTCTCACATCCAGAGAATGGTGGCTCTCCTGGACAGCGACACGGTCGCTGACGACGTATCGATGTCGGGCGCCGGGCGCGTCAGGCATCCGAGTTACTGGCGAAGGCGCATCGAGGAACTGATGTCGGCGCCCGATGTGCCGCATCATGTCAGGAAGCTCAGCAATGCCGTGCTCGCGAAGATCGACGAACTGGAATCGCGTCTCGCGACGATGAAGTAAGTACACCGTCCGATCGTGCGTCGACACGCATTCCGTTGCGTCGTCGACCGTTCCCGTCCTGCCCGCCGCTCACTCACCCGAGCGCCATCACGTCAAGCAGCGCCGCGCGAAACGCGGCCATCTCCGCCGCCGTTCCGATCGACACGCGAAGGTACTCGGGCGGCCCGGATTCGCGAATCAGGACACCGTGGCGCAGGAGTCCGCTCCAGATCCGGTGGCGATCCTCGAACTTGCCGAACATCACGAAGTTGGCGTCGGAATCGGCCACTGCGAGGCCCAGGCCGCGCAGCCAGCAAACGGTTGCGTCGCGCTCGACCTTGATTGCGTCGACCTGCGACAGCATCTCGTCACGTGCGACCAGCGCCGCGCAGGCCGCCGCCTGCGTAAAGGCGGACAGGTGATACGGCAGGCGAACCAGCTTCAGTGCGTCCACGATCGCGGGCGCGCATGCGCAATACCCGACGCGGCCGCCCGCGAACTTGAACGCCTTGCTCAACGTGCGCGTCACGATCAGCCGCGGATGGTCGGGCAGCAGCGTCGCCGCGCTGCGGACGCCGTGACGCCGGAACTCCGCATAGGCTTCGTCGACGACGACCACGCCCGGCGCGAGGTCGAGGATCGCGCGGATGTCGTCGAGCGGCAGCGCGGTTCCCGTCGGGTTGTTCGGTGACGTCAGCAGGATCACGCTCGGCCGGTGCGCGCGGATGCTGTCGAGCGCCTGGTCCACGTCCAGCGCGAAATCGCCGGTGCGCGGCAACGTATGCAGGCGCGTGAAGGTCGTCCGGCAGTATTCGTCATACATCGGATACGCGGGCGTGAAGGCCAGCGCCGAGCGCCCCGGGCCGCCGAACGCCTGCAGGATCTGCTGGATCACTTCGTTCGAACCGTTGGCTGCCCAGACGCTCGTCGCGTCGACCGGCACGCCGGTGTCGTGCGTCAGGTAGGCGGCCAGATGCGATCGCAGTTCGGCGAAGTCGCGGTCGGGATAGCGGTTCGCGTCGCGCGCCGCATCGGCCACCGCGGTCGCGATGCGCTCGACGAGCGCCGGCGACGGCGAATACGGATTCTCGTTGACGTTCAGGCAGACCGGCACGTCGAGCTGCGGCGCTCCGTACGCGTGCTGCAACTTCAAGTCTTCCCGGAGCGGCAAGTCCGACAGGGCAATCTCTTTCCACGGTTGTTGCATTGGAAACACTCCGTACGTGATCGATGGGGCGGCGCGGCAGGATTCTTCAGGCGGCGGAAAACAAAAAAGGCGCCGGAGGCGCCTTGGTCGTCGTCTTGATCGGGGCCAGCCCGATGCAATGACTAGATGCGAAACGAACCACGGCGCAATGGAGGGCGGCCGTGGTGATGGTGCAGCGAGGGCGTGGCGTTTCGGATCGTCATGCGCCGCATCATGGCATACCCTGATCGGGATGAAAAGCGGGCCGCGCGCCGGTGGATGCCGACGGCGACTGCGCTTTCGTGTCGGAAATGGCCCATACGTCAGACGAGAAACGGTAATAAACGTAGTATTTCGAACCAAACGCACACGCGTTATTTGAACGATCTCGTTCATTGAGTAAGATGGGCTGAGGACGTTCGACAGAAACGCACGGCGCGGGGTAGCCAGATGCCACTGAACGGATTGATTCCATCGGCGTGGGTCGACGACATCTACGCTGCGGCACTGGGCGATCAACGATGGGAAGCGGTGCTGGACGGGCTGCGATCGTCGGTCGGCGTGCGCATGGTCACGCTGCTGTCATTCGACGAAGCGGCGCGGGTGCCTGCGATCGAGCGGGCGGCGGGCGACGACGAATCATGGGTCGCCAAGTGCTACGGCACCTACAACACCGAGTTCTACCGGTACGATCCGGTCGTGCCGGTCGCCGGCGACTGGCCGGCGGGCCGCTGGTTCGAGGACGTCAAGCACCTGTCCGCACACCAGCGCGCGCACGGCGTGTTCTACCAGGAATTCCTGCGCCCGTTCGGGCTCGGCAGCATCTCGGGCCTGTACATCCATCGCGGCGAGGGCACCGGCGCGTTCCTCAGCGTGCAGGGCGGCCCCGACTCGCAAGGCCTTTCCGGCGATCAGCGCCACGCCATCGAAATCATGGGCACGCATATCAGCCGCGCGCTGCGGATCCAGGCGCGCATCGGCGAGCTCGAGGCGCGCGTGGCCGCGGCGGAATCGGCGCTCGATGCGATTCCGGTGCCGGTATTCCTGCTCGGCGCGAAACGCGAGCTGCGCTACACCAATCGCGCGGCCGATCAACTGATCGCGGCGGAGCCGGCGCTGCGCGTCGTGAACGGGCGTTTCGCGCCGGAAGGCTGCGTCGACGATGCGCAATGGCGGCACGCGTTCGCGCGCGGCGGGCTGTTGTTGCGGCGTGCGACGGGCGAACCGCTGTCGCTCGCGCTGATGCCGGTGCCCGAACAGTCGCGCCTCGTGCGCGAACGGCCCGGCGTCACGGCCTTGATGACGGCTGCCGACCTGCGCTCGCCGGCGGCGCGCGCGCAGCGGCTGCGCGTGTTCTACGGCCTGTCGTCGGCCGAAGCCGATCTCGCCGTGCTGCTGTGCTGCGACGGGCACTCGCCGCAGGAATGCGCGGCACTGCGCGGCGTGTCGATCGGCACGATCCGCACGCAGATCAAGGCGATCTACGCGAAGACCGACGTCACGCGCGCGACGCAGCTGACGTCGCTGGTCATGCAGACGTGACGGCGCGGCAAGCGCTCGCGCCCGGACGAACTCCCTCTCGACCGTTGCCGGTATCGACGCATGTGCGTTGCGTCGACGCTTTTGGATTGTGGTCAGTCATCCGACAACAAAATCAAACGACGTGAAAGCTGGCCGTTCGGCATGGCCGACGATGGCTATGCGGTCGGCCAAATTGGATAGAGCCGCGTGGACGGAAAACGTTTCGCTGAAAATCGCCTAAATAGAGAATGTGATTCCCTGAGATTCGCCGAAAACCAGCTATGGAGGCGGTTGTAGGGGTATGCACCAAGTGAGTTAAACGATTAACCGACGTACATTCGCTCAACACGTCGTACGACGTATGACTCTGCGATTCAGGACTGCGCCTCTCCGAAGGTCGCGCCTGCCGACGGATCGCCGCACAACAACGATCGACCATCTAGGAGACTCACCATGACGCATCGATTCACCGGCTCCCGTACCGCCCTGGCCGTCGCGCTGATGGCCGGCCTTGCGACGTCCGCGCAGGCGCGCGTGTTCCGCTCGGCGGACGTGCACGGCGACACCTTCCCGACCAACATGGCCGTGAAGTTCATGGGCGACGAACTGTCGAAGCAGACGGGCGGCAAGGATTCGATCAAGGTGTTCGGCAACAGCGCGCTGGGCTCCGAGAAGGACACGGTCGACCAGGTGCGGATCGGCGCGATCGACATGGCGCGCGTGAACGGTGCGTCGTTCAACGAGATCGTGCCGGAGTCGCTGATCCCGTCGTTCCCGTTCCTGTTCCGCGACGTCGACCATTTCCGCAAGGCGATGTACGGCCCGGCCGGGCAGAAGATCCTCGATGCGTTTACCGCGAAGGGGATGATCGCGCTGACGTTCTACGAGAGCGGCGCGCGCTCGATCTACGCGAAGCGCCCGGTGCGCTCGCCCGCCGACATGAAGGGGCTGAAGGTGCGCGTGCAGCCGTCCGACCTGATGGTCGACGAGATCAAGGCGATGGGCGGCACGCCGACGCCGATGCCGTTCGCGGAGGTGTACACGGGCCTGAAGACGGGCCTCGTCGACGCGGCGGAAAACAACCTGCCGTCGTACGAGGAAACCAAGCACTACGAAGTGGCGCCCGATTACTCGGAGACGCAGCACGCGATGACACCGGAAGTGCTCGTGTTCTCGAAGAAGATCTGGGACACGCTGTCGCCGCAGGAGCAGGCCGCCATCAGGAAGGCGGCGGCCGATTCGGTGCCGTACTACCAGAAGCTGTGGACCGCACGCGAGGCATCCGCGCAGCAGCTGGTGACGAAGGGCGGCGCGAAGATCCTGCCGGCCGCGCAGATCGACCGCGCGGCGTTCGTGAAGGCGATGCAGCCGCTGTGGACGAAGTATGAAAAGACGCCGCAGATGAAGCAGATCGTCGACGAGATCGAGGCCACCAAGTGACGCGTCGCACTTCCCTGAACAGTGCGGCGGCCGCGGGTTCGTCGGCCGCCGCCCCGGACGGCGCGGTGCCGGCGCAGCCGCATGCCGCGCCGTTCCTGCGCTGCGTGAACGACGTGCTGTTCCGCGTGCTGGCCGTGACCGCATCGGCGTGTCTCGCGGTGCTCACGGTGCTGGTGTTCTATGCGGTCGTGATGCGCTACGTGTTCGAGAACGCGCCGGATTTCGTCGAGCCGATCGCGCTGCTGCTCGTGATCGTGATCGCGATGTTCGGCGCGGCGATGAAGGTGCGCGACGGCGGTCATATCGGCCTCGACTCGCTCGTGCGCCGGCTGCCGCCGAAATCGCGCACCATGGTCATCGCAATCCAGCACCTGAGCCTGATCGCATTCGCGGTCATGATCATGGCCGGCTGCGGCAGCATGGCCGCCGAGACGATGGGCGACCGCATCCCGATCATCGGGCTGCCCGAAGGCGTGCGCTACCTGATCACGATGCCCGCGGCGGTCGCGATCATCCTCTTCTCGCTCGAGCACCTGCTCGCGCTTCGTCGTTCTTCGTCGGGACAATAACGCCATGGAACTCGCGATCCTGTCCGTCAGTTTTCTGATTTTTCTCGTACTCGGCGTACCCGTGTCGTTCGCGCTCGGGATAGCCTGCGTGCTGACCTACCTGGTCGAAGGCCTGCCGATCGCGACCGCGATGCAGGCGATGATCTCGGGGATGAACGCGTTCTCGTTCCTCGCGGTGCCGTTCTTCATCTTCTCCGGCGAACTGATGCTGCACGGCGGCATCGCCGACCGGATCCTGCGCTTCGCGCAGGCGACCGTCGGCCATTTCCGCGGCGGCCTCGGGATGGCGAACGTCGTCGCCTGTACGCTGTTCGGCGGCGTGTCGGGTTCACCGACGGCCGATACGTCGGCGATGGGCGGCGTGGTGATTCCGCTGATGAAGCGCGAAGGCTACAGCGCGGCGTATGCGGTCAACGTGACGACGCATGCGTCGCTCGCCGGCGCACTGATGCCGACGTCGACCAACATGATCATCTACGCGTTCGCCGCGCAGGGCATCACCGGGATGCTGCACGGCCAGCCGGTGAGCGGCGTGTCGATCGGCGACCTGCTGTTCTCGGGCCTCTTGCCGGTGTTGTGGGTGATGGGCTTCGTGCTCGCCGCCGCATACTGGCAGGCCGTCCGTCACGGCTATCCGCGCCGCGAAGACGGTTCGTCCGCGCTGCCTGCGTTCCCCGGCTGGTATGCGGTGCTGCGCAGCTTCGTCGGCGCGGTGCCCGGGCTGATGGTGATCGCGATCATCCTCGTGTGCGTCGCGAAGGGGATCGCCACCGCGACCGAAGCCGCCGCGATTGCCGTCGTGTACTCGCTCGTGCTCACCGCGGTCGTCTACCGGACGCTGACGGCCGAGAAGCTGCGCCGCGCGCTGTCGCATGCGGCGCGCACGACGGGCGTCGTGCTGCTGCTGATCGCCGTGTCGAACATGCTGCGCTTCCAGATGTCGTACCTGGAAATTCCGGATGCGATCGAAGGGCTGCTGAAGCAGTCGACCGCCGCGCCGTGGCTGATGCTGCTGTACATCAACATCATCCAGGTGTTCCTCGGCACGTTCGTCGACATGGCCGCGCACATCCTGATCACGACGCCGCTGTTCCTGCCGATCGCGATGGCGTGCGGTGTCGGGCCGGTGCAGTTCGGGATCATGCTGCTGCTGAACTGCTCGCTCGGCCTCGTGCATCCGCCGATCGGATCGGTGCAGTT
The DNA here is from genome assembly GCF_905339605.1 of Burkholderia sp. BCC1972. Taxonomy (NCBI): domain Bacteria; kingdom Pseudomonadati; phylum Pseudomonadota; class Betaproteobacteria; order Burkholderiales; family Burkholderiaceae; genus Burkholderia; species Burkholderia sp. BCC1972. The sequence continues at coordinate 625,149 of NZ_CAJPGH010000001.1, read as the reverse complement.
CGTCGGCTGCGCGATCGGCAACGTGTCGATCGGCGAGACCACGAAGATGGCGTGGCCGTACTACCTCGCGATCTTCAGCGCGATCAACATCGTCACGTACCTGCCGTTCTTCTCGACCTGGCTGCCGAGCCTGATCAGCGGGCACGCGGTATTCTGATCGCGCGTGTCGCCGACGCTTGCCGTGCACCGGATCGAGCGCAACACGGGACATCTCGCCGAGATCGGGAAGTATCCGGTCGGCAACGGCGCGAACTGGGTCGAGATCGTGTCGTATGACGGGACGAACTGACGGCCGGCACGCAGATCGGAATCCGTTGCGCGTGGCGGCATGCTGCGCACGCGGTTCGTCACACCGATCACACGCGACCTGTGCGATGATGCGCCGCTTCGCGTTCGTTGCAGAACGCCGCCGACCGCGGCGCCCGGTTCCGGGTTACCGCCGCGTCCTGACACCCGGAGACGACATGCCCGCCCACCTCATTCGACACAGCACGCTGCATTACCAGGATCAAGGCACCGGGTTTCCGGTGCTGCTCGGACACAGCTATCTGTGGGACGCGGCGATGTGGGCGCCGCAGATCGATGCGCTGTCGCACCGGTATCGCGTGATTGTGCCGGACCTGTGGGGGCATGGCGCATCGGGTGCGCTGCCCGACGGCACGCAGACGCTCGACGATCTCGCCGCGCACGCGAGCGCGCTGCTCGATGCGCTGGAGATCGAGCAGTGCGCGGTTGTCGGGCTCAGCGTCGGCGGCATGTGGGGCGCACGGCTCGCGTTGCGCGAACCGCAGCGCGTGCGCTCGCTCGTGCTGATGGATGCCTCGCTGGAAGCCGAGCCCGAGGCGACGCGGCTGCGCTACTTCGGGATGCTCGATGCGATTGCGGCGGCCGGCAGCATCGTGCCGCCGCTGCTCGACGCGATCGTGCCGCTGTTCTTCCGCCCCGACGTCAATCTGGCGGACCCGGTGCCGACCGCGTTTCGCGTTGCGCTCGCGAGCCTGCCCGCCGACCGGCTGCGGGAATCGATCGTCCCGCTCGGCCGGCTGATCTTCGGCCGACCCGACACGCTGTCGGCACTGGCCGCGCTCGATGCCGAACGTACGCTGCTGATGTGCGGCGCGGGCGACATGGCGCGCCCGCCGTCGGAAACCGTGAAGATGGCGAGCGTGATCGGTTGCGCACATGCGCTGGTGCCGGACGCAGGCCACATCTCGAATCTGGAAAATCCTGCGTTCGTCACGCGCGCGCTGCTCGACTGGTTCGATGCGCAGCAACTGTCGTCGAACTGACGAATGCGTGGGCGGCGACGCCGGCGCAGGTCGCGCGGCGTCGCGTCATGCCGGGTCGCGTCACGCGCGCTCGCCGACCGGCGTGAATTTCCTGCCCGGCACACGGGCATCGTCCGCACCGCCGCGAACGAGGCTCAGCGCTTCCGCGCGGCTTGCGACGCACGGCCCCGAACCGGGCAGCGGCTGGCGCGCCGTCTCGCGCAGCGCGAGCACCGACACGATGCCGATGAACGACGCGCCCATCAGGTAGTACGCGGGCATCATCAGGTCGCCGGTGCGATCGACCAGCCACGCGGTGACGAGCGGCGTCGTGCCGCCGAACAGCGATACCGACACGTTGAAGCCGATCGCGAGCGCGCCGTAGCGGATCCGCGTCGGGAACAGCGCGGGCAGCGCCGACGGCATCACGCCGGTGAACGTCGACAGCAGGGTACCGTAGATCAGCATCCCGCCGAACACCGGCAGCATGCCGCCGGTGCGGATCAGCATCAGCGCCGGCACCGACAGCACGAGCAGGCCCACGCAGCCGGCCATCATCACCGGCTTGCGGCCGACCTTGTCCGACAGACGCCCGGCGTACAGCGTCATCGGCATCATCAGCACCATCACGAGCAACACCATGAACAACCCGTGCGATTCGCGGACGTGCAGCGTCGCGGACAGGTAGTTCGGCAGGTACGACAGCGCCATGTAGTCGGTCACGTTGAAGATCAGCACGAGGCCGACACACTGCAGCAGCGGCTTCCACTGTTCGACGAGCAGCGCCGCGAAGCGTTGTTTCGGCCGCGCGCGTTCGTCCGCTTCGCGCGCTTCGGCCTCCTTCTTGAACGCCGGCGTTTCCTCGAGTTTCAGGCGCACGTAGAGGCCGACGAGGCCGAGCGGGCCGGCGATGAAGAACGGTACGCGCCAGCCCCACGACAGCAGGGCTTCCTGCGACAGCGTTGCGGTGAGCAGTGCGACGGTGGCCGCGCCGAGCGTATAGCCGATCAGCGTGCCGAACTCGAGGAAGCTGCCCATGAAGCCGCGGCGCTTGTCGGTCGAGAATTCGGCGATGAAGGTGGCCGCGCCGCCGTATTCGCCGCCGGTCGAGAAGCCCTGCACGAGGCGGGCGACGAGCAGCAGTACGGGCGCCATGATGCCGATCGACGCATAGCTGGGGATCAGGCCAATCGCGAACGTGCCGACGGCCATCATGATCATCGTCGCGGCGAGCACGCGCTGGCGGCCGATGCGGTCGCCGAGCGGGCCGAACACCATGCCGCCGAGCGGGCGCACGAGGAACGCGGCCGCGAACGTGCCGAAGGTGGCGAGCAACTGCGCGGACGGGCTGCTGGACGGGAAGAACACCTTGCCGAGCGTGACGGCGATGTAGCTGTAGACGCCGAAGTCGAACCATTCCATCGCATTGCCGAACGCCATCGCACCGACCGCGCGCTTGAGGACGGCCGGGTCGACGATCGTGATGTCATCCAGCTTGACGGACTGGCGCGAAGATCGTGCTTTCGCAGGGTGCGCTTGCGACGGGCTCAATGAACTCTCCTGGAATTGCCTTGGCAGCCGGCCGGGCTGGAATGCAGTGGAGTCGTGCGGGCCGAGGAGCAGCGAAGGCGGATGTCTCGGGGGTGCCGCGATGCCGGTGGCGCGACGCGCGCAGCGGATGGCACCGGGCAGGTGTGTTGTGTGAACCAGTTTAGAGAAACGGGCGCAACCGGCTATCGGTCATGCGCCCGGAACCCGGTTGTAAACGACACGGGTTTGAAAGGCGGTTGTTGCGCTGAATCGGAGGCGCGTGTGCCGCGCAGCGCTGATGCTGCCGGCACACGCCACTCGGCTGCAGTCAGCTTCGCGATGAGGAAATCGGCCAGCGCGCCGACCTTGGCCGGCCGCGCACGGGTGGACGGCGCGACGAAGTACAGGCCGCCTCCGGGCAGGGCGCCCGGCTCGGACAGGCGAGGATTCCGGCGTCGACGGCGTCGTTTTTCACGTGGCGCGACAGGCATCCGCGCGAGGACGCGATCGGCCGGTTCTTTCGCCGGGGGAGGGCCGAGCTGGCGAGACGACGCCAGGCGGGCTGCGCCCGGCCTGTCGTCAATTCCCCCTCAACCCGCCTTCGGCAATGCCGCCGGCGCCGCGCTGGCCATGCTCTCCGCGACCCGCCGGCCGGTCGCGATCATCGGCCGCTCGACGCAGCGATACAGCAGCTCCGTCGCACCGGCGACGAGCAGCGCCATCAGCAGCGTGTACTGCGGCCACAGTCGTGCCGTGATCGCGATGTCGTGGGCGCGCGTGTACCGGAACATCAGCTCGTTCGTCAGGAAGAACATCGGCAGATGGACGAGATACAGCGAGTAGGAGCGCCGGCCGATGCAGTCGAAGGCCCATTGCAGCGGCTGCGGGAACGACACGACGCCGCCTTCGCACGCGGCCAGGAACACGAGCGCGGCCGACAGCATGCAGACTACCGGCACCGCGACGACGTTGTCGAATCCGATCGCGGTGATCGAGCCCAGCACCAGCGCGAGCAGGAGCACCACTGCGCCGCCGAGGTAACCGCTTCCCCGGGCGTTCACGCGGATCGCGGCGAACCACGGCCGGGTGGTCGCGAGATACAGCAGGCAGCCATAGAGCATGCCGTCGCAGCGGGTCTGCGTATAGAAGAACACCTTGAGCGGATCGGCCAGCAGGTACGGACGAATCGCGACCGAAATGACCACGAGCGTGAGCGTGAGCCACAGTACGCGCTGCCGGGTCGTGCGCGTCAGCATCAGGAACACCGGAAACACGAGATAGAACTGTTCCTCGACCGACAGGCTCCAGTACTGCGCGAGCGGCACGCCCGGCGCGATCTTGTGATCGGGCAGCCAGAAGTTGAACGTGTACGTGAAGATGGAGAGCGCCGCCTGCAGGTTGTAGACGGTGTCGGCGAAATAGCCGCCGGCGTTCAGGAACGCGCCGCAGACGATGACGATCAGGATCACGCACCATGCGACCGGCAGGATCCGGAACGCACGGCGGACGTAGAACGCCTTCACGTGCGCCGCGAGCGCGCCCGGGTCACCGCGCAGCGCATCGAATTCGCTCACGATCGTGCGCGAAATGATGTAGCCGGAGATCACGAAGAACAGATCGACGCCGGCCCACGCGTTGCCCAGCAGGTCCAGCGGCGTCGCGGGCCCGGCGAAGTGCATCGTGAAGGTCCACGGATAGAACACCTGGCGCCAATGCACGTAGCAGGTCAGCAGCACGGCGATCGCCCTCAGGCGATCCAGCTCCAGGTTGCGCGGCGCCCGCTGCACGATGTGCGCGAGCGCCGGATTGTCCGGCAATGCCTTCATGGTTTCCTCCGTCCGGAAGGGCGGCGTCGGGACACGGAATACGGCCCGGCACGCCGGGCCGCGCGTTCACAGCTTGGTGCCACCGTCCACCTGCACGATGTCGCCGGTGATCCAGCGCGCGCCGTCCGAGGCCAGGAATGCGATCACGTCGGCGATGTCCTCGGGCCGCGCGACCCGCTGCAGCGCCTGGAGCGCGAGGACCTGTTCGCGGCCCGCATCGCTGCGAACGAACGCCGACATGTCGGTGTCGACGACGCCGGGCGCCACGCCGTTCACACGGATGCCGCGGCTGCCGAGCGCCTGGGCGAAGTGCTTGACGAGCGTGTCGATCGCGCCCTTGGTCGCCGCGTAGGCGGAGATCTCGCCCACCGGCGAACGCGCGCCGAGCGATGACAGCAGGACGATGCTCGCGCCGTCGCCCATCACCGGCAGCAGCTGCTGGGTGAGGAAGTACGGCGCGCGCACGTTGATGGCGAACAGCCGGTCGAAATCGTCGACCGGCATCGCGTCGATCGGTGCGCTCATCGCGATGCCCGCGTTCGCGACCAGGATATCGAGTCGGCCGTCGAGGGCCTCGCGCGTCGCGGCGGCCAGCGCGTGCGGGCCGTGTACCGTCCCGAGATCGGCTGCGAGCGAATCGGCGGTCCCGCCGGCGGCGCGGATTTCGGCCACCACGGCTTCCGCCTCCGCCGCCGCGGTCGAGTAATGCACGAGCACGTACGCACCCTGGCGCGCGAGCGCGAGCGCCGTCGCGCGCCCGATGCCGCGCGATGCGCCGGTGACCAGCGCGGTCTTGTTGCCCAGATGGGATTTCATCGGCGATTCCTTCATCAATGAACGGGAAAAGAGGGAGGCGTACCGCGCAACAGCCACGCGGTACGCCACGTCCGGCGCAGGCTCAGCAGGCTGCGGCAGATACCGCCATGCCGCTGGCCCGTGCTTCGGCGAGAAGCTGGTTCGCGGCGAGTTGCGCGACGGTCAATACGGATGGCTGAATGTTGACCGCGGGCACTTCGGGGATCACCGACGCGTCCACGACGCGCAGGTTCTGGATGCCCCACACGCGGAAACGCGCATCGACCACGCTCGTCGCCGGGTCGCGGCCGGCGGCGCAACTGCCGACGAAATGCAGGCCGGGCGCGGCGTTCTGGCGGATGAACGCGAGCTTGTCCGCGCGCGTCGCGAGCGGCGCGCCCGACTGCAGTCCGCCGTTGTACGGCGCGAGCGCGCGCGCCGCGCCGAGCTCCAGCGCACGATCGAGCGCCGCGACCATCGTGTCGCGGTCGACCGCGTCGGCCAGGTAATTCGGATCGAGCGAGAGCGGCTGGCGCGGATCGGCGCTGACGAGCCGGGCGGTGCCCCGGCTGCGCGGTTTCGCGAGGAACGGGATCAGCGTGTAGCCTTCTCCCGCAGCCAGCGGGCCGCCGAACGGGTACTGCATGCCGGCCACCTGGATGGTCGGCGCGCTGGCCGCCGTGCCGCCGTAGTACGCCATCGTCGAGACGCCGTTCGACACCTGCGGTGCAATCGCCGTGCGCGCCTTGTACGTGACGCTCAGCAGCAGGTGGTCGTGGAAGTTGCGGCCGACGGCCGGCATGTCCTGCCGCACCTGGATATTGAGCGGCGCGAGCTGGTCGAGCGGCCCGAGGCCGGACAGCATCAGCAGTTGCGGCGACGCGGCGGTCCCGGCCGACACGATGGTCTCGCGGGTCGCGTGGATCGTCAGCGCGGACGAGCCGAGCCGCACCTCGACGCCGCGGCAGACCGTCCCTTGCAGGACCAGCTTCGAGACCACGACGTTCGACAGGATTTTCAGGTTCGGCCGGCTCAGCGCAGGCGCCAGGAAGGCCTGCGCGGGCCCGACGCGCCGCCCGTCGGCGGTCGCGTTCACGTCGGTCACGCCGGTGCCGTCGAGCCGCCGCCCGGCGTTCAGCTCGATTTGCCCGAGGCCCGTCGAGACGCCGGCCGCGAGATACGCGGCGGTGAGCGGATGCTGGTCGGCATACCGGCCGACCGTGATGCGGCCGCCGGCCGCACCGCAGGTATGCGATGCCTGCGTCACCTGCAGGTACGCACGGTTCAGCTCGGCCGGGTTCCATTCGGGCCCGACGAGCTGCTGCCACGCGCGATAGTCGCGCGGGTCGCCGCGCAGCCAGATCATCGCGTTGATGCTGCCCGAGCCGCCCCAGGTCCTGCCGGCCGGCGACGCCTGCGAGCGGCCGTCCAGTTGCGTCTGCGGCACGCTCGTGCGCGCCCAGTCGGTATCGCTGCCCAGATTGCGCAGCCAGTCGGCGACGAGCGCGACCTTCGACTGGCCGAGCTGGTTGCTGCCCGCCTCGATCAGGAGGACCGACGCCCCCGACGCGGACAGCCGGTCGGCCAGCAGGCTTCCTGCCGACCCGGCGCCGACGATCACATAGTCGTAGCTGTCGCGCAGCGCCCCGGCCTGGCCGGCTTCGGCCGTGTCGATGAAGCGGCTGAATTGGCCGACGCCGGCCGCGCCCGCGCCCAGCGCCGCCAGCTTGCCGAGAAAGGCGCGCCGGCTTCGCGGCCGGCCGTGGTCCAGATCGTTCGGTTGCGGATACTGTTCAGCCTCGTGACTCATGATGGTCCCGGCAATGGATGAAAGGAGTGGAAGGAGCGGGCGGCGCCGGCGCGCCGCCCGGTGAGCGAACGCTCAGGTGCGCGTGATCGACACGCCGCCTTCGACGAGCAGCGTCGTGCCCGTGACGAAGCTGGACAGGTCGGACGCGAGATACAGCGCCGACTTCGCGATCTCTTCCGGATGGGCCATCCGCTTCAGCGCGTGAATGCTCTCGACGAACGCCTTCTGCTCCGGCGTGCTGGCCGCTTCGCGGCCCATCTCGGTGTCGGTCCCGCCCGGCATCAGCACGTTGACGCGCACGCCCGACGGGCCGTATTCGGCGGCGAGCGTCTTGGCCAGGCCGACGAGCCCGGCCTTGCTGGCGGCATACGCGGCCATCCCCGGGAAGCCGACCGTGTGACCGACGAACGACGACGTGAAGATCAGCGAGCCGCGCTTGCGCGCGAGCATGGCGGGAAGCTGATATTTCGCGCCGAGGAATGCGCTCGTCAGGTTGGTTTCGAGCGTGTCGCGCCAGCCTTCCGGCGTGATGTCGGTGACGCTGCCGAGCGCGCCCATCGTCGCCGCGTTGTTGAACGCCACGTCGAGCCCGCCGAACCGGCCGACGGCCAGCTCGACCGCTTCCTTCGCGCAGCGCTCGTCCTTCACGTCGCCGGCCAGCGCGACCGCCTTGCCGCCGAAGCTCGCGATTTCGTCGACCAGTGCATTGAGCTGTGCCGCACGGCGCGCCACCAGGACGACGCTCGCGCCTTCCTTCGCAAACAGCTTCGCGGCCTCGCGGCCGATACCCGAGCTGGCGCCGGTCACGATGGCGGTCTTGTCAGCGAGAAGATTCATGTTCTTTACCTTGATAAGCATGACGAATTGACAAGCCGTGCCGGGAAGCCCGGCGCGGCACTTTCCACTTACGAACCTTCGGCCGATTTGAACAGCTTGATCAGGCCCGGCAGGTTCTTGCCGAATGGAGCGGCACCTTCCTCGACTTTCTCGGCGTAGCTCCAGAAATCGGTGCTGAACATCATTCCGTACTCGCGCGCTTCGCTCACGGCCTTCAGCTGCACGATCGGATTGTTCAGTGCACCTTTCACGCCGGGCAGGATCGGCTTCGCGATCGACGTGAAGTAATCGAGCAGCGATTCGCCCGGTACGTCGGGCGTCCACACCAGCTGCACGACGACGGTCTTGTCCGTCACGTTCAGGAAGCCGTGGATGTGATTGCGCGGACCGAACACGAGGCTGCCCTTCTTCATCGGAATCATCCGGATCGTGTCGCGCCCGGAGACGTCGGGCGGTTGATCCAGGTCCCGGTATTTCTTCGTGCCCATCAGCATCACGATGCCGCCTTCCGGCGCGTAGAACCACTCGTCGGTCAGCGTATGCAGGTGCAGCGGCGGCCCCGATCCCGGCGGAATCTCGACCTTCGCCATCAGATACCGCTGGCCCGTGGTTGCGCCGGTGCGGACGAACTTGATCGACGCGCCCTCCGGCTCGCCGTTGACGACCAGCGGCTCGGGGTCGTCGTCGACCAGCGCGAACGCGGCCGCGTTGTCCTGTGCGTCGTCCGCCCAGTCCGATTCGACGTCGTGCTCCGCCCGGTGCTGCGGCAAGCCGGCGTGATCGGCCGGCTCGGTCGACGTTTGCGTTTCCTCCAGCATGTCACTCATGGTCGCTCCTCAGTTGAACTGCCGTGTTGAATCAGCGCGCTGCATCGGCTACCGGATGGCGGGTCGCGTGATCCGCGCCCGGCGCCCGCTGCAGGTTGCCGGCCGGTGAATCCGTCGTGCGCCCGGTCACGCGGTCGAGCAGCGCGCCCGCGTCACGCGGCACGACATCGCCGCGCCACGCGACATGCTGGTCGGGCCGGACCAGCACCAGGCGCCGCTCGTACAATGCCGGTGCCGCGTCCGACTCGATCTCGACGATCGACAGCGGAATGGCCCGCACGCGTGCTGCCTCGGCGAGCCGCTCGGCATCGTCGCCGGGGAAGGGCGGCTCGGCCGCGCTCCGCACCTGCAACAACGTGAACCCGACGCCCAGCCGGTCGAAGACCGACCGGCGCACGCCGTCGGCACCGGTCAGCCACAGATGCGGCAGGCGGCCGCCCGGCACGCTGCTCGGCCGGTAGATCAGCGGGTCGTCCTCCGGCGCCGTGCCGTCCGGCCAGACGATCGACGAGCCGTCGTAGCGTGCGCCCAGCTCAACGCCGATCGCGTCGAACTGCGCGCGAAATGCCTGAAGCGCGTCGCCGAGCCGCGCGCGCGCCGCGTCGCCGTGCGCGTCCGGCATCTCGACGTCCATCGGCACCTGCACCTCGCCCACGCGCTGCGTCAGGCGGCGCGCGGCCGCCGTGTTGCGCAGCGCGATCGGCCGGCGCTCCGCTTCATAGCTCGCGAGCAATGAAGCGCCGGCCCAGCCCTGCACCGCGCCGGCCAGCTTCCACGCGAGGTTCGCCGCATCGTCGATGCCGGTGTTCATGCCGAAGCCGCCGGTCGGCGAGAACAGGTGAATGGCGTCGCCGCACAGGAACACGCGGCCGGCCGAATAGCGCTCGGCCACCAGCGCGACGCCGCCTTGCCACGACGCGTGGGCGAGCACGTCCACGTCGACCGGCCGACCCACGCCTTCGCGGATCCGGCCGATCACCGTCGCGTCGTCCGGCAGCGCCTCCCCGTCGTCCGCTTTCGACATCAGCAGGAACTCGTCCGCGCCGTCGAGGCTGATCAGCAGCATCCGCGAGCCGGGCGCCATCACGTTGTACATCCACGACTCGCGCCCCTTCAGCAACTCGCCGTGCAGCGCGGGAATCCGCACGTGGCTCGAGATCATCCGGCCGCTGAGGAAGCCGTCGCTCGCGCCGCCCGGGCCGAGATAGCGGATGCCGAGCGTACGCCGCACGAAGCTCTGCCCGCCGTCGCAGCCGACCAGGTACGCGGCCCGCCACCGCTCGGCCGTCGCGGGCTCGTCCACGGCCTGGGCGTCGAGCGTGACGCCTGTTTCATCCTGTTCGAACCCGGTCACGCACCAGCCGAACCGCACATCGATGTTGGGCCGGGTGCGCGCATGGGCGAGCAGGAACCGCTCCACATACATCTGGTTCGTGCGCAGCAGCGGTTCGGGCACCTGATCGATATCGTCGGCGGCGCGTGCCGCCCGCATCCGCTGGTACTCGGAACCCATGGCGAGCCGCGCCAGCTCCCAGTCGGCGAGCCGCGTGAAATACGCGATGTCGCGCGGATGATTGGACGGCAAACCCTGCGCGCGCACCGCATCCGAGATGCCCAGGCGGCGGTAGTGCTCCATCGTTCGGGCGTTGTGCGTGCTGCCTTTCGGGTGCCAGCGGGTATCCGGCTCGCGGTTGAACACGATCGACGCAACGCCGTGACGATCGAGGAACAGCGCGAGCAGCAGCCCCACCGGGCCACCGCCCACGATGGCCACCGGCCGCTCGTGTGTCGTGCCGGACCGGCGGCCCGCGTCGGAAGCTACGTTCGACATGCCGGCTCCGGCGTCACGCCGCGCCGGCCGCGGACAACTGCCGGCCTGGCCACAGCCGCAGGATGTCGTAGCGGTGCGCGCCGGCGCCCTCGCCAAAGGCGGACGCCACGATCGTCGACGAGTAGTCGTGTTCGGCGAGCATTTCCGTCAGCGCCCGTTCGTCGCCGAGACTGCTGAAGCCGATCAGCAGTTCGCCGCCGGGCATCAGGTGCCGCGTCGCTTCGCGCAGGAACCGGCGGTGCGCGAGGTAGCCCGCGTCGCAGAACGCCTGCAGGATCGGCTGCTCGAACACGTAGTCCTCCGGAACGAAGACGAAGTTCGAATTCCAGAAGATCTGGTCGAATCGCTCGCCGGGCTGCAGGACGTCGAACAGGTCGCCGTGCCGCGTCGACACTTGCTCCGCCACGCCGTGCAGCAGCACATTGGCCTGCGTGTTGAGCACGGCCGCCTCGCTGATGTCTGCCGCGACGACCCGCGCGCAGCCGGCGAGGGCGGCCGTCACTGCCGTCACGCCCGCGCCGCACCCGATCTCGAGGAAACTGCCGCCGCGGCGGTACGGCAGGTGCCGGGTGAAGATGCCGGTCGACTGGAAATGCGTCGGCGGAAACACTCCCGCATGCACGTCGAAGCTGCGGCCTTCGCATTCGTAGCGGACGATGCCGTCCGCCTCGGCGGCGGCCAGCCTGCGCCGCACCGATGCGAACGCGTCGGATTGATAGTCTTGTTCGTTCATGACTCGCGTTGTCTCCGGTTCAAACGCGCGCGGCAGATCCGCGCGCCACATACAGGACGTCGCGTGTGCCGGGAGCATCGTCGGCTGCACGACGCAGCAACGCCCCCGCCGAATCGCGCAACAGTCGCTTCAGCACCTTGCCGGTCGCGCCCACCGGCAGGAACGCCAGGCTGCGCACGATCGCCACGGCCACGCCGCGCTCCGGCAGCACGGCCCCGCATTCGGCGAGCAGCGCCTCGAGCACGCCTTCCGCGACGGCCGCCGGATCGGCGACGTGCCGGTCCGGCAGCACCAGTGCCAGCAGCGCCGGATCGTCGGCCGTGTCGCCGTCCACGCCGACCACGGCCACGTCGCACACGCCCGGCACCTGCTGGGCCACTTCTTCAAGCTGCAGCGTGTAGAGCCGGCCCGCGGGCGTTTCGACCACGTCGACTTCACGGTCGATCTGATAGAAGATGCCGTCCTCGCAGTACGCGACGTCGCCCGTCAGGAAATAGCCGCCTTGCCATGCGCCGGCCGTGCGTGCCGGCTGCTGCCAGTACCCGGACGTGATCGTCGGCGCGCGCACCGCGAGCAGGCCGCGTTGCCCCGGCGCGACTTCGTGGCCCGTCACCGGATCGAGGATCTTCGCGACAGCGATGTCCACCGGCCGGCCGATCGCGCGCTGCGGTGCCAGCTCGGCCGCGGTCGATTCGCAGCGGAACAGCGCCATGCCCAGTTCGGAACTGCCGAACGCGTCGATGAAGCGCGATTCCGGCGCACCGGCCAGCAGCCGGCGCGTATGGCTCTGGTGCGCCGCGTCGCCCATGCTGAACCAGCGCCGCACCGAATCGAATTCGCGCTCGCCGACACCGCCCTCGACCAATTGCATGTAGCTCTTCGGGAACGCGACGACCGTGGTCGGGCGAAACGCGCGGATCGCCGCGCGCACCGCGTCGCCTTCCTGCGTGCCCATCACATGGGTCGGAATGGCGTGCAGCACCGCGGTTTCGAGATGGCTGATCGCCGCCGAATGCGACTGGGGCAGCGCCGTCAGCAGGCGTTCGTCCGGGCCCTCGGCAAAGCGCCCGATGCGGGCGCGCTTGCCCATGAAGAACTGCCGGTGCTCGAAGCGCACCGCTTTCGGGATCCCGGTCGTGCCCGACGTATGGCTCAGCATCACCAGCGTCGAATCCTCCGGCGCCACCGGCCATCCGGCGGGCATGCGCGCGTCAGGCCGCAGCACCGCGCGCGACACGTCCACCAGCCGGTCGGGATGCGACGCGCCCCAGTGCCGCACGAACGCGCTCGCCGCCAGCGTATGCGTATCCGCCACCAGCCGGTCGAATCCGTTCTCGCTCATGTACGCCGCGCCGACTTCGGCCGGCATCGCGGGGTTGATCAGCGCGATCGCGGCGCCGAGGCTCGTCAGCGCCAGGTAATGGAGAAACGGCGCGATGCCGTCTTCCACGCACACGGCCACCACATCGCCGCGGCTCACGCCCTGGCCCAGGTACCAGTCCGCCAGCGCCGCGCGATACTGCTGCAGGGTCGCGAGACTGAAGGCCCGCACCGGCGCGCCGTCGACACCGGTCACCGGCTTGTCCAGCTGCAGGAATTCGACGTCCTTCGCCGGGTTCAGCGCGAGGCACAGATCGATGAAATTGCCGCTGCCGAGCGAGGCGTCCGCACGCAGTGCAGCCAGCCCGGCTTCCGGCAGTCGCGCCTCCGCCTCCGGCGCGTCGTTGCCCGGATACGCGAGCAGGTCGCTCAGCATCGCCATCCGGCGCCGCACCATCTCCTCGCCGACCGCGATCACGCGCGCCCGCCGGTACGGCTTCTCGGCCAGCATCCGGTCGATGATCTCGCGCATCACGATCGCATGCTGCTCGTCTTCCTCGACATGGATCTTGAAGAACCGCGTGGCCTGCTCCGGCGCATCGCGATGGCGCATGGCGGCCAGGATCGGACCGTAGACGATCGGCACGATCGCCTCCGCGCCGAGGCACAGCGCAGCCAGGCCGTCCAGCGGATCGGCGCCGCGGCAGTAATGGAACATGACGTCGATCAGCGCGCGCGTGCTCGACAGCATCGGCAGGCTGCGCGGCAACGCCGACATCGCCTCCATCGACTGCAGATACAGTTCCGCGTGCGAGACCTGATCCGTTCCGTCGCCGTGCAGCTCCTCGGTCAGGTTGTGCGACAGCGCCTTGAATTCTCCCGGCTCGGCCAGGCCGCCCATCATCGAGCACAGGTAACGTGTGAAGTACTGCGAATAATACTGGTGCTGAATAAGAAAGCCGCGCAGCTGCGCATCGCTGACCGTGCCGTCGCGACAGGCCGCGAGAAACGGGTTCGCGTTCAGTTCCTCGAGCAGCCCGGCCGGAAACATGTCCGACCAGAGCTGCGACAACTGCATGTGTCCGGGCAAGACGTGTCCCGCCACCGGTTGATGGTTCATTGCATTCATCGAATGGGTTCTCCACGGCCGCGCCCCCATGGCGCGGCGAACGGCATCACACGAGGTCGAGTTCGACCAGCTGCTCGGTCCGGCCTTTCACGCTGTCCGCCAGCCTTCGGAGCAGGGCCCGCGGCCGCGCGTGCTGGAACACGTTGCGGCCCACGCAGAGGCCGGTCGCGCCATGCCGGATCGCAGCCTGCGACATCGCCACCAGGACCTCTTCGTCCGCCTTTTCGCCGCCGGCGAAGAAGATCCGGATGTCGCGTCCATGAACGGAAGCCAGCTGCTCGACTTCGTCCACCGACGCGTACGCGAGCTTCACGGCGTCCGAACCCAGCTCGGTCACCACTCGCACGAGATGGTGCAGGCGTGCCAGGCGCTCCGCGGCGTTGGGCGTCTGCACCTTGTCGTACAGCATCGTCAGCAGCGGCAGCCCGGCGGCGTGCGCGGCGTCCGTCACCGCGCCGAGCATCGCGAAATTGTGCGCGAAATTGCCGGTCGTGAAGTTCACCTGGATCGACACCGCATCCGCGCCGAGCCGCAACGCCGTATCGATGTCGGCCACCATGACCTTGGTGTCCGCATCGGGCGACAGGCTCGCCATGCCGTTCAGGTGCACGATCACGCCCGTCGCAGGGTGCAGGCACTGCCGCACGATCAGGCGCTCGATCAGCCCCTTGTGACCGAGCACCGCGCTGAGGTCGGCACTTCCGACCCAGCTTTCCAGTGCCTCCGTCGCCTGGATGCCGGCGATCGGGCCGAGCGTCAGCCCGTGATCGACCGGCACGATCAGCCCGCGCTGCGAATCCGGGAACAGGATCCGGCGCTCTCTCAGTTTTCTACCGACGTAGCCCATCGACGTCTCCTACTTTTCGATGATCGTCTCGTTGATCTTGATGCCCACGTGACGCCCCGGCTCCGTCACGTAGCCCAGTACCTTGTCGCCCGGCTTCAGCTCGGAGATGTTGAGCGGCTTGGCTGCGTCGGAGAACACGCGCACGTGCCAGTCGTCCTGCATCAGGATGTTGACGCGCTCCTTGCCGGGGAACTCCACCTCGATCAGTCGCAGCGGACGCTGCTCGATCTTCATCCGGCCCACCGCCGCGCGCCGCACGCGGCCTTTCGCGTTCACGATCATCACCGGCGAGCCGGCCTTGAGCTCGCTCATGTAGTCGGTGCGGTTGCCGGTATTGAAGACATAGGAGTGCACGGCGCCGGCGTTGACGCGGAACGGGCGCAGCTCCATGTACGGCAGGAAGAACACTTCCGGGCAGGCCAGCAGGCCGCCCTGCGACGTGCTGCCGATCAGCATCCCTTCGTCCGGCGCGAACAGCGTCGACGTGTCGATGCAGGCGCGGTAGCCCATGCCCACCGGGCGGCTCTCGATCACCGTGCCGGTCTGGATCTGCAGGTTCTCGTGTTCCGCGTCCGACATCTGGTCGAGGAACGACGACATCACCCCATGGTCGCGCGGCGAGAAGATCACGCCTTCCGCGCCGTACTCCATCACGCCGTACGACACGATCGCGTCGTCGACGTTGGTCGGCTCGTTGATCTCCTTCATCAGGATCGTGCCCGTCGACTGCAGCGACGCGATCACCAGCTCCAGCGGAATGTTGGTCGGGTCGCGGAAGCGGATCCACAGATAGTCGAACGCGAGCCCGTCGTTGATGGCGCCGAGCAGGCTCTCGCGATCGTCCACGTAGCTCGTGTAGCAGGTCGTGATGCCCTCCGAGCCGAGCTGCCGCAGCGCAGCGAGATCCCGGCACGCGACGGTGCGC
The DNA here is from genome assembly GCF_905339605.1 of Burkholderia sp. BCC1972. NCBI lineage: Bacteria > Pseudomonadati > Pseudomonadota > Betaproteobacteria > Burkholderiales > Burkholderiaceae > Burkholderia > Burkholderia sp. BCC1972. The sequence continues at coordinate 609,471 of NZ_CAJPGH010000001.1, read as the reverse complement.
CGGCGCTTGCCGTCACCCTTGAACTCGGCGTACAGCGGCCCTTCGCGGAACGCCTTGACATCGGCGGCATTGCCCAGGCGCAGCACGACCTGCATCCGGTCCGGAATCGCCGGCAGCAGGTTGGCCGCGTTGTCCGGGTAGACCACCACACCGCTGTACAGCGAATTGACGACCCGCACGAACATGCTGTCGTCCGGATGCGGCCTGGCCAGTTGCGCCGTGTCGTACCACACCAGTTGCCCGTCCAGCGCCGTGCGCTTCGACTGGGCGCTCGCCGACACGTTGGTCAGCTTTACCGACGTCCGCCTGGCGACCGTCTCCTGGCTCTCGAACGGGACCGGCGTTGCCGTCGCCGGTTCCTTCGGCGCCGGCGTTTCCTTGATCTTTGCTGTCACACTCGCGTTGCTCATGCACATCCTCTTCAGGTGGATAAACAAAGGGCATGGCGCGCCTGTACGCGCCATGCAGCGGACTGTCGACGCTCAAGCCCGAATCGGCTCGCGACGCATCCCCGACGGTGATACACGGTCAATCTTGATATCTGAAATCAGTATTTCTTTCGGGGGCTCCTGTTTCAGGAAATGACGCAGCGCAGTGATTGCCGCGGCCATGCGTTCGGGAGTAAAACCAATCGGTTCACCTGGATAGCAGATGTAACTTTTACAGCAGCTGAAAAATACGTACCCGTAATTCGGAATATGCGACGAATCAAAAGATTCAACCACCCAGCGGATTTGCGGTGATTCATTCATCATTGACTCGCCAGAAAACGTAATCGATCGATACGGCGACCGAAGATTGTCCATTCGCAGTCGTCAATCCGAAGCGAACCGGATGATTCGACTGCAAACGAATCTGCGGTGATTAATTCCTCGGCAATTCCCGTCCTGGCGCGGCACCAGCACCGCCCCGACAGGCCTGCCTTTCTCGTTTCACCATGCCGGCTCTCCACGGCAGGTCGTCGTCATTCGTCAAATCCTGCATGCACACATCGCTTCACGTAATGAAACAATGACTGTTGCCAGTTACTATTCGCGTGATAATCCGATTGATTCATGAAACCGGTTTTAATCAGGCGCTCCAGCGGCATTGCATAATAAAAATGCACCATTCGCATCGGTTGGTGACATTTTCAGGTTATCTGATCCGGCAAATTATTTACATTTCTTAAGCTTCGGTGGCATCGCGTCGCTAGTGTAAAGGCAAGTTGCCTCGTAGTTGAATATCAAAGCAAAAAAAATATCCGAATAAAAGAGCAAGAATGGTGTTGACGCAGGGCGGGATTATCTGTCTTTGAAAATCGCCGGTTTCGGGCGCTGCAAACCATGCTCGGACTGCGGCGGGCCTGCGGCGAAACTCGAAGACAAAAGCGTCGATGCGCGGGGGCGTGGGAACGGAACGCAGGAGGCAGGCGACGTGCGGTCAAACATCCATGATATGACGCATTCCTAACCGAATCGAGAGAGCACCCCTGGCAGGACGTCGCTCGACAGCTGGCTCGTTTGCGGTATCACGCATATCTTGCTGGCCGCGATGGGGCGTGTGGCTGGCAAGCAGCAGGCACTGTTCAAGGCGTCGGAACAAGGGCACCACGACGGTGCGGTGCGCGACCGGCCCGATGCTGGACGGAATGGGCGGCGTGTATTGCGAGGAGGTCGACGTCGCGCAAGCGGTGCCGGCCGATCGCCAGCCGCGGGACGGCGTGTTGCCGCGGGCGAGCGATGCCGCGGCGGCCGAGCGGTCGCGGGTATTGAGCGAGCCGCTTACGGATAGTCGCTGAAGCGCGACGTCGGCGCGGGCAGCGCCGGCGATCGCGCCATGCGGGCCGGCTTTGGCGTCAATTTTCGGTCGACGCCGTTGCGACCGGCGCCGCATCGGGATGCTGGAGCGCGTAAAGCTGGCGGTTGCGCGCGATCTCCGCGTGCGACGGCGGATAGTCGTTGCGGTTCGACGGCAGCAGGCCGTCGGCTTCGGCGTCGATCAGTTGCTGGCGTACTTCCGCACGCGTGATCGGCGCCTGCGTGGACTGGGCGAAGGCCTGCGTGGCGAACGGCAGGCTCAAGGTGGCAACGATGAAAGCGGCGACGAGTTTCATGGCGGACTCCTGGATGGTTGAACGAACGGGCAAGTGGGGTAGGCCCACATGTCCCATTCTGGTTTCCGCCGCCGTCACCACACTGACCGGCCGATTACAGTCTCGTAATCAGGCCTCCTCGCGCGGGCGCGGAGCGGCTGGCGCGGCCCGTTTCCCGGTAACATCGGCGCATGTCATCACCGAATGCGGCGGAGCCGATCATGCACATCCTGATAGTCGAAGACGAACCGAAGACGGGCGCGTACCTGAAGAAGGGGCTCGAGGAATCCGGCTTCAGCGTCGACCTCGCGAAGGACGGCGGCGAAGGGCTGACGCTCGCGCAGGAGGAAAGTTACGACGTGATCGTGCTCGACGTGATGCTGCCCGTGCTCGACGGCTGGAGCGTGCTGAAGCGGCTGCGCGACACGCATGAGACGCCCGTGCTGTTCCTGACCGCGCGCGACGACGTGCAGGATCGCGTGCACGGGCTCGAACTCGGCGCCGACGACTACCTCGTGAAGCCGTTCGCGTTCGTCGAGCTGCTCGCGCGGATCCGCACGCTCGCGCGCCGCGGGCCGCCGCGCGAGACGGAGCGCGTCGTCGTGGGCGACCTGGAAATCGACGTCGTGCGCCGCCGCGTGAAGCGCGGCACCGTGCGGATCGACCTGACGCCGCGCGAATTCTCGCTGCTCCAGCTGCTCGCGCGCCGGCAGGGCGAGGTGCTGAGCCGCACGCAGATCGCGTCGTACGTGTGGGACATGAATTTCGACAGCGATACCAATGTCGTCGAAGTCGCGATCCGGCGGCTGCGCGCGAAGATCGACGATGATTTCTCGGTCAAGCTGATTCATACGGTGCGCGGCGTCGGCTACGTGCTCGAATTGAAGGACGGCGCATGACGCTCGGCCGCTCGCTCGGCGCGACGCTCGCGCTCGCGTTCGGCGCGACCACTTTCGCCGCCTTTGCACTCGTCGGCACGTATGTGTACACCGGCCTCGAACGGCAGGTCAGCACGCAGGACGACCTCGACATCGTGCTCGCCGCGCGGCACACGCGCCGGCTGGCGGGCGAACTCGATTCGCTCGACGCGGTGCGCGCGCACGCGGACCGGCTGACGAGCCAGGTGCTCGGCAACGAAGCACTGTCGATGGCCGTCGTCGACGCGCAGGGCAAGGTGCTCGCACGCAAGAACGTCGAGCGGACCGGTGTCGAGGATCCGCCGGAGGTCGCATCGGCCACGGCGTCGCCCGCGCTGCCCGCGCTACCGGATGCCGACCTGTTGCCGCCGCACGCGATGGCCGTGCCGGCGAGCGAACGGATCACGGCCGATCGGATCGCGACGTGGACCGCCGACGGCGGCACGCCCGTGCGCGGCGTCGTCGCCGAGGCCGAGTTGCGCGACCACGCGAAGATCCGGATCGCGGTCGCGCGCAACATGAGCGATCGCACCGCCTTGCTCGACGGCTACCGCGACAGGCTGAAGATCGCCGGCGGCGTCGGTGCGCTGTTCGCGATGCTGCTCAGCTACTGGCTGATCCGCCGGTCGCTCGCGCCGCTGCGCGAGATCGTCGCGAACACGGGCCGCATCACGGTCGACAAGCTCGATACGCGGCTCGACGCGTCGCGCGCGCCGCGCGAGCTGACGGCGCTCGTCGACGCGCAGAACGCGATGCTCGGCCGCCTCCAGCAGGCGTTCGGGCACCTGTCGCAATTCAGCGCGGATCTCGCGCATGACCTGCGCACGCCGCTGAACAACATGCGCGGCGCGACCGAGGTGGCGCTCGCGCGGCCGCGCTCCGTCGACGAATACCAGGCGCTGCTCGAATCGAATCTCGAGGAATACGACCGTCTCGCGCGGATGATCGAGAACGTGCTGTTTCTCGCGCGCGCCGAGCACCCGGGTTTCGTCACGCGGCAGCGCGCGTTCGACGTGCACGACGAGCTGGAGCGCATCGTCGGCTATTTCGAAGGGCTGGCCGACGAAGCCGGGTCGACGCTGCGGGTGGACGGGCATGGCCGGCTGACCGCCGATCTCGAACTGTTTCGCCGCGCGGTCAGCAACCTGCTTGCCAACGCGCTGCGCTACACGCCGGCAGGCGGCGTCATCGCCCTGACAGTCGACGAAACGGCGGACGCGGTGCGCGTCGTCGTCGCGAACCCGGGCGAGCCGATCGATCCTGCATTGCTGCCGCGGATCTTCGACCGCTTCGTCCGCGGCGATCCCGCGCGCAGCGGCGGCGTGCCGGGCGGCACGGCCGGGCTCGGCCTCGCGATCGTGCGCTCGGTCATGGAACTCCACGGCGGCACCGCCCGTGTCGAAAGCGACGCAGCGGGTACGCGCTTCATCCTCACGTTCATCAGGACGCCGACGGTGTAGCGGTCGCGTCCGCGTTCGCGTGCGCGGATTGATCCCAGCCGCCGCCGAGCGCCGTCAGCAACCCGACCGCCGCCTCCATCCGGCGGGCGGCGATCTGGTCGGCGAGGCGCCGGTTCGTCAGCGCGATCGTCTGCGCGGTCACGACATCGAGGTAGCTGACCGCGCCTGCGTTGAAGCGATTGGTCGTCAGCCGCAGCGACAGGTCGGCCGCATCGGTGGCGCGCTGCTGGCTGCCGGCTTCCGACGCGAGCGCAGCGAGCGTCGACAACCGGTCCTCGACCTGCTGGAACGCGACCAGCACCGTTTGCCGGTAGTCGGCGACCGCGCCGTCGTATTGCGCATGTGCGCCACGCAGCGACGCGCTGCGGCGGCCGCCGTCGAACAACGTGCCGACCAGTTGCGGGCCGATCGACCAGAACAGGCTCGGCGCGGTGAGCCATGGTGCGAAGAGCGAGCTTTCGAGCCCCGCGCTCGCCGTCAGCACGAGATCGGGAAAGAACGCGGCGCGCGCTTCACCGATCTGCGCGTTCGCGGCCGCGACGCGGCGCTCGGCCGCCGCGATGTCGGGCCGCCGTTCGAGCAGTTGCGACGGCACGCCGGCCGGGATCTCGGGCACGTCGAACGGCTGCACGCGCGGCGGCAGCGTGAAGGTCGACGCGCTTTCGCCGACGAGCGTCGCGAGCGCATGCCGGAGCTGCGCGCGCGACGCGTCGATGTCGGTGTCCTGCGTCTGCGTCGATTCGAGCTGCGTCTCGGCCTGCGCGACGGCCGACGCGTCGATCGCGCCGGCCGCGAGCTGCTGTTTCAGCAGCTTCAATGCATCTGCATACGCGTGCACGGTGTCGTCGAGCAGCTGCTTCTGCGTATCGAGCGAGCGCAGCGCGAAATAGTCGGTCGCGAGCTCGGCCGTCACCGACAGCTTCACGGCCTGCAGGTCGGCCGCGCTCGCGTCGGCGTTCGCCTGCGCACCCGTCACGGCATCGCGCACGCGGCCGAACAGGTCGGGCTCCCAGTTGGCGGTGACGCCCGCCTGGTAGTCGGGCGTCGTCTTGCCGGCGAGCGATGAACCGAGCTTGTTCTGCGACACGCGCGAGCGGCTCTGCGCGACGCCGGTCGTGACGGTCGGCAGGAACCCGGCATGCTGGTAGTCGACCATCGCGCGCGCCTGCTGGAGATCGGCAACGGCCTTCTTCACGGTCTGGTTCGAGATGTCGACACGTGCTTCGAGCGCGTTCAGCGTGGCGTCGCCGAAGACGGTCCACCATGGGCCACGCGATGCGGCATCGGCGGGCGCCGCGACGTTCCAGCCGGGGCGCGATGCGGGGGCACCCGCTGCCGGTACGCCCGATGCCGGTATGCCCGCATAGTGCGCGGGCACCGCGACGGCGGGCGGCGAGTAGGCGGGCAGCGTCGAGCACGCGGCCAGCGCGGCGGCGACGCCGAGCGTGACGACGCGGCGGGCGAACGGAAGCGGACGGGGGAAGCGCATGGCAGGCATCTCGTGAAGGTTCGTGCGTGTTTGGATCAACCGCGGGCGGTCATCGAGGCCGAGGTCGAGGCCGGCGTGGCGACCGCGGCAGGCGCCGAGGCTGCTGCGGGGCGCGCGGCCGGAGCAGCCCCGCGTGCAATCGAGATAATCTTCACGGCCTCGCCGGCGGCGATCGCATCGCCCGGGTTGTCGATCACGCGATCGCCCGCCGCGAGCCCCGACACGATCTCGACGCGCGTGCCGAAATCGCGCCCGATCTGCACGGTTTTCAGTGCGGTGGTGCCGTTCGCGGCGACGGTCGCGACCGTCACGCCGTTCGGCCGGAACAGCAGCGCGCTGACGGGCAGCTCGAACGCCGGCGCCGCGCTCGGCACGAGCAGGTGCGCCTGCGCATACGCGCCGGGCATCAGCGCACCGTCGCCGTTGTCGACGTCGATCTCGACGCGCAGCGTACGCGTGACGGGATCGATCGCGCCCGCGCTGCGTGCGACGCGCGCGGCGAAGCGCCGGCCCGGATATTGCTGCGTGGTGAGGAACACCGACGTGCCGGTCGTCACGCCTGCCGCGCTGTCCTGCGGCACGTCGACGAACACGCGCAGCGTGCCGGTCTGTTCGAGATGGAACAGCTCGCCGGAGAGCCCGGGGCTGCCGGGCGTTCCGCCCGCGGTGACGAGCGTGCCGACGTCGACGTTGCGCGCGGTGATCACGCCGTCGAACGGCGCGGCGACCGATTCGTACGACACGAGCTCGGTCAGGTGCGCGACGTTCGCCTGCGCGGATGCCAGCATCGCGCGCTTCGCGTTCATGTCGGCGACCTTCGTGTCGGTGTCCTGCTGCGATACCGATTGTGTCTTCAGCATGTCCTGCCAGCGCTGCGCGGTCGATTTCGCGTAGTCGTAGTTCGCCTGCGCGGTGGCCGCGTCGGCGCGTGCCTGCCGCAACTGTGCGTCGAGGTCGGGCGCCGTGATTTGCGCGAGCGTCTGCCCGGCCTTCACATGCGCACCGATGTCGGCGCTCCAGTGCGCGATATAGCCGCTCGTGCGCGCATAGATCGACGCCTCCGCGTACGGCATCACGGCGCCCGGCAGCGTCAACGTCTGGTCGGCAGGCGCGGTACCCGGCGAGATCACCGATACCGGCAGCGCCTGCTGTGCGGCCACCTGCACGCGCTGTGCGGCACGCGCATCGATGCGCGGCACGATGCCGATGGCCAGCAGCGCGGCCGCCGCCGCGATCGCGACGAGCGGCACGGCCAGCTTGCGGCGGCGTCGGGGCGGTGCGGCGGCGGGCGTCGCGTCGCGTGCGATGGGCGGCACGGGGGCCGCTTCGGCGGCCGGCGGCGGGGCGAGGGGTTCGGTCGTGTCGTTCATGATCGGGTCGAGGTCGGGCGAGTCGAAGGGAATCGGGAGGGTGCTGCGCTCAGGGCAACGCCGGCGTGTCCTGTGCGCGGCGCGCGGCGGCCGCGTCGCGGCGCCGGTCGAGCCATGCATGGACGAAGCCGAACACGACGGGCACGAACAGCAGCGTCGACAGCGTGCCGAATGCGAGGCCGCCGATCACCGCGCGGCCGAGCGGCGCATTCTGCTCGCCGCCGTCGCCGAGGCCGAGCGCCATCGGCAGCATGCCGATCAGCATCGCGAGCGCGGTCATCACGACCGGGCGGAAGCGGCCGAACCCCGCATCGAGCGCGGCCTGCCACGGTGGCGCACCGCCCGCGATCAGCTCGCGCGCCGCGTTGACGACGAGGATGCTGTTCGCGGTCGCGATGCCGATGCACAGGATCGTGCCGGTCAGCGCGGGCACCGACAGTGTCGTGCGCGTGACGAACAGCATCCACGCGATGCCGGCGAGCGACGCCGGCAGGCCGCCGACGATCACGAGCGGGTCGAGCCACGACTGGAAGTTCACGACCATCAGCAGGTAGACGAGCGCGATCGCGAGCGCGAGGCCGCCGAGCAGCCCGGCAAACGATTCGTGCATCGCCTGCACCTGGCCGCGCAGCACGATCGACGAGCCGGGCGGCAACTGCGCGCGCGCATCGTCGACGAGCTTCGTCACGTCGGCCGTCACGCCGCCGAGATCGCGCCCCTGCACCGACGCGAAGATGTCGAGCACCGGCTGCACGTTGTAGTGCGATACGACGGCCTGCTGCGTCGCGCGCGAGAAGCTGCCGAGCGCGCCGAGCAGGTTCTGCGCGGGCGCACCGGCGGCCGGCCCGTCGGCCGGCGTCTGCGGCGAACGTGCGGTGCCGGCCGGCAGCGGCACGTTCGCGAGCGCCTGCAGCGAATCGACCGCGTACTGCGGCGTCTGCACCAGCAGCGGATAGCTGACGCCGTTGCGCGGGTCGAGCCAGAAGTTCGGCGTGGTCTGCGAACTGCCCGACAACGCGATCAACAGGTTCTGTGCGACGTCGCGTTGCTGGAGGCCCGCCTGGATCGCCTTGGTGCGGTCCACGTTCACGTTGATCGCCGGCTCGTCGCCGGGCTGCTGGATGCGTGCGTCGACGAGGCCGCGCACGCCGCGCAGCTTCGCGAGCAGCGCGTTGGCCACCGCGCGGTTCTGGTCGAGCTTGTTGCCGACGATCTGGATGTCGATCGGCGCGGGCAGCCCGAAGTTGAGGATCTGGCTGACGATGTCGGCCGGCAGGAACGCGAACGTCACGCCGGGGAACGACTGCGCGAGCAGGTTGCGCAGCTTCGCGACATATGCGGCCGTCGGCGCATGGTTCGGCTTCAGCGTGATCATCACGTCCGCATCCTCGGTGCCGATCGGGTCGGACGAGTCGTACGTGAGGTTGATCCCGCTCACCGGCACGCCGATGTTGTCGAGCACGCCGGCGATGTCGCTTGCCGGAATCACGTCGTGGATGCGCGCCTCCACTTCGTCGGTCAGGCGTGCGGTTTCCTCGATCCGCGTACCGGTCGGCGCGCGCAAGTGCAGGCGGATCTCGCCGGTATCGACCGCGGGGAAGAAGTCCTGGCCGGCGAACGCGAACAGCGCGGTCGATGCGGCGCACGCGAGCAGGAACGCCGCCGCGAACCGGCGCCGGCGCGCGATCGCCGCGGCAAGCAGCGCGCGATAGCGCAGCCGCACGGCTTCGAAGCGATGCTCGAATGCGGCCTGGAACCGTGCGATCCGTGCGAACACGCCGCGCGGCGGCCGGCCCTGGCCTTTCGCGCGCATCAGCACCATCGCGAGCGTCGGCACCAGCGTGCGCGAGAAGAAATACGACGCGACCATCGCGAAGATCACCGCTTCGGCCATCGGCACGAACAGGTAGCGCGCGACGCCCGTCAGCATGAACATCGGCACGAACACGATGCAGATCGACAGCGTCGACACGAAGGTCGGCACCGCGATTTCGCCCGAGCCGGTCAGGATCGCGTCCTCCAGCGGCGCGCCGCGCTCGAGATGGTGCGTGATGTTCTCGATCGCGACGGTCGCGTCGTCGACGAGAATCCCCACCGCGAGCGCGAGCCCGCCGAGCGTCATGATGTTGATGGTCTGGCCGAGCGCGCCCAGCGCGAGCAGCGACGTGAGCACCGCGAGCGGGATCGTGATCGCGATGATCAGCGTCGCGCGCCAGCTGCCGAGGAACAGCAGGATCATCAGCGCGGTCAGGCATGCGGCGATCAGCGCCTCGCGCACGACACCCTGGATCGCCGCTTTCACGAACACCGACTGATCGCCGAGCGCCGCGATGTGCAGCGCCTTCGGCAGGCCGGCCGCGATCTTCGGCAGCATCGCCTTGACCTGGTCGATGATCGTCAGCGTCGACGCGCTGCCGGTCTTCTCGACGGTCAGCAGCGCCGCGCGCTTGCCGTTGGCGCGCACGATGTTGGTCTGCGGCGCATAGCCGTCGCGAACGTGCGCGACGTCGCGTACATAGACGACGCTGCCGCCGATCGTCTTCACGGGCAGGTTGTTCAGCGCGGCGACCGTCTGCGTGCTGCCGTTCATCTGCACGTTGTATTCGCGCGTGCCGATCTTCGCGGTGCCGCCCGGCAGGATCAGGTTCTGCGCGTTGATCGCGTTCACGACGTCGATCGGCGCGAGCCCCTTCGCCTGCAGCGCGCGCGTGTCGAGATCGACGACGATCTGGCGGATCTTGCCGCCGAACGGCAGCGGCACGGCCGCACCCTGGACGGTGGCGAGCTGCGTGCGGATGAAGCTGTTGCCGAGGTCGTACAGCTGCTGCTCGGCCAGCGTGTCGCTCGACAGCCCGAGTTGCAGGATCGGCACCGTCGACGCGTTGTACGTGATGATGTTCGGCGGCAGCGTGCCCGGCGGCAGGATCCGCAGGATCGACGCCGAGTTGCTCGCGGCCTCCGCGATCGCGCGATTGATGTCCGCGCCGGGGTGGAAGAAGATCTTCACCACCGACACGCCGTTCAGCGACTGCGATTCGATGTGCTCGATGTCGTCGACGTCGGAGGTCAGCGCGCGCTCGTAGTTCGACGTGATCCGCTTGGCCATGTCCTCGGCCGAGAAGCCGTTGTACGACCACACGATGCTGACGACGGGGATGTCGATGTTCGGAAAGATGTCGGTCGGCGTGCGCAGGATCGCGAGCGGTCCCGCAATGAAGATCAGCAGCGCGAGCACGACGAACGTATAGGGCCTGCGCAACGCCAGCCGGACGATCCACATGATGTTTTCCTCGAAGCAGGGCAGGGGCGCCGCATGCGATGCGACGAGGCTGCAGTCTGCCGGCGCGGCGTTGACCCGGCCCTGACTCGAAGATTACGAAGCTGTTATCTGCGCGCGAGGCGGCAGATTTCAGGATTGTCATCCGGGCGTCAGCGCCGTGCCGGCTGCGATGACCAGAATGAATGCGTCAGGCGGCGAATCGCATCCGCGGTTCCGCCGGCGGCGCATCGACGATGCGTCTTCATCGAACCGTTCTGGGGAGTTTCATCATGAATCGCAGACTGATCGCAGCGACCGCGCTGCTCGCCCTCGCCATCGGCACGCCGGTTGCCGCTTTCGCCCAGTCGTCGTCGGGCCCGACCCGCGCCGACGTGATCGCCGACCTCGTCCAGGCGCAGCGCGACGGCACCGTGCCGACGTCGAACTGGGACTATCCGCCGAGCACGCAGACGATCGCACGCAATCGCGAGCTCTATGCGATCGCGCACGGCGAGACGGGTACGGCGACCGCGTCGGTATCCGTACCGGCCCCCAGCGCGCAGTGAGCGGGAGCCGGGCGATGAAAAGCCTTTCCCGGCTGGCGATCGCCGCGCTGCTCGCGGCGGCGGTCGCGCCCGCGTTTGCACGCGGGCAGCCGCAATTGCCCAATGACGACGGCAGCCGCGCCAGCGTGCTGCAGGAACTGAACCCGACGCTTGCGGACGGCGACGCACGGACGCATACGGCCGGCGTCGCGCCGAAGGAGGGCCGCGAAACCGGCAGGCAGGCGGCGACTTGCCGGAGCTGAGTGTGGTCGAGCGCGGTCGCGGTCGCGGCCGGGGTCACCGGTGCGAACGGCCGCGGAGCGATCGCCTCCCGTCAGCCAGCCGAACCCCGACGCGGCCGGCGCATTCCCGCATGCGCCGGCCTTCGCGCGTTTAGGTGTTTATACGTATGCCGATTACGATATCGCCCCAATCCAATATTTCATTGGAAGGTTATCGGGCTTGTTCTTAGACTGATGCGGGGCAGGCAGACCGGGCCGGCCGCACGCGCCGGCCGGCGCAGCCCCGATCCGCGCCAGCGCCACGCAGAAACAGAACAGCGCCGCGGCACACAACGACATCATCGGAGACGGACCATGACATTCATCAGGAAGCTGGCGGCCGGCGCGATCGTCGCCGCGGCGACGGTGCTGGCAGGCGGCGCGCACGCGCAGCAAAAGCCGATCACGCTCGGGTTTTCGCAGGTCGGCGCGGAAAGCGCGTGGCGCACCGCGAACACTGTCTCGGTGAAAGGCGCGGCGAAGGACGCCGGCATCAACCTGAAGTTCTCCGATGCACAGCAGAAGCAGGAGAACCAGATCCGCGCGATCCGCTCGTTCATCGCGCAGAAGGTCGACGTGATTGCATTCTCGCCGGTCGTCGAATCGGGCTGGGAGCCGGTGCTGACCGAAGCGAAGGCCGCGCACATTCCGGTGATCCTGACCGACCGCGGCGTCGACGTGAAGGACCCGTCGCTGTACGTGACGATGATCGGCTCGGACTTCCTCGAGGAAGGGCGGCGCGCGGGCCACTGGCTCGAAGAGCGCTACAAGAACGACGCAGGCCCGATCAACATCGTCGAGCTGCAGGGCACGGTCGGCTCCGCGCCGGCCAATGATCGCCGCGCGGGCCTGCTCGAAGTGATCAAGAGCAATCCGAAATTCAAGGTGATCGCGTCGCAGAGCGGCGACTTCACGCTCGCCGGCGGCAAGCAGGTGATGGAAGCGTTCGCGAAGACCTACGGCAAGCAGATCAACGTCGTCTATGCACACAACGACGACATGGCGCTCGGCGCGATCCAGGCGATGGAGGAAGCCGGTATCAAGCCCGGCAAGGACGTGAGCGTCGTGTCGTTCGACGCGACGAAGGGCGGCTTCCAGGCGATGGTCGCCGGCAAGATCAACGTCGATGTCGAATGCAGCCCGCTGCTCGGCCCGCAGCTGATGAGCGCGGTGAAGGATGTCGTCGCCGGCAAGCAGTTGCCCAAGCGCATCGTGACCAACGAGACGGTGTTCCCGATGAACGTCGCGGCGCAGGTGCTGCCGACCCGGAAGTACTGACCTTGCCGCACGGGCGGCGGCCTGGCGGCGGCCGTCCGGCGACGCTTCGAGGGAGGAGGCATGGAGAGTCCGCCGGTGGTCGAGATGATCGGCATCGACAAGTCGTTTCCGGGTGTGAGCGCGCTGCAGCGCGTGAACTTCCGGCTGTTTCCGGGCGAGATCCACGCGCTGATGGGCCAGAACGGCGCGGGCAAGTCGACGCTGATCAACGTGCTCACCGGCGTGCATGCGCATGACGCGGGCGAGATTCGCGTCGGTGGCGCGCCGGTGAATTTCGCCGCGCCGCGCGAGGCCGAGGCGGCCGGTATCCAGACGCTTTACCAGGAAGTGAACCTGTGCGCGAACCTGTCGGTTGCCGAGAACATCTTCGCGGGCCGGCAGCCGATGCGGCGCGGCGCGATCGACTGGAACGCGATCCATGCGCGCTCGCGCGCGGCGCTGGCCGAACTCGACCTGTCGCTCGACGTCACGCGTTCGCTCGATGCGTATCCGATCGCGATCCAGCAGATGGTCGCGATCGCACGTGCGGTGTCAGTCGACGCACGCGTGCTGATTCTCGACGAGCCGACGTCGAGCCTCGACGACGGCGAGGTCGCACGGCTGTTCGACGTGCTGCGCCGGCTGAAGGCGTCGGGCATCGCGATCCTGTTCGTCACGCACTTTCTCGAGCAGACCTACGCGGTGTCCGACCGGATCACCGTGATGCGCAACGGCGAGCGCGAAGGCGAGTACCTCGCGCGCGACCTGCCGGTCGATGCGCTGGTCGCGAAGATGACCGGCCGCGAGCGCATGTCCGACACGCTGCAGGCGGGCGCCGCGGCGGTCGAGCATGACACCGCGACCACCGCGCCGTTCCTGTCGATGCAACAGGTCGGCCGGCGCGGAATGATGAGCGCGCTGGATCTGGACGTGCGCCCCGGCGAGATCGTCGGGCTGGCCGGGCTGCTCGGCTCGGGCCGCACCGAAACCGCGCAACTCGCGTTCGCCGCGGCGCGCCCCGATACCGGCGCGATCGAGATCGACGGCGCGCGCACGCGGCTCGCGTCGCCGCACGATGCGGTGCGGCACGGCATCGCGTATTGCCCGGAGGACCGCAAGAAGGAGGGCATCGTCGCCGCACTGTCGATCCGAGAGAACATCATCCTCGCACTGCAGGCGCGACGCGGCTGGTGGCGGCTGATCGGGCGCGCACGCCAGCGCGAGATCGCCGAGACGTACATCGCGCGGCTCGGCATCAAGGCGCGCGACGCGGAACAGCCGATCGGGCTGCTGTCGGGCGGCAACCAGCAGAAGGTGCTGCTCGCGCGCTGGCTCGCGACGGACCCGAAGCTGCTGATTCTCGACGAGCCGACACGCGGCATCGACGTCGCCGCGAAGTTCGACATCATGGAGCGCGTGCTGGCGCTGTGCGCGCAGGGGCTCGCGATCCTGTTCATTTCATCGGAGATCGGCGAGGTCGTGCGCGTGAGCCACCGGATCGCGGTGCTGCGCGACCGGCGCAAGGTCGCGGAACTGACGGGCGCCGATGCGTCCGAGGAGCAGGTTTACCGGTTGATCGCGGGAGGCCAGTCATGACGCGCTTGCGCACGCTGTTTCGTCATCCGCTTGCGTGGCCGGTGCTGACGCTCGCGCTGCTGTTCGCGCTGGATGTCGCGCATCGTCCGGGTTTCCTGTCGATCGCGCTGCTCGACGGCCACCTGTTCGGCGCGCCGATCGACATCCTGAACCGCGCGGCGCCGCTCGTGATCGTGTCGCTCGGGATGACGCTCGTAATCGCGACGCGCGGGATCGACATCTCGGTCGGCGCGATCGTCGCGATCGCCGGCGCGGCGGCCGCGATCGTGCTCGAGGCGGACCCGTCGCGGGTCGGCATGGCGCTGGCCGCCGCGCTCGGTGTCGGGCTGCTGGCCGGTGCATGGAACGGGCTGCTCGTCGCGTTCGTCGGGATGCAGCCGATCATCGCGACGCTGATCCTGATGGTGGCCGGGCGCGGTGTCGCGCAATTGCTGACGGGCGGCCAGATCATCCCGATCGGCGCGCCAGGCTACCTCGCGCTCGGCGGCGGCTATCTCGCGACCGTACCGTGCGCCGTGTGGATCGCGATCGCGACGATCGCCGCGATCGCGCTGCTGGTGAACCGCACGGCGCTCGGGCTGTTCATCCGCGCGATCGGCGTGAACCCGGTCGCGACCCGGCTCGTCGGGCTGCGCTCAGGCGCGGTCGTGTTCGGCGTGTATCTGTGTTCGGGCGTGATGTCGGCGCTGGCGGGCATCCTCGCGAGCTCGAACGTGCGCAGCGCCGACGGCAACAACGCGGGGCTGCTGCTCGAACTCGACGCGATCCTCGCGGTGACGCTCGGCGGCACGTCGCTGCTCGGCGGCCGTTTCAGCCTCGCCGGTTCGGTGCTCGGTGCGCTGATCATCCAGACGCTCACCTACACGACCTATTCGATCGGCGTGCCGCCGGAGGCGACGCTCGTCGTGAAGGCGGTCGTCGTGATCGTCGTGACGCTGATCCAGTCGGACGCGGCGCGCGAGCTGGTCGTCCGGCTTGCGTCGCGACTGCTGCCCGCCGCGCGTTCGCGCGCTACCTCCGGAGCGACCCCGCGATGACCCGATTCCCTGGCTGGCTCGCCGACCCGCGTACGCTGCCGATCGTCGTGACGATCGTGCTGTTCGCCGCGCTGTTCGGCTTCGGGTCCGTGATGTACACGGGCTTCTTCTCGATGCAGGTGCTGACCGGACTGCTCGTCGACAACGCATTCCTGCTGATCGTCGCGATCGGGATGACGTTCGTGATCGTGTCGGGCGGCATCGACCTGTCGGTCGGCTCGGTCGTGGCGCTGACGACGATCTTCTGCGCGGTCGGCGCCGAGCGGCTGCACTGGCCGGTGTGGGTGATCGTGCCGCTCGTGCTCGCGTTCGGCGCGCTGTACGGCGCGGCGATGGGCGCGCTGATCCACTATTTCCGGCTGCAGCCGTTCATCGTCACGCTGGCGGGGATGTTTCTCGCGCGTGGCGCGTGCTTCCTGATCACGACGCAGTCGATCACGATCAACGATCCGGCGTTCCATGCGATCGCGGGCATCAGCGTACCGGTCGGCGGCGGGACGCTGAGCGCGGGTGCGCTGATCGCGCTCGCGACGCTGGCCGTCGCGATCTACGTCGCGCATTTCACGCGATTCGGCCGCAACGTGTATGCGATCGGCGGCAACGAGCGCTCGGCGCTGCTGATGGGCTTGCCGGTCGCGCGCACGAAAGTCGGCGTCTACGCGCTGAGCGGGCTGTGCTCGGCGCTCGGCGGCGTGGTGTTCACGCTGTACGTGCTGTCGGGTTACGGGTTGCAGGCGCAGGGGATGGAACTCGACGCGATCGCCGCGACCGTGATCGGCGGCACGCTGCTGACGGGCGGCGTCGGCTACGTGGTCGGCTCGGTGTTCGGCGTCGGGATCCTCGGCACGATCCAGGTACTGATCACGTTCGACGGCACGTTGAGCTCGTGGTGGACGCGGATCGTGATCGGCGCGCTGCTGTGCGTGTTCTGCGTGCTGCAGCGGGTCATCGAACGGCACGCCGCGCGGCGGCGCACGGGCGGCACGGGGCTCGGCGAACGAAGGCCGGCGCGCGGCGTCGCGCCCGCGCGGCGCGCACCGCCGCAAGACGATCCGGCGCGGGTGGCGACGATGCGGCGGCTGCAGGGCGACCGGCCATGACGCGGCGAGGAGAACGCCATGAAACGCAATGACATGATGGCTGGTGGTGCCGAGACGCTGGCCGTCGAACCCGGCACCCGGCCGCTGCTCGATCTCGGCGATTCGCGCGACTGCCGGATCGTGGCCGATGCGCTGCGCGTGCTGCTGCGCGAGCGCTCGGAAGCGCTGGCGTTCGCGATGCGCGTGGCCGACGAGCATGGCCGCCCGCGCCCGGATGCCGGCGAATTCGGGCTGACCGACATCATTCGTCTCGCGCGCGTCGTCGAGCGGGCCGACCGTCGGCGCTAGCGTACTGCGGTTGAATGGCGCGTGCGCCGCGCCGCTGCACCGTCAGGCCGGGCCGGCCGCGCCCGTCGCGGTGTCGATCGACACCTCCGCGACACGCGAGCGCTTCAGCGAGCCGGCCAGTTTCTCGATCGCGTGCAGGTCGAGCGCATCGAGCTGTTCGCGCACGTGCTGCACGAACACGGCGTAATCCGGCACGTCGGCAACCGGACCGAGCCAGTCCTCGATATCGGTGAGCCGCCCGTCGCGGGCGAGCAGGATCAGTTCGTCGAGCGCGTCGTCGGGCGGGCCGTCCATCGCGGGCGCGACGCGTTCCGGTTCGGCCTCGTCGTCCGGATGAAACCGCCGGACGAGTTCCGACACCGGCACGAGCGCATGTCCGACGGCCGGCGCGACGACCGGGAACGAGAACGCGGTGCCGACACCCGGCTGGCTCGCGACGGCCAGTTCGCCGCCCATCGCGCCGACGATGCGCTGCGCGATGAACAGGCCGAGCCCGGTTCCGCCGTTGACGGCCTGCACCTGCTGGTACGCCCGGAAGATGTCGCGGGTGCCGCTGATGTCGATCCCGATGCCCGTATCGGCGACCTCGAACAGCAGGCGCCACGCATCGCCTTCGCGCGCGGCGTGCACCGACAGCGTGACCGTGCCGTCGCGCGTGAATTTCGACGCGTTCGACAGCAGGTTCAGCAGCACCTGCTGCAGCCGCATCCCGTCGATCGACACCGTGCGCGGCAGCGCCGTGGCCGGCCGGTATACGAACCGGTTATCCTGCTGCGCGCACAGCGCGAGTGCGTAGTGGCCGATATCGTCGAGCAGGCCGGGCAGGTCGGTCGTGTCCGGCGTCACGCCGAGCGGCTGCAGCTCGGCTTTCGTGAACGCGAGCAGTTCGTCGATCAGCGTGAGCTGGTAGCGGATGCTGCGGTCGATCGAGCGGATCAGCCGCGCCTGGCTGCGTGTCGCGCTTTGCAGGAGCAGCTTCGCATAGCCGTTGATCGTCGACAGCGGCGCGCGCAGGTCGTGGCTGACATAGCCGAGCGTTTCGACCTTCTGCTGCATGTGGGTCGTCACCTGTTGCAGCGCGTCGTTGAGCGCGACCGTGCGTCTCGCGACTTCGTCGCGCAGGCGATCCTGTTCGGTGAGCTGCCAGTGTTCGAGCCGCTTCCTGGCCTCGGTGCGCTGGCGGCCCACGTGGTGGATCCACGCGGCCAGTACCAGCAGGTGCGTGGCGAGCCCGATGATCGCGATGACGGGGTTCGGATGGATATCGGACTTGAGCCAGGACAGCACCGGCGGCAGCGCGTTCGTGCCGTCGAGCACGCGGATCAACATGTTGACGGTGGCGAACGCGACGGCGATCAGCATCACGCGGCCGGTCGGCGTCCGGCGGATCGCGAGCATCAGCGCGAGGCTGATGTTGACGATTCCCAGCACGGCGTTCAGCCGCAGGCAGAACCACGTGAAGGTCAGCAGGTCGCCGCCCGCGGCGCCGGCCATGCCGATGCATTCGAGCGCGAGGAAGGCCATGTAGACCGCACGCATCGGCAGCCTGGCCTGCTCGCGCCGCGCGACCATCAGGATGAAGACGATGAAGCAGGCGATCGCCACGTACGCGGAGATCACCTCGCCGCGCGCCGACCACTCGCGTAGTGCGGGCGGCAAGGCCATGGCCGTATAGCCGCGGTAAGCCGCCTCGAACAGCGTCGTGCCCAGCGCCAGCGCGGCCAGGACATGGAACACGCCGCTGCGCGAAAAGAACCCGATCAGCAGCGCGCACCACACGAGTGCAAGCAGGCCGCCGAAGAAACCGAAGTCCCACATCGTCGCGCGCCGCTCCAGCGCATCCCATGCCGCACGCGTGAACGCGGCCGGCGCGAGCCGCATCTCCTTGCGCGACGTGACGCGGATCAGCACGGGAACGCTTGCGCCGGCGGGCAGCGTGACGTCGAGTACCGGGTAGCGTGATGGCTGCCGGGCCGCGTCGGCGCCGGCGTCGGCGGCCGGGAAGCGGCTGTCGGGCGTCCACCGGCCGTCGTGGCCGACATAGAAGTCGGCATGGTCGACGCGCGCGTCGCGAATCGCCAGCACCAGCGGACGGGCCGCGTTGCCGCGGTTGGTCAGCGTCGCACGGACCCACCAGGCCGACCGCGAGAACTCGACGTTGAACGTCGACGGGCTTGCCGCAGGCGCGCGTTGACCGGCCCCGGCGAGCCGTGCCGCGACCTGTTCGGCGGTCATCGTCGTGCTGGCGTCCTCGTACACCGACACGCCGTCCAGTTGCGCGGGGTTCGGCGCCGACGCCGCGCGGGCCGTTGCGCAGGTGACGGCCAGTGCGATCAGAAGCAGCAGCACCGCGCGCCATCCGGCTGCCCACGCCGCGTCGCGCCTAGGCATCGTGACGGTGCCCGCCGGGCGTGAGCGGCGCGTGGACCTGACGCTGGCGCCGCCAGTCGGACGGCGTGATGCCGAAGCGCTCGCGGAACGCCGTCGCGAAGTTGCCGGGCGTGGAGAATCCGATCTCCTCGGCGATGTCGCCGATCCCCATCGATGTTTCGGCGAGGAAGTGCATCGCGGCGCGCAGGCGCGTATCGCGCAGGTACTCGAACACGGTCTGGCCGAGATGGTCGCGGAAGATGCGGGACAGGCGCTTTTCGTGCGTGCCGACCTGTCGCGCGAGATCCTCGAGCGCGGGCGGATGGCGCAGGTCGCGCAGCAGCACGTCGCTGGCCGCACGCACGAGGGCCGCGTCGGGGTTGTCGGGCAGTTCGGGCAGACGGGCGAACGGCTGGCTGCGGCGCGCCCGCTTCAGGTGATTGCGGATCCGCGCAATCACTTCGGCCGGTTCGAACGGCTTGACGATGTAGTCGATCGCGCCGGTTTCGAGCCCTGCGATGCGGTCCTCGAGATCGCCCGCGGCCGTCAGGATGATGACCGGGATCGATTGCGTGGACGGTGTCGACGCCAGCAGCCGGCACGCGGCGAAGCCGTCCATGCGCGGCATGCGGACGTCCATCAGGATCAGGTCGGGCGCAATCGCCTGCGCGCGATGGTAGGCCTGCAGCCCGTCGAACGCGACGCTGATCCGGCAGCGCGCGGCACGCAGGATTTCGGTCAGGAGCCGCAGGTCGTTCGGGCGATCATCGACGATAAGAATATGTGCGTCACCGAGATCCGGCGTGGTACGAGGCGGCGCCGAACTGGACGAGCGGGATGACATGGTTGCGGATGCGATGGAAGGGTGGCCTGTCAGGTTGAAAGCGTCGCTATCTGCGCGATTGTTGCGAAAAATTATATGTCGACAACACGGCTGATAGTGAGGATTCCGTGCCGCTCGTGGGGGCTTGTGCGGCAGGAGCGGCGCGTGTGCGGCAGGCGGCTCCGGCCGGAAACGCGAAAATGGAAAAATATGCCGAACTCATTGTGGAAATGTCGGTCTTTATTTCCGCATTTATAATCATTTAATCGGAATGGCCCGGATGATGCATTTATTCTTGGGGTGTCGAATGCCTGATTCACATTCCGTGTAAATGGCATTTGCAGATTCGCGGTCGGCACGATCGATATCGAGGTGATGGTCGGTCAGAATTCCTCTCATTCATCAATGGTATTTCGATCGGAAATGTATGAATGTGAATGTCGTCCGCTCCAGAAAAGTATTTTTCCGCTCGGGAAAAGGTTTGTTTGGACGAATGCCAGCACACTAGCCCCGGAGCGGCTGGAATCGGTTCTGCGGAGGTGAGCGGTTCCGGGCTGATTGATAGCCGCTGCTGCATCCCGATGCTCGCTACATTCAATGTGACATTGAATGATGGCATTCTCAAAATATGAACATGCGGCAGCGGGTGAATGACTGGCACGAGGGTAATGCAAACTTCATAATTCGTCGAATACGTTGATATATAAGATAAGTCGGCGAATTGCGAGGATTGTTCGGGTGTGATGCACCGGGCGAGAAAAAATCGTCAAGAAAATTCGATCGATTAATTCGGTGCAGGGGTCGTTCGGCGCGTCGGCGCTCTTCCGGAAATCCGGAAAGCGTTTGACGGCCGGACGGAAAGGGTAAGTGGCTTCGCGTTGGCAGCCTGGCGGTTCGATCCATCCGGGGCAGTCGCGTGCGGTGCGCTATCGAATCAGGCGGGCATGAAAATTATGAAATCAACAGGCGTGGCAGATCACAGCACCGGTTCGCCCGAACCGGAGTCGGCTGTCGGCGACCGCATTCCGGCGGCGCACGCTTCCATCCCGGGGACCATACGGCGTCATCCGCCTCCCGAATGACGTGACGGATGACGGGTTGCCGGCCAGCACCCGTCCATCCCGCGTCTGAACGACGCTTCCGTGAAATACGATGTCGCCCCTGGCACGGGGCGCCGGTGCCCGCACGCGCGCTTTCGCGGTGTGGCTGGCATCGTGCGGCCGTCTGGCCGGCGACGTCGGCTTCCTTGATTCGATCACCGGCGAGCGCCGTTGCACGTCGCGTCGGCAGGCGCGCGCAAACGGCGACCGCGTGTTCACGCGCTGTTTCGTGAGAGTCGTACAGCACCATTCCGTTATTTAGTTAGATATCCGAAGTGGTAGAGGAGCGGCGCAAGGCAACCCGTCGTCGGCGGCCAACGCGCGCGCTGTTGCGTCATCCAGCACATGAGAACCGAGGGAATACAAGATGAACAAGTCGTTCAAGTCGATCTGGAACGAAGCACTGGGGGCCTGGGTTGCGGCTTCGGAACTCGATCGGGCACGCGGCAAGCGTGTCGCGTCGTCGCGCCGCGCGTCGGAGCATGCAGTGAGCGCGGGCGGGTCGGCGCTCGCGGGCATGCCGTCGCCACGGCGGTTGGCCATGCTGATGGCGGCCACGTATCTCGCGTTGTTCCATGTGGGCGCACATGCGCAGTACGCGCCGGACGGCGGTACCGCGAACGGCGGCGTGACGTCGATCTCGATCGGCGTCGGTTCGACTGCCGCGCAGCAGAATTCCACCGCGCTGGGCAATCTCTCGACGGCACAGGGCGTGTCGGCCACGGCGCTGGGCCCGGGCGCGCATGCGATGGGCGACGCGTCGACGGCCATCGGCATCAACGCGCAGGCGACCGGCGTCAACAGCGCGTCGCTCGGCGTGCAGGCGATCGGTTCGGGCGACTACTCGGTTGCCATCGGCAACCTGTCGAGCGCGACGCAGAGCGGTGCGGTAGCGATGGGCAGTGGCGCGGCGGCGACCGGTGTTTCCGCCGTCGGGTTGGGCAACAACGCGCTGGCGTCCGGCCAGTACGCGGCGGCGGTGGGGCTCGGTGCCAGTGCGGCAGGCGCGCAGAGCGTCTCGCTCGGCTATGCGTCGCATGCCACGAACACGGGCTCCGTCGCGCTCGGCAACCAGTCGACCAGTTCGGGCGCGGCAGGCGTGGCCGTCGGCAGCGGCGCGCTGACGACCGGTAATTCAGGCGTTGCGATGGGCGTGAACAGCGGCGCGAAGGGCACGGCGTCGATTGCGATCGGCTGGGGCGGCACCGCGGGCGTACCAGGCTCGGGCACGCAGTCGCTCGGCCAGAGTTCGATCGCGATGGGCTCGAACACGACGGCCGGCGCGGACAACGCGATGGCATTCGGCGTGAACGCCAATGCGTCGGGCGTCAGTTCGGTCGCGATGGGTGTGCAGTCGACCGCGACGCAGCAGTTCGCGGTTGCGCTTGGCAATCTCTCGCTCGCGACGGGCACGTCGGCAACCGCACTGGGCGCCGGCGCGACCGCGGCGGGCGTCGGGGCGACCTCGGTCGGCATCAACAGCGTGGCGGCGGCGGACTGGACCGTCGCGATCGGCGCGAGCAACTCGGTCGCAGCCACTGCCGGCGCAGGCTCGATCGCGGGTGGCAACAACTCGAAGGTGCTGGGCGGCACGGGCGCCGTCGCGCTCGGCCTGGGGCAGACGGTGAGCGGCAACGGCGCGGTCGCGATCGGCGATCCGAGCACCGCGATCGGCACCGGCGCGGTCACGATGGGCTCGAACAACACCGCGAACGGCAACGGCGCGGTGGCGATCGGCAATACCAACAACGCGCAGGGCACGGGTTCGCTCGCGCTCGGCAATACGTCGACGGCGGCGGCGGCGGGGGCCGTCGCGTTCGGCGCGTCGGCCGTGGCCAACAACGCAAACGATGTCGCGCTCGGCTCGGGATCGACCACGGCCGCGCCGAATCCGACGGCCAGCGCGGTGATCGGCGGTGTCACGTACAACTTCAACGGTACGACGCCGACCAGCGTCGTCAGCGTCGGCGCAGCGGGCACCGAGCGCCAGATCACCAACGTCGCGGCCGGGCGCATCAGTTCGGCGAGTACGGACGCGATCAACGGCTCGCAGCTTGCCGCGACGAACACGGCGCTCGATTCGCTGTCGACGTCGACGGCGTCGAGCATCACTTCGCTGTCGACCGGGGTTTCGTCGTTGTCGACGGGGTTGAGTTCGACCAATAGTGCGGTGACGTCGCTGTCGACTTCGACGTCGACGGGCATCAGTTCGTTGTCGACCGGCTTGAGCTCGACCAATAGCGCGGTGACGTCGTTGTCCACATCGACGTCGACCGGCATCAGTTCGCTGTCGACCGGCTTGAGTTCGACCAACAGCGCGGTGACGTCGCTGTCGACCTCCACGTCGACGGGCATCAGTTCGCTGTCGACCGGCTTGAGTTCGACCAACAGCGCGGTGACGTCGCTGTCCACGTCGACGTCGACGGGCATCAGCTCGCTGTCGACCGGTCTGAGTTCGACCAATAGCGCGGTGACTTCGTTGTCGACGTCGACGTCGACCGGATTGTCGTCGGCGAACAGCGCGATCACGTCGCTGTCCACGTCGACGTCGACGGGCATCACCTCGTTGTCGACCGGCCTGAGTTCGACCAATAGCGCGGTGACTTCGTTGTCGACGTCGACGTCGACCGGATTGTCGTCGGCGAACAGCGCGATCACGTCATTGTCCACGTCGACGTCCACCGGCCTGAGTTCCACGAACAGCTCGGTCGCGTCGCTGTCGACCTCGACGTCGACGGGCATCAGCTCGTTGTCGACCGGCTTGAGTTCGACCAACAGTTCGGTGACGTCGTTGTCCACCTCGACGTCGACGGTCGTCGGTTCGCTGTCCACCGGCCTGAGCTCGACCAACAGTTCGGTGACGTCGCTGTCGACTTCGACGTCGACCGTCGTCGGCTCGTTGTCGACCGGCCTGAGCTCGACCAACAGCGCGGTGACGTCGCTGTCGACGTCAACCTCGACGGGCATCAGTTCGCTGTCGACCGGCCTGAGTTCGACCAACAGCGCGGTGACGTCGCTGTCGACGTCGACCTCGACGGGCATCAGCTCGTTGTCCACCGGCCTGAGTTCGACGAACAGCAACCTGACCTCGCTGTCCACGTCGACATCGACCGTCGTCGGCTCGTTGTCGACCGGCCTGAGCTCGACCAACAGCAACCTGACGTCGCTGTCCACGTCGACATCGACCGTCGTCGGTTCGCTGTCGACCGGCTTGAGCTCGACCAACAGCTCGATCACTTCGCTGTCGACGTCGACCTCGACGGTCGTCGGCTCGCTGTCCACCGGCCTGAGCTCGACGAACAGCAACCTGACCTCGCTGTCGACCGCCACGTCGACCGGGATCGGTTCGCTGTCGACGGGCCTGAGCTCGATCGCGAACAACAACACGAACCTCGGCAACAGCACGGCCGGCGCGATCGGCGGCGGGGCCACCTACGATCCGACCACCGGCACGATCTCGGCGCCGTCGTACGTGACGTACAACAGCGATGGATCGACGACGATCAACAACAACGTCGGCTCGGCGATCGACAACATCAACGCGCACGGCATCAAGTACTTCCACGCGAACTCGACCGCGCCGGACAGCCAGGCGGTGGGTGTCGACAGCGTCGCGATCGGCCCGAGCGCGATCTCGAAGGTCGATGGCAGCATCGCGCTCGGCTCGGGTTCGGTGGCCGACCGCGCCGTGGTGCCGTCGTCGGGCGTCATCCGCAACGGCACCGCGTCGATTCCGTTCAACACGACGGACCAGACGCTGCTCGGCGCGGTATCGGTGGGCGATGCAACTAACAAGACGTATCGCCAGATCACCAACGTCGCCGACGGTACCGGCCAGCAGGATGCGGTGACGGTGCGGCAGTTGACCGGCGCGCTGCAGTCGTTCGCGGTCACGGGCCAGAAGTACTTCCACGCGAATTCGACGGCGGGGGATTCGCTCGCGGTCGGCGCGGAATCGGTCGCGGTGGGCCCGACGACGGTCGTCAACGGCGACAACGGCGTGGGGATCGGCAACGGCGCGATCGTCGACCAGACGGCGCCGGGCGGGATCGCGATCGGGCAGGCGGCGAGTTCCGCGCAGGCCGACGCGATCGCGCTGGGCAGCGGCGCGACGGCAACCGGCGCGCAGTCGGTCGCGCAGGGCGCCAACGCGGTGGCGGTCAGCGTGGGCAGCGTCGCGCTCGGTTCGGGGGCGCGCAGCGGCGCGACCGATGCGCTCGCGCTCGGCGCGGGTGCGTCGGCGACGTTCGCGAACAGCGTGGCGCTCGGCGCCGGTTCGTTGACCACGGTCGGCGCGCTGACGAACTATGTCGCGTACGGCCTGGGCAGCCCGCAATCGTCGGCCGGTGAAGTGAACATCGGCAACCGGCAGATCACCGGCCTCGCCGCCGGCAAGAGCGGCACGGACGCGGTGAACGTGTCGCAGCTCGATTCGGTCGCGAACCAGTTGACGACGCTGATCGACCAGCGCACGACCAACCTCGGCGGGCAGTACACGACGAACCCGAACGGCGCGAACGTGCCGCCGGGATCGACCGGCGCGAATTCGTCGGCGGGCGGTTCGGGGGCCGTGGCATCGGGTTCGAACAGCACGGCGGTCGGCAACAATGCGCTCGCATCGGGCAACGGTTCCTCTGCGATCGGCGTGGGCGCGACGGCATCGGGCAATAACTCGTCCGCGATCGGTACGGGCAGCAACGACGGCGGACGCTCGAACGTCGTCGCGGTCGGCTCGGCGGATTCGGCACGCCAGGTCGTGAACGTCGCGGCCGGCACGCAGGGCACCGATGCCGTGAACGTGAACCAGCTGAATGCGGTATCGAACCAGTTCACGCAATCGCTGAACACGGTCAACAACCAGCTCACGCAGATGCAGCAGCAGATCCAGCAGACCGATTCGATGGCCCGCGAGGGGATCGCCGCGACCGCCGCAATGGCGTCGATCCCGCACATGGACCGCGATTCGAACTTCGCGATGGGGGTCGGCACGGCGACGTTCCAGGGCCAGAAGGCCATGGCGGTCGGCGTGCAGGCGCGCGTCACGGAGAACCTGAAGGCGACGCTGAACGGCGGTTTCGCCGGCAGCCAGCGCGTGGTCGGCGCGGGCATGCTGTATCAGTGGAAGTGATCGCGCGCAGCGGTTCGTTCCGGCCCGCGTGGCCGGAGCGGACCGCGCCGAACGCAAACGCATGCGCGTGCGGCCGCGCCGCACGCTGCGCCCATCGCATTCTCGGAGTAATCAAGTGAAAAACATCCATCTTGCACTGCTGGTGTCCGTCGTTTCCCTCGCGGCCTGTTCGAGTGCGTCGGGGCCGACGTACAACGCATACGAATTGCAGTCGCGAAACGGCGTCCGCACGTTCCAGGTCGACTGCCACGGCATCCTGTCGACCGCGAAGACCTGCATGAAGGTCGCGACGCGCATGTGCGGCAACGAGCCCGTGCGCCTGGTCGACACCACCACGCCGTACCGCGACGGCGCCGATCCGCATTCGATCGTGTTCCAGTGCGGTGCGGCGCCCGCGCCGGCCGCCGCGGCCGTAGCACCCGCACCCGCACCGGTCGAGAAGGTGAGCCTGAACGGAGATGCGTATTTCGCGACCGACTCGGCCGTGCTGACGACGGAGGCCACCACCGCGCTCGATACGCTGCTGAACCAGCAGGGTGATCGGCATTTCGCCAGCGTGGAGGTGGACGGTTATACCGACGCGACGGGCTCGAACGCGCACAACCAGGCACTGTCGAAGCGCCGGGCGGACGCCGTCGCGGGGTATCTGCGCGAGCATGGGCTGCAGGCGGATTCGTTTGCCGCGACCGGTCACGGGGAAGCCAATCCGGCGGCATCGAACGATACCGCCGAAGGGCGAGCACGCAATCGTCGCGTGGAAATCTCGCTGCGGAAGTAGGACGTTTCGGCCAGGTTGCCGCAAGCGTGGCCGTCGAAGTCGGGCGGCTCCCTTGCGGCAATGACGCTCGACGCAGACAACCGCGGCGGGAACGGCCCGTCGCGGCGCGCGCATGCGGTGTCCGTCGCAAGCGCGCCGTCGCACGGCGATTCGCGTGCCGCGATCGGTCACGGGAAAGGCAACTCGGCAGCGTTCCGCACCGCGACGCAGCGGAGCTTCAGCCGCCGCATCCGGTCGCACAGCGGCATGCCGGCATCAGCTGAATCCGACACGCCGGACCCGTACGATCGTCAGGCTTCCTGATCGCGTGCGATCGATGCTTCTTGCGACCGCGCTGCCGCGTTGGTGGGCATGACCACCGCCGTGCCTTCCACGACCACGTGCCCGTTCACGTGGCAGCAGGTTTCCAGCACGACCCGACGCCGGCTCGCGAGTATCTCCTTGACTGTCACGGTCGCGCAAACCGTTTCACCGAGCTTGACCGGGCGGCGGAACTGCAGGTCCTGCGACAGATAGATCGAGCCGGGCCCCGGCAGATGCGTTGCGATCGCCGCCGAGATCACCGACGCGGACAGCATGCCGTGCGCGATGCGACCGCCGAAGCGCGTTTGCTGTGCATAGGTTTCGTCGAGGTGCACGGGATTCCGGTCGCCGGACGCGCTCGCAAACAGGAGCACGTCGTGCTCGGACAGGGTTTTCGAGAAACATGCGTTCATGCCGGGCATCAGGTCCTCGAGGTCGTATCCGCCTTCGTCGTTCATCGTTTGCTCCTGTGTCGTTCGTGCAGCATGGTGTGGGTGGAGGGTTCGAGCGTCGTCATCCCGATGCCTCCACGTTGTCGTGCTCGCGCGCCGCATGCGGATCTGTCGATGCAAACGATCGGCTTGCCACAGCCAGCGCCCATTGCACGGCGAGCACGCCGGCATGAGGCAGTGCGCCGACGATGGCGTCGACGATCTCGTGCTGCGACGTGCCCGACAAGCGCGCGTCGACGATATGCGTGGCGAGCGCGTCGGCATCTGCATTTCGGGCAAGGCAGGTCAGGCACGCGATCGCCGTCAGGTGCCGTGCCTTCACGTGTTCGACCGATTCGACGCGTGACGCAGCGTCGGCCATCCGATCGAGACAACCTGCGATCGCCGCCGACATCTCGGGCCGGCCGGCCGACGCTTCCGGCATACACGGATCGCACTCCGGCGCATTCCGTCCGGTCGATGCGTCCGCTTGTCCGACCGTTGCGCCGCCCTGTGTCGCGGCGAACTCGTCGAATATGTCGAGCGCAATGCGCGACACGGGCAGGATGAGCGGCCAGCCGATATAGCCGGTGAGTTGAATCAGCACTTCAGTCAGTTCGCTGCGCGTCCAGCCGACATGCAGACATGCGTTCAAGTGGACCCGAACCTCGTCGTGACGATTTTCGCGAGCGATGACGATGGCGAGTGTGGCGAGCCGGCGCTCCTTTGGCGTCAGCGCGTCGAATGGCCGTTGCCGCCGCTCGAGCATGTGTGCGGTTGCCGATTCGTATCGTCCGAGACGATCGACGTCGCGACCGATATCGATGTCACGCTCGCGTAACAACGCCACGAGATGACGGATGCCGGCCGTGGCCACCGGCACGCCTGCATAGTAGAGCGTATCGAAGACCGTTTCGAGCACCGCTTGCGGTGCCCAGCCGGTATTCAGCATGCCGCCCGCATGGTATTTCAGCGCGGAATCGGCATTGCCCATCGTTGCGAGAACCGCGACCGTCACGAGTTCCCGATATTTCAGCGAGAGATTGGGCCGGGCAATGATGTCGGCATACGCGCCCTCGACGAGCAAGCGTTTGAAATCTGGGTCGAGGCGGTCGAGCGCCGCGCTGAGGCTGTTGAAACCTTCGTCGCCGATCGCGTGGATGACGGACATGCCAAGTTCATGCCGGGTGATCGTATTCGCACGCATAGTGAGCCCGTGGATTGGACGCGAAATGGAGTGACGTGAGCGATGATATTCGTCCGGCCGAAAATCAAATTTGAACTTTTTTCACTTTTCATCGGTACGTGCTTTTCGCCATCTAGAATCATTTCCGTTGCAAGCCGGAAATTACATTTTCCATCTGAAAAACGGGATTGCCGGACAGCGGCAACGATGCATGCATCTCAGTGCAACCGGGAGAGCACAGTGAAAAAGCTTCTTGAAAAGGTTGCCCTCGTGACCGGGGGGAGTTCCGGGATTGGACGGACGACGGCATTGCTGTTTGCCGGCGAAGGTGCGCGGGTTGCCATCGCATCGCGCCGTATCGACGAAGGTCTGGCGGTGGTCGAGGAAATCCGCAAGGCCGGCGGCGAAGCGCTGTTCGTGAGGACCGATGTGTCCAGGGCCGAAGACTGCGCCCGCATGGTCGAGGAGACCATGCGTGAATTCGGCCGGCTCGATGTCGCCTTCAATAACGCCGGCGTGGAGGCATTCGGCAAAACCGTAGCCGATACCGACGTGGAGAGCTGGGACCATGTCGTCGATATCAACCTGAAGGGCATGTTCCTTTCGATGAAGTACGAAATTCCGGCAATGCTGAAAACGGGCGGCGGTTCCATCGTCAATATGTCGTCCACTTACGGCCTCGTCGCATCGGCATTCGGCGGCTGCGGATATCACGCTTCGAAGGCGGGCATCATCGGGCTGACGAAAGCGGCTGCGCTCGAATATGCGAAGCAGAATATCCGCGTCAATGCGATTTGCCCTGCGTTCGTTGCAACCGCGATGGTGGAAAAGTTTCTCGACGAGACCCGCATGACCGATCAGATCAAGCGTTTTCATCCGATCGGTCGCTTGGGGACGGAAACGGAAATTGCGGAGGCTGTCACGTTCCTCGCATGCGACGCCTCCTCTTTCATGACCGGTACCGCGTTGTCGGTGGACGGCGGAATGGCCGCGGCGTGATGCGGATGGCGTCGTCACGGGCGCCCTAGCACGAGTGCACTGTTTATCGAATCAACTCTTACAGGAATATTGATATGGATACCAAAATATTTGAATTGGTTGTCGAGGCGAGAAGCAACCAGCCGGAGTTGTTCGAGATCGGTGAGCCGATTCCGTTGGGTGTGGTGCCGAAGCGAATGCACGCGTGGACGATTCGCCGCGAGAACCATGGGGAGCCGCAGCGGGCATTCACAAACGAGATCGTCGACGTGCCGTCACTCGGCCCCGACGACGTTCTGGTCCTCGTGATGGCAGCCGGCGTCAACTACAACGGCGTGTGGGCCGCCCTCGGTCAGCCGTTCTCGGTGCTGGACCTGCATGACGATCCCTATCACATCACGGGCTCGGACGCCGCGGGCATCGTCTGGGCCGTCGGGTCGAACGTGAAGAAGTGGAGAGTCGGCGACGAGGTGGTCGCGCACTGTTCGCAGGTCGACGGCGACGACGAGGAATGCAACGGCGGCGATCCGATGTTGTCGCCGTCGCAACGGATCTGGGGTTACGAAACGTCTCATGGCTCGTTCGCGCAGTTCGCGCGCGTCCAGTCGACTCAACTGATGCCGCGCCCGAAACACCTCACATGGGCTGCCAGCGCCTGCTATACGCTCACGCTCGCTACCGCGTATCGGATGCTGTTCGGCCACAAGCCGCACGTGCTTTCGGCGGGGCAATCGGTACTCGTATGGGGGGCGGCGGGCGGGCTCGGAACGATGGCGATCCAGCTCGCGGCGCTGGTTGGGGCGCGCCCCGTCGCCGTGGTCTCCGACGATTCGAAGATCGAGTTCGTCAAGCGTCTCGGCGCGGTGGGCGCGATCAATCGCTCGAATTTTTCGTGCTGGGGCGCGCCACCGCCGGTCGATGCGCAGACCGCGTACGCGGCCTATGTCGATGCGGTCAAGAAGTTCGGAAAAGCGATCTGGGACGCGCTCGGCGAGAAGCGCGACGTCGACATGGTGTTCGAACACCCGGGCCGGAATACGTTCGCACCGTCCTGCTATGTCGTGAAGCGCGGAGGCATGGTCGTGTTCTGCGCGGCGACGAGCGGCTACGACCTGACCTGCGATGCGCGCTACGTGTGGATGCGACAGAAGCGCATCCAGGGCAGTCACTTCGCGAGCCTCAAGGAAGCCGCACAGGCGAACCGTCTCGTGATGAGCGGCAAGATCGATCCGTGCCTGTCGGAAGTGTTTCCGTGGAGCCGCTTGCCGGAGGCGCACGCGAAGATTCGCGCGAACCGGCACCTGCCGGGCAACATGGCCGTGCTCGTCCAGGCGAGCAGCAGCGACGATCTCGCCGCGGCAACGCGCCACTAGACCCGATGAACGCCTCTGGCCGAGAAAATGCGATGGACCAATCGAACCCACATCCGCAACGCGTCGCCGTCATCGGCATGTCATGCCGCTTCCCCGGCGGGGCATCCAGTGCATCGAGCTATTGGGCACTGCTGAATTCAGGGCAGACGGCCATTTGCGAAACACCGCGCGAACGCTTCGATATCGACGCGTTTTATTCGCCGGATACGGACGAGCCCGGCACCACGTATTCACGCGTGGCCGGCTATGTCGACGATCCGTTCCGCTTCGATCGCAAGCTGTTCCGTACTTCGGCGGCCGAGGCCATGGAGATGGATCCGCAACAGCGCTGGATGCTCGAGCTGACCTGGGGCGCGCTCGAGAACGCAGGCGTCGCACCCGGCGGGCTGCGCGGCACGAACGTCGGGGTATTCATGACGATCGGCGAGGCGGACTATGGCCGGCGCACGGTCTGGTCCGGCGATCCCGCCCGCATCACCACCTATTCGAAGCTCGGCAACCTGCGCGCGATGGCGCCCGGGCGAGTCGCGCACATACTGGGATTGAACGGACCGGCAATCTTCGTCGATACGACCTGTTCGTCTTCGCTGGTCGCGATCCATCTTGCCGCGCAGAGCCTGCAGGCCGGCGAGTGCGACGTGGCGATCGCAGGCGGGGTGAACCTGATCCTGGGGCCGGAGGAAACGATCGGCATTGCGCGGCTCCAGGCGATGTCCCCCTCCGGCCGGTGCCGTCCCTTCGACGCGAACGCCGACGGCTACATTCGTGGCGAAGGCGGCGGCGTGATCGTGATGAAGCGGCTTGCCGACGCGCTATCGCATGGCGACCGTGTCGATGCGGTGCTGGCCGGTTCGGCAGTGAACAGCGACGGCGCGAGCAACGGCCTGACCGCGCCCAACGGTGCGGCTCAGGAAGCCGTCATTCGCCGGGCGATGACGCGCGCGGGCGTTCGTCCGGAAGCGGTCGCCTACGTGGAAGCGCATGGGACGGGCACGGCGCTCGGCGATCCGATCGAGCTTTCCGCGTTGCGCAACGTCTATGCTCGCGCCGTCGTGCGCGACAAGCCGATCCTCGTCGGCTCGGTGAAGTCCCAGCTGGGGCATCTGGAGGGAGCCGCGGGCATGGCCGGCTTCATCAAGGCGATGCTGATCCTGCGGCACCGCCATGTACCCGCGCAGGTGAACTTCGAGACACCGAACCCGCGTTTTCACTGGGAAGGTTCGCAGCTCGAGATTCCGCGCGAGGGAGCGCCGCTCGCCGAGGGCGATACGGTCGTCGGCGTGAGCGGTTTCGGCATCACCGGGACCAATGTCCACCTGATTCTGGTCGCGCCGGAGCGCGTAGCAGACCTCGGCGCTCCGATTGCCCGCGAACGCGTGCTGACGCTTTCCGGGCGTTCGCCCGACGCACGCCGGCGTGTCGCGTCGGCATGGCGGGCCTGGCTCGCGGACATGTCCGCACCACTGCGCGATGCGTGTCACACGTCGAACGTACGACGCGATCATTTCGACCATCGCGTTGCGCTGGTCGGCACGACGAAAGCGGACTTCGTTGCCGCGCTCGACGACTTTCTCGCGGAGAATCCGTCCGGGGGATGGCACGCCGGCGAACACCCGCGCAAGCCCCGCCTCGCGTTTCTGGTGCCAGGCCAGGGAGCCTGGCAGCCAGGCGTCGGAGGGAACCTCTACAACGGCAACGGATTGTTCCGCAAACATGCGGACGTGTGCCTGCGCGCGCTCGACGGCGAGACGGCGCGCGACGTGCTCGATGCGATTCTCGGCCACAGCGCGCAACCGGTGCGCCATCATCCGGGGCAACTTGCCCATTTCGTCGTGTGCTACGCGCTGGCGCGGACATGGATGGAGCTGGGCGTACAGCCCGACCTGCTGATCGGGCATTCGCTCGGCGAGCACGTGGCCGCGGTGATCGGCGGCGTGATGTCGCTTGGCGATGGCCTCAAGGCAGTGGAGGCGCGTGGTCGCCTGTTCGATACCGAGACGCCGCGCGGCGCGATGCTCGCCGTCGCCGTCAGCGTCGACGAATTCGCGGGGCGGTTCGCGTTCGGTACGGATCTGTTCGTCGCCGGCATCAACGGGCCGGGGCAGACGGTCGTGAGCGGCACGCCGGAAGCGGTCGGGCGGGTGCATGACGCGATGGTCGCCGCGGGCAAGCGGGTGTCGCTGCTCAAGACCTACGGTACGCCGGGCCATTCGCCGATGTTGCGTTCGATGCGCGAAGCGTTCCGGCGAGCGCTCGAACCGCTGACGTTTGCGCCGCCGTCGATTCCGATCGTCTCCACGCTCACGGGCGACATCGCGACCGACGCGATCGCCGGCGTCGAGCACTGGCTCGATCTTGTCGAGCAACCGGTGCGTTTTCACGACGCGCTGCTGGCCGCGTCGGACGGCAGGACGATCTTCGTCGAAGTGGGCCCCGGCGCGGCACTGGCCAAGCTCGCACGCGCCGCGGCGGGGGGCGACTGGCACTGTGCGATCGCGTCGCTCGCGGACGGTCCGGAGGGAGACGAGGAAGCCGAGGCGACCGGCTTCGCGCATGGCTGCGCACGCCTTTACAGCGAAGGGCAGAAGATCGCATGGAGCAAGCTGTACGGCAAGGCGCCGCGACCGGCCGATGCGCCGGGTTACTCGTTCGATCCGGAGCGCTTCGAGCTGCCGTTCCCGGACCTTGCGGAGGCCGCGCGCGGCGCGGTGCGACGACAAGGCGGCAACGCGTCGAACGACGGGACCGGGGTGCCGGGACCGGGAGCGGCGGATCGCGTCGAGGCCGCACCGGCGGATGCCGCGCAGACGCTCGCGATGCTGCGTGCGGTCGCGGCGACGGTCGCACCGGATACCGTCGTGCTCGACGACGGTCTTTCGCTCGTCAGCCAGGGCTTCGACTCGCTTGCATTGACGGAACTGCGCGTTCGCCTGCATCAACAGCTCGGCACGATGCCGCCGATCTCCATGCTTGTGCGCGGGGCATCGCTCCGGACGCTGGCGACGTGGTTCGGCACGACGAACGGCGCCATGCCGGCGCGCGAAGCGGTGTCGAACGACATGCGGAAATCCGCCGGGACGGACGATGACCGCGAGCTGGTCGTGACGCTGCGCGACGGGGCCGGGCCGCTCGTCGCGCTCGTCCACCCGGTCGGCGGAAACGTGCTCTGTTATCAGGAACTGGCTTCGTCATGGCCCGGCGATCCGACGGTCGTCGCGATCCGCCATCCGTACGCGGACCAGGGCCACGCACCCGAGTATCTTTCGATCGCGCAACTGGCGTCGCGCTATCGCGCGGCCTTGCTCGCAATACACGGCAGACAGCCCGATCTGCTCGGCGGCTGGTCGTTCGGCGGGATCGTCGCGCATGAAATGGCCGCGCAATGGGAGGCGGAGGGCGAAACTGCGCCGCCGCTGATGATCGTCGACAGCCCGCTCCACGACGGCGAATTCACCCTGCGGTTGCGTGCACTGGCCGATGATCTCGCGTCCGGCGACGGCAGGCAAACGGTCGATCGATGGCTCGCCGATCCGCGTTTCGACGCCATGCTCGACCAGGACTTCTACCTCGCCGACGTGCGGCGCCGTGCCCACCCCGCGACGTTCGACCATATCGCGCGTCTGCACGCCGCGAGCGCGGCGGCGCTCGCCTGTCATCAACCCCGACAGGTGCATACGCGCATCGGATACGCGCTTGCCGCACGCGACAAGCGGGGAGTGTCGAGCACCCAGGTGGAACAGCATCTGGGCCGCCTCGCGCGCGGCGGCGTGGCGGTGGGTGTGTTCGATGACGATCACAACTCCATCGTGCGCGAGCCTTCCGTGCAGCGTCTGGCTCGCTTTCTCGGTGGAGGCTGCGCCGACAACGAACCGCGTGTGCATGCGACGCCCGCATAGGCACTGCGTTTCGGTTTCCCGGGCGCGGCGTTGCCGCCGTGCCTTCATCGTTCTCAATCCGACTTCAAGGAATCGATACCATGAGCGATCAAATTCAAGCCGCGGCCGTCAACGGGTCGAACGTGACTGCCGAAGCCATTCTTGCGTGGATTCAAGAGTGGACCGAAGCAAACAATCTTCAGGTGCCGACCGATCTCGAGCAGACCTTCGCCGACGCCGGATTCGATTCGATGCATTCCGTCGAACTCGCGTTCTTCCTCGAAGAGCGGCTCGGAATCAAGATCGACGATACGGTCCTTTACGACTATCCGACCTTCAATTCGCTGGCGGCGCATCTCGTCTCGCTGCAACGGAAGGACACGATCCCGGCCGCGGAGCCGGGTGAAGACGCGAACGTCGGAAGCTGGTAATACGTGTACGCCGGCAGCGAGCGTTCAGGCGGCCGGCGCCTCATCGACTTCAATCGGAGTACGGAAGATGGTGCAAATCAATCGCGCGGACGCATGGACGTCGCGCGTCGTCGGCTGCGGTTCCGCGTTGCCCGAGCACCGCATGACGAATGATGACATCGCGCGCATGGTCGACACCACGGACGAGTGGATCACGCAGCGCACGGGCATCCGTGAGCGCAGAATCGCGGCGCACGGCGAGAACACGTCCGATCTCGCGATCGGCGCCGCCAGGGCCGCACTGAATCGCGCCGGCATCGACGCAGCCGAGGTCGATCTCATCGTGCTCGCGACCTGCACGCCCGATCGCACGATGCCCGCGACGGCCGTCCGTGTTCAGGAAGCGCTCGGCGTGCGGCGCGGTGCTGCGTTCGACGTGCAGGCAGTCTGTTCGGGCTTCGTCTTCGCGCTGTCGGTCGCCGACAACATGATCCGTCTGGGCCAGGCCCGCACCGCGCTGGTGATCGGGGCGGAAACGATGTCACGTATCGTGGACTGGCAGGACCGCAATAGCTGTGTGCTGTTCGGCGACGGTGCGGGTGCGCTGGTGTTGCGCGGCGAACGCAACGAAGGCGACAAGCCGCGCGGCGTGCTCTCCACGCATCTGCATTCGGACGGACGGTACTGGGACAAGATTCACACGGACGGCGGGGTGTCATCGACGCAGAGCGCCGGCAAGATGCATCTCGAGGGTCGCGATGTATTTCTGCATGCCGTCGTCAACCTCGCCGACGCGTCGCAGGAAGCGCTCGCGGCACACGGCCTGACCCAGGACGACCTCGACTGGATCGTCCCGCATCAGGCAAACCAGCGGATCGTGCTAACGCTCGGCGGAAAACTGAACCTCCCGATGGAGAAGGTCGTCCTCACCGTCAGCAAGCACGGCAACACATCGGCAGCGTCGATTCCGCTCGCGCTCTGCGAAGCCGTATCCGACGGGCGCATCAAGGAGAACGATCTCGTTCTGACGCCTGCAATGGGCTCGGGATTCACGTGGGGCGCGGCGTTGATCCGGTGGTAGTCGACGCGCACCGTATCGGCGTGCGCGTCGGTACGGTGCGACGTGGGCGCGGATCGCGGCTGTCTCGGGTACGCCGAACCGGCGTTGTCCTGATATGTGGGAATCCTGCGGATTTGCTCGAGAAAGTGACAAAAGTTCACTTTGCGTCCTCGGAACGCCGTCTTATGCTGGCTGCATGTCGCAAGCAGCGGCTCGAAAGAACCGCCTGATCGGAGCGTAAACGGTGCCCCGCGTTCTGAAGGCGTCGCTGCATGTCGCATCGTTCGCCGTGTTGCGGCACCCGGTGCTCCGACGATGGGGCGAGATCGGCCTGCAGGCGCGTGGATGCTAGGAGGAACGGATCCGGCGATGATGCTCGGCAATGAAAGCGTCGACATCGGTTTCGTGAAGCGGCTCGCCGAGGTAGAAACCCTGGCCGTCGACGTCCGGCAGTGTGCTTGCCCATTCGAACTGTTCGGCGGTTTCGATGCCCGTCATTACAACGTGTTTGCCATGACTTTTCGCAAGCTGCACAAGGGTTTCGACAATCCGCATGGACTCGCCGTTTTGCAGCACCTCGCGAATCAGCGATCGATCGAACTTGACGATATCCACCGGCAACTGCTGCAGGAGCGTCAGCGAGTTGAAGCCGGCTCCGAAGTCATCCAGTGCGATGCGCACGCCGATCGCCTGCGCCGCATGGATGGCTTCCACCAGCCAATCGAGCCGGGCGGGGGGGACGACGTCGGTCAGTTCGATTTCGACACGGCCTGGCTCGAGCCCGAGCGACGCCAGCCGTGCGGAAAGTTGCGCGGGAAACTCCGCGTGCCCGAGCTCGGACGGCGACAAATTGATCGCGAGCGACAACTCGCCGTACCCCGCCGCCTTCCACTGCGCCAGCCTGCACGTCGCGCGCCGGGTGAGCAGGTCCGTGAATCCGGTGGCAAGGCATGAATCCTCGATCATGCTGATGAACGACGCGGGTTCCAGGACCCCACGCTCCGGATGATGCCAGCGCATCAGGTATTCGAAGCCCGCCAGGCGAACCCCGTGGAGTGCAAATTTGGGTTGGAGGAGGAAAAAGAACTCGTCCTGACGAAGTCCTCGCGCGGCATCGTCGAGTGGATCAGTTGACGCGAATGGGTGACTCATGAAGTAGGGTAGGCCGATTGAAATATGGGGAAGATGTTTTCGGTTGATTCATTCTATGGAGTGAGTTGAAAATTTTCAACTTGTGAAAAACGAACAAATGTAAATTCAGTTACCAATAGTCGTATCGTTGGCTTGGTTTTTATTGAATTATAATTGTGAGTGCAAATATCTTTTTGCATTGATGCTTGTGTTTGATTAATTGATATTGATTATGATGGCGTGTTGGTTTTTTTTGGATTCGGATTGGCGCAATTTTTACCGGTATTGCGCTTGAATATACCGAAATTCAGTAGTTCGTGCTGGCTGATGAGGGTGGGGTAGAATTTTCATTGAATGTAAATTTAATTGTAATTAAATATTAAATTTAATTGCGAA
Source organism: Burkholderia sp. BCC1972 (assembly GCF_905339605.1). Classification (NCBI taxonomy): domain Bacteria; kingdom Pseudomonadati; phylum Pseudomonadota; class Betaproteobacteria; order Burkholderiales; family Burkholderiaceae; genus Burkholderia; species Burkholderia sp. BCC1972. The sequence goes on along the minus strand of NZ_CAJPGH010000001.1, from coordinate 571,456 downwards.
AATAAATAACGTATAATAATTGCATGTTAATTGCGAAATGTAATGGGCCGAGTCAGAATGGCAGGGCGTGTCGGCGAGGCTCGTGCAGGGTGGAGAGCGGTGGATAAGTCGTAATGCGCGTTCGGTTTGCATCGTTTGTCAATGCTTTTTGAAATGAGTTCTTGGCGTTGGATAGGGTTATTTCAAACGTCGATCAATGCAATATCGATGGGGCGTCATCTAATCGACATGTTCGGAAGATTTTTGGGGCCGGGGCGGCGCCGTTCATGTGATGAGGGAAAACGGGCGACCGGGCATGCGTCCTCGCCACGCTCGATGGAATGGATGCGCCTGACGTCTGCGCTTGTTCTGGTATGCGTGGTGCTGACAGCGACGTCCGCGTTGCATCACATCGACCGGGCGTGGTTCGGGTTCGTGTGGCAGTCCGTCCGACACGGAGCCATCAAGCCGCTCGCGGTGATCATGGTCGACGATCGTACGACCGGGCGCCTGGGCGACTGGCCGTTCAGCGTGGAAACACGGGAGCGGATGATGGAGCGGCTCGCCGGAAGCGGCGTCGCGGTCGTCAGTTTCGACCTGACCGGCCTGCGGGACGTCGCACGCATTCGCGCCGGCCATTCGGCCATCGGTGGGACGGCAAGCCGCGACGCCGGACGGACGCAGGCGCGGGCGGCCGGCAACGCCTGCGTGCGCGACACTGCGTTTCAGGCGGGCGGACCTTGCGCACTCTACTCGTACGTCAATGTGCTGGACGGCAAGGTGCCGTCGAGCCGTCTGCGCGGCAGCGTGGTCCTGATTCGCGCGGCGATCGAGAACCCGGACAGCGGGGCGATCGTGTCGCCGGACGCTACCTTGCCGATCGGCGACGTCGTCGCGGCAGCCGGCGCATCGGATGCGCCGGCGCGCCAGATCGGTCTCACGTGGGTGCTGCTCTTCAACGAGACCGTTGTTTGCTTGACGTGCCTGTTGCTCTTCCGGTTCGGTCCTCGCACAGGCCTGGCTGCGTCGCTCGGGGTTGCCGGTGCGATTGCGGGGATCTCGTTCGTCATGTTCGTTTTCGGAGGCGAGGCGTTGCCGCCCGCCACCGGCATGCTGATGTGCGGACTTGCCTGCTTGCTGTGGTTTTGGCGATGCGTCGAAGTGTTGTCGCGCTTCATTGGCCGCCTGGCGGACCGGATGGCTGCAGAACCGTCGCTGCATGTGGAGCCGGCGGAGGCCGTGCGGTCCATGGACCCGGTTCGCCGGCAACTTGACAGGACTGCGAATCTTGAGGTGCGGGTGCGTCGTTATCGTGCGCTGATCGATGCATGGGTCGACAGTCTTCCGGAGGCAACGCTGATTGCGTCGGCTGCCGGGGTCGTCCTGCTGGCGAACGAGCGAATCGCCGCATGGTGCGCGGATCTCGACGAGCATTCGGTTTCCGGCGGGCCGCCGGTGGGACGGCTGGTCTCGGACGTGCTGTTTCAGATCACCGCGTCGCATCGGGCGAGTGAATTTGTCGCGCAGGCAATGGCGTCGCTGGATGACTGGCCCGATGGCGATGCGCTGTCGGCGCAGACGAAATCCCAGCTCGATCAGGGGATCGAGATTGCCAATGCCCGATGGGGCCGCTCGCTGCTGATCAAGTGCGCGCCGATCCGCCCGTCCGTTTACGGCGAGAATGCGCTGGTCTTTCATGTCGCGGACGTCTCGTCCGTGCGGATGGCCGAACGGCAGCGCGACATGGCCTTGCGATTCCTGTCGCATGACATGCGGTCTCCGCAGGCCTCGATTCTCGCGCTCGTTTCCCAGATACAGCGGGATCCGTCGCGGTACACGCCACAACGTTTCTCGGAACTGGTCTCGCAGTATGCGACGCGCGCGCTCAGCCTGTCCGACGATTTCCTCTTTCTTGCCAGGGCCGAGAATCTGCCGCCGAAGCTGACCGCCGTGGATCCCGCACTGGTGCTTGGCGATGCCGTCGACGATCTGCTGCCGCAGGCGAGCGCGAAATCCACGACCGTCAACCTGATGGCGGAGCCCGGGCTCAGTACGATCGCCGATGTGCAGCTGCTGCGGCGGGCATTCGTCAATCTGATCGGCAACGCGATCAAGTTCGGTCGGGAAGCGTCTACGGTCGACGTGGAACTGTCGGCAACGGATCGACACGTGAAGATCACCGTGACGGATTATGGCGCCGGCATATCCGAGCGCGACCAGGAAAAGCTGTTTCGCGAATTCACGCAACTGGACGGAAAAGCGACGATGTCCGGGCATGGACTGGGCCTGGCGTTCGTCAAGACGGTCGTCGATTCGCTTGGCGGCAAACTGCAGGTCCGGTCGACGCTCGGGGAGGGCACGACCTTCCTCATGTTTCTGTCGAAGCATGATCACGACGCCGCGCTGGGGCGTTGATCCCGGTGCGGGTACTGGAGGAGCTGCGTAAACCACAAGGCGGGGCAGGCGCTCTCCGCGGCAACGGCGTGCGACGACGCGGCTGCTGCGCATCGCGTAGGGCGCCGGCAGAGGTCCATCGGCCGCTAGGCGGCGGAAACGACCTGGATCCGGCGCGCTTCAGGCGCGCCGGTCTGTTTCGCGGGCATGGCAAGGTCGAATTCCAGGATCGTGTTTCTGGAGGGCAGCCGTGAGAGAACTGACGGATCCTGGAGACTGCTGCCGCGAAAGTAGGCCGGACTCGTTTCGGCCGCCGCGAGCAGCGGCGTATCGGGCAACGTTGCCCAGAACGCGATGAAACCGTATCCGTCATCCGGCTCGAACCGGTTGCACACGCCGCGCACGCGCGAGCCGACCTGGCCCCAGGCGGACAAGCCGGCGGCCGCATCGCGAACCGGAAGCAGGCCGGGGACCAGATAGCCGCTGATGAACTGGTCGGCGGTATCGCGCAACTCGAACGGCACGTTGTCGAAACCGAGGACTTCGACCCGGCAGCCTTTCTTCTGAAGTGCTCGCACGACTTCGACGAAATCGCCGTCGCAGGTTGCGACGAGCACGGTGTCCAGCCGGTCCGATTCGGATAGCGCGTCAACGGCCATGCCGAGATCCGAATTGGATTTGACGGTCTCGGTGCCGTCCTCGTCTGCAACGTGCCTGAGCGGCTTGACCGTGACGCGGAACCCCTTGTCGCGGAGCGCCGCCTGATATCCCTTGATCCGCGCATCGTAGTCGGCGGAGCGCGCGGCGCGGCGTTCGTCGACGCTCAGATACGCATGCAGCCGCTGAATCGTGGCGTCGGCCCGGCCTGCGAGCGCGCGCAGCACCTCGTATCGCATCTGGTGGCCGCCATTTGCGTCGATGCTGCTTCCATCCACATACACGCCGACCCTTCTCATTGTCGTCATCCGGATTGCTGGTGGGTTGTCGCTCGGGTAACTGAATCAAGCGCCGTCGAACCGTGCCGCTCGTCTACGCTGCAGCAGTACGGCGCTTTGCGGGCGTGCGGCCGTTACGGCGGGCGGCCGGATGTCGCGCGCAACGCGGGGGGAAGCGCAATGCGCGGCCCGCTGCCCGCAAGCGCGTCCTGTCGGTCAATGGCGGCGCCCGTCACGCGGGCGAAGTGTGATTGGCGCCACCGGCGTCGCCGTCCGTCAATCGCGCCCGCTTACGGTGATCGAGACCCGCCGATCGGGTTGCAGACACGCGATCACGGCGCTGCTTCGGCCTGGCGGGCAATGCGTGACAGGCTCGCGCGACCCCACGCCGTCTGCCTGAATGACGTTGCCGTCCAGGCCATGCGAGATCAGATAGCTGCGAACCGTTTGCGCGCGTGCGCGCGACAGCGGTTCGTTGATCTCGCTGGTGCCGATACGGTCGGTATGACCGACGACGGCGATTCGCGTGATCGCCTGGTGACGCTTGATTCGTTCGATTGCATCGTCGAGCTGCGCCCTGCCGGCGGGCTGCATCGATTCGACGCTCGATTTGCCGAACGCGAACAGCGCGTCGCTCTGCAACGTGAATTGCTCGAGCGTCGAGGCCGGCGGCTGTGCCGCAGCTGCCGGCGCGGCCGATTTCGGCCGCACGAAGTCCGCGCATGCGGGATCGCGCCAGTAGGTGTCGCTCACCTTCATGTGCGCGTCGTATCGCACCTGGTACTGACACGCGACGACTTCGTTGCCGCGGCGGAAGTCGAACAGGTAGTTCCAGACACGACTCCCGACGAACCACTCGTTGAAGTGAGGGGGGCCGAGAAGATCGAACATCTGGTCCTTGTTCAGGCCGGGCCCGACGTTACGCAGGTTGTCCACGTTCACGAACGTGCCGCCTTTCGGGCTGGCGGATTGCGGATCCGGAAAGCGGGGCGGTCCGTCGACGGCACAGCCTTCCAGTGATGCAACGGAAAACAAGGCGACAGACAACGCAAGTACCCATTGGATTTTCATGATCAGTCTCTCATCGTATAAGGAGCCGCGTATCCGGCGCGGCGGCAACGATCGCTCGTTGCGGGCCGCTGCCGCATATCGCTGCAGGACATCGGTTTTCCCGCGATCACCACTGATAACCCGCGCCGATCACGGCGCCGTAGTCGTTGCGGGTGTTGGTCGTGACGGCGGCCTTATAGATCCAGTGATTGTTTTCGGAGATCGTCGAGATGCCGATTGCCTGGCCCGACTGGCTGCGATAGACGCTGCCGGCGATCGCGACCATGCTCTTGCCCGGTCCGGACGGCTGCGGCAGCCCCGCGACGGCCATCGCACTGGCGGTGCCGCCGTCCGCGTCGCGTCGCAGGCTTTGAATCTTCGCGTCGGTATACGCATTCGCGTTTCCGACGGCGGCATTCAGCTGCTGGACATTCACGCCATCGGTCGGCGCGGTGCCGGCCGCGACGTTTGTGAGCTGCCGCGTCGAATTCGCCGTGCCGATCGAGACGACGTTGTTTCGGCCACCGTCGTTGCTTCCCGAGCCGATCGCTACGGAGCTGTTGCCGGAGGACGTCGCGCCCGCGCCGATCGTCGTCGAGCCGGTGCCGGACGCGGTCGAGCCGTTGCCGACCGCCGTGCTGTTCGAGCCGGACGCGACGGCGCCGTTGCCGCCGGCCGACGAGTTCGAACCCGTCGACGCAGGCGGGGTCGACGATCCCGGTGTCGAGGGGAAGCCGCCGGTCCCGCCGTTGGTATTGCTGATGTTCTGGATCAGGGTCGTCAGGTTCTGGTTGACGGCTTCGAGCTGGCTGACGTTGACTGCGTCGGTGCCGGCCGAGCCGGCGGCGAGGCCGGTGATCTTGCGGTTGCCGATGTTGATTTCGCCGGCTGACGATTGCGGGCTGCTCAAGCCGTAAGCAATGTAGTTCGACTGCGCACCGACCGTCGTGACGGATCCTGCGCCGAGCGCGATGCTGTTCGCGAAGTTCGCGCTGGCGCCCGAGCCCAGCGCGATGGCGTCGGCTGCGCTGCTGTTTGCCCCCGAGCCGATCGCGATACCGCCCGACGTGCCGGCGACGGCGTTGGCGCCCTGTGCGATCGATTGCGGCCCTGTTGCGTTCGCGCCGCTGCCGAGCGCGATGGCGTCGGCCTGCCCGGAATTCGCGGCCTGGCCGATGGCCACGCCGCCGGGCGCCGTTTGCTGCACGATCGCACCGTTGCCGATCCCGACGCCGTTATCTCCGTTGACGACCGTCGTGGGTCCCACCGCGATCGACTCGGCGCCTACGGCGAGCGAATCGGCTGCGGTCGAGTTGGCGTGGAAGTACATCGTCGGCGTCACGGAGAACGATTGTAGCGCGCCGGTCAACTGCCGGACCGTTACCGCATCGTGCGCATCGGTCCCGTCGGCCACGTTGACCAGTTGCCGGTAGGTATTGCCCGATGCGCTGCCGAACGACACGGCGCCCAGCAGGGTCGCGTCGGACGTATTGAACGGCACCGTGTGGCTGCCGGCCGGAATCGTGCCGCTGCCTGCCGCGATGGCGCGATCCGACACGGAGCCCGAGCCGATCGCGACACCGCCGTTGATCGAAACGGCCGTCTGCGCGCCGAGTGCTACGCCGTTCGCCGCGCTCGCCTGCGCACCGGTGCCCGCTGCAAGGCTGCTGGCTGCGCTCGCCACTGCCTGAGGGCCGACGGCAATGCTGTCCGTGCCGGTCGCCTGACTGTCGGCCAGCGTCGAATTGGCGTGGAAGTACTTGATTCCGGCACCGTTGCTGATGTTCGAGATGGCCGTCGTGTTGGACGTCACCTGCTGATTGGTGGCGAACAGCTGCGAACCGTTGACTGCGTCGGTGCTGGTACCGCTCAACTGGCCGGCGGCGACGTTCTGGATCTGTCGTTCCGCGCCCGCCGAGCCGACGCTCACGACGCCTGCGGGCGTCGCGCCCGCGAAGTTGTAGGTCACGCCGCCAATGACGGCGTTCGACGTCGGCGTGGCCGCGGTCGTTGTCGCGTTCGCGCCGAGTGCGACCGAATTCGCGAGCGTCGCTTGCGCGTTGCCGCCGATTGCCACCGAATCGGCACCGCTCGCCGTCGAGTCGGGATCGGTGGAATTCGCGTGGAAGTACTTGATGCCGGCGCCGTTGTTGATGTTCGAGATGGCGGTGGTATTCGACGTGACCTGCTGGTTGGTGGCGAACAGCTGCGAGCCGTTGACTGCGTCCGTGCTGGTGCCGCTCAACTGGCCGGCGGCAACATTCTGGATCTGTCGTTCCGCGCCCGCCGAGCCGACGCTCACGACACCCGCAGGCGCGGCGCCCGCGAAGTTGTACGTTACACCGCCGATCACGGCGCTGGCGGTCGGGGTGGCCGCGGTGGTCGTTGCATTCGCACCGAGCGCGACCGAGTTCGGCTGTGTCGCCTGGGCGTTGCCGCCGATCGCCACGGCATCGGTGCCGGTCGCCGACGAGTCGGGAGCCGTCGAGTTCGCGTGGAAGTACTTGATGCCTGCGCCGTTGTTGATGTTCGAGATGGCCGTCGTGTTCGCCGTCACCTGCTGGTTGGTGGCGAACAACTGCGAGCCGTTGACCGCGTCGGTGCTGGTGCCGCTCAACTGGCCGGCCGCGACGTTCTGGATCTGTCGTTCCGCGCCCGGCGCGCCGACGCTCACGACGCCTGCGGGCGTCGCGCCCGCGAAGTTGTAGGTCACGCCGCCGATGACGGCGTTCGACGTCGGCGTGGCCGCGGTGGTCGCCGCATTCGCGCCCAGCGCGACGCTGTTGGCCACGCTTGCCGTCGCGCCCGATCCGAGCGCGACGCCGCCTGTTGCAGCGGCCTGGACGTTGGCCGAATCGCCGATCGCGATCGCGCCCGCGACATTGGCCTGCGACGTGTTGCCGAGCGCAACCGAGCCCTGTCCGGTCGCGACGTTCGTGTTGCCCAGCGCGATCGCGCCGTTGCCGTTCGCGGTGTTGTTGGCGCCCATCGCGACTGCGCCGTTACCGGTGGCCGTATTCGGATCGCCGATCGCCACCGCGCCGTTGCCGCTCGCGGTCTGCCCTTCGCCGAGTGCGACGGCGCCGGTGCCGCCCGTCACTTGCGAGTTGTGGCCGCCGGCGATGGAGCCGGTGCCTGCGGCCGCGGCGACGGTGTTGGTGTCGCCGATCGCGACGGTCGATGCGGCAAGCGCCTGGGACGTCGAGCCGATCGCGACGCCAGCGACGTTGGCGGCTTTCGCATTGATGCCGACGGCCACCGTGTTGTCGGCGCTGGCGGTCGAACCTGAGCCAAGTGCAACGGCAGAGACGCCGGCAGCGGTTGCCAGGTTGCCGACGGCAATGCCGGACAGCGTGGATGCCGTGGCGGTATCGCCGATGGCGATCGAACTCGTTCCGCTGGCCGTTGCCTGATTGCCGGATGCCTGGGAATGGAGGCCGCTGGCGAGCGCGTTGTTGCCGAGCGCAACCGCCTGATCGCCGGTTGCCTGCGTGCCGGAGCCGGGGACGCCGGCCGTGCCGCCGGGGCCGATTGCGATCGAACTCGTACCGGACACGCCGCTGTTGACGCCGATCGCGATGCCGGACGCGCCGCTGACCGACGCACCCGAGCCGAGCGCCATGCCGGCGGCGGCGGTGTTCGTCGTGATCGATTTGAAGCCCACGGCGATCGAATAATCGCCTGCTGCAGTCGACAGCGTCGTGAACGCGGTCGAATGATCGCCCGATGCGGTGCTTCCGGCGCCGAGTGCCGTCGCGGAATTGTTGGATGCAACCGACGCGTTTCCGAGCGAAATCGATGAAATGCCGGAAGCGGCCGCGTTCAATCCGGCGGCTACGGCGTTGTCGGCGCTCGCACGGGCGCCCGGACCCAATGCCGTGCTGCCGACGCCGGACGCCGTGGCGAAATCGCCCAGTGCGTTCGCGTTTTCCGCAGTGGCGGCGGCCGACGTGCCGAGGGCGGAGGCGTTCGTGCCGGTCGCTACCGACGCATGCCCGATGACGGTTGCGCCAATACCGCTTGCCGTGGCGCTGCCGCCGATGGCGGTCGCGCTGCTGGCGGACGCCGTCGAGGCCTGCCCGAATGCGCTTGCGCCAGTGTCGCTCGCGATGGCGGTGGCACCGATCGCCGTCGCGTTGAACCCGCTCGCACCGGTATTCGAGCCGATTGCGATCGAGTTGCCCGATCCAGTGGCTGCGGCTCGTACCCCGAGCGCTACGCCACCGCTGGACGTCGCGATCGTCGCGGCACCAATCGCAGTCGCGGCGTTCCCGTTTGCCTGCGAGTTTTCCCCGACGGCCACTGCATTGCCGCCGCCGGCACCGGCTGCGAAACCGAGTGCCATCGATCCCTGCCCGGCGGCATTGGCTGAGCACCCGGCAGCAATCGCGTTGGTGGTTGCGGCAGCCGCGCCGCAGTTGAAGCCGTTCAACGTGGCGGACCCTTGTGCCTGTGCATACCCTAACGTAGGCGTGCCTATGGCGAAGAGGCCGATCGAAGCGGCGACGATCGCCCGCCGGGACGGTTGCTGTATGCGTTCGATCGACAGGGCAGCCGATGCACGATGCTTGGCGGTGAATTCACGCTCAACGGCTTTGCCGCGTCGGTCGACGGTGCCCGACGCCCCCGGTTTCCCTTTTCCGCCGGCCCCGTCGACTTCCGATACCGCGACCAGCGCACCGCGCGTCTTGCTCCATATGATCTTGTGCATTCTGTTCATGTTGATGCTCCATGTGAAATGATCACGTCCTGTTGGAGTAAATTATGTAGTGATGCTAATTTTATGGTTGAAGTAAAAACAACTTCATAATCGATCAGTGATTCGATCCGAAATTGATCGTCAAGGATTGAGGTGGTGGAGTTTATTTTTCGTATGGAAGAGTTGATTTTGAAGGGGCGTGAAATGACCGCGCGTCTTACGGAAGCGGGTATCACCCCATCGGCTCCGGGATGACGGGCGTGTGCGAATGTCACCCTTGTCCTCGGCGACGCAGGCCGATCCGGGTGAGCGATGTCCTGTGCAACGGCAGGCACTTTTGACGACCATGGATCGTCTCGGGAGGTTCGACATCTCGGCATCTCGATAGGAACAAATCACGACCGGCGATGGGGCGCCGTTACTTTATAAACCCGCTGCTATGCCTGATTGCTTTTCAGATGGGAGTGCCGTCATGGCGCTCATCTTTAAAAAATCAAAATCCATTGTTTCGGCGAAAATTTGGTAATTTATTTTCGGATTTAATGAATTCAATTTGATGGATATTGCGATGGATAGATGTTAGGAGAGGATTTGAAAATCAAAAAGTGAACATTTGTCACCCTTGCGAAAACTGTGGAACGACGATGACACCGGTCCGTTGCGGTGGATTGAAACACTCATCTATCGCGAACGAACCGACCTAGATCGGCAGGGGGTTCGGCGAGCGCACGCCGATTGAACGGGCAGCCAAATCGACATCGACATCGGATTTCCGGATATAAACAGAGGAGACCGTAATTTCTAAAGGACGGATGCGACTGGAGGCGACGGCGTCTTCGCACCGGGCGTGCCCGGATTTTCCGGGCAGGAGCAGATGCCTGGCCCCGTATGGGGCGATGCCTCGTGCCGTCGACGCGCCCTACGACATGCGACGCATGCTCAAGCCTGGTCTTCGACCAGCATGCCGGCGTCGCACGGCATGTCGACCGATGCCTTGATCTGATCCAGTCGGTAACCCAGCGTATAGATGGCCGACAGACGCAAGCCGTTCTCGACGCCGAGCTTCAATTTTTGCCGGATGCGATAGATATGCGTATCGAGCGAACGCGACTCCGTCCCGAGTTCGCGTCCCCAGGCTGTCGTTGCCAGCAACTCGCGGGACATGATCTTGCCGAGATTGTGAAACAGGCACGCGACGAGCTGAAATTCCTTCGTCGTCAATTCGATCGTGGTGTCACGAAGCCGAACGGCACGCTCCACCGGATCCAGCACGTATTGGCCTGCCCGGATCGGCTCGTCGCGCTTCACGTTCCGCGCGACCCGGCGCAACAACGCGTTGACTCGTGCGGCGAGTTCGTCGGCGCGGAACGGCTTGCTCAGATAATCGTCGGCGCCGGCCTCCAGCGCCCTGACGACATCGAGTTCGTCGACACGGCTGGTAAGGAACAGCACGCCGTATTCGACATCGGCGCGCGTGCGAATCCAGTTCAGGACTTCGATTCCCGTCACGCTGGGCAGGTGCCAGTCGAGCACGACTGCGTCGACCGATTCGGATCGCAGAAACCGCAACGCCTGTTCGCCATCGACGACGACCTTGATCGTATGGCGGAACGGCGCCAGTGCGTTTTGCACTTCCTCGACCTGAACGGGATCATCCTCCACAACCAATATGCGCATTCATGCACCCCAATTATCCTGGTTCCTCGACCGGCACCCGCAAACCTGCTTTTTGCGTGCGGGCAAACGTTTGCGTTTTGATTTATGGAACAAACGGTTAAGCAATATAAAGCAACGATAATGCACGCGATTGTGACATTTTGTGAATTCGTCGTATGAAATACAGCGCAGGTAAAAAGGGATGCAACAAGATGTCTCAAGGGAATTTTTACCTGCCGGCGTGATGCGTCGAAATGGAGCCGAAGACGACCAGCGAGGAGGGGCGCGAAGGGGTGCTTTGCCGGGAAGGTGGCGGCAGATACCGGCGAGGCGTCATGAATGACGACGGCGCGCGACGACGATCTACGCGGATCTCGTTGCGCGCATGCAGGCGGACGATCCGCGCGTTGTCGTCACGTTCGCGGTCGAGCTGCCAGATGCAGTTCGATTCGGATAACCGCGTTGCCAATACGCGGTGGGACAAGCCGGGGTGCGAGGCGTTCGGCGGGAAGGGGGCGGCGAGCAAGGCAGGCTGATGCTGCATGACCGGCCTTCGGGCCGGGTTGAGGCGCCGATGACGTGGGTCCGTCGGCGCCCGCAGCGTCAGTGTCTGAGCACGCAAACGGCCACGATTTCGTATCCGGGATCGGCATGCACGTGCGCCGCCTTTTCCGCTTCTTCATACGAACGAAACGACGTGGCGTCTTCAACCGCCGGCGCCATGCCGATATCGCCATCCTCGGCGGTGCAGAGGAACTGCTCGCCGGTCTTCACGACGTAGACGGACAACATGATTCCCTCCATCGTTTGCAAGGGGGGAATTCCAGTCTAGCAGGCCGGAAAAGGGGCTCAGGCGGTTTGCAGCGTCCTGTCCGCGAGGTTGTTGCCGGAGGCCGCGCATTGGCCCGGCGCGCGACAGCATCGGAAAGCCGTGCACAATACGCGCATGCAAACCCCAGACCTCGAACACCTCGTCACCGTCACCATGCCCTTTGGCAAGTACAAGGGCCGGCTCCTGGCCGACCTGCCCGGGCCTTACCTCAACTGGCTGGCCCGCGAAGGATTCCCGCGCGGCGAAATCGGCCGGCAACTGGCGCTGATGCACGAAATCGATCACAACGGCCTGAGGGACTTGCTGGCGCCGTTGCGCAAGCGCGGATAGCGTCAATCAGGGGCGAATGGCCCTGCGTGCACCTACCACGTCGCCGATGCTGACCTAGAATGGAGAGAGCAGTTCACGGCAAAAAGGGGTGCCAACATGAGACGCCTTTATTTCCTCGTACCTGATACGCAGATGGCGAAGGCGATCGTCGATGACTTGCTGCGCGCGCGAATCACCTGGCGTCATATCCATGTCCTCGCCAATCACAGCGTCACACTCGATCAGTTGCCCGAAGCATCGTTGCTGCAGAGCAGCGATGTCGTACATGCACTGGAGCGCGGCGTCGCGTTCGGCGGCGCGACGGGCGCGCTGATCGGCCTCGTCGCGTTGGTGTTTCCCCCTGCGGAGCTCGTGATCGCGGGCGGCGCTGTCGTGGCATTGACGGTAGTGGGGGCGGGCTTCGGTGCGTGGACGGCCGCGATGATCGGCATTGCCGAGCCGAACGCGCGACTCGAGCGATTTCGTGAAGCGATCAAGGACGGCCAGATCCTGATCATGGCCGATGTGCCGGCGTTGCGAGAGCAGGAAATCGAGCAGATGGTCGCCCAGCATTTTCCGCGGGCGGACCTGGAGGGGGGCGAGTCCACGACACCGATCTTTCCCTGACACGTGAATACCGGCATGCACGATGCCCGATCGCGTCGCCGCGTATCGCCGGGCGCATCGTCGCGTTGCCGTGACCAAGGCCTGCGTGACGCGCCGATGCCGAACCGGCGCAGCGTGCCCGCCGCCCCTTTATGCCCTGATGAAGCGCGCAACGGACGTGCATCCGATCCGACGCGCACGGCGCCTTCCGAACTCGAGCGCCGAGGTGGAACCGTCTGCAAGGAGGTCGTATGGAACTGCACATGCAATCACACCACTGGGAGCGGCGCACCCCCGACTGGCTTTGCGCTGCCGTGGCTGGCCTTGCGGGCGGCGCGCTGGTGATCGCGCTGGAATTCTTCTGGTCGACGCTGGTGATCGGTGAAAGCCCGTGGCAACCGACTCACAAGATCGCGGCGATGGTGATGGGCCGCAGCGCGCTCGGTCAGATGTCGCAATTCAACCTCGAGATCGTCGCGATGGCGCTGCTGCTGCACTACGTGCTCGGCGCGATCATGGGGATGATGCTCGCCGCGATCATGGCGCCGTTCCGCTTCGATTCGAGCGTGGGCATGGAGGCCGTCATCGGGCTGGCGTTCGGGATCGTCGCGTACGGCTGGAATTTCTACGTGATGACGGCCGTGTTCCCATGGTTCATCTCGGAACGCGGTTCCGGACCCTTGCTGGCCAACCTGCTGTTCGGCGTGGTGGCCGCGGTCACTTACGGCATGCTGGAGCGGCGGCGCGAGCGGAACGCCGCGGACTGACGCGGCGCGCGTTTTCCGGTGCGCCGACCCTGAAGACCGGGCGCCCGTTTCGCATGGCATCGTCGCACGCGACGCAGCCATGCGACGCCGTCGTTCGCGCGGTTCGTCCAGGAGCGCGTGCCGTCGATGCACTGCCTTGCACGATACGGGGAAGCGATCTACCTTTTCTTTAGGGCCGCTAACAACGCCGGGAGAATCGGTCCTGGCGCACTGCCGTTGAAAAAAATTCGAAGGACGGCAGGGCGGCACGACGACGCCGGAGCACGCGATTGCGGCTGGCTCCGGCGAGTGACATGCAGCGAGGCGGCCTGTGGCGCTTGCGATTGCCCTGATCCTGATCGTCATGCTGGCGGTGGGGTTTCACTTTGCCAGTCCGTGGTGGATCACGCCGATTGCATCGAACTGGGTGCGCATGGACGACATGCTGACGATCACGCTCGTCATTACCGGCGTGTTGTTCGTCGCAATCAACCTGTTCATCGCGATCGCACTGGTGCGCTACCGCCATCGCAGCGGGCATCGCGCGGCCTACGAGCCGCACAACCGGCGGCTCGAATGGTGGCTGATCGGCCTGACCGCTGTCGGCGTGGCGGCGTTGCTGGCGCCCGGTCTCTTCGTCTACGCGGACTATGTCCGGCCGCCGCGCAACGTGCTGCAGATGGAGGTGCTCGGCCAGCAATGGCAATGGCGCTTCCGCTTCGCCGGGCCCGGCGGCAAGCTGGGCACGACGGACGTGCGCTTCATCGGCAACGACAACCCGTTCGGGCTGAACCCGGCCGATCCCGACGGCCGCGACAACTACCTGATCGAGACGCCCGAGGTGCACCTGCCGCTCAACCGGCCGATCCAGGTCCTGACGCGATCGCGCGACGTGCTGCACGACTTCTATGTCCCGCCGTTCCGGGCGCGCATGAACATGGTGCCCGGCATGGTGACCACCTTCTGGTTCACGCCGACCAAGGCAGGGCGCTACGACATCCTGTGCGCGCAGCTCTGCGGCATCGGGCACTCGAACATGCGTGGCGTGGTGGTGGTGGAAGACGAAGCGTCGTTCGCGCACTGGCTGGCGCAGCAGGCCACGTTCGCGCAGCGGCAGCAGGCGCGGGTGCAGGCAGCGCCGGCCGCCGCCGGCGGCAGCGCGCAGGCGCTTGCCGACCTCGGCAAGACGCTCGCGGCGGCCAAGGGCTGCGTCGCGTGCCATACCGTGGACGGCAGCCCGCGCGTGGGTCCGACCTGGAAGGGCCTGTACGGCAAGACCGAAACGATGGCCGACGGCAGCACCGCGAAGGTGGATGAAGCCTATCTGCGCGCGTTCATCCGCGACCCGACGGCCCGCGTCGTGAAGGGCTTCTCGCCGATCATGCCGCACTTCGACCTGAGCGACCAGGAACTGGCCGCGCTGGTGGCCTATATCAAGGCGCAAGGCGGGCCGCCCGCCAACACCGCGGCCCAGCCCTGATGGAGCAGACGTCATGTCCTACGCACACAGCGACCACCTCCCGCACAGCTTCTGGACGCGTTATGTCTGGAGCCAGGACCACAAGGTCATCGCGGTGCAGTATGCGCTGACGGCCATCGCCATCGGCCTGGTCGGCCTCGTGTTGTCGGACCTGATGCGGCTGCAGCTCGGGTTTCCGGGCAAGTTCGACTTCATCGATGCCAACCACTACTACCAGTTCGTCACCATGCACGGGATGATCATGGTGATCTACCTGCTGACGGCGCTGTTCCTGGGCGGCTTCGGCAACTACCTGATTCCGCTGATGCTCGGCGCGCGCGACATGGTGTTCCCGTTTCTCAACATGTTGAGCTACTGGGTCTACCTGCTGGCCGTGCTGGTGCTGCTCGCGAGCTTCTTCGTGCCGGGCGGGCCGACCGGCGCGGGCTGGACGCTGTATCCGCCGCAGGCGATCCTGCCCGGCACGCCGGGCGTCGAGTGGGGCATCGTGCTGATGCTCGTGTCGCTGGCGATCTTCATCGTCGCGGCAACCATGGGGGGCCTGAACTACGTGACCACCACGCTGCAGGCACGCACGCACGGCATGACGCTGATGCGCATGCCGCTCACGGTATGGGGCATCTTCATCGCGACCATCATGGCGCTGCTGGCGTTTCCGGCGCTGTTCGTGTCGGCGGTGATGATGCTGCTCGACCGGACGCTCGGCACCAGTTTCTTCGTACCGGCCGTGGTGTCGATGGGGCAGACGCTCAGGCACGCCGGCGGCAGCCCGCTGCTGTTCCAGCACCTGTTCTGGTTCTTCGGGCATCCGGAGGTCTACATCGTCGCGTTGCCGGCCTTCGGCATCGCGTCGGATCTCATCAGCACGCACGCGCGCAAGAGCATCTTCGGCTACCGGATGATGGTGTGGGCGATCGTGATCATCGGCGCGTTGAGCTTCGTGGTATGGGCGCACCACATGTTCATCGCCGGCATGAATCCGTATTTCGGCTTCTTCTTCGCGACCACGACGCTGATCATCGCGGTGCCGACCGCCCTCAAGGTCTACAACTGGGTGCTGACGCTGTGGCGCGGCGACATCCACCTGACCGTGCCGATGCTGTTCGCCATCGGCTTCATCAGCACGTTCGTGCTGGGCGGGCTGACCGGGCTCTACCTCGGCAATGTGAGCGTCGACATTCCGCTGTCGAACACGTACTTCGTGGTCGCGCACTTCCATATGGTGATGGCCGTGTCGCCGATCCTGGTGGTGTTCGGCGGCCTCTACCACTGGTATCCGAAGGTGACGGGCCGCATGCTCGACGACACGCTCGGGCGCGCGCACTTCTGGATCACCTTCGTCGGGACCTATGCGATCTACTTCCCGATGCACTATCTCGGCATCCTGGGCATGCCGCGACGGTATTACGCGTATCAGGGCTACAGCTTCATCCCGCATTCGGCGCAGACGCTCAACACCTTCATCACCATCGTTGCGCTGGTCGTCGCGGCGGCGCAGCTGCTGTTCCTGTTCAACCTGGCGTGGAGCCTCGTGCGCGGCAAGCGAGCCGACGGCAATCCGTGGCGCGCTACCACGCTGGAGTGGCAGACGCCGCAAACGCCGCCCGCGCACGGTAACTGGGGCGCCGCGCTGCCCGTGGTTTACCGCGGGGCATACGAATACAGCCCGCCGGGGCAGGGGGAAGACTTCGTCCCGCAAAATCTGCCGCCGCCCGCGGCGTCGCCCGAACCGGCCCACCCGACGCTTCAACCCGGCGAGGCGCGCGAATGACCACGCTGCCGCGCCCCCTCGTTCCCGATCCGCGACCTGGCGTGCAGAATGCGGGCCGTGTCGGCCTGATCGTCTTCATGGCGGTCGCCACGACGTTGTTTTCGCTGCTGCTGCTCGCCTATGCGATGCGCATGCGCGAACCCGACTGGCAGCCGGTTCCGCATCCGGCGCTGCTGGGGTGGAACACTGTGGCGCTGGCACTGGCGAGCGTCGCCATGCAGCGTGCCCGGCAGCCTGCTCCGCATCGCATCGCGTGGCTGGTGTGCGGCGGCGTGCTGGCGGCCGTATTCGTGGCCGGGCAACTGACCGTCTGGCGCATGCTGTCGGCGGCCGGGCAGACCGTCATCGTCAATCCGTCCGACAGCTTCCTGTATCTGCTGACCGGCCTGCACGGGCTGCATGTGCTGGGCGGGCTGGCGGCATGGGCCATGACGCTCTCGATGCTCCGGCACGCCGACCCGTTCCGGGTCCAGCGCGCCGTCGCGCTATGCGCCCTCTACTGGCATTTCCTGCTGGCCGTCTGGCTCGTGCTGCTGGCGGCGATGTGGTGGCTGACCCCAGCGATCGTCGCCGCCCTCTGCGGGCCGTCGTATGGAGCCGCGCCGTGACCTCGCCCCCGCTCCCCACCGAATCCGCGCCGCCGCCGCCGGATGACGCCGGGCCTGACGGCTGGCGCGGCATCGTCACCGACTGGTCGGCCGACCGCGAAGCCTTCAAGGTGCCGTGGGGCAAGGCGATGATGTGGATCTTCCTGCTGTCGGATACCTTCGTCTTCAGCAGCTTCCTGATCGGCTACATGACGGTGCGCATGTCGACCACGGCGCCGTGGCCCGACACGTCGAAGGTATTCGGGCTCACGGTGGGCGGCCTGGATGTGCCGTTGCTGCTGATCGCCATCATGACGTTCATCCTGATCACGAGCAGCGGCACCATGGCGATGGCCGTCAACTTCGGCTACCGGCGCAACGCGAGGCGCGCCGGCGCGCTGCTGCTCGCGACCGCGCTGCTGGGCGCGGCCTTCGTGTCGATGCAGGCCCTCGAATGGACCAAGCTGATCGTCCACGAAGGCATCCGGCCGTGGGGCAATCCGCTGGGCGCCGCGCAGTTCGGCGCGTGCTTCTTCGCCATCACCGGGTTTCACGGCTTTCACGTGACCTGCGGCGTGATCTACCTGCTGCTGGTCGCGCGCAAGATCCTGCAGCCGGGGTTCAGCGAGCACGGCAACTTCCAGATCGTCGAGATCGCCGGCCTGTACTGGCACTTCGTCGACCTCGTATGGGTGTTCATCTTCGCGCTGTTCTATTTGTGGTGAGGCAGGCCATGGACCATCCAGATTCCGCCGGTCGACCCGGTGCCGCGCACAGCCAGCAGCATCCGATCGGCCTCTACGTGAAGATCTGGGGCCTGCTGTTCCTGCTGAGCACGATGTCCTACCTGGTCGATTACTTCCGTGTGCAGGGCGTGCTGCGCTGGGTGCTGATCGTCGTGCTCATGATCGCCAAGGCCGGGCTGATCGTGTCGATCTTCATGCACATGATGTGGGAGCGGCTGGCGCTGGTGTACGCGATCCTGATTCCGCCGCTGTGCCTGCTGGTGCTCATGGTGCTGATGGCCGCCGAAGCGCATCACACGTTCGGCATGCGGGAACTCTTCTTCCGCTGATTCCCCTGGCGGCCTTTCGCCGGCCGCCTGCCCATGACGTCCGCAGGGTCGTCATGGAAAACTGTATGAATATACAGTATAGTACCCGTCGAACTCGAGCCGCACAGGTGCAACCCTTGCGGCACGTGCGCCGCGCCTGCGGGTATCCGCCGCAGCGTTCCGGCACCGTGAATTCCGGCTAACTCATTCAGACGGGCAGGCAAATTGTCATCCAGCAATCTGATCCGCATTCGCGGAGCACGTCAGCACAACCTCAAGAATCTCGATCTCGACCTGCGCACCGGCGAAATGACGGTCGTCACCGGCCCGTCGGGCTCCGGCAAGTCGAGTCTCGTGTTCGACACGCTGTACGCGGAAGGGCAGCGGCGCTATGTCGAAACCTTCAGCGCGTACGCGCGCCAGTTCCTCGACCGGATGGACCGCCCGCAGGTCGAGCGCGTCGACGGCGTGCCGCCCGCGATCGCGATCGACCAGACCAACCCGGTGCGCAGTTCGCGCTCGACGGTCGGCACGATGACCGAGCTGAACGACCACCTGAAGCTGCTGTACGCGCGCGCGGCCGAGCTGTTCGACCGCCAGACCGCGCGCCAGGTGCGGCACGACACGCCGGAGACGATCTACGCGGATCTCGTCGCACGCACGCGAGCCGGCGATCCGCGCGTCGTCGTCACGTTTCCGGTCGAGTTGCCGGAAGCGGTGTCCGACGAGGAAATCGCGCAGTGGCTGTCCGCGAGCGGGTACACGCGCGTGCAGGCGCAGCGCGAAGTCGCGTCGCCCACCGGGCCGCGCAAGGTGCTCGACGTGGTGGCCGACCGCTTCCGCGTGCAGCAGGCCGACAAGGTGCGCGTGGTCGAGGCGATCGAGGCGTCGCTGAAGCGCGGCGGCGGCCGCGTGAACGTGTACGTGCTGGCGCCGGAGGCGGAAAACGCGATCGCCGAGCCGTTGATCTGGCGCTTCTCCACCGGGCTCCACGATCCCGACAGCGACCTGCGCTACGCGGAGCCGCAGGCGGCGCTGTTCTCGTTCAACTCGGCGTACGGCGCGTGCGAAACCTGCCGCGGCTTCGGCCGCGTGATCGGCGTCGATCTCGGCCTCGTGATTCCGGACGCGCGCAAGACGCTGCGCGGCGGCGCGATCAAGCCGATGCAGACGCCCGCATGGAAAGAGTGCCAGGACGACCTGATGCGCTACGCGGCGAAGGCCGGCATCCGGCGCGACGTGGCGTGGTCCGAGCTGACGGCCGCCGAGCGCGACTGGGTCGTCAACGGCTCGCCGGACTGGAACGGCAAGTGGCAGAGCCAGTGGTACGGCGTGAAGCGCTTCTTCGGCTACCTCGAATCGAAAGCGTACAAGATGCACATTCGCGTGCTGCTGTCGAAATACCGCAGCTACACGCCGTGTGACGTATGCGGCGGCGCGCGCCTGAAGACGGAATCGCTGCAATGGCGGCTCGGCTCGAAAGAGAACGCCGACGCCGTGCTCGCGCCGGCCGAGCGCTTCATGCCGCGCGGCGTCGAGTGGAGCCGCGCGCAGCTCGAAGCGTTGCCGGGCCTGACCGTGCACGACCTGATGCTGCTGCCGATCGAGCGCATCCGGCGCTTTTTCGACGGCATCAGCCTGCCGAGTGCGCTGCTCGACGATGCGCTGAAGCTGCTGCTCGCCGAAGTGCGCACGCGCCTGAAGTACCTGTGCGACGTGGGGCTCGGCTACCTGACGCTCGACCGGCAGAGCCGCACGCTGTCGGGCGGCGAGGTGCAGCGGATCAACCTGACGACGGCGCTCGGCACGTCGCTGACCAAAACCCTGTTCGTCCTCGACGAACCGAGCATCGGGCTTCATCCGCGCGACCTGACGCGGATCGTCGAGGCGATGCAGCGGCTGCGCGACGCGGGCAATACGCTGGTCGTCGTCGAGCACGATCCGTCGGTGATGCTGGCGGCCGACCGGCTGATCGACATGGGGCCCGGCCCGGGCGAGCGCGGCGGCACGATCGTCTACGACGGCACGCCGTCCGACATCCGTTCGGCGCACACGCTGACGGGCGAGTACCTGGGCGGCCGCAAGCAGGTCGCGCATGCGTCGAACTGGGCGCGCCGCGTCGTCGACGCGAATACGCCGCGCATCGTGCTCGAAGGCGCGAGCGAACACAACCTGCGCGACGTGACGGTCGAGATTCCGCTGCAGCGGCTCGTGTGCGTGACGGGCGTGTCGGGTTCCGGCAAATCGACGCTGCTGCAGGACGTGCTGTATCCGGCGATGGCGCGGCACCACGGCAAGGCGACCGAGTCGCCGGGCGCGTACCGCAGCCTCACGGGCGCCGACCAGATCGGCGACGTCGTG
The DNA here is from genome assembly GCF_905339605.1 of Burkholderia sp. BCC1972. Taxonomy (NCBI): domain Bacteria; kingdom Pseudomonadati; phylum Pseudomonadota; class Betaproteobacteria; order Burkholderiales; family Burkholderiaceae; genus Burkholderia; species Burkholderia sp. BCC1972. Next base: position 550,997 of record NZ_CAJPGH010000001.1, on the reverse strand, counting down.
TTCGTCGACCAGTCGCCGATCGGCAAGACCACGCGCTCGAACCCGGCGAGCTACGTCGGCGCGTTCGACGAGATCCGCAAGCTGTTCGCGAAGGCGCCGCTCGCGCTGCAGCGCGGCTACGGCGCCGGCACGTTCAGCTTCAACTCGGGCGACGGCCGTTGCCCGACCTGCGGCGGCTCGGGCTTCGAGCACATCGAGATGCAGTTCCTGAGCGACGTATACCTGCGCTGCCCGGACTGCGACGGCAGCCGCTACCGCGCCGAGATCCTCGAAGTGCGCATCGAGCGCGACGGCCGCGCGCTGAACATCGCCGACGTGCTCGACCTGACCGTCAGCGAAGCGGCCGCGTTCTTCGCGACCGACGGCGAGGTGCTGCGCGTGCTGCAGCCGATCGTCGACGTCGGCCTCGAATACGTGAAGCTCGGCCAGCCGGTGCCGACGCTGTCGGGCGGCGAGGCGCAGCGCCTGAAGCTTGCCGGCTTCCTCGCCGAATCCGCGGCGGCGGCCAACGGGCGCCGGGTCGCGACGGAAGAGGCGCGCATCGCTCGCGCGAAGCTGTTCATGTTCGACGAGCCGACCACCGGGCTGCACTTCGACGACATCGCGAAGCTGATGCAGGCGTTCAGCAAGCTGCTCGCGGCCGGCCATTCGCTGATCGTGATCGAGCACAACCTCGACGTGATCCGCGCGGCCGACTGGCTGATCGATCTCGGTCCGGAAGGCGGCGACGGCGGCGGCCTCGTGCTGTGCGCGGGCACGCCCGACGACGTGAAGGCCTGCGCCGGATCGCATACGGGCGTGGCGCTGCTGCAGTACGACCGCGCGATGGATGCCGAAGCGGCGCGCGCCGACGAAGGCGTGCCGCTGCAGGCCGTGGTGAACGCGGCGCGCGCGCGCCGTGCGATCGAGGGCGAGGACGTCGTGCGGATCGTCAACGCGCGCGAGCACAACCTGAAGGCGCTCGACGTCGATATCCCGCACGGCAAGTTCAACGTGATCACCGGCGTGTCGGGGTCCGGCAAGTCGACGCTCGCGTTCGACATCCTGTTCCACGAAGGCCAGCGCCGCTACCTCGAATCGTTGAACGCATATGCGCGCTCGATCGTGCAGCCGGCCGGCCGCCCCGAGGTCGATGCGGTGTACGGCATTCCGCCGACCGTCGCGATCGAGCAGCGGCTGTCGCGCGGCGGGCGCAAGAGTACGGTCGCGACCACGTCCGAAGTGTGGCACTTCCTGCGGCTGCTGTATGTGAAGCTCGGCCTGCAGCATTGCATCCACGACGGTACGCCGGTCACGTCGCAGTCGGTCGAATCGATCGCCGCGCAGTTGCTGCGCGACCATCGCGGCGAACACGTCGGGCTGCTCGCGCCGCTCGTCGTGAACCGCAAGGGCGTGTACACGGATCTCGCGAAGTGGGCGAAGGCGCGCGGCAGCACGCATCTGCGCGTCGATGGCGAGTTCGTGCCGGTCGATCCGTGGCCGAAGCTCGACCGCTTCCGCGAGCATACGATCGAGCTGCCGGTCGCCGATCTCGTCGTGTCGCCGGACAACGAGGCCGAGTTGCGGCGCAGGCTCGACGAGACGCTCGAACTCGGCAAGGGCGTGATGCACCTGCTCGCGCCGCTCGACGGGCTGCACGATGCGATGCAGGGCGAACGGTCGACCGCGCGCGTCGGCACGGTCAAGGTGCTGTCGGTCAAGCGTGCGTGCCCGGTGTGCGGCACGAGCTATCCGGAACTGGACCCGCGGATGTTCTCGTACAACAGCAAGCACGGCTGGTGCACGACCTGCGTCGGCACCGGCGTCACGCTCACGCGCGAACAGCGCGCCGCGTACGACGACACGGTGCTTGCCGAGGACGGCCGCGGCCGCGAGCAAACCTTGCCGTCGGACGAGCAGGAACCGGAAGGCGTCGGCAACGAGCCGTGCCCGGATTGCCACGGCACGCGACTGAACCCGTCCGCGCGCGCGGTCACGTTCGATGCGCATCCGATCGTCGAGGTCGCGCAGTGGACGGTATCGGATACGCGCCGCTGGATCGACGCGCTCGAACTTACCGGGCGCGATGCGCAGATCGCACGCGACATCGTCAGCGAGATCGGCAGCCGCCTCGCGTTTCTCGAGGAAGTCGGGCTCGGCTACCTGAGCCTCGACCGCGCGGCGCCGAGCCTGTCGGGCGGCGAAGCGCAGCGCATCCGGCTCGCCGCGCAGCTCGGCAGCAACTTGCAGGGCGTCTGCTACGTGCTCGACGAGCCGACGATTGGCCTGCATCCACGCGACAACCAGATCCTGCTGGACGCGCTGCGCAAGCTCGGCGACAAGGGCAACACGCTCGTTGTCGTCGAGCATGACGAGGACACGATCCGCCGCGCCGATCACATCATCGACGTCGGCCCGGGCGCCGGCAAGCGCGGCGGCACGCTGGTCGCCGAGGGCGCGGTCGCCGATCTGGCCGCCCAGCCGGATTCGGTGACGGGGCGCTTGCTCGCGCAGCCGATGCTGCACCCGCTGCAGCCGCGCCGCAGCGTGAGCCTGCCGGGCAGGAAGGACGGTGAGGCGGTGCCGGAAGCGTGGCTGACCGTGCACGGCGCACGGCTGCACAACCTGCGCGACGTCACGGTCGGCATTCCGCTCGCGCGGCTCGTCGCGGTGACGGGCGTCAGCGGCTCGGGCAAGTCGACGCTCGCGCGCGACGTGCTGATGACCAACCTGCTCGACGCGGTCGGCCGCTCGGTGCTGTCGTCGCCGGCCACGCGGCGCGCGCGCAAGGCCGCGCAGCAGGACGCGCCGGCGGCCAACCGCCGTTCGAGCGTGCTCGCGCGCAGCGCGCCGCGGCCGTCGCTGAACGTCACGCATGCGTGGCAGGGCTGCGAGTCGCTGAGTGGCTGGGAGCAGATCGATCGCGTGCTCGAGGTCGACCAGACGCCGATCGGCAAGACGCCGCGTTCGTGTCCGGCCACCTATATCGGCGTGTGGGACACGATCCGCAAGCTGTTCGCGGATACGCTGGAAGCGCGCGCACGCGGCTACACGGCGTCGCGGTTCTCGTTCAATACCGGCGACGGGCGCTGCCCCGCGTGCGAAGGGCAAGGCGTGCGCACGATCGGCATGAGCTTCCTGCCCGACGTGAAGGTGCCGTGCGACGTGTGCCACGGGCAGCGCTTCAACCCGGAGACGCTCGCCGTCACGTGGCGCGGCCGGAACATCGGCGACGTGCTGACGATGGAGATCGACGAGGCTGTGGAGTTCTTCGCGCCGATCTCGAACATCGCGCATCCGCTGCAGCTGATGAAGGATGTCGGGCTCGGCTACCTGACGCTCGGCCAACCGTCGCCGACGTTGTCCGGCGGCGAGGCGCAGCGTATCAAGCTAGTCACCGAGCTGACGAAGGTGCGCGACGACATCACGCGGCGCGGGCAGAAGGCGCCGCACACGCTGTACGTGCTCGACGAACCGACGGTCGGCCTGCACATGGCGGACGTCGCGAAGCTGATCCGCGTGCTGCACCGGCTCGTCGATGCGGGGCATAGCGTCGTCGTGATCGAGCACGATCTCGACGTGATCGCGGAAGCCGACTGGATCATCGATCTCGGGCCGGAAGGCGGTGTGGGCGGCGGCACGATCGTCGCGGCGGCGCCGCCCGAAGCGCTCGTGAAGGTGAGCGCGAGCCATACGGGGCAGGCGTTGAAGCCGGTGCTGGCGCGTACGGGTTCGGATGAGGGTGAAGCCGAGCGCGAGGGACAAGCACGCGTCGGTTGAGCGCGCGGTTTCGTCCCGTCAACGGCCGCGGTGTCTGGCGAGACACCGCGGCTGTTTTATTTCGTCTAGCAGTGTTCGGTCAGGCGGCCGGTGCGACGGACGCGCCCGTGATGCCGTGCCGACGCAGCGAATCGGCGACGAAGCCCGACACCTTCATTTCCTCGACGAATGCGTTCAGCTCCGCTGCGGCAGCTTCGCCGCGGCTTTTCGGCACGCCCATCGCCTGCCGGATCACCATGAAGCGCTCGTCGAGCAGGCGCAGGCCGGTCGTTTTCGCGGCGTCGGCCTCGAGTTGCTGCTTCACGCCGGCGGCGACTTCCAGCGACTGCTCGAGAAACGTCGGCACGACGGCTGGCGACGTCGGCGCGCGCACGATCTGTGCGGATTTCAGCTCACGCGTAAGGAACAGGTCGTACGCGCTGCCCTTGCCGACGGCCACGCGGTTGTGCGGCTGGTCGACGTCGTCGTTGGTGCGGATCGGCGAAGCGTCGGGCACGAGATAGAAGCCTTCGATCAGCACATACGGGGCGGTGAACGCGACTGTTTCGCCGCGCAGCGGATCGATTGCGAAGAAGCCGAAATCGGCGCGCTCCTCGGTCAGCGCCTGCACCGATTTGCCGGCGGCGTCGAATACGACGAGCTCCAGTTCGGCCGACAGGCGCTCGGCGAACGCGCGCGCGAGGTCGATCGACACGCCGAACGGTTCGTCGGTCGCCGGATCGCGGTTCGCGAGGATCGGGTTGCCGAGGTTGATCGACGCGCGGAGCTTGCCGGTGGGCGTGAATGCGGAGACGACGGACGGGGCGACGGGCATGACGGGCTCTCGTTGGGGACGTGGGCGGGCGGATGCGATTGCGTAACGCCCCGCAGCTTATCACCGGGTTCGGGCCGGCGTGCCGCGGACGAGGCGCTGCATGCATCAGCCCGGCATCCCGTCATGATCGCCGAGCGGCCTGTCGGGCCAGTCGACCCAGCGGTCCGCGCGGGTCAGTGCATGCGCTTCGTCGTGAACGGGCGGGGATGGCATTGAGGAAATCGATGTCGTCTACGGAAACGTAAAATCGTCATCGATCGAACGAGTTGTGACTTTTTTTCCCGGGCAATCAAAGCGGGGAAAATTTGGATTCGGCTCCGGGATTTGTATATGCTTGTGGAGCTAAAAAAACGACAGTTCTTCCAGAGGCGCTAAAAATATGAATCTGCACACAGCGGGACTGATTGCACGGGGAATCTTTGTCGTTGTCGGGTATGCGGCGCTGACACGTAACGCTCGCCGGGAACGGGAGCCTATCGCAGTCAGCGCGTTCGAACAGCGCATGATGGATATGGCCAAAGCCGTCGGGCAGGTCGTGTTGTTTTTCGTTGCGTTCAGTATGGTTGTTGAACTGGGCACGTTTGTCCTTTCATCGCTGCACGGCAAATAGGGCTTTGCTCAGTCGAGTAGCCAGCCGACGAATGGTCGTATTTCGTTTCTTTGGTGATTGCAGCGCATATCCTGGTTCGATTGGCTGACGGATATGTGTCGAACAAGTCGGCGTGACTCGCAGCGCCGCTTTTGAATTTGTGCGTCCTGACGACGTAGCGTTCCGACGTGAGGTTCGTCGAACTCACCGGCTGGCATTGCTCCCTGGTTCCTTCGTTCCGAAGTAGATCGCAAGTGTGTAGCGATCTCTACACACTTGCAGCGCTTGTGACGGATGGCTATGCTGCCGTCATGAACGCCGCCTTCACTACCTGGCTCCTGCTGATCGTCAGTCTGCCGACCTCCGGCGCGACGGCACGGATGCGCATCTGGCGTGCCGTCAAGGCACTCGGCTGTGGCGCATTACGCGACGGCGCATATCTGTTGCCGGCGCATGCCGATCAGGCGGCGCAGTTGCGCGATCTGGCCGACGAGGCACGTAACGGCGACGGGCAAGCGTGGTTGTTGCAGGTCCGTTCGGAAAATCCGTCCGACGAGGACGCGTACCGGGCGCTGTTCGATCGCGCCGAGGAATACGTCGACTGGCTCGCCGAGCTTTCGGAGGACCGCAAGACACTGCCCGAGCTCGCCGCAGCCGATCTCAATCGCCTGCAACGTCGCCACGCTCGCACGTATGACGCCATCCGCAGTATCGATTTCTTTCCCGGCGAAACCTCGCTGCGCGCAAGTGCGCAATGGCGGGATTTCACCGCCGCCATCGAAGCGCTTCGATCTCCCGGCGAGCCGCGTGCTGCCCGGGGCGGCATTCCACGCCGCGACACGGCTCGATATCAAGGCAGGTTGTGGGCGACGCGGCGGCACCTGTGGGTCGATCGCGTCGCCAGCGCATGGCTGATCCAGCGCTTCATCGATCCGCATGCACGCTTTGTCTGGCTGGACAACATCGCGGAATGTCCCGTTGATGCTGTCGGCTTCGATTTCGACGGCGCCTCGTTCACGCATGTGGGCGATCGCGTTTCATTCGAAGTCCTGATCGCCAGCTTCGGGCTGGACGACAACGAGGGACTCGTCCGGTTGGGTGCGATGGTGCATGCGCTGGACGTGGGCGGGTCGACCGTGCCGGAAGCCGGTGGATTCGAAGCCATTCTGGCCGGTGCCCGCAAGCGCCTTGTCGGCGACGACGCCTTGCTGGCGGAGATCGGGACCGTACTCGATTCGCTGTACGCCCATTTTCGCGGCAACCGGAAATCGTAACCCCGCTGCTCGGCCATCCTATGAACCCACATCGCGATCGCCCTGCCTATACGCTGTGGCAACTGATCATGTACTTCGCGTGGCTTGGCACGACGGGCTTCGGCGGCCCGGTTGCGCTCGCCGGCTACATGCATCGAGACCTCGTCGACACACGCAAATGGATCGCCGATGCGGACTACAAGGAAGGCCTCGCGCTCGCGCAGCTCGCTCCCGGCCCGCTGGCAGCGCAATTGGCGATATATCTCGGCTATGTGCACTATCGCATTCTCGGCGCGACGATGGTCGGGATCGCGTTCGTGCTGCCGTCGTTTCTGATGGTTGTGCTGCTTGGCTACGCGTACACGCGATTCGGCGGCCTGACGTGGATGCAGTCGGTGTTCTACGGTGTCGGCGCGGCGGTGATCGGCATCATCGCGATCAGCGCACGCAAGCTGACCGCCAAGAGCATCGGTCGGGACAAGCTGCTTTGGGCGATCTATCTGGGGCTGGTTGCCGTGACGGTGATCACCGAATCGGAAGTGGCGTGGCTGTTTCTCGCAGCCGGCCTGCTCGTCTGGTTCACGCGCTCGCCGCCCAGGTGGCTTCGCCAGCGGCGCGTCGATGCGATCGTCGCATTGCCGGTATCGGCTACCGGCGCATGGCTGGGGGGCGTCGACTGGCCGCAGCTTGCGCAACTTGCCGCCTTCTTTGCCAAGGCCGGCGCCTTCGTGTTCGGCTCGGGACTGGCGATCGTACCGTTCCTCTATGGGGGCGTGGTCACGGAGCATCAGTGGCTCAACGAGAAACAGTTCGTCGACGCCGTTGCGGTCGCGATGATCACGCCGGGGCCGGTCGTCATCACGGTGGGTTTCATCGGCTACCTGGTGGCGGGCCTGCCAGGCGCATGCGTGGCGGCAGCCGGCACGTTCCTGCCGTGCTACCTGTTCACGGTATTGCCGGCTCCGTACTTCAAGAAGTACGGCAAGCTGCCGGCCATTCTGGCGTTCGTCGACGGCGTAACGGCCGCAGCCGTGGGGGCCATCACGGGTTCGGTGATCGTTCTGGCCAGACGTTCGATCGTCGATGTGCCCACCGCATTGATGGCACTTGCGACGATCGTGCTGCTGGTCAGGTTCAGGAAGCTGTCGGAACCGGTGGTCGTGGCCGGCGCCGCCGTGATTGGCTTGATCGTGTATCCGCTCTTGCATCACTGACCGTGGCGGCTGTCATGCAGTGGATGATGCGACGAGCGCCCAGGATCAACCGGGGGTTCGAGTCTGCCGGACGCGCAAGCTCTATGGATGGAAGGTTTCGCCGCGGTTCAGCATGTCGATGAATTCGCCGATCTTGCGCGCCCGCGTTTCCGGCCTTTTGGCATTCTGGATCCGAAACAGAATGGCATAGCGGTTACGGCTGTTCAGCGTTGCAAAAAACTGCTTGGCTTTCGGATGCGCGTCCAAGGCCGACTGCAGATCGTCCGGTACGGTCGAGTTGGAGGGCGATGTATACGCAGCCTTCCAGCGGCCGTCTTTCCTGGCCTTCTCGATTTCAGCCATGCCGGGTGGCCGCATTCTGCCTGCGGCGATCAGCGCTTCAGCCCTGTCCGTGTTGAGCTTGGACCAGATGCTTTTTGCGGAGCGCGGGGTGAAGCGTTGTAACCAGAATGTCTCGCTCTCGGCCCGCTTTTGACCATCGATCCAGCCATGGCAGAGCGCGCTTTCCAGCGCCTGTTCGTAGGTGACGGTTCGTTGCCCGGCGCCTTTTCTCGCCAGACGCAGCCATGCTCCGGCCGAAGTGCTGCCGTTCTGCGTCAACCAGCTTTCCCATTCGGCCTGGCTGGTAAACGTTAGCGCGCATTCGGTCATGTCGCTGTCCTGAATGGTTGGGTACAGGGTGCGGGGAGGGCGTCCGCAGTCTAACAGTGTTTATGCGGACATCAAGGTCCGTGGTGCGACTCGTGGTGAAATCGAAGGTGGGTCGTCGATGCGCGTTAAGTGTGTTGCCTCGTCACGATCGGTTGACCCATCCATAGCGGCGGTTGCCAGCCACGAGCACTCATTCCCGCTTGTTGCCGTTGGGGCGTCCGCCGTGCCCGGCGACTGTCCATTCGACTCGGCCGGATTTCCGAACACCGAGGTTCGTCAGTCAAACCTGATCAAGTCCTTGAAGATCAGGTGTCCCCAGCTTTTTCCGCGCGCGTGCACGAGCCATCCGCCTTCCGAAAGCCTGCCAAGCCGGATCGGCGCGAAACCGAGTTTTTCCGCAAGCGCACCCACGTCCGCGGCGGCATCGTCATCGTCGCTCGCCAGAAACACGACTCTCCTGCCGCCGTGGACGGCCGGGTCCTGGTCAAGGACGGCAGCGGCCAGATGGTTGAAGCCTTTCACCAGCCTGGCTCCGTTGAACGCCTTCGCGACGACGGCCGAGGACGGGAGGCCGCCCAGTTCGTCAAGCGGGGCCTGCGTGTTCATCGCGTCGATGACGGTCTTCCCCGTCCAGTCGGCCAGCGCCTTCGCGACAGCCGGGTGTGACTCGAAACGAACCGCCAGAAAGATGACGTCCGCCTTGACTGCTTCCGCCAGGGTCGTGGGAATGACAGTCGGTCCGATCGCTGCTGCATCCGGCGCAAAACTTGCCGGGGCGCGCGTGGTTGCAACGGCCACATCGATGCCGTTGCGGGCGAACGCCTTGGCAAGCGCTTGACCGATCTTGCCGAAGCCGATGATTGCGTAACTCATGTGTTCCTCCTTCGTTTCCCGGTGCGCTCAGAGCTTGTAGCCGCCGCTCGCCTCGATCGTCTGGCCGGTCACCCAATGACCGTCATCGGAAGCCAGAAACGCCACCACGGCGGCGATTTCCGCAGGCTCGCCGAAGCGCCCCAGCGCGATCTGGGCCTCGGCCGCCTTGACGAGTTCGGGATTCTCGCGAAGGGCGGCGTTCGCATCCGTTCGCGTGAAGCCCGGCGCTACCGCGTTCGCGGTGATGCCGCGCGGCCCCAGCTCGATGGCGAGCGTATGGGTCAGCGTGTTGATGGCCGCTTTCGCCATCGAGTAGACGGGCGCCGCCGTGACGGGCTTCGTCGCGGCAGCGGAAGTAATGTTGACGATGCGCCCGCCATCGGCGAGGCAATCCAGCGCGGCCTGGATGATGAAGAAGGGCGCGCGGGCGTAGACCGCCATCAGCGTGTCCCAACTCTCCGGTGTCGCGTCCTTGAAGCCGACCCAGCCGGAATTGCCGGCGTTGTTGACCAGGATGTCGAGGGCCTTGCTGCCGTTCCGCCTGGTGAACTCGTCGTCGAGTCGTTCGAACAAGGCCGGGACGCTCGCCGGATCGACGAGATCGGCATGGACGGCAAACGCGGCGCCTCCCGCTTTCTCGATGGCCGCGATGGCCTCGTCCGCGCCGGCTTTGCTGGCGTTGTAGGTCAGTGCGACTGTCGCCCCGTCGTTGGCGAGACGTTCGGCGATGGCGCGGCCAATGCCTCTTGACGCGCCGGTCACGAGTGCGGTCTTGCCCTTTAGCGATTGGGTCATGGGGTACTTCTCCTCAGAGTTGCGCCAGGCCGCCGTCGACGGCGACCTCGCTGGCGGTCATGAAGCTGCTGTCCGGCGACGCAAGAAAGGCGGCCACGGCCCCGATCTCTGCCGGATCGGCCATGCGCTGGAGCGGCGTCATCGCACCGTAGGCCTTCTGGCCCTCTTCGCCCAGCGCTTCCTTGGCCAGTTCGGTCGCCGTCGCCCCGGGCGACAGCACGTTCACGCGGATGCCGGTGCCCTTGAGGTCCTCGGCCCAAGTCCGGGCGAGGTTGCGCACGGCGGCCTTGCTCGCGCTGTAGGCCGTGAATCCGGGGGCGCCGGTGGTACCGGCGCTCGATCCGGTCAGGATGATCGAACCGCCCGGGCCCATCAGCGGCAGCGCCTTCTGGACCGTCAAGATCGTCCCCTTCACATTGGTGTCGAAGGTGTCGTCGATGTGCTCGACGGTGATCTGGCCGAGCGGAAGCGGGCTTCCCGTGCCGGCGTTGGCGAAGACGATGTCGAGGGTTCCGCGCTCCGCCTTCACCGCCGCGTAGAGCCGGTCGAGATCGGCCGGTTCGGAGACCGAGCCCTTCACCGCGCGGGCATTGGGCCCAAGGTCGGCCACCGCGGTGTCGAGCGCCGCCTGGCGGCGGCCGAAAAGGAAGACGAAAGCGCCTTCCTCGATGAAGCGTTTTGCGGCAGCGCGGCCGATGCCGGTTGCGCCACCCGTGATCACAGCGGTCTTTCCTTTCAGTCTGTTCATGTCGTGCGTCCTTCGAAACAAGAGCGGTAAACCCGATTCTGGGACGCTTGATTCATGAAGACAATTGACTGAATATCTATAGATGTCATCTACTTTTTAGATATCTATGCTGGACAACGTCACCATCAATCAGCTTCGGGCGTTCGTCGCCGTGTGTGACGAGGGGAGCTTTTCGGGGGCTGCACGCCAGTTGCGGCGTGCACAGTCGGCGATCAGCCACGCGATCAGCGCGCTCGAGAGTGCCTTCGACGTGGTGCTGTTCGAGCGCAACACGCGCAAGGCGACGCTTACGGCCGCGGGGCGCAGCCTCCTGCCCGATGCGCGCGGCGTGATCTCGCGCACCGAGGAAATGAAGATGCGTGCGGTTGCGATTGCTGAAACCGGCGTCCCGCAGGTGTCGATCGCCGTGGACACCTATTTTCCGCGTGCGCACCTGATTGCATGCCTTCGCACGCTGCAGGCGGACTTTCCGACGGTCGCGATCAATCTGCGCATGACAACCATGCAGGGCGGCGAGCGTCTGGTTCTCCAAGGCACGTGCGCGTTGGCGGTGACGATCACGGACGTGCCCGAGCTGAGCCCCGGCACCGTGGAACGGCATCATTTACTTGATGCGCAAATGGTGACCGTATGTGGGCCATTGCATCCGCTGGCCGCAATGGCGAAGCCGATTCCGCGGGAGGAATTCGGCCGGCACATCCAGCTCGTCGTCACCGACAATCAGCCCGACGCGGAAAAGACGCAGCAAGGGGTCGCCAGCGAACGCCAGTGGTGGGTGAATGATCTCGGCGCGAAGCACGACCTGCTCAGGGGGAGCCTGTGCTGGGGGCACATGCCGCGCCATATGGTCGAGGAAGACCTCGCGAAGGGAACACTCGTCGAGCTACAACGGCGCGCATGGCACATGCGGCCCCTTACGTTCATGATCTCGCAGCGGCGCGGGTACGCGTTTTCCGGATGCGAGACACGGCTGGTCGAGCTCCTCGGCAATTGTCCTTCGCAAAGGGTGCGCAGAGCGAAGTCGACATGACGTGCGGCCGCTTTCGAAGGCGGCAGGTTCGCCAGAGTGCTTACAATCAGAAAAGTGACGATGCCGATTCCGCAGCAAGTGCTTCGCCACGCCTCATGTCGGCGGCCTCGATGTCGGTGGCGCCTCGATTACCGTGCAGCAACAGGAGAACCCGATGATCAAGGTCAGTGTCATGTATCCCTACGCCGCAGGCGCGCGATTCGATCATGTCTACTATCGCGAGAGACATATGCCGATGGTGAAACAGCGGCTCGGCGCTGCGTGTCTGTACTACACGATAGACAAGGGTATCGCAGGCGGTGCGCCGGGCACCGATCCTGTTTACGTGGCCAAATGCGACTTCGTCTGCACTTCCGTCGAAGCTTTCGAGGCAGCCCGCGACCCGCACGCGCAGGAGATCATGGCCGACATCGCCAATTACACGGATATACGCCCCGTGCTGCAAATCAGTGAGGTGGTCGTGGAGCGTTCGGAAGACTGACCAAGGTTTGCATATCGCCACGCGCCGCATCCGCGTGTGGCGTATCTGAGCGGCCAGTGGCGCCAAGGTGCAAGGGCGACGAGCACCGCTTGGCCGCTGGGCGTCGTCGGATATATCCTCAAGCAGAAACCGCACGCTACGACGCTTCACGCGCCGTCACATGCTCGAGCAAATGCGCGACAAAGCGGGTGAGCTTCGGTAGCGGGCGCCGGTCGTGCCGATACACGACATGGACGGGATGCGGCTTCGGTGAATAGTCGTGCAGCACCTGCACCAACGCGCCGCTCGCCAGATCGTGGCTCACGAGGACTTCCGGTTGCAGCAGCAATCCTGCCCCTGCGATCGCGGCCATCCGCAGGCCGTTGCCGTCATTGCATGTGAACACCGATTCCGCCGAAAAGTGCGGGCTGTCGTCGTCCCCGAGCTTCCAGCCGTTGCGGCGGTTCCACACCGTGTGAGACAGGCAATGATGCGCGCCCAGATCCTGCGGCGTCTCCGGCCGTCCGTACCGGGCAAGATAGCCCGGCGACGCGCAGATCACCATGCGATACAGCGTCAACGGCTTTGCAACGAGATCGGCGTCGCCCAAGTCGCCAATGCGGATCGCCAGATCAAAGCCCTCGTCGATCAGGTCGACGTTGCGATTGCTCAGTTCCAGCTCGACTCGCACGTGCGGATACATCTGCCGGAACGTCGCGGCCAGCGGCGCGACGACGCAGGCGCCAAAGGTGATCGGCGCGCTGATTCGCAACGTACCGGACGGTGACGCGCGCAGCCGTTCGACCGACGTTTCGGCGATACGCATGTGTTCGAGCGCACGCTTGGCGTCTTCGTAAAACCCGCGGCCGGCATCGGTCAGGCTCTGGCGCCGGGTGGTGCGCTCCAGCAGGCGCGCACCGAGACGCTCCTCCAGTTCGCGCACATATTTGCCGACCATGACCGCCGAGATTTCCAGCCGCTGCGCGGCCTCGGTGAAGTTGCCGCCTTCCACGACGGCAACGAAGGTTTCCATGGCACGCAGTCGGTCCATATTGCGAACTGGGGGTTAGTAGTGTCGGAAATTAGAGCACATTTATGGGCTCGTCGGTTCGGTGAAGAATGGCGGCGTCTCAACCTGAACGCGAAAAGGAGTGTTCGATGAAGATCGTCGTAATCGGTGCCGGCGGGGACGTCGGCCGTGCCGCGGCAGACGAGTTGGCGCGTGACGGCACGCACGAAATCATTCGTGTCGGCCGCACCCGTGGTGACCGTCTGGCCGACATTACCCGCGACGACAGCGTGGGGTCGCTGTTCGAGCAGATCGGGCGCGTCGACGCCATCGTCGTCGCTGCAGGCAACGTCATTCTGGCGCCCATCGAAAGGATGACGGCGGCCGAGTTCCATCAAGGCCTGCAGGACAAACTGCTCGGGCAGGTACGCGTCGCGCTGATTGGCCAGCATTACCTGAGCGACCGCGGCTCGATCACGCTGACGTCCGGCATCGCGGTCGACGATCCGATTGCGCAGGGTGCCCATGCCGCCGCGTCGAATGCCGCGATCGAAGGGTTCGTGCGTGCCGCGGCTTGCGATTTTCCGCGCGGTCTGCGCATCAATGCCGTGAGCCCGACCGTGCTGACGGAGTCCATGGACCGGTTCGGGCCGTTCTTTCCCGGCTACGAAGGCGTGCCGGCGGCGCGTGTGGCAATGGCTTATCGACGCAGTGTGGAGGGCGTACACAGCGGCCGCGTCTATCGGGTCGGTCATTGAAGTAACACGCCCGCCGGCACGCGTCGAGCCAGTCCATCGGAAAGCGATGCGCAAGCGTCACGGCGCTCGGGTATGCTGCGTCACTGTTGGTTAGCGTGGCGAACCCATCAAGCACGGCGCGCTGCAGGGTGCGGTCGATACCGCATTTGCAACGCCTCGTTCGTCGCCCGACGCCCCTTCCATTTCCAGAACAAGGACCCCCCATGGCAGAACTGGACAACGCACTTTACGAGCAGATCGGCGCGCTGAGCGAGGCGGGCGACGCGTTGGCGGAAGACGAGGATTTCGAAGGCGCACTCGCGAAATACTGGGAAGCGTTCGACCTGCTTCCCGAGCCCAAGACCAACTGGGAGGCCGGCACCTGGCTCATGGCCGCGATCGGCGACGCGAATTTCTTTCAGGAAGACTACGCGGCCGGCCGCGACAATCTCGGCCACGCGATGCATTTCCCCAATGCGGTCGGCAACCCGTTCCTGCATCTGAGGCTCGGCCAGTGCCAGTTCGAACTCGGCAATCTCGACCGCGCGGCGGACGAACTGATGCGCGCCTACATGGGCGGCGGGCCGGAGCTGTTCGAAGACGAGGACGGCAAGTACCTGCGATTCCTGGCCACGCGGGCCGACGGGATCCAGGCGCCCTGACGGGCACGCGTTTCGTCCGTATCACTCCAGTCCCGATCAATGAACCTGACCTTCGTCCCGACTTCGCAATCCGACGCGGAAACCCTGGTCGCGATCCGCATCGCCGCGATGCGCGACAGCCTCGAGCGCATCGGCCGTTTCGATCCGCAGCGTGCACGCGACCGGTTTCTTGCGTCGTTCGACCCGACGCTCTGCCGTTTCATCGAAGCCGATGGCGCACGCGCGGGCTTTTACATGGTCCGGCCGAACGCAGATCACTGGCTGCTCGATCACCTGTACATCGTGCCCGCGCATCAGGGCAAGGGGATCGGCGCGGCCGTGCTGCGCGAGATCTTCGCGCGGGCCGATGCGCAACGCATCACGGTGCGCGTCGGCGCGTTGCGCGACAGCGCGTCGAACCGCTTCTACGAACGGCACGGCTTCGTGCAGACCGACGAAGCGGAATGGGACATCTACTACGTGCGCGAACCGGGTTCGACCACGGCGTAGCGCCCGTTCATTGAAATCGGCGCGCACGTATTAGCGTTTTCACCAATATGGGAAAACGCGAGGCCGGCCGATGTTGCAGAGAGGATGTGAATAATTGAACCGAGGCCAATTATGCCGACATCTGCAACGAACGACGTGAATGGCGTGCCATCCGAAATTCCCGACGCAACCGCGGCATCCGGCGACGCGGGCCGCGCACCGTCGATCCTGCTGGTCGACGACGAGCCGAATGTGTTGTCGGCGCTCAGGCGCGTATTGCGGCCCACCGGCTACGAGATCCTGACCGCCGGCAGCGGCGAGGCCGCACTCGGGATCCTGGCGTCGACGGAGATCGACCTGATCGTGTCCGACATGCGGATGCCGCACATGAGCGGCGCGGAATTCCTGGCACGCGCACGGGCGCTGTATCCGGACACGATGCGCATCCTGCTGACCGGTTATGCGGAGATCGCGTCGGTCGTGCAGGCCGTCAACGAAGGCGGCGTGTATCGCTACCTGAACAAGCCGTGGGACGATCACGACCTGCTGCTGACCATCGAGCAGGCGCTGGAGCAGCGCCGTTTGCGCCGCGAAGCGGCCCGGCTGGCTGCGCTGACGGAGGCGCAGAACGACGCGCTGCGGCTGTTCAACACGGAACTCGAAACGCAGGTGCGTGCGCGCACCGAGGAACTCGGCCAGACCGTGATGTTCCTGGAGGCCGCGCAACGCGACCTGAAACGCAGCTTCACGGCGATGGTGCAGGTTTGCGCGAGCATGATCGAGCTGCGTTGCGGGGCCGCCAGCGGGCACTCGATGCGGGTCGGCGAGATCGCGCGTCGGCTCGCGCTGGCGGCAGAAATGAGCGAGCTGCACGCGCAGGATGTCTATTTCGCGGGGCTGTTGCACGGCATCGGCAAGCTGTCGCTGCCGGATGAATTGCTGCACAAGCCGCTCACGCGGATGACGACGGACGAGCAGCGGCTGTTCCACGAACATCCGCTGCGTGCGCAGATGGTGCTGACGCCTGTCGCGCAATTGCACAAGGTCGCGTCGATCGTGCTGCACCAGTACGAGCGTTTCAACGGGCGCGGCACGCCGGACGGGCTGATCGGCGACGCGATCCCGCCCGGCTCGCGGATCGTTGCGATCGCACGCGATTTCGAAGGGCTGCGCCACGGCGAGATCGGTGCGCCGCATTCGATCGAACAGGCGATCGACGTGTTGCGCTCGCAGGCCGGCGTGCGTTACGACCCGCAGCTGGTCGAGCGCTTCACCGAGCTGATGCGCGATCCCGCGAGTCTCGGCATCGCGGCGTCCGTCACCGAGGTCCGGTCGGCGCAACTGCGCGAAGGGATGCGGCTCGCCGACGATCTGCGCACGCATCGCGGCGTGCTGCTGATGACGAAGGGCAGCGTGATGTCGGCACACCAGATCGAACTGGTGCGGCGCTTCGAGACGCGGGAAGGGACACCGTTCGACATCCTCGTGCTGGCCGGCCCGGCGGCGTCGGCGCAGGCGCCCGGCGCAGGCGCGCCGCCGGCCTGACGGCCGCGGTGCGCGATCGATCGCGCACCGCGCCGATGCCTTCACCCAGCCAGGGGCGCTCGATCATGCATGGCACCTACAACGTCTCCCTCGTCCTGCTGTCGCTCGCGATCGCGACGCTCGCCTCCTATACGACGCTCGACCTCGCGGCCTTCATTTCGCTGCTCGACGACCCGAAGCTGAAGCGGGCGTGGCTGGGCGGCGGCGCGGCGGCAATGGGCACCGGCATCTGGTCGATGCATTTCGTCGGGATGCTCGCATTCTCGCTGCCGATCCCGCTCGGCTATGCGTGGCAGGGCACCGGGATCTCGCTGGCGATCGCCGTGCTCGTGTCGTATTTCGCGCTCAACGTCGTCACGCGCGCGCGGCTGGGCTGGCGGCGGCTATGCGCGGGCGGCGTGCTGATGGGCGGCGGGATCGCCGGCATGCATTACACGGCGATGGCGGCCGCCCATTTCGCGCCGGATGCGCGATGCGGCGCCGCACGAGGCGTCGACGCACCGTGGCTCGCGACGACGGTTGCGCTGTTTACGATGGCGACGCTGGTCGTCACGCTGATGCTGTGCCGTTTCGATGCGCGCACCACGTTCCTGCGCGGAATGACCGACACGCTCGAACGGCTCGTGCGGTTGCGAACCGACGAGCTCGAACGCGCGCTGCGACGCTACGAGCAGACGACGCAGATGCTGCAACGCACGCGCGAAAACATGGCCGCCGAGATCGACGAACGCAAGGCCGCGCACGTGCTGCTCGAACAGGAAAAGGACGAACAACGGCGCCTGCTGCATGCGCTCGCGGAAACGCACGAGCAGTTGCTGCAGTCGGAAAAGCTCGCGTCGATCGGCCAGCTTGCGGCCGGCGTCGCGCACGAGATCAACAATCCGATCGGCTTCGTCAGCGCGAACCTCAATACGTTGAAGACGTGGGTGCGCAGCCTGCTCGACGTGGTCGCCGCACATGAAGCCGCACTGCCGCAGCACGACCCGGCCGCACGCGACGCGTTGACAGCCGTGCGCCGCGCGGCGGATCTCGACTACGTCCGCGACGAGATCGTGACGCTGATCGACGAATCGATCGACGGCGCGCTGCGCGTGCGGCGCATCGTGCAGGACCTGCGCGATTTCTCGCGACCGGCCAGCGACGAATGGCACATCGTCGATCTGCATGCGGGCCTCGAGAGCACGCTCAACGTCGTCCATAACGAACTCAAGTACAAGGCCGACGTCGTGCGCGACTACGGCGATGTCCCGCAGGTCGAATGCCTGCCGTCGCAACTGAACCAGGTATTCATGAACCTGCTGGTCAACGCGGCGCAGGCGATTCCCGAACATGGCGTGATCACGATCCGCACGTCGCGCGACGGCGACCAGGTGTCGATCGCGATCAGCGATACCGGCGCGGGCATGACGCCCGACGTCGTCCGGCGGATCTTCGATCCGTTCTTCACGACGAAACCGGTCGGGCAGGGCACGGGGCTCGGGTTGTCGGTGTCGCACGGCATCGTCGAGCGCCATCGCGGTGCGATCGACGTGACCAGCGAGCCGGGGCGCGGTACCACCTTCCGCGTGAGGCTGCCGGTCCGGCAGGCAGGCGACCGCGCGAGCGCGGCCGCACTCGCGCAACGTGCATGACGCCGTGACGCCATGACGACGGCCGCTCGCGCGAAACCGGCGCGGGTGCCGCACGTCATCGCGTTCGCTTGCGGCGCTGGCGACGAAAGAAATGCCAGAACATGGCGGAGGCGTCCGGCCCGGTGGCGGAATGGAACGGCTCGCGCGGGTCTCCGCCGCTCCATGCATGCTGCAGCCGGCTGACGAGGCAGACCCTGACGACGAGCCGGCCGCCCTTGAGATAGTCGGTGAAGCCCGAATCGTCGCGCGCGTAGGTGCGTTGCTCGCCGACGCGTATCGCGCCGTGTTCGTCGACGAGCCGGTTGAGCCGCGCGAACGCGACGCCGAGTTGCGTCGCGTTCCGGTCGGTCACGACCGTATCCAGTTCGCCATGGATGACGAGGGCCGGCATGCCGGGATAGGCCGCGATGTCGGCGCAGGCATCGATCGCGCGTACCGGATCGTCGCGGAGGCCGCGACGCATCAGGCTCATGGCGGCCATCGTCGACAGCGGCGGCGCGATGGCCGGCCCGGAGTGCAGGCCGACGGCCGCGAAGCGGTCGGGAAACCGGATCGCCAGTGCCGCGGCGAGCCCGGCGCCGGCGGACATGCCGGCGACGTAGATCCGGTCGCGGTCGAAGCCGTGCTGCTGCACGACGGCGTCGACCAGCGAAGCGACCGCCGCGGCTTCGGACTGGGTCGCGTCGCCATGCCAGTGCCAGCAGCGGTGCGGGTGGGTTGTCTTGGCCTGCTCGGGAAACAGCACGGCAAACCCCGACCGTTCCGCGAGTTCGCATATGCGTGTACCCGCGGCAAACGACTCGGCGGTCTGCTTGCAGCCGTGCAGCATGACGACGGCCGGCATGCCCGCCGTCATCACCGGTGCGGCGGGAAGATACAGCGCATACGCAAGATGGTTGACGAGCCGGCCGGCATTCGGGCCGGCGGAGTGAAACGCGCGGCGCCACGTGCCGGGTGCCTTGTTCGACGGCGTGCGGGCGGCATGCACCGCGCCGGTGCGTCGGGCGGCACGGGCGGGGGCGGCAGGTCGGGTAGCCGGCTTGCTCGCCCGCTTGGCCGCCGGCCGCGGTTGGGTGGCCGGTTTCTTCGGGCGGGCACCGGTCGCAACGGAAAACAGTTCGAGCGGCCGCAACCAGATGCTGGACTTCTTTTTCCTGGGCATGAGCAGTGTCGTGCGGGCGGCCGTGGCAGGACGATACGGCCGAATCCACCTTCGGGTGAAAATCGTAAGATGCCGAGCAAGATTCGTGCTGCCCGACACACGCGCATCGGAACCGTTGGCCGATCGAATGCGGTGGAAGGCTGCATCCTGCGGGCAGCTGCGATTCGCGTCGGACGACAACGAGGCTAGTCGTCCGATGTGACGCGACTGCGAAGCGACGGGCGCTGGGTCCCGTCGCCGACGGCTAGCGCCGATCCAGCAGCGTATCGCTCAACACGCTGAACGCCGCGCCCGGCAGCTCGTTCAGGTGTTCGACCACGCTGCTGACCGGATAGAACGACTCGACCGAATCGTCGAGAATCCCGACGCCGATCAGCTCGACGCGTTGCGCGCGCAGCGCATCGACGCGGGCACTCAGGTCGGTGCGCAGGATCGCCGGGTTGCCGTCGCCGGTGGCCGGATAGCCGTCCGACAGCACCATCAGGATTCGCCGGCGCGCACGTTTCGACAGGAGCCGCCCGGCGGCCCAGCTCAAGGCCTCGCCATCGGGATTCTCGTGTCCGCATTCGATGCACGCGAGGCCGCTCGGGTTGTCGGAATCGAACCGCTTGTAGACGCGCAGATCGAGCCGTTCGACGAACCGGTTGTAGCCGAACGTGCGGCGGCCGTCGTCGATCCAGCGCTGGTAGTGCGCACGCATCGCGGCATCCTCGACCGAGCTGTAGCCGAGCACTTCGCAGGCGAAGCCGAGTTGCATCAGCGCGTCGCACAGTGCGGCCGCGCAGAGTCTGGCGAGTTCGATTTTCCTGCCGGCCATCGAGCCGCTGCAGTCGATCAGCAGGCTGACGGCCGCGTCGCGTCCCGGTGCCGCGCGCGGGGTGCGGAACGGCGTGCGATAGCCCGGTGTGGTCGCCAGGCGCACGAGTGACGTCCGGTCGAGCGCGCCGCGCTCCTGTTCGCGCTTCCAGCGCGTCTGCTCGTCCACTTTCAACGCACGTTCGAGCCGACGCTTGAGCGGTTCGGTCTGCGCGCGGGCCGCACCGCGCAGACGATGCCAGCCGGCCGCGTCACCCTGGCCGGTGAAGTCCGTCACCGTGTCGAACGCGGTCGTCAGCGGGACGGAATGCAACGGCCGGTTGTCCGCGGACAGGCGAATCGTGCCGGGCGACGCGTCGCCTGGCATGGGGGTTTCGGTTGATGGCGCCGTGTCCGCGATCGCACTGGCGGCGGATTCGGCTGAAACCGGTGCGCGTGCGTCGTCCTCCGACGCACCGTGTTCGTCCGATTCGAATTCGGCGGCGATGGCCGTGCCGTCGATCGTGCCGTCAGGATCGGCCGTGAACATCATGTTGTTCGCGCCGGCCGATGCCAGCATGCGCACGCGTTCGACGATCCGTCGCGCGGCGCGGATGCTGTCGGCCGTCGACGTCGACGCGCGCGCTTCGTCGACGAGATCGTCGGCCGCGGCGAGCGTGGCGTCGAGCGACGGAACGCGTTCCATCGACGATGGCGGCTCGTCCCACAGCGCGCGTTCGATCCGCCACAGCAGCTTGTCGCGCCACGCCATGCGCGGCCAGCGGCACAGCGTGTCGGCGGCCGACACCGCGCGCATCCGGTGCAGGAACGCGTTCGCGCCGGGATAGATCGCGACGAAGCAACCGGACGCGCGGTGGTCGTCGATCGCTTGCGCAACGGCCCGCACACCGGGCGATGCGAGCGCGGCAACGTCATCGATCGCACCAAAGCGCAACCTTGCCGCATGGAGATCGACGAAGCCGGTGATCGCATCGTCGTCGATTTCGCCGGCGAGCAGCGTATCGGGCAACACCAGCACGTCGCGCTGCACGGCCGGCACGTGGCGCGCGAACCGCACGTCGATGCCGTGCCGTTGCGTGAGCGTGCGGGCCAGCCGTGTCAGGTGCTGCGACCGCGCGTCGTCGTCCCGGTCCATCGCGTCAGGCCTCGACGTCGATGTAGTGGCGGATGATGCTGCGGATCAGGTCGGCATCTTCCGTGCCGACCTTCGCGTAGAGGGTCGGGCCGGCGGCCGATTCGGGGTCGCCGGTGCGCAGCATCAGTTCGGCCCAGTCGAGCAGGCGGCGCGTCGAGAACGCGCTGGCCAGATCCTCGCGGACGAACGCGGCGCGGCAGTCGGCGGCGATCGCCGCGAGCGTGTCGGCCATTGCCGCCGACATCGCCGCACCGAAGGTCCGCTGCAGCACACGCGCCTCGTCGGCCGGCGGCAGATAGTCGAGGTGGTACACGCGCCAGCGATCGAGGAATGCCTCGTTCATCACGTTGGCGCCCTGGTACAGGTGGCGGAACCGGCCCATCGCGCCCACCGCGTTGGCGGTCGCGAACAGCCGGAACGACGGATGCGGGACGACGATCTCGTTGCCCTTCTCCTTCAGCAGCAGGCGGCCGCCCGGTTCGAGCACGGCGGTCAGCACCGCGAGGATCGCCGGTTCCGCGAAGTCGATCTCGTCGACGATGAGCCACAGCCCTTCGCGCATCGCGGTCGGCAGCACGCCGTCGACCCAGATCGTCTCGCCGCCCTTGACGGTCCAGAAGCCGACGAAGTCGCCGACCGTCGTCTGCCCGTTCATGTTCGAGCGCAGCACGCCGTGGCCCGCATGCGCGGCGGCCTGCTCGACGAGGCTCGTCTTTCCTGTGCCCGTGTGACCGATCAGCAGGATGCGCCGGTTCTCGACGATGTCTTCGAGCACGTTCGTCGTGCGCGCGGTGAACAGGTAGGCCGGATTCGGCGGCGGCACGAGCGGCCCGCCCGGGCCGCGCGGCATCGGCACGCCGCCCACGTGCACGGTGTGCGGTGTGTCGACGTCCGCCGCCGGTCGCGACGCGTGCGCGCGCCGCAGGTCCTGCATGAACCCGACGCGATGGGCCGGCGCTGCGCGGTCGCCGGCTTCGCGCCGGACGAAGCCTTCCTGCAGCCACTTGTGCAGCTTTGCGTCGAGGTTGTCCGCATCGACGACCGTGTCGACCGACGTGCTGCCGTCGGGCCGGTGATGCTGGATCCGGTACATGTGCGCCCGTTCGGAACGGCTGACGACCCATTGTCCGGCGGACGGGTCGGCCAGTTGCCGGTAGACGCCGAGCACCGACGGGCCGGAGGAGGAGGGAGCAGCGGGTGCGTTCATGGCGGCAGACGAGATGGGCGGCTGGCACTTCATGTCATCGATGCATCGCGTCGATTGTATAGTTTTGCCGCGATGGACGACATGGATGCATCGCGGGCCGCCATGCCTTGATCAAACGGGTCGAATTTCAGTACCGTAGCAGGCTGGATCGCCTGGCCTTCATCGCCCGTCTGCGGGCGGCCCGGCGTTGCCATCAATCGTGTGCCGGTCGCCGAATCCGGCGAAGGAGCGTGGAACGTGACGGTGACAGGAACCGACGAACGGGTGATACGCCGAGCCGGCGCGCCGGATGTGCCCGCGGTGCTGGCGATCTTCGACGAAGTGATCGCCTGGTTCGCCGCCATCGGCAACGTGGGGCAATGGGGCCCCGAGCCTTGGTCGACGTCGCCGAAGCGGATTGCGCTCGTGACCGATGCCTGTGCGTTGCCCGAGGCGTGGGTGGCGGAAGGGCCGGGCGGCCGCATCCTGGGCGCATTGATCCTGGGCGAGGCCATGCCCTACGTGCCTGCCGCGACCGAGCCGGAAATCTACGTGAGAGTGCTGGTTGCGTCGCGCGACGCGCGGGCCCGCGGTGTCGGCCGGCGCCTGATGGCCTTCGCGGACGACCGCGCCCGGGCAGCCGGGGTGACACGCTTGCGCGTGGATTGCTACGGCGGCGGGACAGGGGCGCTGGTGCGTTTCTACGAATCCTGCGGGTATGAGCGAATTTCAACCTTCGACGTGGACGGTTGGCCGGGGCAATTGCTCGGGCGCCGTTTGTGACGGCGCGCGTCACGCTTCGGCTATGGCGATGCCGAATCCGTCCTTTCTCGAGATGTAGGCCTTATGACAACGACCCGAAGCCTGCTTTGGATGTGCCTTGCGCTCGTGATCCCCGGTGCCCATGCCGAACGGCTCAGGACGGACCTCCACGAATCCGTTTCGACAATCGACGTGACCGTCAAGGATCTTTACGGGACGGAACAAACGGGCAAGGTTGCGATCACGCAATTCCTTCCGGATGGCGATGGGCCGTTTCCGATCCTGATTCTCAATCATGGCCGCAGCCCGACGGATCGCGGTACGCCGCCGCGCTTTCGTTTCACCCGGCAAGTCGCCTTTTTCGTGAAACGGGGCTTCGCCGTGTTCGAGCCGACACGCATCGGCTACGGTGAGTTCGGCACGCAGTTCGACCCGGAATACAGCGGCAAATGCCGTCAGAAGGACTACGCACCGATGATCGCGGCGGCGCGCACGGAAGAGCTTGCCGTACTGGACTATTCGAAGCGGCAGCCCCATGTCGACCCGCATCGCATCGTCATCGTCGGGCAATCGGTCGGCGGCTTCGTCACGACGGCCATGGCGGCCGACAATCCGGACGGCGTGGTCGGGGCGATCAACTTCGCCGGCGGGTCCGGCGGCGATCCGGTCGAGCATCCCGGCGTGCCCTGTCAGGGCGAACGCCTGGAAGCCATGTATTCGCGTTTCGGAGAAACGGCGCGTGTCCCGATGCTGTGGATCTATACCGAAAACGATCAGTACTTCGCACCGACATACAGCAGCGCCTGGCACGATGCATTCGTTCGCGCGGGCGGCAATGCCGACTATCGGCTGCATCCGCCGTTCGAGACAAACGGGCACCTGCTGTTCGCGCGCGGTACCGACGTTTGGGAGCCCGTGGTATCCGAGGTTCTCGAGCGTTGGGGGTTTCCCGTTCGTTGACCATTTGGAGCGGGGGATTGAACGTACCCGTCATACAGGGCCGACAACGCTGAATTCGACATCTTTCGAGCAAAGCCGATGACGCATGACAAGTCTCATGAACCGCTTGGGTGCCCGCGGCTGTCGATCGATCGCGTCGGGCGGTTGCACGGCTTGATCAAGGCATTGATAGGGAGCCAGCTGATACTTGCGGCGGTCTTCATGCTTGGCAGCCGCGCGATATGTGCGGGGGAGCTGGTTTCAGTAAAGAGCCGCAACATCACGCAAAACGTCTACCTCAATTCCACATCGGCTTCACCCGCTTGGATTGTCGTGCTGTTCGCGGGCAGTGATGGCGTCGTTGCGGTTGCAGACAATGGACCGACCCGCGAACAGGGAAATTTCCTGGTGCGAACGGCATCGTACTGGACGAACGCAGGCGATGCCTCGGTCGTTTTCGACGCACCGTCTGACCAGGTGGACGGGATGGACGACGAATTCCGGTTAAGCGAGGCAGCTAGCCAGGACGTTGCTGCCGTCATGACGGAATTGAAAAGACGTTACCCGTCTTCCAGAGTTGCGCTCGTCGGCACTAGCCGTGGGACGATTACGGTGGGTAACGTGCTGTTGAGGAATCCGGAGCTTGCGGATGCTTACGTGCTCACGTCACCGATTTCGGTAGCAGTTCGCGGCAAGCCGGGATTGTCAGGTGTTTCGTGGTCTCGGAACAAGGCGCGCGTATTGGTTCTGTCGAATGAGCATGACGGTTGCGTCGCTTAGCCGTTTGGGGCCGCCAAGCGCATGGCGGCGGACAACAACTTTGATTTCATTGCCGTATCGAGTGCCTTGGGTGGAGGTAACAGGCACGCCGAATGTGGCGGGCAGTCTCCGCATGGGTACTTTGGAATCGAATCGAAAGCACTCGGTGCGATCAGCGAATGGCTCGACGGGCGCAGCACGGTATCTCCGTCAGAGTGACAGTGTGGTGGGGGTGTTCGTCCGCGATTGGGTGCTTTCTTCGTAAAGGTGGGGGGAAACTACCGGCGGTGGATCGATTTCTGCCGGCCGGGAGCGGTCGTTGAAACCACAGAAGTCGTGAGATGTAGCGGAAAGGCCTATCCTGAGCGACTTCTATCGGCCATGCCTTATACGTCATGAACGCAAATCTAGGTATTGTTCTTCACAAGAGCGAGCGGGAATCGACGCTGCGACAGTTGCCTCCCGAGACAAGAACCTGGGGCGATGAGGTCGTGGAAGTTGACGCACCCAATCGCTATGTATTTCCGGGGCTTGATGGCGTCGAATTCCATATTTATTCGGTCACCGACTTCATTCGGAGCCAGTTGCCGGCAAGTGAAAGGTCTGCAAGGCTGGAGTACGCCTGGATGACCGGCGCTGCCTTGAGCAGTTACGCATCTTGGAGCAAGACACACCACGACGAAGCGGCATTTGGCCCGCTCGAACTCGGTTTCATCGCGTTACTGCGTCAACTCCGTTTTTGGGCCGTATTGTTTGCCCCCGAAGGGGAAAGGGTCGGTGAGGTTGCCGCCCTTAGCGCTGAAGGTACGGTGCGCCTTCTTAGGTGTGGTATGCAGGGCATCGCTGAATGCCCTGGATTTCTGGCGCTTCGCGAATAGGCTGCCAGGCGTTGCGGAATGGGCGCTCGATTCGGGGCGGCTATAGTCGATTCCGTCGAGCTGCATCCTGCCTGATGGTAGGATTTTGTATCGTCGGCAACGGCAACATGAGGTGTTAATGAGCAACCGCATTCCCTCCTGCATCGTCGCTGCGGCATGTGCCCTTTCGGGCGTCCGTACGCTGGCCGCGGACCCGGACTGTGCGGGGCCTGATCGTTGGCCTACGAGTACGGCGTTCGTAACGCTTAAGAGCGCAGGGCTAACCGACAACGACAAAATCGATTTTGGAAAGACGAAGACGGTTCGAATCGCGTCGGAACGAATTGGAAATGATTTGTACCGTCAAGTTCACCACGTCGTCTTCACCGAGAAAAGTGGTGGGACTATAGAGGTCATCACTGCAAGCGATGCATCGAGTGAAGAATGCTCTATGTCAGATGTCGAGGTGTTCGTGATCTCAAGACAGCTTGGTGGGAAATGACGCCTGCTCCATTTGAATCCATGTTCATAATGATGAGAATGATCACTGACTCATTCAAAATAATAGGTCGCTACTCCTGGCTATGGCTTGTAGCCATTTTCTGCTCGTCAACGGCCCTGGGTGACACACGAGTTTGCACTGCCGAGGAAGCTCAGAAGGCAGAAGCTGTAGCTGCAGTAGGTAGGTCGTGGAAGGAGTTACATCTTCAATTTTTACAATATGCACATTGTGACGATGGAGCCATTGCGGAAGGTTTCAGCGAATCAATTACTCTTTTGCTTGCCGATCACTGGGAAACTGTTCGTCAGATTGAACCCATGATTGCGCCAGATCCAGCTTTCCGTAAATTTATTATTCGTCATATTGACGAAGCTGTGCCTGTCGACCGATTGCAGCGGATCGCCAGAAATGCGATCAACCAATGTCCTAGAAATCTAAATTACTTTTGTCAAGATATTCGAGCAGCCGCCATGAAATAAGCGTACGAACATCCATGCATAAAATATGAACCTCCGCGCCGGACTGAAACTCGCCTGCGACGTCCGATCGCCATGCGACCGTTCGACGAACCGATTGTCAGCCGCTGCGGTACCACGCCCACAGCACCTGCCCACCCATACCACCACCTTTCGACATGAACCCGATCGCGATCGTGTTGCACGGCCCGACCAGCGCCGGAAAGAGCAGCCTGGCGAGGGCGCTCCAGGACAGTGCCGACATACCCATGTTTCACATTTCGCTGGACGCGTTCGTCGAAATGTCGCGCAGGCGTGACATGCGGTCGGCCGAGGAACTCGACGAGGCGCTCAGGCTTCATCATCTGAACCTGCAGTCGACGCTCAGCCGCGTCGCGGCCAGTCATTTCGACATCGTCCTCGATCTCGTACTTCGGGACACGTCCGCGCTGGACGCGTGCATCGCTGCACTGTCACCTCGCCGCACCATCGTCGTGGGCGTTTCGTGTCCGTTGGCCGTCCTCGAGCAGCGCGAACGCGCGCGGTCTGATCGGGGCGAGGGAATGGCCAGATCCCAGTTCGGGCATCCCGCCTATTCACGGCCGTACGCGATGTGCATCGATACGTCGACATGCAGCCCGGAGGAAGGCGCCCGTCGTATCCGCGCGCACATCGACGAACAGCGCGCGTGACTGCGCGTGAAGTGCGACGCGGATGCGCTCAAGCACCGTCGCAGCCATTCCGGAACACCCTATGACGTTTCAGCCAACCTTTCCGGTTGAAGGCTCCAGATTAGAAGGTGCCGCAGCCTGCGTCGGCTGTACAACCTCACCGCGCTCGGCCGACGATCCCGCGTGTTCCGCCGAACCGTGCGCAGCCGGCAACGCAACCCGTACATAAAGAAACGCGCGCCGTTCGCGATCGGGCAGCACTTGCGGCCCGTAACTGAGCGTGACCGCGCCGTCGTTCAGCTCGCCGGCCTGCGCGAAGCGCCACGCACTCGGATCGCTGTCGAGCAGGAATTCGGCGCGTGCATACGCGTGCGGCTCGAACAGCTCGGGGATCGTCACCGCACGCCCGTCGAGCTTGTCGAGCAGTGCTTCGACGACGTTGAAGCCATACCCGTCGCGCACGATGTCGCAGATGAAGCTGCCCGCGATGCGCGGATTCAGCTCGATCACGTGCGGCACGCCGTCGTGCACGATGCAGTCGAGGTGCACGGGCCCCCACGTGAGCCCGGCCGCCGCGGTCGCGCGCGTGCCGACGTCGATCAGCGCGCGCAGCGTGTCGCCATCGAGATCGAGTTCGGACGTATAGCCACGTTCGAGAAAACCGGCGCCATGCCGCTTCAGCTTGCGCAGCGCGCCGACATAGCGGCCGTCGAAATACTCGACGCAGTATTCGCTGCCGCTCAGGAATTCCTCGATCACGACGCGTTCGTTTGCGAGCGACTGCGCGTCGGCTTGCGCGGCCGCGACCGCGAGCGCGTCGAGCTGCGCTCGTACGTCGGCGATGTCCTCGCAGCGCCGCACACCATCGCTCGCCGAGCCTTCCGACGGCTTGACGACGACCGGAAAGCGCAGCGGATCGGCCGCGGCCGCAAGCGCTGCCGGCGCGGCCAGCGTGCCCGTGACGAACCGGGCGGCCGGGATGCCGTGCGCGGCGAGCAGCGCCTTCTGGTTCGATTTCGATACCGCATGCGCGACGTGCCGCGCGTCGGGGCCGGGCAGGCCGAGCGCGTCGGCAACCCACGCGGCGGTGCGCGCATAGGTGTCGTGGGCGGTCGTCACGCGCAGCGTATCGAGCTCGCCGGGAAAGCGCGTGCGCAGCCAGCCGGCGAGCCGGCCGGCATCGGGCTCGAGGTTGACGGTCTCGACGGCGTCGGGAAACACACCGTCGAGACGATGGCCGGGCGCGGTGATGACGGTGACGGCCAACTGGCGTGCCAGCGCGGCGCGAACCAGCGCGACGCTGCTGCCGGTGGCGCGTGCGCCGATCACGATGAGTCGCTTCATGTCGGGTCCTTGATCGGGAACGGTGGAGTAGGGCCGGTCAGCGCGCGCGCCGGCGCAGGCGCTGCGCTTCGAGGCGCGGCAGCAGGTGCTGGACGACGCGCGGCAGCGTATAGATCGGCAACTGCGCGCACGTGAACACGAGTGCCATGGTCGGCGTCGCGGCCAGCCCGAGCGCGGCCCACATCAGGCCGACGTTGCGATTGGCGACGATCAGCGCGACGTTGAGCCGCGTGCGGACGTCGCCGGGCGTGAGCCCGTACGCGAGGACCTGGATGCCGGCATTGACCGCGAACGCGAGCACGATCGCGCTCAGCGCGCGGTGCGGCGCATCGATGATCGATTGCTGCATGCCGGCCATCGTGCCGAGCGCGAACACCAGCAGCGCGACCACGACGGTCGCGTCGATCGGCGTCGCATGGCGGTCGAGCTTCGAACCGGCAAAGCGCCGCACGAGCAGCGCGACACCCTCGGCACTGCCGATCAGCAGCGCGAGCCGCAACGCGAGACTCAATGGCGAGATCGACACCGCGGCATCGTGGCTGAACCAGGCCGTCAGCAGCGGCGCGGTGAGCGGCACGAACACCATCGACGCGAGGGTCGCGACGAGGGAGACGCTCGCGTCGAGCGACAACATCCGCGCGATCGTCGACGTGCCGCTCGACGGCGGCGCGCAGTACGCGATCACCAGCGCGACGACCCAGTCGTACGGCATGCCGGCGAGCCGCGCGGCGATACCGAGCGCGACCGGGCACACGATCATCGTCGCGGCCGGCAGCAGCAGCGACACGGCCGGCCGGCGCGCAACCGCGCGCACGGCGCTGGGCTCGACGCGCAGCAGCGTGCCGAGCACGAACAGGAACACAGTGACAGGCATCAACGGCCGCGCGAGATCCGCGAGCGGCGGCACCAGCAGCCCGAGGACGACGCCGCACGCGAGCACGGTCGGCCCGCGCCGCACCGTCGCGGCGATCAGTGCGCGCACGGGCGAACCTCGGGCCGGCGGCGAACGTTGGTGAAGCCGGAGCAGACAGCGGATGGCATGCGGATTCCTCGGAAGGGGCGGCCGGCACCGAATATCCGCTAGGCTAATCCGGATGATGGGCGAAGTAAAATGATATAAACTGAATCGGTAACAAGAGAAAATGATATGAACATCCCTCTGCTCGAAACCTTTCGTGCCATTGTTCAGGAAGGCAGCGCGTTGCGCGCGGCCGAGCGGCTCGGCTGCACGCAATCGAACGTCACCGCGAGGCTGCGCCAGCTCGAAGAGTCGCTCGACGCGCCGCTGTTCGACCGGCACGGCAAGCGGCTGGTGCTGAACGATGCGGGACGCCGGCTGATGCCGTATTGCGACCGCATCCTGCGTCTCGTCGACGAAGCGACGCAGGTGGTGCGCGATACGCCGGTCGCACGCAGCTTCCGGCTCGGTTCGATGGAAAGCACGGCGGCCACGCGGCTGCCGGCGCTGGCCGCCGCGTTGAAGGAGCGCGAGCCGGCGCTCGGTCTCGCGGTCCAGATCGGCAGCGAGCCGGAGCTGGCCGACGCACTGCTGCGCGGCCGGATCGATGCCGCGCTCACCGCGCGCGCGGTCGTCCGGCCAGGGTTGCGTTACGAGCCCGCGTTTGCCGAAGAGATGGTGCTGGTCGGCGCGGCCACGGTCACGCGCCGGCAGCTGCTGGCCGACAACTCGGTGCGGCTGCTCGCGTTTCACGACGGCTGCCCGTACCGCGCGGTCGCGGAGCACTGGCTGAAGGCGCGCGGCGTCGCGATCGAATCGGTGTCGTCGTTCGGCACGTTCGGCGCGATCCTCGGCTGCGTGGCGGCCGGGATGGGCGTCGCGATCCTGCCGAAGCGGATCACGATCGAGCACGTCGCGCGCAAGGAGTTGCGCGCGCATGCATTCGACGACCTCGACAGCGTGACGACCTACCTCGTCACGCCTGACGAAGCGCCCGCGCTGCCCGAACTCGATGCGCTGCGCGCGGTGCTCGGCCGGCAGGCGGGTGCGCTGCTCGCGCGCTAGGCCGGCACAACCGCGCGTTCGTCCGCGAAGAAATCGGCTTCGATCTCGCGGATGCGCCGGCAATCCTCGAGCAACCGCTCGAACGTCGGACTGTAGAGGCCAACGGTGCCGAGCGCCGTCTGCAGGTCGGTGGTCACGCGCAGCGTGTCGCCTACCTTGATCCACTGCTTGAGCCCGACGAACGACGGCAGCGCCTGGATCGCCTGCCACGTGAAGTCCTGCCGCAGCACGCCGTTACGTGACGACAGCAGCAGCACGTGCCCGCAATAGCCGCGGAAATCCGTCGGCGCGGCCGCTTCGCCGAACAGCCGCTCCGGATGCAGCACGGCTTCGACGGCGGCCGATACGTGATTCTCGCCGCTGACCGCACTCGTCAGGCGCGGGTCGAGGCTACCGTGCAGTCGCGCGTTCAGCTCGACGATCGTCGGGCCGTCGGCCGTATCGAACAGCTCGAGGTGAGTCGGCCCGAAGCGCACGTCGAGCGCGTCGAGCACGTCGGCCGCGTAGTCGAGCAGCGGCGCGTAGCGCGGGTCCGCGTGATTCAGCACCAGCATCTTGTCGAGCCGCGGCGCGTGCGTACGGTCGCGATGCACTTCCCACAGGCTGACCACGCGATGACGGCCCTCGAACGACACCGAATCGACGATGTATTCCTGCCCCTCGGAATAGCTCTGGATCACGATGTCGTCGTTCGGCTGGTTGTACAGCGAACGGGTGGCCAGCACGTCGCGCGCGGCAGCCTCGACCTGCGCGAGCGTCCGGCAGATCTTCACGCCGGTGACGCCCGCGCTGCGCGCCGGCTTCACGACGAGCGGCAGCGTGCGCTGCGCGCGCGCCCATTCGAGCGCTTCATCGACCGACGTGCTGTGAAAGTGTGCCGGTGCGCGCAGGCCGGCCTGGCGGATGCGTTCGTTCATCGCGAACTTGTCGCGCCGCGCGGCCGACGTCGCGAGCGGATTGCGGTAAGGCACGTCGAGCCGCTCGGCCAGCGTGTCGGCCAGCTCCAGCGCCGCATCGAGGCCGTGCAGCACCGCGCCGATCCGCAGGTCGCGCAGCTGCGCGAGCGTCGCGTCGATGTCGCCGCGGTGCTGGACCTGGCGGATGTAGTCGGACACCACGAACTGGTTCCGGTAGATTTCCGGCAGGTCGGGATCGCTGATCACGTGCGCGCAACGGATGCCGTACGCACGAAACGCGGGCGCCAGGTAGGCGGCGGTCGACGCGCCGTCGACGATCAGGACGGTATCGATGAAGCGATGCTGCATGGGTTCCTCGCTCGGCTGTGGGATCGGTTGAAGGGTGTCGGTCGGCAACGGCTCAGGCCCGCGCGCCGGTATCGGGTGCGTCGCCGGGCCAGCGCAAGGCCACCACGATGCAGGCCGCGACGAGCACGGCCGCGACGGCGAACGCGTGCGCCGCGCCGGCCACGATCGCCGCGCCCTGGCCCGCGACCAGCGCGCCGAGTGCCGCGACGCCGATCGCGGCGCCCACCTGGCGCGCGGTATTGAGGATCGCGGAAGCTGTTGCCGAGCGGCCGGCCTCGACGCTGCCGAGCATCGTCGACGTCAGCGCGGGAATCGCGATGCCGCCGCCGATCGCCATCGCCGCGAGCCCCGGCGCCAGCAGGACATACGGCGTATGCGCGGCGAGCATGCGCCACAGCCACAGGTAGCCCGCGAGCGACACGGCGAGGCCGATGACGACGGTCGCGCGGAATCCGTACCGTACCGCGAGCCGCGCGCTCGCGATGTTGGCGAGCATGATGATCGTGAGCGGCGCGAGCGCGAGCCCCGATTCGGTCGCCGTGAAGCCGCGCGCGTTCTGGAAATAGAGGCTGAGCGAGAAGATCAGCCCGTAGAACGCGGCGTTCGTGACCGCGCCGATCGCCAGCACGCCCGGCACGCGCGCGATCCGGAAGAACGCAAGCTGCAGCATCGGCGCGGCCACGCGCCGTTCGATCGCGACGAACAGCGTGCCGAGCACGGCCGACGCGATCAGCGCGCCGGCCGCATACGGATCGCCGACACCTTGCGCGCCCGCCCGGATGATCCCGCCCGTCAGCAGACCGAGTACCAGCACCGCGACGATCTGGCCGGCCGGATCGAACAGCCGCGTGCGCGCGGCAGCCGAATCCTGCACGTGGCGCAGCGTGAGCCACAGCCCGATCGCGCAGATCGGCAGGTTGATGAAGAAGATCGCGCGCCAGCCGAGCGAATCGATCAGCAGGCCGCCGAGCGTCGGCCCGGCCGCGCTGATCGCACCGCCGGTCGCGCTCCACCACGCGACGGCTTTCACGCGCGCGGCAGTGTCGTTCGCACACGCATGCGTGATGAGCGCGAGCGACGTGGGCAGGATCATCGCGGCGCCGACGCCTTGTGCGACCCGCGCGGCGATCAGCGCGACGAGCGACGGCGCGAGCGCGCAGCCGAGCGACGCGAGCAGGAACAGCGCGAGGCCGTATGCGAACAGCCGGCGGCTGCCGAAGCGGTCGGCCAGCGTGCCGGACGTCAGCAGCAACGCGGCGAACGACAGCGTGTACGCATCGACGATCCACTGCAGCCCGTGAACGCTCGAGCCGAAGGAGTGGCCGAGGCTCGGAATGGCGACGTTGACGACGGTCACGTCGAGCTGGACGATCGCGAAGCCGAGGCTCGCGGCCGCGACGGTCGGGAGGATCGCACGCAGCGACGTGCGCGATGCCGGCGCGGCGGCGGCCGGTGCGCTGTCGAGCGCCGCGGCACGGTCGCTCATTGCGGCTCCCTGGCCGGATGGTCGGGGCGGCGGTACACCGGCAACGTCACGTCGTATCCGGCGTCCTCGAAGAAGCAGCAGCGCGGCAGGCGGCATCGATTCATCTGGCGGGTTCCCGTAGGGCGGATGAGGGGAGGCGGCTGCGCGTCGGGCGCCGGCCGCGTCGTCGAATCCGACAGAAAACTAGCATCGACCCGCTAGCGAATACAAATAATAACCAGCGATTTTTTAACAAGCATTCGTGTTAAAGGCCGGCTCGATCGGTGCGGCCGAGCGCGGCTGCGTTGCTGAACTTATATCGATAATTTTTGTTTGCAATCGAATTAATATCATTTCGCAATGCAATGACGGTCTCCTAGTCTTGTCGAGCGCTTCGCACCGAGGACGGCCGAGCGCGGCGGTGGTGCGCTACCGCTCTTCGACCCAGAATCTTTATACGAGAGACCTATGACCTATCTCGCAGATGAACGCATCGCCTTGACGGCAGTGGAATCCGCTCACATCCGCAGGACACTCGGCGCGCTGGCCTACGATCCGGCCGGCGGCGCCGGCTATATCAGTGCGGTGCGCAAGCTCGCGTACAACGCGTTTCCCGACCGCATCGTCGACGCGTTCGACCGCGCGAAGGCGCCGACCGCGGACGCGCACGGTTCGATCGAGATCGACAACCTGCCGATCGACGACGACGTGAAGGGCAGCCCACGGTTCGAGGAAACCGGCCGCTCGTTCAAGGCCGGCGTGCTGAGCGAGAACGTGCTGGTCGCGCTGAGCACGCTGGCCGGCGAGCCGTATTCGATCGCGCACGAAGGCCGCGAGCTCGTGAACAACCTGACGCCGCACAAGGCAACCGCACGCGAGTACACGGGCCTCGGCTCCGAGGTCGAGCTGGATTTCCATATCGAGAACGCCGCGCAGGCGCACATGCCGGAAGGCGATACGTCACCGTTCGCGCTGCTGCTGCTCGGCGTACGCAGCGAAGCCGGCGGCGGCCCGTACACGCGGCTCGCCGATGCGCGCCGCGCGCTGGAACGGCTGTCGCCGGACGACATCGCGCAACTGTACGGCGAGCACTACATCATCCGTGTGCCGTACCGGTGGCGCGGGGCCGCGCCGACGCCGCGCGACAACACCGACCTGAGCGCCGTGCTGTCGGGGCCGCTCGACGCGCCGCGCGTGACGGTCGCGTTCTATCCGGACATGGTGCTGGCCGTCAACACGCGCGCGCAGGAGGCGCTGGCGAACCTGTACCGCGCGGTGCGCGAGGTGTCGTTCGGCGTCCAGGTGTCGCCGGGCAAGCTGGTGCTGATCAACAACCATTTCACGCTGCATTCGCGCGACCGTTTCGATCCGCAGTACGACGAGAACGATCGTGCATACCGCTGGGTGCAGCGCGTGTTCGTCGCGCGCAGCCTGTGGAATTTCCGCTCGTTCACGCCGCTGCAGGCGCGCGTGTTCGATCCGAAGGCGCTGTATGCGGGTGAGCCGGCGCAAGCGAGGCAGCCGTCGCGCGTCGTGCAGCCGGCGCCGCAGCGCGCGGCCGCGACCGAACTCGAGGCGACGCCCGCGTGAAAGACCGGACGAGGCGGCGACACGCGTGACACGTCGCCTGCCCCACTCGAGAATGACCGACGCATCGTCGAATTACAAAGGATTGCAAAAGACATGAGAAGAACGACTTTCCCCGTTGCGCGCATCGCTCGCATGCTGGCCGCGATCGCGATCGGCGGCAGTGTCGCCGCGCAGGCCGCGACGTTCGACCTGAGCCCCGAGCAGCCGGGCCGGCAGCGCGGCACCGCGAACCCGGCGGTCGAGCGGGCGGTGCCGGGCGGCTTCAAGTTTGCCGAAGCGGACACGCTGACGATCGGCATCGCGCCGAACCTGCCGCCGCTCAGCACGTATGCGACGGATGCGCGGACGGTGGTCGGCTTCGATCCCGATCTCGCGCAACTGATCGCGGACAGTATCGGCCGCAAGTTGAAGATCGTGGCGCTCGCGTGGGCCGACTGGCCGCTCGCGCTGCAGTCCGGCAAGGTCGACGCGGTGATCTCGAACGTGACGGTCACCGAGCAGCGCAAGGAGAAGTTCGACTTCTCGACCTACCGGAAGGATCAGGTCGGCTTCTACGTGAAGAACGGCAGCAAGCTTGCCGCGATCCGCGAACCGAAGGATGTCGCCGGGCTGCGCGTCGTGACCGATTCGGGCACGAACCAGGAAAAGATCCTGCTCGAATGGAATCGCCAGAACGTTGCACGCGGCCTCGCGCCGGTCGAGATCCAGTACTACCCCGACGCGGCGGAGCGCTGGGTCGCGCTGCAGTCGGGCCGCGTCGACACGATCTTCAGCGTGAACTCGATGCTCGCGTACCAGGCGTCGCTGCGCGGCGACGCGAAGCTGATCGGCACCGTGAGCGGCGGCTGGCCGCGCACCGCGGACATCGCGATCACGACGCGCAAGGGCAGCGGCCTCGCCGATCCGCTGACGCTCGCGATCAATGCGCTGATCGCGAACGGCAGCTACCGGAAGGTGCTTGGACGCTGGAGCCTCGATGCCGAAGCGATCGACCAGTCGCAGACCAATCCACCGGGATTGCCGCGCACCTGAGTGCCGCACGCGGCGCCGCTCACGTGATCGGCCACTGCAGGATCACGATCCCGTCGTTGTAGTCGCGGTCGGCGCCGTCTTCGGCGCCGAGCCAGCCGAGCCAGACCGTATCGCCGGCGGACAGCGGCGCGAGCCGCGCATCGGTCGCGGATGGTTTGCCATTGGCCGACGCGTCGATCCGGATCCTGCCGCCACGCGAGTTCAGCGTGAACTGCCTGACGCCGTCGTCGCCGTTGCCGGCGAACGACGCGGCCGGTTCCGTCGCGTCGTCGATGAACAGCTTCAGGTCCTGCCGGTCGGCGGCATTCGCATAGAAGGTCGCCTTGAAATCGGTATTCGGCGGCAGCGTGAAGTGGCCGTTGCGGTCGGACGACGGCTTGAAACCGGGCTGCTTCGTGTCCGGATGGCTGCCGGCGATCTCGATGGTCGTTTCCCAGCGGAAGTAGCCCGACACGGCGCCGTCGCGGTCGAGCACCGCGAAATCGGCCGTGCAGGCGGTGGTGCCGGCAGCGAGCACCTCGCTGCGCCAGAAATGGTCTTTCATCGGCCGGCACGACGGCTGAAGCAGGTCGTCGCCGTCCGGCACCGGCGTGGCGGCATCGCGGACTTCCGCTTCGATCGGCGCGACGATGCCGGCGTCCTTCAAGACGAACCGGACGAACAGCACGCTCACCTCGGCGCGCAGCGCCAGTGCGGTCTCGCGCAGGTGAAGCTGGTCGCCCGGCGACAAGCCGGCAAACAACCGGTTGTCGTTGTGGCCGACCTGCCCGGCGTCGCCGGGGCTCAACACGTAGATGTGCCGGCCGTCGATCACGGTCGGCGCATCGGCGTCCCGGCTTGCATCGGGGTAGGTCGACAGCAGCGTGACGGCGTCGATGACTGCGAGCACATCGCAACGAAGACCAGACATGGGCACCTCCTCCGCAACAAGGGGGGCGGCGCGGACGGCCGTCGCGCGGCCGCCCGCCTGCCGCGATCAGTTATGGATCGAGATGAACGGATCCCACGAGAAGCAGCCCTGGCTCTGACAGTTGCGATCGATGATCTGGAACTGGAAGTGGTAGGTCACGCGGCCGACCTTCAGGCATTCCGACGACCAGTAGTAGTTCGCGACTTTCTGGCACGTCGGCACTTCCGGCTTGCTGGTGTTCGGCACCGGGATCGACGCTTCCGCGACGCGCGGCGTCGGCGTCGAGATCAGGTCGTTGCCGACGTTGCCGATGAACTTGTAGAACACCACCTGGTTCTCGAAGCCCAGCGACAGGCTCGTTTCGCGCCAGCGGATCAGGTCGCCGACCTGCGCTTTCAGGTCGAGCTCGCCGCCCGCCTGCCCGGAGATCACGTTGTCCTGGTTGGTCACCATATAGACGTAATGCCAGTCGATCAGCGTCGGTGCGGCCGGGTTCCTGCTGGGATTCGGATATTTTTTGAGAATGGTTTCGGTATCGAACGAAACGAGCACATCGGTAACGCGTGACATAGAAGCTCCCGTTTTAAGTAATGGGACTTATCGTTGCGCGAATTGCTTCGTGCGGCCGCCATCGCCTTGTGCCGCAAGGCTTCGCTGCGGAATCGGCAGGTGCTGAAGCGACGGCGAATGCAGGTTATCCCGTTTGGTTAATCGTGGAAGCTGTAAAAGTAAACAGGTCGCCAATATTATCTGTATTATTAATTTTGAAATCGGAATCAATCGAATCGATACGCTACATAAATATAGCGACATTGAATCTGTTAATCGATTGGCCGATTATCTGCGGGGGAGGGGAAAGGCGGGGAAGCCGCTTACCGGTACGTCCACAGCCGGTGCAGCACGAACGTCGTCGGCGGGATCAGCAGCGCGATCGCGGCGATGCTCGTCCCGCGCGACAGGTCGAGCGCTTCGGCGCCGCGCGCCAGCAGCATCGTCTCGACGAAGCCGGCCAGCGTGACCGCGAGAAAGCGCACCACGTTGCGCGTGTGCACCGTCGACGAGAAGCTCCACAGCGTGTTCGCGAGATACGAGAACGCCGTCGCGCACAGGAAGGCGACCGCGTTCGCGGTCACCAGCGTCGCATCGAACAGCGTGAACAGCGCCGCGGCGACCAGCGTGTGGATCGCGGTCGAGAAAAGTCCGGACACGCCGAAGCGCACGAGCCGCGTGCGTTCGGCGCAGAGCAGGTCGATCATGGCGGCACGTGTGCGTCAGCGGGCGCCGATCCGCGCGCGGGTCGGCTGCGCGCGGCGGCGGGGGGCCAGGCGGCGCGCATCGCGCGCAACCGGAAGCTCGATCACCTTGCCGTGCGCCTGGTAGCGGCGGCGAATCAGGTAGACGGGCCGTTGCTTCGACTCGTCGTAAATTCGTCCGACGTATTCGCCGACGACACCGATCCCGATCAGCTCGATGCCGCCGATGAACAGCGTGACCGAGATCAGCGACGCGTAGCCGAGCACCGGATTGCCGAACAGCAGCGTGCGGAAGATGATGAACGAGCCGTACAGGAACGCGAGCGCGGCGATGCCGAGGCCGATG
Source organism: Burkholderia sp. BCC1972 (assembly GCF_905339605.1). Lineage (NCBI taxonomy): Bacteria > Pseudomonadati > Pseudomonadota > Betaproteobacteria > Burkholderiales > Burkholderiaceae > Burkholderia > Burkholderia sp. BCC1972. The sequence continues at coordinate 512,287 of NZ_CAJPGH010000001.1, read as the reverse complement.
TAGGTCCAGCTGCGCAGCGGCACGGTGCTGAAGCTGGTGATGCCTTCCAGCGCGAAATTCCACAGCTTCCAGCCGGAGAATTTCGAGTGCCCGGCGCTGCGCGGGTCGCGCTGGTATTCGACGATCACGGTCTTGTAGCCGACCCACGCGAACAACCCCTTCATGAAGCGGTGCCGCTCGGGCAGGCTGCGCAGCGCATTCACGACCTTGCGGTCCATCAACCGGAAATCGCCGACGTTCTCCGGTAGCTTCACGTCCGACAGGATGTTGTGCACGCGGTAGTAGATCGCGGCGGCGGTGCGCTTCGCGAACGAATCGCACGCGCGGCTGCTGCGTTTCGCGGCCACGACTTCCGCACCGTCGCGCCAGTGTTCGATCATCACGGGGATCAGGCTCGGCGGATCCTGCAGGTCGGCGTCGAGCGGAATCACCGCGTCGCCGGACGCTTCGTCGAGGCCGGCCGTCAGCGCCGCTTCCTTGCCGAAGTTGCGCGTGAGGTCGATCACGCGCACGCGCCGTTCGGCGGTGCTGATCCGGACCAGGCGCTCGAGCGTGTCGTCGCGGCTGCCGTCGTTCACGCAGACGATCTCGAAGCGGATCGCGTCGATGGCCGTCAGCAACGGAATCACGACGTCGAAGAAGCGCTCGACGGCCTCGCCTTCGTTGTAGAACGGCACGACCAGCGAAACGAGCGGTGTATAGAGTGGTTCCCGCATGATGATTCCCCTTGTAATGACGCGTCACCGGTCGGCGCCGATGGTCGGGCGGCCGGTGCGGCGCATTCCGTACGCCGGGCGGTGGTGCGGCCGGACCGGATGAGCAAACCCGGTGTCGGTCGAGTGGTCGCGCGCGTCGGGCATCGACGGCACGTCGTGTCTTTCCTGCGCGATCCGGCTGACGAGCAGCGCGAGCGACGCCAGCGTGACGAGCGGCATGAACTGGAACGGCAGGTGCGGCATGACCGTGAGGCCGGCGAGCGGCATCAGCCACAGCAGCATCAGCCATTCGCGATCGAAGCGCCGCCAGCCGTGGGTCCATGCATAGCGGGCGTACCACGCGATCACGAGGCCGTACCAGGTCAGGTCGTAGTCGTACAGGTACGGGCTGACGAGCAGGCATGCGCATGCGAGGGTTGCGGCGCGCAGTGCGTAGGAGCACGCGCCGCGCCACGCGTAGACGGTGGCGAATGCGGCGGCGGTGGCGGACAGCAGTTGCAGGACGCGGGCAACGAGCACGGGCCAGCCGGCCATCGTCGCGAACGCGAACACGGACGGCATGCGCGAGAGCTTCGCGTGCCCGGTGCCGACGGCCGCGTAGACGTTGCCTATCACATGCGCGAACGTGACCCACGGGCCGACGCCGAACGCGAGCGTCGCGAGCGCGGCGCTACCGGCGATCGTCGCGGCCCACGCGGCCAGCGCGCGCCACTGGCCCGCGCACAGCAGCGCGAGCGGGAACAGCACCGCGAGCTGCGGCTTCATCGTCAGCAAGCCGAAGCAGATGCCTGCGACGACGGGGCGGCGGTTCAGCGCGAGCAGGCCGGCGCCGGCGAGCATCGCAGTGAAAAGGCTGCTCTGGCCGACGATCACGGTAAGGAATGCGCCAGGGAACGCGAGTGCGCACAGCCAGGCGGTATCGCGTTGCACCGTCGCGCGGATCGTCACGGCGAACAGCGTGTATGAGGTGGCGAGCCACAGCACGAGCGCCAGCGTGTACGGCAGCCAGCCGAGCGGCAGCACGAGCAGCAGCATCGTCGGCGGATAGAGCCAGGGCTGCGTGCCGTCCGTGAGCGTCATCGTCGGGACAGCAAGCTTCTGGACCGCGAACAGCGTGGGGAAATGCCACGCGTCGGCGCCGTGACCGTGCGCGGCGAGCCATGCGGCGCTCCAGATCGGCGAGAAATCCGGCGACAGCGGTTCCGGCGCGCCATGGTTCGACAGGATCACGCGGATCAAGTAAATGCCGATGAACAGCAGCTCGGTCAGCAGCGCGGCGGCCGCATAGAGGCGTACGCGGTCGCGATTGAGCCAGTGCGGGTAGCGGCGCGGGCCCGCGATCGGGAGTTCCGGATGTGCGTCGATGGCGGAATGCGCATGGCGGGCGAACGAAGGCGCTTTCATTGCGCGCTCCGTGACGTCAGTGCCGTGCGACGCACCGCGACGAACAGCACCGCGAGCAGCACGACCGGCCCGATCTGCGGCAGCTTCGCCAACCGGTTGAACATCTCGAAGAGCGGCAGCAGCCACGCGAGCACGAGGATGCCCTGGTCGCCGGGAAGCCAGCCTTCGTCGAGACCGTGCGCAATCAGGCAGAAGACCGCGATGCCGAGCCACGTCAGTTCGTAGTGCCACAGATACGGCGTCGTCAGCAGCGTGGCGACCGCCAGCACCGCGCCGCGCAGGCGCATGTCGTTCGTGCGGCGCCACACGCTGACGGCCGCGGCGATCGCGAGCAGCGCGACCGCCGCCTGTGCGGCCAGCGCGGCGGCAACCGGTGCGCCCGCGAGCCGCAACGCGGCGAACGGCGTCGGCGACGCGAGCCAGTACGACGCGAGCATGAAATGCTGCGCGCGTACTGTCGACATTGCGTGAGTCAACCCGTGCAGCGCGGCCGGGCCGGTCAGTGCGACACCGGCTGCCGCGAACAGCGTCGCGCTGATCGCCGCCGCCGCGAACGTGCGCCACGCACGCGTGGCAACCAGGACGATCGGGAACAGCACGGCCAGTTGCGGCTTGATCGCGAGCAGGCCGATCAGCACGCCGGCCACGACGGGGCGCTTGCCAAGCAGATGCAGCGCAAGCGCGGCGAGGCCGGCGGTCAGGATGCTGTTCTGCCCGAACAGCGCGGACATGCACACGCCCGAGTACGCGACCACGACGAGCGCCGCGGCGCGCGGCACGGGAAGATGCGCACGCAATCCCGACAACCGCGAGACGGCGAGCGCGTAGCATAAAAGACTGCCCGCGAAAAAGAGGAAATAAGCGGGCAGGAAAGGCACGAGGGCAACCGGCGCGATGAGCAGCAGCATCGTCGGCGGATAGAGCCAGGGAAGCGGCCGGTGTTGCAGAAACGCACCGAAGTGCGCGAACTCGGCCTGCGTGAATGACGAAGTGTCGTAGGCCGATGCGGCATGGCCTTGCAACACGAGATGCGATGCAGTCCAGAAGACCGAGAAGTCGGTGCCTGGACGGGCAGTGGCGTTCGACGTGAAGCCGTCGGTCACGACGCCCCACACGACCACCAGTGCGACGAAGAGCATCAGCATGATGCAGCTGTACGGAATGATCCGGTCCGCTGTCAGCCATTGAGCACAGCGTATGGCGCGATCGCGCGTTTCACGATTGGCTGTGTACATGATGCCCCGTCTGTCGTAGTGGCTGCGTGGTCTGTCACAGCCGTTTGATGTGGTCGTGCCCGCGGATCGAATCGCGTTGAAACGGCGTTGTCCGGTGAATTCATTGTTGAAGAAAAAATCGCGTGATGCAAATCACGCACTGGCTGCCGGAATTTCGATCGCCGAGTGACGGCCTTGAAAACCGTGTTTTCAAGTATGAAAAATCGAGGTAATCGGGTTTCGTGTTTCTGGCTTGAAACATTCGGTGAATTTCGCCGGGTTCGCACGCCGCCGAACGCGCGGCACGCGACCGGCGTTGCGCATCCGGGAAAGTCCCGACGAAATTTTTTCTGCCCTTTGTGCAGCGCGGCGGCGGGCATTCGGGCGGGCCGCGCCGGCCGCCGCGGGTCGTTCAAGTTTGAAACATTTCGGGCATCGCGCCGTGGGCCGGGGAGGGGGGAAATCGCCGGAACCCTTGATACGCAGAGATTCCACTCGGGATGGCCTGCTCTTTGCGTAAGCGTTGGCACGGCAGTCGGGCGACGTGACGACCGGGCGGTTCCGAAAAGACACACGGAACCGGCTACGGAGTCACCTGCGGAAGAGATGACCGGAGCGCGTCGGGGAACACGCAGCGCCAGGTCGACGAACCGCGAAACCAGTCGTCGATCGACCCAGCAGACCCGGAATCTTCAGGGCAATAAGAATTCGGCATGGCAGCACATGGGGAATAAAAATGAAAGACCACAGCACATCGCGGATCGCAAGCCGCGTTAAAGACACATTGCGGATGTGCCGGGAACTCGTCTCCCGTTCAACTGGATTCCATGCGTCGAGCGGCCGTCGTGCCGTTCCGGTCGGTCGGCATGCCCGGTTCGTCCGGCTGGTCGCCCCGTATACGCCTCTCTCGCGTTCCGCTTCACTGATACCCGTTCGCACGGACAGGGGTGTGCATCCCCGTTCCCGCAGCTGAACGTCGCGTTCCGTTTTTTCGTGTAGTGCCGGTGGTGCCCACCCCGACGTCTTGATCGACGAAGGGTATTTAATAGCAGTCCGAAAGGAGAGTGCTCATGTCGAGAATCATCGAAAAGATCGCCTGGTTCGCCGAGGATCAGGACGGTGTGACGGCCATTGAATACGGTCTGATCGCCGCGCTGATCGCGATCGGCATCGCCGCCGCGCTGACGACGGTCGGTACGGATCTGAAGACCGTGTTCAGTACGGTCGCCGACGATCTGGACTCTGTAGTAGCAGCAATTTGATGAGCGGTACGGCGGACGGCTCCTCCGAACTGTTCGTCGGCACCACACGGCATCAACAACCTGCCTCGACGTATCGATGCCGGATCATTCGATCCAGCCGGCACGCGAGGGCTTCGAAAGTGACTACGCAAGGAGAACGCCATGTCCAAGTTCATTCAACAAGTCAGCCGTTTCGTTCGCGATGAAGACGGCGTCACGGCCATCGAATACGGCCTGATCGCCGCCCTGATCGCCATCGGCATCATCGCCGCGCTGTCGACGGTCGGCAAGGACCTCAAAACCGTGTTCACCACGATCGCGGACGACCTCGATTCGGCGGTCGCAGCGATCTGATGGACCGTGCCGCGGACGGCTCGGCTGGTGCAGTGCTCGAGCCGTCCCCGGCCATCCGATCAACCAGGAACCGGAGACCATCATGCAAGCCACGATGCGTGCCGTCTGTCGCTGGATCGCCGACGAGCAAGGCGTGACGTCGATCGAATATGCGTTGCTCGCGGCGATGTTCGCCACCGCGGTACTGGGCAGCGTCGTCACGCTGAAAGGCTCGCTTGTCGACACGTACGAGGTGATTGCCACGGCCGTGACGTCCGCGGTAACCAACGCGCTGGCAATGGTTTCCTGATCCATCGATTCGATCCGAGAGGTCCGCCATGTTACCTGTTGCGCCGCCTTACCCGGTCCCGTTGTGCGTGACGCTGCTCGCCGTCGCCGCGGCCAGCACGGACATTGCAAGCCGCCGCATTCCGAACCGCCTCGTCGCGTTCGGGCTCGTCGGTGCGCTGGTCGCGCAGTGCATGCTGCACGGCGTCCTGGCCGGCGCACTCGAGTGGCTCGCAGGTGCGGCGACCGGCTTCGGCCTGCTGCTGCCGTTCTACCTGTTGCGCGGGATGGCGGCCGGCGACGTGAAGCTGATGCTCGCGATCGGCGCATGGGTCGGGGCGGAAATGACGTTCTACATCGTGCTGGCCACGTTCCTGGCCGGCGGGATCGGCGCCATCGCGTTCGCGCTGCTGCGCGGCCGGATGCGCCAGATGTGGGCGAACGTTCGCGTGCTGATCGCGCGTCGTTTGCAAGGGGCGCACGGAGAAGCCGCCGGCGGCCCCGTGGAAATCGCATCGGTCGGCACGCTGCCGTATGGCGTGGCGATCGCGGCCGGCACGCTGGGCATGTTGTTCGTGTCGTGTGCATAGCGCGACGAACACGCAACGAGGACGGAGCGACCATGAACACGAATCACACCGAACCGAGACGCGACGCGCAGGTGGCGCACCTGCCCGATCCGCTGCCGTCTCGGGAAGCCCATACCAAACTGGGCACGCAGTTGCCGACGGCGCCGCGCACGCTCGAGGAAACCGGGCTGAGCATGACGTTCGTCGCCGGGCTCGTGCTGAAGTCGACGCTGGTGCTTGGCCGCCCGTCGTACGGCGACCTGGTCGAGCGGCACTGCCTGCCGCTCGCGGTGCTCGACGACGTCTTCGCATTTCTGGTGCGCGAGCGTCTCGTCGAGCTCACCCATCGCGGGGCGACCGATCTCGACGTGTCGTTCCGCCTGACCGACGCGGGCCGCGTGCTGGCGCTCGAGGAACGGGCGCGCAGCGGCTACAGCGGGCCCGCGCCGGTGACGCTCGACGCGTATCTCGCGTGCCTGGACAAGCATTCGGTACGCAAGCTGCAGATCAACCAGAGCGACGTGTGGACCGCGTTCGAAGGCATCGTGATCGACACGTCGATCCTCGATGCGGCGGCCGCGGCGCTGAATTCAGGCCGGCCGCTGCTGATCTATGGTCCGGCCGGCAGCGGCAAGACCTTCCTCGCCGAGCGGCTCGGCTCGCTGATGCGCGGCCACGTGCCGGTGCCGTACGCGATCCACGCGGCCGGCGAAGTGATCCAGATCTACGACCCGCTCGTGCATGTCGACGCGGGATCGCGGGCCGGCGGCCAGTCGGTCGACCGCCGCTGGCGCCTGTGCGAACGGCCGATCGTGATGTCCGGCGGCGAGTTGACGCTCGGCGAGCTCGATCTCCGTCGCGACGAAGCCGCCGGTTTCTACCAGGCGCCGCCGCACATGAAGGCCAACATGGGCATGTACGTCGTCGACGATCTCGGCCGCCAGCGCGTCGAGCCGCGCGACCTGCTCAATCGCTGGCTGCGCCCGCTCGATCGCGGCGTCGATTTCCTGACGCTCGAATCCGGTAATCGCTTCGTGATGCCGTTCGATGTGTGGCCGGTGTTCTCGAGCAACCTGTCGCCGGAGCAGATCTGCGACGACGCGTTCCTGCGCCGCCTCGGGTCGAAGCTGCACGTCGGCGCGATGTCGGTCGAAGACTACCGTGCCGTGTACGACGCGGCCTGCGCATCGCTGGGGCTCGTCTCCGCGAGCGATGCCTTCGACTACCTGCTGCATCGGCTGCATCTGCCGACCGGCAAGGCGTTTCTCGCCTGTTTTCCGTCGGACCTGCTGCGTCTCGTGGCGGCCGGCGCGCGGTATCGCGGCGATCCGCTCGAAGTGACGCACGACGCGCTGTACGACGCATGGGCGAGCTATTTCGGTTCGGCGCCCGAACGTGACGGCGGTCATCCACCGACCGTCGAACGCGGTGGCCGTACGTTCATCACCGGTTGAGCCGTTTCTTTCACGAATCGTCGAGGAGCATTGCCATGAAAAACAGTCGAGCGGTCATGATGCTGGTCGTCGCGATGATCGCGGGTCTTGCCGCGGTCGTGTTCGCGTCCCACTGGCTGGTGCAGACATCCACGAATTCGGTCACGCCGGTCGCGGTGGCCACCACCGACCTGAACCTGGGCGAACCGCTCGGGCCGAACCAGATCCACATGGTCAACTGGCCGTCGGGCAGCGTGCCGACAGGCGCGTTCACCGATACGAAAGCGCTCGAAGGGCGCGTCGTGCGCACCAGCCTGTCGCGCGACGAGCCGGTGATCGAGTCGAAGCTCGCGCCGGTCGGCACCAAGGGCGGGCTGTCCGCGGTGATCGCCGACGGCAGCCGCGCGATCACGGTGCGCGTGAACGACGTGGTCGGCGTCGCGGGTTTCGCGCTGCCGGGCAATTACGTCGACGTGATCGTCAACACGCAGGAACAGCAGGGCAAGACCGACGGGCAGAGCATCTCCAAGATCGTGCTCGAGCACATCCTCGTGCTGGCCGTCGCGCAGCAGGTGAGCCGCGACGACACCGCACCGAAGGTCGTCAACGCGGTGACGCTGGAAGTCACGCCCGACCAGGCCGAACGGCTCGACCTCGCACGCAGCGTCGGCACGCTGTCGCTCGTGCTGCGCAACCAGATCGACCAGAAGACGCTGAACACCGGCGGCGCGACCAAGCTGACGCTGCTCGGCAAGGAACCCGCACCCGAAGCGCCGCCGGCTCCCGCACGCGTGCGGCCGGTACGCATGCACGTCGCATCGCACGCTGGGCCGGAAGTACGGCGCGACTGCGTCGGCGTACTGACGGGTGTGAAGGGCAGCGTCGAGTGTTTCTGAAACAGATCAAACCAGCCATATAAACAGATCGGCCGCCGGCAACGTGCGGCGGCCTTGGAAGTCGAAAACCGGCACGGCGCCGGTCTCTCGGGGGATCAGACGAAATGAAGATCAAACCGCAATGCACAGGTACCGGCCCGCTGCGGACACGCGTCGCACGGGGCACGATGATGGCCGCGATCCTCTGTACGGGATGGCTGACCGTTTATGGCGCACTCGCGCAGGAAGGCGTCGAGTCGGCCGTGCTGACGAAGGGCGGCGCCAGCGCGCCGGCCGCGGTCGGCAAGGGGCCGATGCAGATGACGATCAGCATGGCGCCGGTGCCGGCCGCCGCGCCCGCCGCCTCGGCGGGGCCGCTGCGCGGGCCGAACTGCGTCGGCGCCGTGCGCGAGTCGACCAGCGTCAGCGTGCCGCTCGGCAAGTCGCTGCTGGTGCCGATGCCGGAGCCGGTCCGCAATCGGACGATCGGCAACCCGGCCGTCGCCCAGGCCACGATGGTGTCGCCGCAGACGCTGTACATCCTCGGGCTTGCCGTCGGCACGACCAACATGATCGTGCAGGGCAAGAGCGGTGCTTGTCGCGTGATCGACGTCGCGGTCGGCGCGGACGCCGGCGGTTTGCAGGCGTCGCTGCTGCAGCTGATGCCGACCGAGCGCGACATCCACGTATCGACCGCGGCCGGCACGATCGTGCTGGCGGGCACCGTGTCGAGCTCGCAGGCCGCGCAGCAGGCCGTGCAGATCGCCCATGCGTACGGCGACAGCGCCGGCGACCCGGCCGCGGGCGGCAAGGGCGGCGGCGGTGTGTTGAACATGCTGAACGTCACGTCGCCGCAGCAGGTGATGCTCGAGGTGAAGGTGGCCGAGGTGTCGAAGACGCTGATCAACCAGATGGGCAGCGCGTTCAACATCCAGGGCGGGTTCGGTTCGTGGAGCGGCGCGCTGGTCAGCAACCTGCTGGCGGGCGTGGCGAGCGGCGCCGTCTTCAACAAGGCGAACAACAAGCCGTTCAGCATCGCGGCCGACGCGCAGAACACCGACAACCTCGTCAAGATCCTCGCGGAGCCGAATCTCGTGACGATCAGCGGCCAGGAAGCGACGTTCCTCGCCGGCGGCAAGATCTTCATCCCGATCCCGCAGAGCGGCAGCAACGGCGTCTCGTCGATCACGCTGCAGGAAGAGGAATTCGGCGTCGCGCTGAAGTTCACGCCGACGGTGCTGGCCAACGGCCGGATCAGCCTGAAGGTCGCGCCGGAAGTGTCGGAACTGTCGCAAACGGGCGTCACGCTGAGCGCGTCCAACATCGGCGGCACGTCGATCCTGCCGCTGATCACGACGCGGCGCGCGTCGACGACGGTGCAGATGGGTGACGGCGAATCGTTCGCGATCGGCGGGCTGATCAAGGACAACGCGAGCGGTGCGCTGAAGGCGATCCCCGGCGTCGGCGAAGTGCCGGTGCTCGGCGCGCTGTTCCGCAGCACGTCGTTCCAGCAGGACCGCACCGAGCTGATCTTCCTGATCACGCCGCACCTGGTGAAACCGCTGCAGACCGCGGACGTGCCGCTGCCGACCGACAGCTTCTCCAAGCCGAACGAAGCCGACGTGTACGCGACCGGCAACATGGAAGGCCGTGGCGGGGTTCGCAAGGCAGGCGCGCAACCCGCGAACGGCGCAGCCGCGGCACCGCAGGCACCGGCCCAGGCGCCGGCACCGGCACCGGCACCGGCACCGGCTCCGCAATCGGAAGTGCCCACCGGTCCGACCGCCGCGCTGCCCGCGCCGCGCGCACCGCAAGGCGCCGATGCGCAGTCGCCGGTGCTGGCCGAGCCGCAGAAGGTGCCCACGCCGGTGGTCGCCACCGTGCCGCAGCCCGACACGTCGAACGCGGCCCGCATCGCGCGCATCGAAGCCACCGCCGCGCGCCTCGCGGCAGGCGGCCCCGACACGCCGGCCAAGCCGGCGGCGCGACCGAAGCACCGGGTGACGGCAGCGCAGGCGCAGGTCGCGCGTGCGGGCACCGAACCCCAGTCCACCGATCGTTGAAGCCATCCAAGGGGACACTCATGAAATCCGCCTACCTCGTATTCGTGCGCCGCGCGGCGCTCGCCGTCCCGCTCGCGTTCGCGCTTGCCGGCTGCATGTCGTCGACCCCGGTGTGGGACAGCCGCTTCGGCGATTCGGTCCGCACCGTGATGCAGGCCCAGATCATCGATCCGCATGCCGGCGAACACCCGGCATCGGCATCGGGGGTCGACGGCGCCGCCGCCGCGGCCGCGCTCGACAACTACGAAAAGTCGTTCAAGCAAGCCGTGCCGCCTGCCAATGCCTTCGTGATCGGCATCGGCAAGTCCACCCAGTAACGACAGGACGCTCAGGGAGAACGCCATGAACAGCGCAGCCCGCTATCCGAAAGTCACGCGTCGCAACCTGCATCGCCAGCGCGGTGCCGTCGCGATCATCGTTGGTCTCGCACTGGCGGTGATGATCGGGTTCGTCGGGCTCGCGCTGGATCTCGGCAAGCTGTACGTCACGCGCAGCGAACTGCAGAACAGCGCCGATGCGTGCGCGCTGTCGGCTGCGCGCGACCTGACCTCGGCCATCAGCCTGTCGGTGGCCGAGGCCGACGGCATCGCCGCCGGCCACCTGAACTTCGTGTTTTTCCAGAACCAGTCGGTGCAGTTGTCGACGAATTCGAACGTCACGTTCAGCGATTCGCTGACCAACCCGTTCCTGACCAAGAACTCGGTCACGACACCGGCGAACATCAAGTACGTGCAGTGCGCGACGAAGCTGAGCAACATCGCGCACTGGTTCATCGAGGTGCTGAACGTGCTGCCGGGCACGAAGCTCGCGAACGCGGCGGAAGTGTCGGCGAGCGCGATCGCGACCGTCGGCGGCGGGCAGACGGCCTGCGCGATTCCCGTGTTCGTGTGCCGCGGCCCGTCCGATCCGGCCTACAAGGTCGGCGACTGGCTCACGTCGCCGTCCGGTTCATCCTACGGGCCCGGCAATTTCGGCTGGGCGGCGCTCGACGGCACGACGAACGAGCCGACGCTCGCGAGCGAACTGTCGGGCAATAGCTGCAATATCAAGAGCCCGCCCGATCTCGGCACCACCGGCTTGAAGTCGGCGTCGCTGCGCGCCTGGAACACGCGCTTCGGCATCTATACGAACGGCGCGAACGGCTCGAGCGGCCAGCCCGACTTCACCGGCTACGCGTATGTCGGCCCGAACTACGGGCCGCCCGGAACAGCGGGCATCAAGGGCGACGCCTACACGCAGTTCGTAGCCGACCGCGCTGCTTTCAAGTCCTACCAGGGCGACGGCGCGCCGCCGACGGGCAGCGGGATCGCCACCAACGGCACCGCGACCGCGAGCAACTACCAGAGTTACGGCGGCGACCGCCGAGTCGCGCTCGCGCCGGAAGGCGACTGCTCGACACTGAACGGCAGCAGCGGCAAGGTGCACGTCACGCAATGGGACTGCGTGCTGATGCTCGATCCGTTGCCCTTCAGCGCCGGCAGCGGCAACGTCATCGCCCACCTCGAATACCTCGGATCGTCCGTCTCCGGCAACAACCCGTGCGCGACGCACGGTTTGCCCGGCGACGGCAGTGCGTCCGGGGTCCAGGTGCCGATGCTGGTCCAATAGGGAGTGACGATCATGAAAATGCCCCCGATTCGTCGTTCGCGCACCCGTGGCGCCGTTGCCGTCGAGTTCGCACTCGTGCTGATGCCGATGATCATGCTCGCGACCGGCGTGGCCGAGTTCGGCCGTGCGATCTACCAGTTCGAGACGCTGACCAAGGCGACGCGCGACGCGGCGCGCTACCTGTCGATCTGGCTGCCGACCGACAGCGCATATCCGGTGTCACAGGCGCAGTGTCTCGTCGTCTACGGCAGCACGACGTGCGGTGCTTCCGGCACTGAGCTGGTGCCGGGGCTCACGACGTCGATGGTGACGATCTGCGACGCGCAGCACACGACCGGCTGCAGCGACGCGTCCGATCCGTCGCAGTTCGCGAACCTGCCGACCTACGACTCGAACAACAACGCGGCGGGCGGCACGGCGATGGGCGCGATCAACGTCGTCGAAGTGAAGATCACGGGCTACAAGTACCAGCCGATCCCCGCGTTCCCGGGGCTGCCGTCGATCACCTTCAACAACATCGTCACCGTGATGAGGCAAGTGTCATGAGCGCGCGCCATGCCCTCCCGTCACGCCGGCGCACCCAGCGCGGTGCGGCAATCGTCGAGTTCGCGCTGATCGCGTCGGTGCTGATCATGCTGCTGATCGGCATCTTCGAGTTCGGCCGCGTGCTGTTCTACTGGAGCACCGCGAGCGAGGCCGTGCGCCTGGGCGCGCGCACGGCGGTGGTCTGCGACGTGAACGCGGCCGGTGTCGTGAAGCGCGTGAGATCGCTGCTGCCGCTGCTGTCGAACGCGAACGTGTCGGTGAACTACTCGCCCTCAAGCTGTGACGTGAATTCTTGCGCGTTCGTGACCGTCAGCGTCACGAACGTCACCGTCAAGACGATGATCCCTTTCGTGAACGTCACGGTGACGATGCCGCCGTTCACGACGACACTGCCGCGCGAAAGTCTGACTTCCGCGACGGGCGGCACCGCCTGCAACTAATCGAACAGACGAGGCACACGACATGATCAACCTCCTCGTAGCTTCCGACGACACCGCGCGCCTCTCGCAGATCGCGCGCCTCGTGGCCGACTGCGGACGCTATCGCGCGACACGCGCGACCGGCCGCCCGTCGCAGATCGAGCATCGCACCGACGGGCTCGACGCGTTCGATGTCCTGCTGGTCGACGGCACGTCGCTCGACGCGTCCGAACTGTCGGCAATCGAGCGCATCTGCCGCGCACATGCGAACCTGACCTGCATTCTCGTGACGGCGGACGCATCGCCGCACGTGCTGCTCGACGCGATGCGCGCAGGCGCGCGCGACGTGCTGCAGTGGCCGCTCGAGCCGCAGGCGCTCGCCAACGCGCTCGAACGGGCGGCCGCGCAAAGCACGCGGCGCGACACCGACGATACGCGGATCGTGTCGTTCATGTCGTGCAAGGGCGGGGTCGGCACGAGCTTCGCGGCCAGCAACGTCGCATTCGAGATCGCCGAAGGCTTCAAGCGCCGCGTGCTGCTGATCGACCTGAACCAGCAGTTCGCCGATGCGGCGTTTCTCGTGAGCGACGAAACCCCGCCGTCGACGCTGCCGCAACTTTGCGCGCAGATCGAGCGGCTGGACAGCGCGTTTCTCGACGCGAGCGTCGCGCACGTGACGGAAAACTTCCACGTGCTCGCGGGCGCCGGCGACCCGGTCAAGGCCGCGGAGATGCGCGAGGACGCGCTCGAATGGATCCTGGGCGTCGCCGCGCCGCGCTACGACTTCGTGATCTTCGACGTCGGCGTCGGCATCAATCCGCTGACGATGGTCGCGCTGGATCGCAGCGACCAGATCCAGATCGTGCTGCAGCCCGCGATGCCGCACGTGCGCGCCGGCCGCCGGCTGCTGGAGATCCTCGTGTCGCTCGGCTACTCGACTGATCAGATGCGGCTGATCGTGAACCGCACGACACGCGCCAGCGAGCGCACCCGCACCGCGCTCGAGGAAGTGCTGGGCCTGCAGGCGGCCTGCACGATTCCCGACGATGCAGATACCGTGCTCGAGGCGATCAACCAGGGTCATCCGGTGTCGCGGCTCGCGCGCGGCACGGCGGTCGTGCGTGCGTTGCAGGGGTATGCAAAAAAGCTCGTCGACGGGGAGGTGCGCACCGGGCATGGCGCGGTGAACAGCGAACCGTTGATGTCCAGGCTCTTTGGCCGCAAGGCCACGCCGAAGCTCAAGTCCATGTAACTCTTTCGGGGAACCATCATGTCATTGCGCGAACAGATGTCGTTGCACCGGGCCCAGCCGCTGGCGGCGGGCAACGAGCCGGCCGGCCCGGCCCATTCGTCGGTGCGCGACGCCTACCAGAAGCTGCGCCGCGAGATCCACCTGGCCGTACTCGAACGCGTCGAACTCGAGCGCCTGTCGCGGCTGCCGCAGGATACGGTCCGCATGGAAATCGGCGCGCTGATCGCGCGCATCCTCGACGAGGGGCGGCTCCCGGCGAACGACATCGAGCGCCGGCAGCTCGCGGTCGACGTGTACGACGAGATGTTCGGCTTCGGCCCGCTCGAAGCGCTGCTGCGCGACCCCGGCATTTCCGACATCCTCGTGAATACGTACCAGCAGGTCTACGTCGAACGTTGCGGCCAGCTCGAACTGACCGACGTGACGTTCTACGATGACGCGCACCTGATGAAGGTGATCGAGAAGATCGTGTCGCGCGTCGGGCGCCGCATCGACGAATCGAGCCCGATGGTCGATGCGCGCCTGCCGGACGGCTCGCGCGTGAACGCGATCATCCCGCCGTCCGCGATCGACGGGCCGCTGATGTCGATCCGGCGCTTCGCGGTCAACCCGCTGAAGATGGACGACCTGGTGCGCTACCACAGCCTGACGCCGCCGATGGCCGAGCTGCTCGACGCGCTGTCGCGCGCGAAGGTGAATGTGCTGGTGTCGGGCGGCACCGGCAGCGGCAAGACGACGCTGCTCAACATCCTGTCCGGCTTCATTCCGCGCAACGAGCGGATCGTGACGATCGAGGATGCGGCCGAGCTGCAACTCCAGCAGCCGCACGTGCTGCGCCTCGAAACGCGCCCGCCGAACATCGAGGGCAAGGGCGAGATCACGCAGCGCACGCTGGTGCGCAATGCGCTGCGGATGCGCCCGGACCGGATCATCCTCGGCGAAGTGCGCGGCGCCGAAGCGCTCGACATGCTCAACGCGATGAACACCGGCCACGAAGGCTCGCTCGCGACGATCCACGCGAACACGCCGCGCGACGCGCTGACGCGGCTCGAGAACATGATCAGCGTCGCCGGCCTGACGCTGCCGCCGAAGACGATGCGCCAGCAGATCGCGTCGGCGATCTCGGTGGTCGTGCAGGCGGCGCGGCTGACGGACGGCAAGCGCAAGATCGTCAGCATCCAGGAACTGACCGGGATGGAAGGCGACATCATCAACATGCAGGAGATCTTCACGTTCAAGCGCACGGGCGTGGATCGCGACGGCTCGGTGCGCGGCCACTTCTGCGCGACCGGCGTGCGGCCGAAGTTCGTCGAGCGGCTGCAGGCGTTCGGCATCAACCTGCCGGATTCGCTTTACGACCCGTCCCAGCGGTACGAGACGAACTGACGACAGGGCACCGTTCGCTGCCGGGGAGGCTTCATGAACACGATCTTTTACGGTTTTGTGATTCTCACCTTCGTCGCGGTGGTGCTCGCGATCGAAGGCGCCTATCAATGGTGGAACGCGCGGCACGGCAGCGCCGCGCGCCGGATCGAAGCGCGCATCCGCGCGATGTCGGCCGGCGGCAACGTGCAGCAGGAGCGGCTGTCGATCCTGAAGAAGCGGATGCTCGACGAGTCGAAGCCGTTTGACCGGATGCTGCTGCGCATGCCGCGCGTGCAGGCGCTCGATCTCATGATCCAGCAATCGGGCCTCGACTGGACGCTGCCGAAGCTGATCATGCTCAGCGTGGTGTTCGCGGCGTTCGCGTGGATCGTGACGAGCTTCGCCTCGCGCATGCAGCTCGCCGCGCTGCCGGTCGCGCTGTTCGCCGGCTGCCTGCCACTGATGTACGTGATGCGGTGCCGTGGGCGCCGGTTGCGCAGGCTCGAGCGGCAGTTGCCGGAGATCTGCGACATGATCGCGCGCGCGCTGCGTTCCGGTCACTCGTTCACGAGCACGCTCGGGATGGTCGGCGACGAGTTTCCCGATCCGATGGGCGGCGAATTCCGCGTCACGTTCGACGAGGTCAACTACGGCGTGTCGCTGCACGATGCGCTGATGAACCTCACGACGCGCGTGCCGGTGCAGGACCTGCGCTACTTCGTGATCGCGGTGCTGATCCAGCGCGAGACGGGCGGCAACCTGGCCGAGCTGCTCGACAGCATCGCCGCGCTGATCCGTGAGCGCTTCAAGCTGTTCGACAAGGTGCGCGTGCTGTCGGCGGAAGGGCGGCTGTCGGCATGGATTCTCGGGCTGCTGCCGTTCGGTACCGCCGCGGTCATGGCGCTGCTGAACCGCGAATTCCTGTCCGTGCTCTGGGAGGATCCGGCCGGGATCAGGATGGTCGGCACGATGCTGGTGTCGATGCTGTTCGGCCTGTTCTGGATCCGTCGTATTGTCCGCATTCGCGTCTGACGCGAGTGCTGAATAACGAACCGTTGCGAGGTTGTCATGCAAAACCTGAGCGTGATCCAGGCCGTGATGCTGGGCGGCTTGTTCATCTTCGTGGCCGGCGGCGTGCTCATCGCGATGCTGCTGTTCGCGCCGCGCAGCATCCAGCGCCGGCTCCAGCAGGCTGGCGCGGCCGGGGCGGGAGGGACCGTCGTCGGAGGGGCGGGCGCGGGCGACGACATGGCATCGCGCTGGGTCGCGAAGCTGGTCGAGCTGTCCACCCCGATCTCGAAGCTGTCGGTGCCGAAGGAGGGCTGGGAGAATTCGCCGCTGCGCATCCGGATGATGAACGCCGGCTGGCGCAACCAGAGCGCGGCCGCGCTGTATTTCACGGCGAAGACGGGGCTTGCGCTCGGGTTGCCGTGCGCAGCGCTGCTGGTGCTGATCACGACGTCGCTCGGCAACGAGCGCGCGCTGCTGTCGGTCATCCTCGTCGCGCTCGCCGGGATCGGCTACTACATCCCGAACATCGTGCTGTCGCAGCGGGTCAAGGTGCGCCAGCGGACGATCTTCGAGGATTTCCCGGATGCGCTCGACCTGCTGACCGTGTGCGTCGAAGCGGGGCTCGGGCTCGACGCGGCGCTGATGAAGGTGAGCGAGGAACTGCGCTTCAGCAGCGACGTGGTCGCAAGCGAACTCGACCTGCTGCTGCTCGAGATGCGCTCGGGTTTCACGAAAGAGACGGCGCTGCGCAATCTCGCACTGCGGACCGGCGTCGAGGACATCGAGTCGTTCTGCGCGATGCTGATCCAGGCCGACCGCTTCGGCACGAGCATCAGCGAATCGCTGCGCGTGCTGTCGGACATGCTGCGCACGCGGCGCCGGATGCGTGCGGAGGAGCGGGCAGCGAAGATCGCGCTGAAGCTGCTGTTCCCGCTGATCTTCTGCATCTTCCCCGCGCTGATGATGGTGCTGCTCGGCCCGGCAATGATCCACGTGTATCGCGTGCTGCTGCCGACGTTCGTTGGCGTCACGCAGTGAGCGGCGAACCGGCGTTGCGCCGGGACGGCCGATAAAGGATGAACGTGCAGCGCGGCCTACCCGCCGGCCGGCACGGCAACAGGCTTCATGGAGGCTCCCTCCCCAGGCGGCGCCGCGAGACAGGTCGACCATAGCGGCGTCAATGCATCCTGGACCCATGGTCGGCCATGGAACAAGCCGTAGTCCACCGCCTTGCCGGCTGCCCCCTACTGCTAACCCGTGAAGCGGCGCTGCCGGCATCGCGCGGCACGATCGAACGCGATGTCGCAGGGATGAGCCGCCGCCGTCGAGTCAATGCATCTTCGAATACCGGTTCGGACGTCTGCGTGCGCTGTCCGGCGCGGCAGGTCGCGATCCCCGAACCCGATCGCGCCCGGTTTTCCCTCCGCGAATCGCGGATACCCATCACCTTGACGACAGGACCGACGCGCCGCCGGCTCCGACATTGCGACGCGCGCGGCCTGTCCGGTCCGCGCGACCGTTTCCTCCCTCGCGTCAATCGCATCGATGCCTTGAGTTTCATCATCCGCCGCGCTACATTGCCGCTCGCAGAATTCCGCGCGGGCACCTGCGCATCCTGTAACGCGTACGTAAGGAACCCCGATGGGGCAACAGCCGGAAGGCCACGACGACATTCCCGACAGCCCGGCCGGCAGTGACGCCCTCGCGCCGGTTGCAGGGGCCGCCGCGTTGCTGGCCGTCACGCTCGGCACGCTGAGCGCGGTCGACTTCCTGCCGGTCGACCTGCGCTGGTGCGCACCGCTCGCCAGTGCATGGTGCAACGTGCTCGTCGTCGCGATCGGCGTGCTGCTCGCCGGTCGCGCGCGCCGCGACCTGCCGCAGGGCCTGCTCGCCGACTGGCTGCGCAGCGCATTCCGTCGCAAGCAGGAGCAGGAGCCGGAGCAATACGACAATCCGTGGCCGGCCATTGCCGCCGCGATCGACTGGCGGCCGTGGGCCGTCACCGCGGGCGCCATGCTTTCCGTCGCGATGGCCGCGCTCGCGTGGCAACCGCCGTCGCCGGTGATGCTGATCCGCGCGATGGCCGCACCCGAACCCACGCTCGCGGTCGGCGCCGCCTGCCTGGTGCTCGCGTTTCTTACACTCGTCACCGAACGTCACCACGCGGCCGCCGCGGATCGCTCGGCCGTGTCCGCATCGCTCACGCGGATGCTGCGCGTGGCGCTCGTCACCGCGCTCGCGGGCGTGCTGGCCGCCGCATGGTTCGCATTCCGGCATCGCACGGCCGATTGGCTCGTGCATGCGGCCGCGCTGCTCAATGCCGCCGTGGCGGCCGAATTGGCCGTTCGCGGCGTGCTGTCGTGGTTTGCGGGGCCGCGCGGCGCCGTCGCGCCGACCAGCGCGATTGCCGGCCTGCTGAGCCGGCGCCCGTCGCCGTTCGCGTCGCTCGGCGCCGAGCTGCGGCATCGCTACGGCATCGATTTACGGCAGAGCTGGGGATGGCGCAGCTTTGTGCGGCTGCTGCCGGGTGCGCTCGGCGCGACCGTCGCCGCTGCGTGGCTGCTCACGGCCGTCGTCGTGCTGAGCCCCGAACAGCGCGCGGTCTATGAACGTTTCGGCGCGCCGGTCGCCGTCTGGCAGCCGGGGCTGCACATCGGGCTGCCCTGGCCGTTCGGGCGCGCGCGCATCGTCGACAACGGCGCCGTGCACCAGGTCGCGATCGCGGGCAACGCGAACGACGGCGGCGCCGACACGCGTGCCGCGCCGGCCGACGGCCCGACACCCGAAGCCATCAACCGCCTGTGGGATACCCCGCATCCGCAGGAAACCACCCAGGTGATCGCCGGCGCGAACGGCGATCGCCAGAACTTCCAGATCGTCAACGCCGACGTGCGGGTCGATTATCGTCTCGGGCCGACCGACGCCGACGCCCGCGCGGCGCTCTATCGCACGATCGATCCGGAAAGCACGGTGCGCGTGAACGCGAATCGCGAACTGGTCCACTACCTCGCGTCGCATACGCTCGAATCGCTGCTCGAAACCGATCAGGCCGCAATGGCCGATCAGTTGAAGCGCGCCATCCAGCAGCAGCTCGACCGCCTGCAGAGCGGTGTCGACGTGATCGCGGTCGTGATCGAGAGCGTGCACCCGCCGACCGGCGCGGCGGCCGCCTTTCACGACGTGCAGGCCGCGCAGATCCGCGCGCAGGGCAGTGTCGCGCAGGCGCGCGGCTTCGCGGCCGGCCTACTCGGCAACGCACGGCAGCAGGCGCTCGCGCGGATCGCGCAGGCCGAAGCGCAGGCGGGCGACACGCTGTCGTCAGCGCGCGTGCAACAGATCGATTTCGATGCCGACCTGGTCGCGTACCGGCTCGGCGGCCCCGCGTTTCCATTCGAGTATTACCTTGACCGGCTGCAACGCGGGCTGCGCAACGCACGCATGACGATCATCGACGACCGGCTGGCCGACGGCACGCGGGCAACCGTCGATCTGCGCAACACTCCCGCCGGCGATCTGGCCGGCATTCATTGACATGACGCGGCATGTTCCGCGCGGGCGGCGCACCACGGCGGCAGCGCGTGCCGCCGCGCCGCACGCGGGCGACACCGCATCCGGGGCGACATCGTGAGTCTGTTTCATTCGCACGCGCATGACCATGCGCACCACGGCCATGGCCACGACCACCATGCGCATCACGGCACACCGCAGCCGTCCGGCGCCTTCCGCCTGCGCGTCGCCGTCGCGCTGCTGTGCGTGCTCGTCGCGCTCGCGGTCGCGAGCTTCGTGCAGGTGCGTGCCGGCGAGGCCTCGGTGATCACGCGTTTCGGGCGTCCGGTGCGCGTGCTGCTCGAACCGGGGCTCGCGTGGCGCCTGCCGGCACCGATCGACGCGGTGACGCCGGTCGACCTGCGCCTGCACACGACGTCGAGCGGCCTGCAGGACGTTGGCACGCGCGACGGGCTGCGCATCATCGTCGAGGCGTACGTCGCGTGGCGCGTGCCGGCCGATGCGCGCGACATCGGGCGCTTCATGCGCGCGGTCGGCAACGAGCCGGACGAAGCGGCGCGGCAGATTCGCTCGCTCGTCGGTTCCGCGCTGCAGACGACGTCCGCCGGGTACGACCTCGCGTCGCTCGTCAACACCGATCCGTCCCAGGTGAAGATCGGCGAATTCGAGGACACGCTGCGCCGGCAGATCGACGCACAGCTCTATGCGGCCTATGGCGTGCGCGTGGCCCAGGTCGGGCTCGAGCGGCTCACGCTGCCGGCCGTCACGCTCGCCGCGACCGTCGAGCGGATGAGCGCGGAACGCGAAACGGTGGCCGCGCAGCGCACCGCGGACGGCAATCGCGAAGCCGCGCAGATTCGCTCGGACGCCGAGCGCGACGCGCGCATCGCGCTGGCCGATGCGAACGTCAAGGCGGCCGGCATCGAGGCGCAATCGCGCAAGGACGCGGCCGACATCTACGGCAAGAGCTATGCGGGCAACCCGCACCTGTACACGATGCTGCGCTCGCTCGACACGCTGAACACGGTGGTCGGCACCAATACGAACCTGATCCTGCGCACCGATGCCGCGCCGTTCCGCGTGCTCGTGCAGGGCCCGGCCGATGCGGCGGCGCAGGCTGCGCCGGCGTCGAAGCCGCGCAAGGCGGCCCGATGAGCGCACCGCCTGTCCCGCCGCTCGGGCCTGGCGCACAGGCCGTGCGCCTGTCGTTCTGGTTCGTCGCCGCGGTCGCGGTGCTGGCCGCGTGCGCATGGGCCGGCTCGAACATCCGGCGGATTCCGGCGGACAGCCGCGCGGTCGTGATGCGCTTCGGCGCACTCGTGCGCACGCAGGACGCCGGGCTCGTGATCGCGTGGCCGCAGCCGTTCGAATCGGTCCTGCTCGTGCCGGGCGCCGCGCGCGTGCTCGAACGGCGGATCCGCTCGCTCGATCGCGATCCGCGGGCGCTCGCGCCGTCCGCGCAGGGCGTCGCGCGGCTGCCCGACGCGCTGGCCGGTTCCGGCTACGTGCTGACCGGCGATGGCGGTGCCGTCGCGTTTAGCGCGGTGCTCTATTACCGGGTCAGCGATCCGTATGCCTACGTGCTGCAGCAGGACCGTCTCGACGCCGCGCTCGAGCGGATCGTGTCCGCGTCGGCCGTCGAGGTCGCGGCGACCCGCGATCTCGATGCGATCCTGGTCGCGCGCCCCGAGCAACTGGCCGCGGACCGGCAGATGGCGGCCCGCCGGGAACGGCTGCGCGGCGACCTCGCCGACGCGGTCGCACGGCACCTGCGCGCGCTGGACGCGGCGCACGCGGGGCTCGGCGTCGAAGTCGCCCGCGTCGACGTGCAGCCGGCGTTTCCCGGCGCGGCGGCCGATGCGTTCAACGCGGTGCTGACGTCGCTGCAACTCGTCGAACGGACCATCGCCGAAGCACGCACCGCCGCCGAACAGCGGCGGCAGGATGCGCAGCAGGACGCCGACCGGATCGTCCAGGACGCGCAGGCACGCGCGACCGAACGCGTCGCGACCGCGCAGACCGACACGCTGGAAATCCGGCAGCTCGACGCGACGGCGCGCGAGAACGGCGATCCGGGGCTGCTGGCGCGGCTCTATCGCGATCGCGTGCAGCGTGTGCTGTCGAAAGCCGGGCGCGTGACGACGATCGATCCGCACGACACCTCGAACCTGATCCTGCCCGGGAGCGCCCGATGAATACGCTCGCCGAACCGGCTGCCGCGCCGGAACCCGCGCCGTCGGCGACGGCTTACGCGCTGTCCGCCGACGAACGTCGCACGATCACGCGGCAGATCGCGCTGGCGCTGCTCGCAGGCGGGCTGCTGATGCTGTCGTTCGCGTGGCGCGCGCTGTCGCCCGGCGGCGACACGCTCGCGCAGCTGCTGGCCGCGCTCGCGTCGCTGATCGTCGCAGGGCCCGTGTTCGCGAGCGCGTGGCACAGCCTGCGCGCGCCGAGCCTGCACGGCGTGACCGACCGCCTGATCGCGCTCGCGATGCTGGCCGCGTGGGCCATCGGCGACATGACGACGGCCGCGCTGCTGCCGATCGTGATGACGTTCGGCCATGCGCTCGAGGAGCGCAGCGTGCTCGGCTCGCAGGAAGCGATCCGCGCGCTCGGCCGCTTGACGGCCGGCCGCGTGCGCCGCATCGGCGCCGACGGCAGCGTCGCCGAAGTCGCGTATGACGCGCTGCACGCGGGCGACTGCATCGAGGTGGTCGCCGGTGCGCGCATTCCGGTCGACGGCATCGTGACGGCCGGTGTGTCGAGCGTCGACAACGGACCGATCACCGGCGAATCCGTGCCGCTCGACGTCGACGCCGGCAGCACCGTCTACGGCGGCGCGCTGAATCTCGACGGCGTGTTGCGGATCGAGGTCACGCACACCGGCAAGGATTCGACGCTCGGCAAGATCATCGCGCTGATGCAGCATGCGGAGCAGGCGAAGCCGCCCGTCACGCAGGTGCTCGAGCGGCACATGGGCGCGTATCTCGCGCTCGTGCTGCTGATCGCGGCGATCGTGTGGTTCACGTCGGCGAACGCAGCGGCGATGCTCGCGGTGATCGTGGCCGCGTGCCCGTGCGCGCTGGTGCTCGCCGCGCCGTCCACGGCCATCGCCGGCATCGCCGTCGGTGCTCGGCACGGGATCCTGTTTCGCAATGCCGCGTTCCTCGACAAGATCGCCGAGGTCGACGCGCTCGTGATCGACAAGACGGGCACGCTCACCCGCGGCGAACTGCAGGTCCGGCAGGTGTGGCTGCAACCGGGTGTCGACGGAACGCACGCGCGTACGCTGGCCGCCCGGCTCGGCGAGGGCAGCGCGCATCCGGCGAGCCGTGCGCTCGTACGCGATGCCGTCGCATCCGGCCTCGTGAGCGCGGCCATTGCGCCGTTCGAGCGCACGCGGGAGTTGCGCGGGCTCGGCGTCGTCGCCGATACGCCGGACGGCACGGCCGTACTCGGCCGGCCCGCGCTGCTGGCCGATCATGCCGGCGCATTGCCGCCGCCGCCCGACGGTTTCGACGGGCCGCTCGTCGGCCTCGTGCTCGACGGGCGGCTGCTCGCGTGGTTCGGTTTCGCCGACACGCTGCGGCCCGACGCGCACGAGGCGCTCGCGGAGCTGCGTGCGCTCGGCCTCGCGCGCCAGACGCTGCTGACGGGCGACCGCGAGCCCGTCGCGCGCAAGGTCGCCGCCGAGACCGGCATCGATACGGTGGTCGCGCAGGCGCTCCCGCACGACAAGCTCGATTACGTGATGCGCGAGATTGGCGCCGGCCTGCATCCGCTCGTCGTCGGCGACGGGCTCAATGACGTGCTGGCGATCAAGGCCGGCTCGACCAGCATTGCGATGGGCGAACGCGGTGTCGACATCGCGATCGCGTCGGCCGACGTCGTGCTGCTCGGTGACGACCTGAAGCGGATTCCGACCTGCATCCGCCTCGGCCGGCATTGCCGGCGCACGGCGACGACCAACGCGGCGATCGGGCTCGCATGGACGCTCGCGGTGATCGCGCTGGCCGCGACCGGTGTGCTTGGCGCGGTGTGGGCCGCGATCCTGCACAACATCGGCACGTTCATTGTGATCGCCAACGCGGGCCGGTTGCTGCGGATCGACGAGCCCGTTCACGCGGCCTGAGCGAACGTGGCGCGCCGGCCCCGCCGCGTCACTGGAAGTGATGAACGTAGCGCAGCACCATCCGCGTCCCCTGCGGCCGGTTGCGCGCATGGGTCTCGAAGTACGTGTTGAACAACAGGTGGTCGTGCGGCGAGAAGCTATACATGGCGCCCGGCCCGATCGCGAACACGGCCTCCCGCGTGCCGGGCACGTCCTGCCCGTTCTCCTTCATGTCGGTGGTCTGGCGCAGCCAGTAGCCGTTGAGCCCCAGGCGCAGGCCCGGGCGCACTTCGTACTCGGTCGCGAAGTTCACGTGGATCGCCTGGCCGGCCTGCGTCGACGTCACGTCGGGGCCGAGCGACGTGGCCGGCCGATGGTTGGTCGCGTTCCACAGATAGTGCAGCCGCCACGACACGGTCCATTTCGGCGTGAGCCACAGCGTCGCCGCCCAGTACGGGTCGAACGACCAGAAATGACTGCCCGGATTGATCGCGCGCGACGGATCGTACGCGCCGGTCGGCGCGATGAACTGGAATTCCACGCGCTGCGCGAAGCGCGGGCCCTGCGCGCCCATCACCGGGTCGAACTGGATGAACGGGCCGATCAACAGGTCGCCGAACCCGGCGCGCGCATTCAGCGCGACGTTGCCGATGCCGTCGTCGGTCCGCGCGGACGCGATCCACGGCAGGATCACGTCGAGGCCCGGATGCATGCCCGCGAACGTCAGCGGCGACTGATAGACGAGCTGGCTCAGCCCCGCGAACAGGTCGATGTCCTGCTTCGGCAGCCCGACCTTGTTGCCCGCGTTGTCGTTGACGCGGCCGGCCGTGTAGTACTGCAGGTACTGCGTGCCGTACCAGCCGGAGCCGGCCGGTGGCATCCCGTCGAGGAAACTGGTCATGCCGAGGTTGACCGGCGGCAGGTCGGCCGCATGGGCCGGCGCGCTTCCGGCGATGCCGGCGAGCGCGAAGCCTGCGACGACGAGCAGGCGAGAGCCGAGTTTCATGTTCACCACCTCCTGGTTATTTGTCTGTATAACTAATCAAATGGCACGTAAAAGATCGGGATGATCGGCGATCGCACGATACTGGCCGGCATGGAACACGAGCGGCGCCTTGCCGTAGGTGTCGAACTGCTCGATCTCGCCGATGAAGAGCAGGTGATCGCCGCCTTCGTAGTGACCGACGTTGCGGCACACGAAGCGCGCGCTTGCGCCGTCGAGGCACGGCACGCCGCCGCGATCCGATTCGACGTGCAGCACGCCGTCGAACTTGTCGGCGCTGGGCGTCGCGAAGCGGCGCGACAGGTCGATCTGGTCGTGCGCGAGGATGTTGATCGCGAAGTGGGTGGCCGCGATGAAATCCGGCCGGCTCGGCGCGACCTTGCGAAGACTCCACAGCACGAGCGGCGGGTCGAGCGACAGCGACGAGAACGAATTGGCGGTGAGGCCCACCTTGCGACCGTCGGCCGCGCAGGTGGTGATCACGGTGACGCCGGTCGGGAACTGCCCGAATGCGGCACGCAATTGCATCGGGTCGATGGCAGGACGGTCGGTCATGATCGTTTCCATGTCGGTCACGCCGCTCGCACGCTGTGTTCGCGGATCATCGCCGCGCAGGCCGACGGCTCGAACCACCACGGCGAGAAGCGGCGCGGATCGTCGAAGCCGTCGACGATCGCCGCGGCGAGCGACGGCAGCTGGCCGGCCGCGCCGAGCAGTTCGAGGATGTGCGGCGGCGGCGGCGTGAGCAGCGAGTTGGTCCAGCGCACCACATGCTGCGCGTAGGCCCAGTAGCCTTCGAACGTCTGCTGCATCCAGTCTTCGCCGAAGGGCGCGGTATCGCGCGCGACGATCGCGTCGAAATACGCCTTCGCGCACTTCGCGGCGTTGTTCGATCCCTGGCCCGTGATCGGATCGTTGACGACCACCGCATCGGCCATCCCGAACACCGTGCGGCCCGACGGCAACCGGAAGAACGGCTTGCGCACCGTCGGCGCGAAGCGCCCGGCCAGCGTGCCGTTCGAATCGGTCAGCTCGACGTCGCGGCAGCGCTCGAATTCCCACGGCACGTATTGCCGCAGGAACGACAGGCTGCGGTCCAGATGCTGCTCGGGCGTCTTCACGTCGGCCCAGCAGTCGAGCGGGCCGCCCGGAATGCCTTCGAACACCATGATTTCGCACGGGCCCGTCGTGGTCAGCGCGGGGAACACGAAGTATTCGCCGATGCCGGGCAGCAGGTTGAAGCGCACGCGCGAATACGGCTGGCTCGGCGTCATGCCCTTCACGTAGGTGAGCGCCAGCGCGCGTTGCGGGCGGTCGAACGCGCTGCGCGCGTCGTCGCGGCCGAGCAGGTTGACGATGTCGCCCTTGCCGGCCGCGAGCAGCACGAGATCGTGACTGCGCGCCAGTTCCTCGAGCTCGGGTACGCCGACATCGCCGATGCGCACGTCCGCGCCGCGGCGCCGGACGCCGTCGAGCCAGTCGGCCATCTTCACGCGCTGATCGACCGATTGCGCATAGCGCGTCAGCCGCGACGACCAGTCGATCGCCTTGCGGCCGTTGCCGTCCGGATGCGGCACCGCGACGCCGATCCCCTCGACGGACGGGCACGCTTCCTCCCACGCATTCAGGCCGAGGTCGCGCTCGATCTGCAGCGCGGTATGGAACATGCACTGGCTCGACATGACCTTGCCCGTGCGGATCTGCTCCGCGTCGCGGTTGGTCGAGAGCGTGACGTGATAGCCCTGGTCGAGCAGGGCGAAGGCGAGTTGCAGGCCGGACTGGCCGGCGCCGACGATAGCGATGCGTCTCATGGAAATGTCCTTGGTTGGCCGCGTGGCGGCCGGAATGATTGCGTGAAGGGGCGACGCGAAGCGGTCACTCCGCCAGACGCGGAATGGCCGGCAGCGCCTGTTCGGGGCCCATCGCGGCGTAGCCGCCGTCCACTGCGTAATCGGCGCCGGTCACGAAGCTCGCAGCGTCGCTGCACAGGAACGTCACGACCTGCGCGACCTCGGACGGATCGCCGACGCGGCCGAGCAGGTGGAACGGCGCGGCGACGCGATCGGTCTTCGCGCGGTCGCCGTGCGTCATCTCGTCCATCACGCGCGACCACGTCCACCCCGGCGACACCGAGTTGACGCGAATGCGATCGGGCGCGAGATCCATCGCCATGCTGCGCGTGAGCTGGCGGATCGCGGCCTTGGACGTCGGATACAGCCAGCGGCCGGTTTGCGCGCACTGCGCGGAGATCGAGCTGAAGTTCACGATCGCGCCGCCGCCGCGCCGCGCCATGTGCGGATGCACGGCCTTCGCGAGCATCGCGGCCGACACGACGTTGACGTCCATCGCGGCGAGCCAGTCGTTGCGGGTTGCGTGGATGCCGTTGTCGACGTAGCTGCACGCGAGGTTGACGAGCACGTCGATCGCAGCGAAGCGGTCGACGATCGCCGCGATCGCGCGCTCGATCGCGCGGTCGTCGGTGATGTCGAGCGCGACGAACAGCGCACGTTCGCCGAGCGAATCGGCCACGCTTGCGCCGTTCTGCGCATCGAGATCGAGGATCGCGACGTGCGCGCCGGCGCGGATCAGGTCCTGCGCGACCGCGGCGCCGATCAGCGTGGCGCCGCCGGTGACGATCGCGACTTTGCCTGCAAGGGCGGTCATGGGGTGTCTCCCGGAATCGTTGAGTGAGGGAAGGGGCGCGTCAGCGCGCACCCGTCGACGGCTTGCTGTCGTGCCAGCGGCGCATCAGGCCGTTCGACGGCACGGTTTCGTCGAGCAGCTTGCGGGCCGTTTCGACGCCGGCTACCGGCAGCCCGGCCGGCTCGAGCAGGCCGACCTGCACGAGCACGCTCGCCTGGTCCCAGTAGATATGCTCGTGATAGAGCTTGTCGCCGCGAAACTTGACGATCGCGACGAGCGGGATCTCGACCCGCTTGCCGGTCGGCGCGACGCCCGGCAGCATCCAGTCGATCTCGGTGGTGTGCGTGAAGCAGAACAGCAGCTCGTCGACGATCTGGCTCGCACCGATCGTGCGCGAGATCGGCGTGATCGTCGTGTCGGGCGGGTTCGCATGCACGAAGTGATGCGTATAGAAGCGCTTCAGCTCGTCGTGGCCGACGCCGCCCGTCAGCGTCGGAATATGGTTGACGTACGGCTCGGCGACCATCGTGGCCATCGTCGCGTCGACGTTGCGCGTGTCGAATTCGTGCTTCAGATGGGTTTCCCACAGTGCGGACAGGTCGTAGTGCGGGCCGAGCGCGGCGCGGAATGCGGCGATCGCGCGCTGGTGCGCCATGATCGCGGCGGCCTTGTCGAAATGATCGCCGCCGGCGCGGGCGAATGCGTGATCGACGCCCGGATACACGTATACCTCGACGCCGTCGCGCGCGGTCAGCGCGTCGGCGATGCGCTGCTGCGCGTCGGGCGGGCAGAAGCGGTCCTGCCCCGCGATCTGCAGCACGAGCCGCCCGCGCAAGTGGGCCGCCTCGTCCAGCGCGTGCTCGATGCCGACGCCGTAGTAGCTGACCGCCGCGGCCACGTCCGGCAGCCGGCACGCGGCGAGATACGCGAGCTTGCCGCCGAGGCAGTAGCCGAGCACGCCGGCTTCGCCCGTGCATTCCGGCCGCTGCCTGAGCGCGTTCAGCGCGACGCGGACGTCCTCGACGCCCTTGTCCTCGTCGTATTCGCGATAAAGGGCCATCGCGCGCTCGGAATCGGCGGCCGTATAGCCCAGCTCGACTCCCGGCGACTGACGCCAGAACAGGTCGGGCACGAGCACCGTATAGCCTTCCTCCGCGTAGTAGTCGGCCGTTTCGCGCATCGTCGCGTTTGCGCCGAAGATCTCGTGACAGAGCACGATGCCCGGCCCCGTGCCGCCGGCCGGCGTGCTCAGGTACGCGCGGAACGCGCCGCCGTCCGGCGACGGAATCTCGATGTGACGTCCTTTCATGTGTCCCTCCAGTCGGTTCATCTCTTGACGGGCCCAGTATTGGCAGCCGAAAAGCACGCTTCTATCCGCTTTCTTCGGCCGGTATCCGCGAATTCCGGAAACCTGTTGCACCGGCCGCCGCGCGTGGGCAGGCGCGCGGCTGACTGCGGGTATGTGCGGATGCGGAAGGCCCGCACAGTTTTCTACGATGCGCGAACGGTCCGCTTCTTGCGTCGTTTGCGCGGGACTTGCGTGTTTTGAGGGGCAGACTGTCCGGATACTCCGGGCGCTGTCCGGATCGTGCAGAGGATTCCCCAATACCGGGAACGCATGCACGGCGCGAGTGCGATCGAGCATGACGGGAGAACTTCGATGGCGCAATTTTCCGAAACCGGCTGGCTGGCCGACGCCGCCTGTTTCAATCACGACACGCTGCTGCTGGAGTCGAACGACGTCGACGAGGTGCGCGCGCGCGTTGCCGACGTGTTCAAGCCGCACCGCCTGACGCCGACCGGCGAATCGCGCGCGCTGCACAGCTGCATGCATCACGCGCGCTGGGGCAACCTGTCGCTGAACCTGCTCGATTACGGCGGCGGCGTCAGCATCGAGCCGGGGCCGCTCGAACACTTCTTCCTGTTGCAGATCCCGCTGCGCGGCGACGCCGAGATCGAATGCGGCTCGACGCGCTTCGTGTCGTCGCCCGGCACCGCGTCGCTGATCTCGCCGACGCTGCCGCTGAAGATGCAGTGGGGCGATGCATGCCCGCAGGTGATCCTGCGCATCGAGCGCGAAGTGATGGAGCGGCATGCGCAACGGCATTTCGGCGATGACCGGCGTGTGCCGGTCGAATTCGAGCCGGCGTTCAGCCTGTCGTCGCCGCAAGGGACGTGTCTGGCGCAGCTGTTGCCGGTCCTCGCCGGCGCGATCTCGACGGATGCGCATCCGCTGCGCCATCCGCTCGCATTCGAGCAGCTCGAATCGACGCTGCTCAACCTGCTGCTGCACGGCCACCCGAACAGCGCGCGCAACGGCACGCGGCACTTGCCGGTGGCGCTCGCGCCGTTCTACGTGCGGCGCGTCGAGGAATACATCCGCGCGCATCTCGACGAGCCGCTGACGATCGAACGGCTTGCCGAACTCGCCGGCGTCAGCCCGAGTACGCTGTTCGCCGGTTTTCGCAATCGTCACGGGATCACGCCGATGGGCTTCGTGCGGCAGTTGCGGCTGCAACATGTGCGCGAGGAATTGCTGGCCGACGACACGCCGGGGCTCGCGTCGGTGACGGATGTCGCGCTGAAATGGGGTTTCGCGCACCTCGGGCGGTTCGCGATCGAGTACAAGCGGGCGTTCGGCGAATCGCCGTCGGCGACGCTGAGGATGCGGCGCGGGCGGGGGTGAACGCCACGGCGGGACATCGTGCCCGCCGTGGCGATGGTTGCCGGCCCGTGCCGGCGGCCGACGCTTGCCGGATCGTCTACGTCACACCGTGCCTTTCTTCAGATCATCGATGCACGGGATGCCGGCGCGCCGTTTCGGCCGCAGGAATTTCGGCACCGCGCTCGCCTGGCCGACGCCTGCGTGGCTCTGGTCGGCCCTGGGCTTCAACGCGGCCCGCTTGACCTTGTGCGGAATCCGGCAGCCGCCGGCCGGCAGGTCGCCGTACGGATCCTCGTCGGCAGCGGCTGCGGGGGCCGGCGACATCGCGGGGGCGGCCGCTGCGACCAGCATCGGCGCGAACGGCAACGCATGCAGCCGCTCGCCGGTCAGGACGAACGCACCGTTGGCCACCGCCGGCGCGATCGGCGGCACGCCGGCGTCGCTCAAGCCGGTCGGCTGGGCATCCGACGGAACGAAGAACACATCCACCGGCGGCGCTTCCTGCATGCGCACGGGCGGATAGTCGGCGAAACCGGCGTTGCGGACCGCGCCGTGGTCGATGTCGATCGCGAAGCCCGGCTTCGTCGTCGCGAGGCCGAACAGCGCGCCGCCCTGGATCTGCGCTTCCGCGCCGGTCGGGTTGACGATGCGGCCCGCATACACGCCGGCCGTCACGCGATGCACGCGCGGCTGCTGCGCGTCGATCGACACTTCCGTCACGTACGCGACGACCGAGCCGGCCGTTTCGTGCATCGCGACGCCCCACGCGTGCCCGGCCGGCAGCGTGCGCGTGCCGTAGCCCGACTTGTCGACGGCCAGCGCGAGCGCCTGGCGATGGGGCGTATGCTCGGGCCCGGCCAGCCGCGCCATCCGGTAGGCGACCGGATCCTGCCGCGCCGAGTGCGCGAGTTCGTCGACCAGCGTTTCCATCACGAACGCCGTATGCGTGTGGCCGCCCGAGCGCCACGACTGGACCGGCACGTCGGCGTCGGTCTGATGGACCGATACCTGCATCGGGAAGCCGTACGGGCTGTTCGCCACGCCTTCGGTCAGGCCGGGATCGGTGCCGCGCTTGAGCATCGTCGTGCGCTCGAGCGGCGCGCCCTTCAGCACGGACTGGCCGACGACCACATGCTGCCAGTCGCGCACGGCGCCGCTGCCGTCCACGCCGATGTCGACACGGTGCAGCACCATCGGGCGGTAATAGCCGCCGCGCAGATCGTCCTCGCGCGTCCAGATCGTCTTGACCGGGCCGAGGTGGCCGGCCGCGAGATAGGCGGCCGATACGTGGGCGGCTTCGACCACGTAGTCCGACGTCGGCGTCGAGCGCCGGCCATAGTCGCCGCCCGACGTCAGCGTGAAGATCTGGACTTTCTCCGGCGCGACGCCGAGCGCCTTCGCGACCGCCGCGCGGTCGGTCGTCTGCAGCGACGAGCCGCCCCAGATCTTGATCCCGCACGCGCAGCTCGCCGGGCCGACGTCGACCGTGCAGCTGAGCGGTTCCATCGCCGCGTGCGCGAGATACGGAAATTCGTAATCCTTCCGAATTCGCGTGGCAGCCGGCGGCGCGCTGCCGGCGTCGGCCGTGCGCACCACGGTGCCCGGCGTGCCGGCGAGCTGCTTGTACGCCTGCATCTGTTCGGCGGACGTGACGGTCGAGCCGGCGTCCTTCCATGTGACCTTCAACGCATCGCGGCCGAGCTTGGCCGGCCAGTAGCCCTCGGCGATGACCGCGACGCCGGTGCCGCCGCGATCGGTCGGGATCTCGACGACCTCGACCACGCCCTTGACGGCCCGCGCCGCCGCTGCATCGTAGCTCGCGACCTTGCCGCCGAAGCGCGGCGGGCGCGCGACCACGGCCACCATCGTGTCCGGCAGGCGCCAGTCCATCCCGTACTTGAGCGTGCCATCGAGCATCGCGCGTGAATCGAGGCGCGGTGTCGGCTTGCCGATGATGCGGAACTGGTCCGGCGACTTCAACGGCACCTGCTGCGGTACCGGCATCGCCATCGCGGCTGGTGCGAGTTCGCCGTACGTCGCGCGGTAGCTGCCGGACGTCACGACACCGTTCGCCGTCCGGCACGTGGCGGGATCGACGTTCCAGCGCTGCGCGGCGGCGGCGACGAGCATCGCGCGAGCGGACGCGCCGAGTTCGCGGTATTGCGCGAACGAATGATTGACCGACGTCGAGCCGGCCGTCATCTGGATGCCCGTCACCGGATCCTTGTACGGCTCGCCGGCCGGCGCGAGCACGGTGCGCACGTTGCGCCAGTCGGCATCGAGTTCGTCGGCCAGCGCCATCGGCAGCGCGGTGCTGACGCCCTGGCCGGATTCCGTCCGGTTGACGGCGACCGTTACGGTGTTGTCCGGCGCAATGATCAGGAATGCTTGAGGAGGGGAGGTCCGGAGGGCCGTGCCGGCTTCGGCCCGGACTCGCGTCGGCGCGATCCCCAGCGCGAGACAGCCGCCCGCTGCGATCGTGAGCTTCAGGAAGCCGCGCCGGCCGGGCATCGGGGCATCGGCTCCGGTGACGGGCAGCGCGTCGCGGTGAGCGGTGTCGGCGCTTGCCGGGCGCCCGAAAGTGCGGATACGCATGGTCGATGTCTCCCGGCAGGCTCAGGCAAGCGCGTGGGCCGCGTCGTGAATCGCGGCACGAATGCGCTGGTAGGTTGCGCAACGGCACAGGTTGCCGGCCATCGCGCGATCGATGTCGGCATCGGTCGGCGCCTTGTTGCCGTGCAGCAGGCCGGCCGCGCTCATCATCTGGCCGCTCTGGCAGTAGCCGCATTGGGCGACGTCGTGCCGGATCCACGCGGCGAGGACGGCCTTGCCGACCGCATCGTCGGCGAGATGTTCGGACGTCGTGATGCGCGCACTCCCGACTGCCGACAGCGCCAGCGTGCAGCTTCGGGCCGGCTGCCCGTCGACATGAACGGTGCAGGCGCCGCAGTCGCCGGTGCCGCATCCGAACTTGGTGCCGGTCAGGCCGAGGTTGTCGCGCAGTACCCAGAGCACCGGTGTCGACGGATCGGCGTCGATCTCGGCCGGCCGGTTGTTGATATTCAGCGTCACCATCGTGAAAGTCTCCCTTGGACACCTCGTTATTGCCCGCGAAGCAGAAAGGCAATGCAGCGGATCTGAATCAATTAAAGCAGATTCCTGAAAAATTCTGCATGGGCGAATTTTAATTTTTTGCCTTTCTTAATGATTTTCGCGATTTATTTAAAGTGAATCACCTTCATCATGAACTCGAAGGAATTAATGCAAACGAAAGAATGTTGATATTTGACAAAAGCGTGTCGGACCCATGGAAAACGTTTGCGAGTCAGGCCTATATTTGACTCGCGATCACCCCTGGAGACATGTGGATCGAACGACAGGCGCTGACGAATCGATACCCGGAGCGACTGGCACACGGTTTTTCGGCCGGTCCGGAATCGGTGCTCGATCGTCGTGAAAGCGGGCCCCGTGTGGACATCGATTCGGCACGCATGCCGAGCGGCCTGTATAGACAGACGCACCATGACCCGCGGTCGCCGGGGTAATGCCTTTCATTTTAAAAAACAGCATCTTCCTATCAGGGAGAGATTTACCGGGCAAGGGGGCTTAAAAGTAAAATATGCCGATCACGTAATTCTCGCCAATTAATTTCCGTTTTCCTTCAATCAAGCCGATCAGTTTCTGACCGGCGACGGGACGGTATTTTTCAAAAGCATCGAATAACGCATTCCGGTATTCACGCCCGGCATTCTGATGTGCCGTGGCGAGGCCCGGTGTCGTCGATTTTCTTATGGGAAGGTGTGATCATGCGTACGGGTTCGAATAAAAAGCGCGCGGAAGCACGTCCGAAACTCCTTGTCCCGACCGGCATGCTGGTCGCGCTGGTCGGCGCGGGGATCGTTCCCGTCGATGCATTGGCCGCCTGCACTGGAACGACGACCATCACCTGTACCGGGGCCAACACCACCTATTCGAACGGCACGAACAATCTCAACCTGACCGTTGCGCCCGGCGCGACCGTGTCCGTGGTGCCGCTGATCGGCGGCACCGCGTTGTCGCTGACGGGCAGCGGCGTCACGCTGACCAACAGCGGCAGAATCGACCCGGCGTTGTCCGGCCTGAGTTTCGTATCGAACGGCACCGTCGTCGGCAATATCGCATCGGCGAGCACCGTCAACGTCACGAACGCGAGCACGGGCGTGATGATGGGTTCGACGAGTTCGCTGCTGAACGGCCCGGCATTGACCGTATACAACGGCACGGGCGGCACGACGAACATCACGAATGCCGGCACGATCGGCACGACGGGGCTGCTCGGCTTTTCCGCCGGGCCTACGGCGCAGGTCGTCACCACGTCGGGGGGCGCGCAAGTCAACTTCACGAACGTGAGCGGCGGCGCGATCAACGGCTCCATCGTGCTTGCGCCCAGCACCCTGGCCGGCACCGGCAATACGTTTACCAACGGCGGAACCGTGACGGGCAACGTGTCGCTGGGCGCGGCGCTCGGCACGGCCAACACGTTCAACGCGATGACCGGGTCATCGGTCGGGCTCGGTGTCGATGCGGGCCTGGGCGGCAACAACACGCTCAATCTGCAGCAGAACACCGCGACCGGCAGCCCCACGAGCGGCACCATTGCGGTCGATACGTACGGCAATTTCACGAATCTCGCGGTGCAGGGCGGCACCTGGAACATCACCGGCGCGTCGAGCGCATCGAACGCGTCGCTGACCGGCGGCACCGCGATCGTCAACGGCACCGGCGCGCTGGGCACGGGCACGATCGTCGGTGGCGGGGGCACGCTCGAGGCAGGCACGGCCGGCGTGAATCTCCTCAACAACGTGACGCTCGGCGCGGGCCTGACGGTCGACGGTGCGACCGGTCTCGCGCTGTCGGGCTCGATCAGCGGCAGCGGCGCGCTGAACGCGAGCGGCACCGGCACGCTGACACTCAACGGCGCCAATGCGTTCACGGGGGGGACGAACCTGTCGGGCGGCGGCGGGCTCGTCGTCGGCACCGGCGTGGCGCTCGGCACGGGCGCGCTGCACGTGAGCGGCGCGGGCGGCACGCTTGGCACCAGCGTCAGCGGCACGCTACTCGGCAATGCGGTGAATCTCGATACCGGCGTGACGCTGGGCCTGAACGGTTCGGCCAATCTCGGCCTGATCGGCACGATCGCAGGCAATGGCGGCCTTGCGCAAACCGGGACGGGGGCGACGACGCTGTTCGGCGCGAACACGTTCACCGGCGGCACGGCGCTGAGCGGCGGCGGCCTGATCGCGGGCAACGGTTCGGCGCTCGGCACCGGCGCGCTGCACGTGACCGGTGCGGGCGGCTCGCTTGCGGCGAATGCGACCGGCATGGTGCTCGGCAATGCGGTGAATCTCGATGCAGGGGCCACGCTGGGCCTGAACGGTGCGGCAGGCCTGAGCCTCGGCGGATCGATCGCCGGTAACGGCGGCCTCGCGCAAAGCGGCACGGGCACGACGACGCTGCTCGGCGTGAACACGTTCTCGGGCGGCACCGCACTGAGCGGCGGCGGGTTGATCGCCGGCAATGGCGCGGCGCTCGGCACGGGCGCGCTGAGCGTGTCCGGCACGGGCGGCACGCTCGCGACAAGCGTCGGCGGCACCGTGCTCGACAATCTGGTGAACCTGGGCGCGGGCGCCACGCTCGGCCTGAACGGCTCGGCCGACCTGAGCCTGCGCGGCGCGATCGGCGGGAACGGCCAACTGGCGCAAACCGGGGCCGGCACGACGACGCTGCTCGGCCCGAACACCTTCACGGGCGGCACGGTGATGAGCGGCGGCGGCCTCATCGCCGGCAACGTCGTGGCATTGGGCACGGGCGCACTGAACGTGACCGGCGCGGGCGGCTCGCTGGCCACGAATGTCAGCGGCACGGTGCTCGACAATACCGTGAACCTCGGTGCGGGCGCGACGCTCGGCCTGAACGGCGCGGCCGATCTGGGCCTGAGCGGCGTGATTTCCGGGGCAGGCGGCCTCGCGCTCGGCGGTACCGGCGCCACGACGCTGTCCGGCGCGAACACCTTCACCGGCGGCGCGAGCCTGACGGGTGGCGGCAGCCTGATCGTCGAAGGCGGCACGGCGCTCGGCATCGGCGGCGCTTTGAACGTGAGCGGCCTGGGCGGGTCGCTGAGCGCGGATCTGGCCGCCGGTGCGACACTGGCGAACACGATCAACCTGAACGGCGCGGCGCTCACGCTGAACGGCGCGCACGACCTCGGTCTGAGCGGCGCGATCGGCGGCAGCGGCGGTCTCGTGCTGAGCGGCACCGGGACGACGACGCTGTCCGGCGCGAACTCCTTCGGCGGCGGCACGACGCTGAGCGCCGGCACGCTGCTCGCAGGCAACAACTCGGCGCTGGGCAGCGGCGCGCTGAATGTCGCCGGTACGGGCGGCGCGCTCGGCGCGAGCGTGAACGGCATCGCGCTGGGCAACGCGGTGAACCTGAACGCGGGCGCGACGCTCGCGTTGACTGGCGCGAACGATCTCGGCCTGAGCGGCACGATTGCCGGTAACGGCGGGCTCGCGCAAATCGGCTCGGGTATCACGACGTTGACCGGGACGAACACGTTCTCGGGCGGCACGACGCTGAGCGGCGGCGGCATCCTCGCGGGCAACGGCGCCGCGCTGGGTACGGGCGCGCTGAACGTGACCGGCGCGGGCGGCTCGCTCGGCACGACCGTCGGCGGCACGGTACTCGGCAACGCGATCCAGCTCGGCGCGGGCGCGGCCCTGACGGTTGGGGGTGCGAACGATCTCGGGCTGGGCGGGATCATTTCCGGTACCGGCGGCTTGTCCGTGAACGGCCCGGGCACGACGACGCTCACCGCGGCCGAGACGTTCACCGGCGGCACCACGATCGGCAGCGGCACGCTCGCGATCGGCGCAGGCGGCAGCCTCGCCGCGTCGAGCCCGGTCAACCTGACCGGCGCCGGGGCGCAGTTCAACATCGCCGGTGCGACCACGCCGCAGTCGATCGGCACGCTGTCGGGTGTCGCGGGTTCGGCGATCGATCTCGGTTCGAATCACCTGACGCTGGCGGGCAGCGGCAGCGGCGTCTTCGCCGGCAACATCGGCGGTGCGGGCGGGCTGACGCTGTCCGGCACCGGTTCGCAGGCGCTGACCGGCAACAACACGTATGCGGGCGGCACCGCGCTGACGGGCGGCAGCCTGGTCGTCGGCAGCGGCGCGGCGCTCGGCCTGGGCGCACTCGATGTCAACGGCTCGGCGTCGCTCGGCGCGAGCGTGCCGGGCGTGACGCTCGGCAACGCGGTCAATCTCGGTGCCGGTGTCACGCTGGGGCTGAACGGCGCGAACGATCTCGGCCTGAGCGGCACGATCGCCGGAACCGGCAGCCTCGCGCAAACCGGAGCCGGCACGACGACGCTGCTCGGGGCGAACACGTTCTCGGGCGGCACCACACTGAGCGGCGGCGGGCTGATCGCCGGCAATGGCGCGGCGCTCGGCACGGGCGCGCTGAGCGTCGCGGGCACGGGCGGCAAGCTTGCCACGAACGTCGCCGGTACGGTGCTCGGCAACGCGGTGAACCTCGGTGCGGGCGCGACGCTCGGCCTGAACGGCGCGGCCGATCTGAGCCTGGGCGGCGTGATTTCCGGCAACGGCGGCCTTGCGCAAACCGGCAGCGGCACGACGACGCTGCTCGGCGCGAACACGTTTACCGGCGGCACGACACTGAGCGGCGGCGGGCTCATCGCCGGCAACGCCTCGGCGCTCGGCACGGGCGCGTTGAACGTCGCCGGCGCGGGCGGCTCGCTCGGCACGAGCGTCGGCGGCACGGTGCTCGGCAACGCGGTGAATCTCGGCACGGGCGCGACGTTGACGGTCGGCGGCGCGAACAACATCGGTCTCGGCGGCGCGATTTCGGGCGGCGGCAATCTCGCGGTGAGCGGCCCGTCGACAACGACGCTGACCGGCGCCGGGTCGTACACCGGCGGCACGACGATCGGCATCGGCAGCACGCTGGCGGTCGGCGCGGGCGGGAGCCTGTCGGGCGGCAGCCTGTTCGATCTGGCCGGCGCGGGCGCGACGCTCGACCTGAGCGCGGCCACGTCGCCGCAGACGACGGGCGGGCTGGTCGGTACCGCCGGCTCGACGGTGAATCTCGGCGGCAATACGTTGACGCTCGGCGGTTCCGGCAGCGGCACGTTCGGCGGCACGATCGGCGGGGCCGGCGGGCTGACGCTGGCAGGCACCGGCACGGAGACGCTGACCGGCGCGAATACGTACACGGGCGGCACGACGATCAACGGCGGCACGCTGGCGATCGGCGCCGGCGGCAGCCTCGCAGCCAGCGGCGCAGTGAATCTGGGCGGCGCCGGCGCGACCTTCGACCTGAGCGGTGCAGGGTTGCCGCAGGCGATCGGCACGCTGTCGGGCGTGGCCGGTTCGACGGTGAACCTCGGCGGCAACGGCCTGACGCTGGGCGGTGCCGGCAGCGGCACGTTCGGCGGCACGCTCGCGGGGGCAGGCGGCAGCCTCACGCTGTCGGGCACGGGCACCGAAACGCTGAACGGGGCCAACACGTATACGGGCGGCACGAACCTCACCGGTGGCGGCACGCTGCTCGCCGGCAACGGTGCGGCACTCGGCACGGGCGCGTTGAACGTCGCCGGCGCAGGCGGCTCGCTCGGCACGAGCATCGCCGGCACGACGCTGAACAACACGGTGAATCTCGGCACCGGTTCGGCACTGACGCTCGGCGGCACGAACGACCTGGGCCTCGGCGGCGTCATCGCCGGCGGCGGCGGTCTCGCGCAAACCGGCAGCGGAACGACTACGCTCACCGGCGCGAACACCTACACAGGCGGCACGACGCTGAGTGCCGGCGGCCTGTCGATCGGCAGCAACACGGCGCTCGGCACGGGCGCGCTCAGCGTCACCGGCGCCGGCGGGACAGTCAGCGCGAGCACCGCCAACCTGCTGCTGGCGAATGCCATCGGCCTGGGCGCCGGTTCGTCGCTGAATCTCGGCGGCGCGTTCGACTTCGGCCTGAACGGCGTCATTTCCGGTGCAGGCGGCGTGGTGCAGTCCGGCACGGGCACGACCACGCTCGGCGGCGCGAACACGTACGGCGGCGGAACGACGCTGAACAGCGGCGGGCTGAGCGTCGGCAGCAACACCGCGCTCGGCTCCGGGGCATTGAACGTGACCGGCAACGGCACGCTGAACGCGAGCGTGAGCGGCACGACGCTCGGCAATGCGGTCACGCTCGGCGCGGGCGCGACGCTCGGGCTGAACGGCGCGAACGATCTCGGCCTGAGCGGCACGATTTCCGGCAGCGGCGGGCTTGCACAGACTGGCACGGGCACGACGACGCTCACGGGCACGAACACCTATGGCGGCGGCACCACGCTGAGTGGCGGCGGGCTCATTGCCGGCAACGGCACCGCACTGGGCTCCGGCGCACTGAACGTGACGGGCGCGGGCGGTTCGCTCGGCACGAACGTCGGCGGCACGACGCTCGGCAATGCGGTGAATCTCGGTGCAGGGTCGACGCTGACCGTTGGGGGTGCGAACGATCTCGGGCTGGGTGGCGCGATCTCGGGCAGCGGCGGTCTGTCGGTCAGCGGCCCATCGACGACGACGCTCACGGGCGTGAACACCTATACCGGCAATACGACGATCGGCGGCGGCAGCACGCTGGCGGTCGGCGCGGGCGGCAGCCTGTCGGCGGGCAGCGCGCTCGACCTCGCGGGCACGGGCGCGAAGCTCGACATCAGCGCGGCGACCACGCCGCAAACGAGCGGGATGTTGTCCGGCGTAGCGGGCACGAACGTGAATCTCGGCGGCAACACGCTGACGCTGGCCGGCACGGGCAACGGCAGCTACGCGGGGACGATCGGCGGCACCGGCGGGCTGACGATGTCCGGTACGGGCACGGAAACGCTGACGGGGACCAACACGTACACGGGCGCGACGACGATCAACAGCGGCACGCTCGCGATCGGCGCGGGCGGCAGCCTGTCGGGCAGCAGCCCGGTGAATCTGGCCGGTGCAGGCGCAACCTTCGACGTCAGCGGCGCGACCACGCCGCAGACGACGGGCACGCTGTCGGGCGTGGCCGGTTCGACGGTGAACCTCGGCGGCAACAACCTGACGCTCGGCGGTGCCGGCAACGGCACGTACGGCGGCACGATTGCCGGCACGGGCGGCAGCCTCACGTTGTCGGGCACGGGTACCGAAACGCTGATGGGCAACAACACGTACACGGGCGGCACGACCCTGAGCGGCGGCGGCACGTTGCTCGCAGGCAGCGGTTCCGCGCTCGGCACAGGCGCACTGCATACCAGCGGCGCGGGCGGCACGCTCGGTACGAGCGTGGCCGGTACGACGCTGACCAACGCGATCGATCTCGGTACGGGTTCGACGCTGACGGTTGGCGGTGCGAACAATCTGGGCCTCGGCGGCGCGATCTCGGGCAGCGGCAACCTCGCGGTGAACGGCCCGTCGACGACGACGCTGACCGGCGCCGGGACGTACACCGGCAACACGACGATCGGCAACGGCAGCACGCTGGCGGTCGGCGCGGGCGGCAGCCTGTCGGGCGGCAGCGCGATCAACCTGGCCGGCGCGGGCTCGACGCTGGACGTGAGCGCGGCCACGTCGCCGCAGACGACCGGCACGCTGTCGGGCGCAGCGGGTTCGGCGGTGAATCTCGGCGGAAATACGCTGACGCTCGGCGGGTCGGGCAACGGCACGTTCGGCGGAACGGTCGGCGGCACGGGTGGCCTGACGCTGTCGGGCACCGGCACGGAAACGCTGACGGGCACCAACACGTACACCGGCGCGACGACGATCAACAGCGGCACGCTGGCGATTGGCGCAGGCGGCAGCCTGTCGGCCAGCAGCCCGGTGAATCTGGCCGGTGCGGGCGCAACCTTCGACGTCAGCGGCGCGACCACGCCGCAGACGACGGGCACGCTGTCGGGCGTCGCCGGTTCGACGGTGAACCTCGGCGGCAACAACCTGACGCTCGGCGGCACGGGCAACGGCACGTACGGCGGCACGATCGCCGGTACGGGCGGCAGCCTGACGTTGTCGGGCACCGGTACCGAAACGCTGACGGGCAACAACACCTATACGGGTGGTACGAGCCTGACGGGCGGCGGCACATTGATCGCGGGCAGCGGCTCGGCGCTCGGCACGGGCGCGCTGAACACGAGCGGCGCAGGCGGCACGCTGGCCGCGGGCACGCCCGGCACGACGCTCGGCAACGCCGTGAATCTCGGCGCGGGTTCGACGCTGACAGTTGGCGGTGCGAACAACCTGGGCCTGGGCGGCGGAATCTCGGGCAGCGGCAACCTCGCTGTGAACGGCCCGTCGACGACGACGCTCACGGGTGCCAGCTCGTACACCGGCAGCACGACGATCGGCAACGGCAGCACGCTGGCGGTCGGCGCGGGCGGCAGCCTGTCGGGCGGCAGCGCGATCGACCTCGCCGGCACCGGCGCCACGCTCGACCTGAGCGCGGCCACCTCCGCGCAGACGACGGGCGCGCTGTCCGGCGGCGCGGGCACGAACGTCAACCTGGGCGGCAATACGCTCACGCTCGGCGGCGCAGGCAGCGGCACATACGGGGGCGTGATCGGCGGCACGGGCGGGTTGACGCTGTCGGGCACCGGCACCGAAACGCTGACGGGGACCAACACGTATACCGGCGCGACGACGATCAACAGCGGCACGCTGGCGATCAGCGGCAACGGCAGCCTGTCGTCGAGCAGCCCGGTCAGCCTGACGGCGTCGGGCGCGACGCTCGACCTGAGCGGCGCGTCGTCGCCGCAATCGACCGGCGCGATCTCGGGCGTGGCCGGCTCGACGGTGAACCTGGGCAACAACAACCTGACGCTCGGCGGCACGAGCAGCGGC
This sequence comes from Burkholderia sp. BCC1972, assembly GCF_905339605.1. Taxonomy (NCBI): domain Bacteria; kingdom Pseudomonadati; phylum Pseudomonadota; class Betaproteobacteria; order Burkholderiales; family Burkholderiaceae; genus Burkholderia; species Burkholderia sp. BCC1972. The sequence continues at coordinate 470,109 of NZ_CAJPGH010000001.1, read as the reverse complement.
ACCTATGCGGGCAACATCGCCGGCACCGGTGGCGTGACGATGAACGGCACGGGCACCGAAACGCTGACGGGCGCGAACTCCTATACGGGGGCGACGACGATCAACAGCGGCACGCTCGCGATCGGCGCGGGCGGCAGCCTGTCGGGGACGACGCCGGTGAGCCTGACGGGTGCGGGCGCAACCTTCGACCTGAGCGGCGCGACCACGCCGCAGACGACCGGCACGCTGTCGGGCGTCGCGGGTTCGACGGTGAACCTCGGCGGCAACAGCCTGACGCTCGGCGGCACGGGTAGCGGCACGTACGACGGCACGATCGCGGGCGCGGGCGGCAGCCTCACGCTGGCGGGCACGGGCACCGAAACGTTGACGGGCATCAACACCTATACGGGTGGTACGAGCCTGACGGGCGGCGGCACGCTGATCGCCGGCAACGGCGCGGCGCTCGGCACCGGCGCGTTGAACACGAGCGGCGCAGGCGGCACGCTCGGCACCAGCGTGGCCGGCACGACGCTCGGCAACGCGATGAATCTCGGCGCAGGCTCGACGCTGACGGTCGGCGGCGCGAACAACCTCGGCCTCGGCGGCGCGATCACCGGCAGCGGCAATCTCGCGGTGAACGGTCCGTCGACGACGACGCTGACCGGCGCGAGCGCGTACACCGGCAACACGACGATCGGCAACGGCAGCACGCTGGCGGTCGGCGCGGGCGGCAGCCTGTCGGGCGGCAGCGCGGTCAATCTGGCCGGCGCAGGGGCAACGCTCGATCTGAGCAGCGCCACGACGCCGCAGTCGACCGGCGCGTTGTCGGGCGTGTCGGGTTCGACGGTGAACCTCGGCGGCAACGCGCTGACGCTCGGCGGTTCCGGCAGCGGCACGTACGGCGGCACGATCGCCGGCACGGGCGGCAGCCTGACGCTGGCGGGCACGGGCACCGAAACGCTGAACGGGACGAACACGTACACGGGCGGCACGACCCTGAGCGGCGGCGGCATGCTGCTCGCCGGCAACGGTTCGGCGCTCGGCACCGGCGCGTTGAACACCAGCGGCGCGGGCGGCACGCTCGGGACCAGCGTGGCCGGCACGACGCTGACCAACACGATCAATCTCGGCGCGGGGTCGACGCTCACCGTTGGCGGTGCGAACAATCTGGGCCTGGGCGGCGCGATCGGCGGCAGCGGCAACCTCGCGGTGAATGGTCCGTCGACGACGACGCTCACGGGCGCCAGCTCGTACACCGGCAGCACGACGATCGGCAACGGCAGCACGCTGGCGGTCGGCGCGGGCGGCAGCCTGTCGGCGGGCAGCGCGGTCGATTTGTCCGGGACGGGCGCCACGCTGGACCTGAGCGCTGCGACGACGCCGCAGACCACGGGCGCGGTGTCGGGCGTGTCGGGTTCGACCGTGAATCTGGGCAGCAACACGCTGACGCTGGGTGGTTCCGGTAACGGCACGTACGGCGGCACCGTCGCCGGCACGGGCGGCTTGACGTTGTCGGGCAGCGGCACGCAAACGCTGACGGGGGCCAACACGTACACCGGCGCGACGACGATCAACAGCGGCACGCTCGCGATCGGCGCGGGCGGCAGCCTCTCCGGCAGCAGCCCGCTGAACCTCGCCGGTGCGGGCGCAACCTTCGACGTCAGCGGGGCGACGACGCCGCAAACGACGACCGCGCTGTCGGGCGTGACCGGTTCGACGGTGAACCTCGGTGCGAACAACCTGACGCTCGGCGGGTCGGGCAGCGGCACGTTCGGCGGCACGATCGCCGGCACGGGCGGCAGCCTGACGCTGGGCGGCACGGGCACCGAGACGCTGACCGGTCCGAACACGTATTCGGGCGGCACGAACCTGACCGGTGGCGGCACGCTGGTCGCGGGCAGCAACACGGCGCTCGGTACCGGCGCGCTGAACGCGGGCGGCGCAGGCGGCACGCTGGCGGCCGGCACGCCGGGCACGACGCTGGCCAATGCGGTGAACCTCGGGACGGGTTCGACGCTGACGGTGGGCGGCCCGAACAGCCTCGGCCTGACCGGTGCGATTTCCGGCAACGGCAATCTGTCGATCGCCGGCCCGGCGACGACGATGCTGTCGGGTGCGAACACCTACACCGGCGGCACGAGCGTCACCGGCGGCGGCACGCTGGTCGCCGGCACGCCGACCGCGCTCGGCAGCGGCACGCTGAGCGTCGGCGGCAACGGCGGCACGCTCGGCACCAGCGTCGCGGGCACGACGCTCGGCAATGCGGTGAACCTCGGCACGGGCTCGACGCTGACGGTCGGCGGCGCCAACAACCTCGGGTTGAGCGGCGCGATCTCGGGCGGCGGCAACCTGGCGGTGAGCGGCCCGTCTACGACGACCCTCAGCGGTGCGAACTCGTACACGGGCGGCACGACGATCGGCAACGGCAGCACGCTGGCGGTCGGCGGCAACGGCAGCCTGTCGGCGGGCAGCGCACTGACGCTGGCCGGCAACGGCGCGACGCTCGATGTCGGCGCGGCCAGGACGCCGCAGGCGGCGAGCGCGCTGTCGGGCGCCGCCGGTTCGACCGTGAATCTCGGCGGCAACACGCTGACCGTGGCCGGACCGACGGGCGGCTCCTTCGGCGGCACGATCGCGGGCACCGGCGGCTTCGCGGTGCAGGGCGGCGGCACGCAGACGCTGACCGGCGCCAACACCTATACCGGCAGCACGACGATCGGCAGCGGCAGCATGCTCGCGCTCGCCGGCGCAGGCAGCCTCGCGCCGACGAGCCCGGTGATGCTCGCGGGCAGCGGCGCGACGCTGAACCTGACGGCTGCGGCCGTGCCGCAGTCGATCGGCACGCTGTCGGGTACGACGGGCTCGAACGTGAATCTCGGCAGCACGCCGCTGACGGTCAATACCGCGGGCACCAGCTCGTTCGCGGGCACGCTGTCGGGTACCGGCCCGCTGACGCTGGCCGGCACGGGTGCGCAGGTGCTGAGCGGGACCAACACGCTGTCCGGGCCGACGACCGTGACCGGCGGCACGCTCGCCGTCACGGGTTCGCTGGCCGGCTCGCCGGTGACCGTCGGCAGCGGCGCGACCGTCACGGGCACGGGCACGATCGGCGGCCTGGCCGTGTCGGGCGGCGGCACCGCATCGGTCCTCCAGCCTGGGCAGACGCTGAAGGTCGCGGGCAACGCGACGTTCCAGCCGGGTTCGACGCTGCAGGTCGGCGCCACGCCGCAGCAGAGCGGCGGCCTCGACGTGACCGGCTCCGCCACGCTCAACGGCGGGTCGGTACAGGTCGTCGCGGCGGCCGGGCAATACCAGCCGGGCAAGCTCTACACCATCGTGAATGCCGGCGCGGGCGTGCAAGGGCAGTTCAGCGCGGTGAACTCGACCTATGCGTTCCTCACGCCGACGCTCACGTACAACCCGGCGCAGGTGCTGATGTCGCTGGCCCCGAACGGCACGCCGTTCGCGTCGGTTGCGACGACGCCCGACGGGCGAGCGGCGGCGGGCGCGGTCGGCACGCTCGGCGCCGGCAATCCGCTGTTCGATACGGTGCTGACGTCGGATTCGAAGACCGCGAACCGCGCATTCACGCAGCTCGCCGGCGATCTGTATCCGAGTACGCGAAGCGTGCTGCTGTCGGATAGCCGCTACGTGCGCGACGCGGTGCTCGATCGTGCGCGGCTCGGTTCGCAGCCGGGCGGGGCGCTGTGCGGATGCGAGGCGCCGGTGTCGGCGGACGATCACGCGGCGGCGCTTGACCGGCGCATGGCCGCGGAGAACGGCTGCACGCCCGCCAGGTCGTACAAGCCGGCGGTGTGGGGCCGGCTGTACGGCTCGCATAGCCGGTTCGACGGCGATAGCGTCGCTTCGATCGATCGCAACCTGTACGGCTTCGTCGTCGGGACGGATGCGGAAGTCAGCAGCCACTGGCGCGTCGGTATCGCGGGCGGTGCATCGCGCAGCCAGCTCAATACCGACCAGAACGAGTCGGCGAAGGTCAACGGCGAGACGATCGCGCTGTACGCCAGCGGCCGGTACGACGCGTGGAACGTGCGCGGTGGCGTGTCGCAGTCGTGGTACCGCGTGCATAGCGAGCGCAATCCGTCGTTCGGCAGTTTCGCCGATCACGACACGGCCAGCTACGACGCGAACGCGACGCAGGTGTTCACCGAGATCGGCTACTCGACGGCGTTCCGCAACATCGCGCTCGAACCGTTTGTCGGGCTCGCGTATGCGAGCCTGCACACCGGCGGTTTCAAGGAGAACGGCGGCGCGGCTGCCCTGCAGGGCGATTCCGACACGACGGGCCTCGGCTTCTCGACATTCGGCGTGCGGGCCTCGACGGACCTCGCGGTCACGACGAAGGGCAAGGTCACGGCCTTCGGCACGGTCGGCTGGCGGCATGCATTCGGCAATACGCAGCCGGCGTCGACGCTGTCGTTCGCGAGTGGCGGGTCGCCGTTCAGCGTGGTCGGCGTGCCGATCGCACGCGATGCGGCCGTGCTCGAGGTCGGCGTCGATGCGGCCGTGACGAAGAACCTGTCGCTCGGCCTGTCGTACAGCGGCCAGCTCGGCGGCCACATCAGCGATCACGCGCTGTACGGCAATCTGTTGTGGAAGTTCTAAGGGGGTGGCCGCTCGCGATGGGGGGCGTGAGCGGCCGATCGATCGTTGGTCGATGGTTCGGTGATGGCTGGTTTTCAGATTCGAGAAAACAGCACCCGCGCGACCCACGCCACGCCGTTCATTCCCGACGCATACGCTGCACGCCACGCGCGCAAGCGGGCGCATATCGAACCGTCAGTCCGGCGCCGTTCCGGTCGACTCTCGCACGACGAGCTCGGGCGAGCCGATCGTATGCACGGCCGCGGCCGGCTCGATCCCGTCGATCATATCGAGCGTCAGCGCGATCGCTCGCGCGGCGATCTGCGCCGTCGGGAACCGCACGGTCGTCAGCGCGGGGCGGAACTGGTGCGCGAGCTGGATATCGGTCATGCCGACCACCGACAGATCGGCCGGCACGCGCAGCCCGAGATCGGCGGCCGCCTGCATCGCGCCGATCGCCATCAGGTCGTTGGTCGCGAATAGCGCGGTGAGGCCGGGTTTCTCGCGCAGCAGCGCGGCGGCCGCTTCGTAGCCGCCTTCGATCGAATCGTGCGTCGACACGGTCGTCAGCGCGTCGGCCGGATGGCCGCGGGCCGCGAGTTCGTCGGCGAAACCGTGCAGCCGCACCGACTGCGGACCGCCCGACCCCTTGCCGACGAGCGCGCCGAACGCGCGATGCCGCAGCCCGGACAGATGCGCGGCCGCCAGCGCGCCCGCCGCCGCGAAATCGACGGTCACGCACGGCAACGTACGCGATGCATGCACGTGTTCCCACATGCACAGCACGATCGATGCGCCGTGCCGCGCGATGTCGGCGAGCTCCGCTTCGGCGAGATCGGTGTTCATCACGATCGCGCCGGCCGCGAGCGTCCCCGCGATCCGCTCGAGGTAGTTGCGCGTGATCGCCGGATCGTCGTCGGTATTGGAGACGAGCAGGTAATGGCCGCGCTTGCGCGCCTCGCGTTCGGCGGCCAGCACGAACTCCGGGTAGAACGGGTTCGTGATGTTCGACAGCATCAGCGCGAGCGTCGACGTACGGCCCTCCGCGAGTGCGCGTGCGGTCAGGTTCGGCCGATAGCCGAGTTCGCGGATCGCCGCCATCACGCGTTCGACGGTCGCCGGCTTCACCTTCTGAGGATTGCGCAGCACATTCGAGACGGTCGCCGCCGTGACGTTCGCGCGCTGTGCGACTTGCGCGAGCGTCACCATGCGCGGCCTCCGAGCGGCCTGTTGGCAGGGGGCAGCGGAAGGGAAGCGGGAGGGTGTCTGCTCATATTCTGGGAGTGTGTCCCACAAGTTGCACAGGGACAGCCGATACGCTAATTTCTCGACACATCAGAGGAAGGAGACGACATGGTACGGCGAACCGGGCGAATTGCGCCAACAAAATTTAAGCGTTTAAATTTTCCGCTCCGATGCGTGTGACAGGCGAGAGGAGAGCGCGATGACCGCCATTTCATTGAAGGAAGTATCGAAGCGCTACGGCGACCATGCGCCGGTGCTGCGCGACGTGAATCTCGAGATCGCGTCGCACGAATTCTGCGTGTTTCTCGGTCCGTCGGGCTGCGGAAAATCCACGCTGTTGCGGATGATCGCCGGTCTCGAGGACGTGACCGAGGGCGAGCTGCGGATCGGCGGCTCGCGGATGAACGACACACCGCCCGCGGAGCGCGGCGTCGCGATGGTGTTCCAGAGCTACGCGCTGTTTCCGCACATGACCGTGTTCGACAACATCGGTTTCGGGCTGCGGATCGCCGGCACGCCGAAGGACGAGGTCCGCCGCCGCGTGACCGAGGCCGCGCGCGTGCTGCAGCTTGAAGCGCTGCTCGATCGCAAGCCGAAGGCACTGTCCGGCGGGCAGCGCCAGCGCGTCGCGATCGGCCGCGCGATCGTGCGCGAGCCGCGCGTGTTCCTGTTCGACGAGCCGCTGTCGAACCTCGATGCGACGCTGCGCGGCCAGACGCGCGTCGAAATCGCGCGGCTGCACGCGCGCTTCACGCAATCGAGTTCGGTCTACGTCACGCACGACCAGATCGAGGCGATGACGCTGGCCGACCGGATCGTGTTGCTGCATGCGGGCGACGACGTCGCGCGTTTCGGCAGCATCGCGCAGGCCGGTGCGCCGCTCGAGCTGTATCACCGGCCGGCCAACCGCTTCGTCGCCGGCTTCATCGGCTCGCCGCGGATGAACTTTCTGCCAGCCGTCGTCGACGCGAGCGATGCTGATGGCTGCCGGCTGACGCTGGAAGGCACCGGCGAAACGCTGACGCTGCGCGATCGACCGTTGCCGCGCCACGTCGGCCGCAGGGCGCGCGTGACGCTGGGGATTCGTCCCGAGCACCTGACGGTCGCGACGTCCGGCGATGCCGGCTTGCCGTCGATCGTCCGCGACATCGCGCTCGTCGAGCAGCTCGGCGAAGCCGCGTACGTGCATCTCGACCAGCCCGCCGGTGCGTCGCTGCTCGCGAAACTGCCGGGGCAGGCCGCGTTGCGGCGCGGCGAGCGCCACGCGTTTTGCGTGCAGCCGTCGAGCTGCCACCTGTTCGACGAAGCCGGCATCGCGTTGCCGGCCGTTCACGCCGAAGCGGCGTTCGCGTAGCGGCGCCATGCCGACCCGCCGCGTGCGACGCGGCATTCAACACACCAATACCAGGAGACAACGATGAGACTTCGTGCGAGCCGACTGCTGCTTGCCCTGACGACTGCCGCGGCGTGCGCCGCGGGCACGGCCGATGCGGGCACGCTGAAAGTGAACGTCGCCGCGCGCGGCAACCAGCGTGCGACGTGGCAGGCAGCGTTCGACCAGTTCCACAAGGCGAATCCGGACATCGACCTGAAGGTCAGCTACGTCGGCGAGGAGGCGTACAAGGTGCAGATGTCCGGCTGGCTCGCGACCGATCCGCCCGACGTGCTGAGCTGGAACAACGGCGAGCGGCTCGCGTATTTCGCGAAGCGCGGGCTGATCGAGGACCTGAGCGCGGACTGGCAGAAGAACGGCTGGACCGATACGTATGCGTCCGTCAAGCAGTCGTCGACTTACGGCGGCAAGCTCTACAGTCTGCCGCTCGGCTATGACGCGTACGGGTTGTTCTATCGCAAGGACCTGTTCGAGAAGGCCGGCATTCACGGCGAGCCGGCCGACTGGCCGCAGTTTCTGGATGCGTGCCGCAAGCTGAAGGCGGCCGGCATCGCGCCGATCGCGGTGGCCGCGCGCGATGCGTGGACGCTCGCTGCGTGGTTCGACTACCTCGACCTGCGGATCAACGGCTATGCGTTCCACCAGAAGCTGATGGCCGGCGACGTCGCCTATACCGATCCGCGCGTGCGGGCCGTGTATGCGGCATGGAAGAAGCTGATCGACGACAAGTATTTCATCGACAACGCGCTGTCCTACGACGTCGATTCGCTGAGCCCGCTGATCGTCAACGGTCAGGCCGCGATGACGCTGATGGGCACCTGGTATTCGGCAGGACTGCTGAGCGCGACGCGCAACCCGATCAGCTTCTTCCGCTTCCCGGTGATCGACGCGTCGGTGCCGCTCGCCGAGGACGGACCGGTCAACGTGCTGATCGTCCCCGCGAAGGCACACAACAAGGCCGATGCGCGACGCTTCCTCGCATTCATGGGGCAACCGGCGATCAGCGGCGAGTTCGCGAAGGGAATGGGGCAGCTGCCGTCGAACAACAAGGCGCCCGAGCCGCAGGATCCGATCTCGAAGATCGGCTTCCATACGCTGGCGACGACGCCGGGCGGGATCGCGCAGTTCTACGACCGCGACATGACGAAGGAAATGGCCGATGAGGGGATGAAGGCGATGCAGCAGTTCCTGTCCGACCCGACGCAGCTCGATGCGATCCTGCAGCGCCTCGAGCAGACCCGCAAGCGCATCTACCGCAAGTAATGCGCCGCGCGCCCGGGCCGGCGAGGATGTCGGTCCGGCGCTGCGTCGTCACCGTCACGTTCGTTTCATCGAAGGCCATCTCATGTCAACCAGCCTGTCCGAAAGCGCCGCGCGCCGCGATGCCGGCCCACGGCGGCCCGTGCGCGCGTCGCTCGCGCGGCGGCGCAACCGCGCGGCCCTGTGGTTCGTGCTGCCGGGTTTCACGCTATTCACCGTGTTCGTGCTGTACCCGATCGTCAGCAGCATCTGGCTGAGCTTCCATCAGTGGGACGGGATGACGCCGATGACGTTCGCCGGGCTCGACAACTATCGCGAGCTGCTGCAGTCCGACACGTTCTACGTCGCGCTGAAGAACAACGTGCTGTGGCTCGTGCTGTTCCTCGCCGCGCCGCCGCTCGGCCTCGCGCTCGCGCTGTACCTGAACCAGAACGTGTTCGGCATCCGGCTCGTGAAGTCGCTGTTCTTCGCACCGTTCGTGCTGCCGGGCGTCGTGGTCGGTCTCGTGTTCTCGTGGTTCTACGACCCGACGTTCGGGCTGCTGAAGCTGATCGTCGGGCACGGGATCCCGGTGCTCGGCGATCCGCGCTATGCGACCTACGGCGTGATCGCCGCCGCGCTGTGGCCGCAGATCCCGTTCTGCATGATCCTGTACCTGACCGGGCTCACCGGCATCAACGGCGAGATCGTCGAAGCGGCACGGATGGAAGGCGCGCGCGGCTTCACGCTGCTGTGGCACGTGATCCTGCCGCAACTGCGGCCCGCGACCTTCATGGCGGTGGTGCTGACCGTGATCGGCGCGCTGCGCAGCTTCGACCTGATTTCGGTGATGACGGGCGGCGGCCCGTTCGACAGCTCGACCGTGCTCGCGTATTTCATGGTCGACCAGGCGATCAAGTACTACCGAGAAGGCTATTCGGCCGCGATCGCCGTCGTGCTGTTCGCGATCATGCTCGTCTATATCGTGTGGCAGCTGCGCAAGCTGGTGCGCGTCGAGTCGTAAGGATAACAAACATGTACCCGATGCCCGTGTCCCGCTGGGGACGTCCCGCCCGCCTGCTGTACCGGCTGTCGCTGCCGTGCGCGCTCGCGCTGTGGCTCGTGCCGCTGCTCGCGGTGCTCGTCACGTCGATCCGCTCGACCGACGAGATCATGGCCGGTCATTACTGGAGCTGGCCGAAGCAGTTCGCGCTGCTCGACAACTATGGCGCCGCGCTCACGCAGACGCCGATGCTGCATTACTTCGCGAACAGCCTCCTGATCACGGTGCCGTCGGTCGCCGCGTCGATCCTGCTCGCGTCGCTCGCCGGGCACGCGCTCGCGAACTACCGGTTCCGCGGCAACCTCGCACTGCTCGGGCTGTTCGTCGCCGGCAACTTCGTGCCGATCCAGATCCTGATGATTCCGGTGCGGCAGATCATGCTCGGCGTCGGCCTGTACAACACCGTGTGGGCGCTCGTGCTGTTCCATACCGCGTTCCAGACCGGCTTCTGCACGCTGTTCCTGCGCAATTTCATCCGCGAACTGCCGTTCGAGCTGATCGAGGCCGCGCGCGTCGAAGGCGCGTCCGAGTGGGCGATCTACTGGCGCGTCGTGCTGCCGCTCGTGCGGCCCGCGCTGGCGGCGCTCGCGATCCTCGTGTTCACGTTCGTGTGGAACGACTACTTCTGGGCACTGTGCCTCACGCAAGGCGACGACGCGGCGCCGATCACCGTCGGCGTCGCCGCGCTCAAAGGGCAGTGGACGACCGCCTGGAACATCGTGTCGGCCGGCTCGGTGCTCGCCGCGCTGCCGTCGGTCGCGATGTTCTTCGCGATGCAGAAGCACTTCGTCGCGGGGCTCACGTTCGGCGCGACGAAGGGCTGATCTGTCCCATCCTCTTTCTTCAGCAAGGAATCCACGATGCACCTCGGCGTTTGCTACTACCCCGAACACTGGCCGCGCGAACAATGGGAGCGCGATGCACAGCGCATGGCCGAACTGGGCCTGACGCGCGTGCGGATCGCCGAATTCGCGTGGAGCCGGATGGAGCCGGAGCCCGGCCGTTACGACTGGGCCTGGCTCGACGACGCGATCGACACGCTCGCGCGCCAACAGTTGAAGATCGTGCTCGGCACGCCGACCGCCGCGCCGCCGAAGTGGCTCGTCGATCGTCATCCTGAGATTCTGCCGGTGGGCGCGGACGGCGCGGTATGGCAATTCGGCTCGCGCCGCCATTACGACATCGCGAGCCCCGTGTATCGCGAGCACTGCGTGCGCATCGCCGACGCGATGGCGCGGCGCTACGGCGCGCATCCGGCGGTAATCGCGTGGCAGACCGACAACGAACTCGGCTGCCACAACACGCTGCCGAGCTATACGCGGGCCGCGCTCGAAGGCTTCCGTGCATGGCTCGCCGCGCGTTATGGTGACATCGGTGCGCTGAACCGCGCATGGGGCAACGTATTCTGGAGCATGGAATATCGCGGCTTCGACGAGATCGAACTGCCGCGTCATACGCCGACCGACGCGAATCCCGCGCACCTGCTCGACTTCCGGCGCTATCAGTCGGACGAGGTCGCGCGGTTTCATGCCGCGCAGGTCGACGCGATCCGTCCGCACGCGCCGGGCCGCGACGTGCTGCACAACTTCATGGGCTTTTTCACGGAGTTCGATCACTACGCGTTCGCGCGTGGCGGCCTCGATGTCGCCGCGTGGGACAGCTATCCGGTGCCGCGTACCGAAGTGCTGCCGTTCGACGAAGCGGACAAGCGACGCTGGGCCCGCACCGGGCATCCTGACGTATCGGCGTTCTCGCACGACCTGTATCGCGGGGTCGGCAACGGCCGCATGTGGGTGATGGAGCAACAGGCGGGGCCCGTCAACTGGGGGCCGTACAACCCGGTGCCGCACGCGGGCGCGGTGCGGCTGTGGACGTGGGAGGCGTTCGCGCACGGCGCGGAGCTCGTGTCGTACTTCCGCTGGCGGCAGTATCCGCATGCGCAGGAGCAACTGCATTCGGGGCTCAACGCGCCGGACGACCGGCTGGCGCCGGGCGGTCATGAAGTCGCGCGCGTCGCACGCGAGATCGCCGCGCTCGGTCCGGCGCTCGTCGTCAGCGAGCGTGACACGGCCCGCGTGGCGCTGCTGTTCGACTACGAGGCCGACTGGATGATCCGGATCCAGCCGCACGGTGCCGATTTCGACTATCAGCAGCACGCGTTCGACTGGTATCGCGCGCTGCGCGAGCTGGGCCTCGACGTCGACATCGTCGCGGCGGGCGCCGACCTGTCGCGTTATGCGCTCGTCGTCGCGCCGACGCTGCCGGTCGTCACGGATCGGATCGTGGAGCAGGCTGGAAGCGGACGCGCGCACTGGCTGTTCGGGCCGCGCACGGGTTCGCGTACCGCGGAATTCGCGATCGCGCCGGGTCTCGCACCGGGCAAACTGCGCGACGTGCTGCCGGTGCGGATCGGTCAGGTCGAGTCGTTGCGGCCGTCGCTCGCGCCGCGTGTCTCGTTCGATGGCGTCGACGGCCATGCGCTGAAATGGCGCGATCACATCGACAGGGAAGCGGCACCGGGCGTCGACGTGCTCGCCGCGTGCGACGATGGTGTGCCGGCAGTCGTGCGGCGCGGTCATGTGACGATGGCGACTGCCTGTTTCGACCGCGCGCTGTTGCGCGCGATCATTGCCCGCTGCGCACACGATGCCGGGTTGCAGGTGCGCGCGCTGCCGGACGGCGTACGGTTGCGTCGGCGCGGGCGCGTCACGTTCGCGTTCAACTATGGTGACACGCCGTGCATGCTGCCCGCGCCGGGCGGCGCGCGCTTCGTGCTGGGCAGCCGCGACCTCGGCGCGGTGGATGTCGCCGCCTGGGTCGAACCGGACTGACGCGATGCAATCGTTGCGGTCGCTGCGCCTGCATTTCGCGCGCCTGGCCGGGATCGAGCACTTCGTGCCGCTGTCCGCGGCGGCGCTGATGCTCGGCATCGCGATGTCGTTTACGGCGCCGTACCTGTCGCTGTTCGGTGTGGAAGCGGCGGGGATGTCGCCGTTTCTCGCCGGCATCTTCATGACGCTGATCGCGGCGAGCGGCGTCGTCGCGAGCACGTGGGCCGGGCGCTGGTCGGACCGACGCGAGCGGCACCGGCCGCTGCTCGTGTTGTCGCTCGCGGCTGCCGCGTTCGGCTTCGCGCTGCTGTGCGTGCTGCGCGCGCATGGGCCGGTGATCGCCGCCGGCACGATCCTGCTCGGCGCGGGCGCCGTGTCGCTGTCGCAGATCTTCTCGTTCGCGCGCGCGGTGCTGCCCGTCGCCGACGATGCGCAGCGCGAGCTTGCATCGGCCGCGCTGCGCACGATGCTGTCGATCGCGTGGGTGTTCGGTCCCGCGCTCGGTGCGCTGATTCTCGCGCAGACGGGCTTTACCGGGCTATTTCTTGCGGCTTCCGCGGGCTTCGTCGCCTGCGCGGCGATCGTCGCGCGGATTCCGGAGCAGGGGCGGTGGCACGCGGCCGTTCACGTGCGAGCCATTGACCGCGCCGCGCCGCCGCCTGACGAAGTGCGTGCGGAGATCGTCGTCGCGCCGCGCGCCAGCGTGCTGCGCACCCTCGTCGCGCTCACGCTGATCGGCCTCGCGGCGAACGCGACGATGATCGTGCTGCCGCTCTATATCGTGCGTGCGCTCGGCGGCACGCCGGCGAACGTATCGGCCGCGCTCGGGCTGGCCGCGCTGCTCGAGATTCCGATGATGCTGTGGCTCGGCATCCGCTCGACGCGCCTCGACAAGGCGCGCTGGCTGACCGCGTGCGCGCTCGTGCATGCCACGTATTTCATCGGCCTCGCGGCGGTGACGCGCGTGAACCTGATCCTGCCGCTGCAACTGCTGAGCGCATGCGTGGTCGCGATCACGTCGTGCCTCGGGATGACGCATGTATGCGACCTGATGCCCACGCGCCCCGGCACCGCGACCGCGATGTTCTTCAGCACCGCGCGGGTCGGCTCGATCGCATCGGGTGTGCTGTCGGGCGCGTGCGTCGACCTGTTCGGCTATCGCGCGACGTTCGCCGGATGCTGCGGGCTCGCGCTGGTGGCGTGCGTGCTGCTTGCCGTGGATGCGAGCGGCGAGCGTGGCGGCGCCGGCGGTGAGAGCGATACGAGCGCCGCGCGCCGCGGCTTCGACTCACCGCACTGACGCGGCATGCGCCGGTGCGGTGAAGCAGCGACGGCGTGACGCGTCAGCGCTGCCGGAACGCGTCGAGCGACGGCAACGCGTGACCGTGGAAGTCGAACAGCGTGTTGTTGTCCCACTGATCGCCCGCACCGAGCTTCCAGCCGACACCCGGCGTCGGGATCCATTCCGGTTCCCACCAGAACACGCCCTTGCCGCGATTGCCCGGCACGCCCTTCACGATATCGACGACCGCCGCGAGGAATTGCGCCTGACCGGCCGGCGACGGCGGAAAGCTCGTCGAGCCGGTGTTCGTCATCGCGTTCGGCTCCGAATCGCCGTCGCTCGTGGTCCACGGATACGCGGTTTCGACGACGATCAACTCCTTGTCGTAGCGCACCGCGAGATCGTTCGCGTTGTTGCGCAGGTCGTCGAGCGCGCCTTGCCATTGCGGGTAGTACGACAGGCCGATCGCGTCGAACGCGACGCCGCGCTGCGTCGCGCTGTCGAACCACCAGCGGCTCTTGCCGTTGTCGCCGCCGCTGTCGATGTGCAGCATCACCTTGATGCGCGGATCGACGGCCTTCACCGCGTCGTGACCGGTCTTCAGCAACTGCGCGAGGTTGTCCCACTGGTCGTAGCGGCCGAGCGGCCACAGCATGCCGCCCGTGATCTCGTTGCCGATCTGCACCCACTCGGGGCGCACGCCGGCACGTTGCAGCCGGCGCAGTACGTCGGTCGTGTACGCCGACAGCAGCGCGCACGTATCGACGAGATTCTTGCCGGCCCATGCATGCGGCGGATATTGCTTGCCGGGGTCGGCCCACCAGTCGCTGTAGTGGAAGTCGATCAGGATGCGCATGCCGAGCGCGGCCGCGCGCTGCGCGAGGGCAACGACGTGCGCGGCATTGTTGTAACCCGCTGCGGCGCTCTGGTTCGCGGGGAAGAAATCCGGATTGCCGGGATCGTTCCAGACCTTGATCCGGATCGAATCGACGCCGTGCGCGCGGAGAATTTTCAGGCAGTCGCGCGGCGCGCCGCCGCGGTCGAAGAAAGTCGCGCCATGCGCTTCGAGTTCCGGCAACGTCGAGATGTCGGCCCCCATCGCGAACGGGCTCGCCGCCGCAGTGGGCGGGGTGGGCTTTGCAAAGGCGGGCAGCGGGGCGGCCAGGTCGAGGCACGCAAGCGCCGCGCTCGACATGCTCCAGCGCAGCATCGATCGTCTGTTCATCGTCATCCTCCATGTCATGGACCCCGTCGGACGCGGGGTCGGCTTCAGGGTCTTTAAGCGCTTAAATTTCGGCCCGCGATACGAGGCCGAATGGAGCGTAGCGCACCTGTCGCCGCCCATGCAAAGAACGCACGCGTTGCCTACTATCTGGCGAGCACCGTCACGCGCGGCGCTTCATCGCACCGCGAGCCGGCAGAAGAAGCGATCGGCGCGGAGGCGGCCGTCGGCGTGCATTCGACGCCGCACCGCGGTCGGCGCGATCGCGGCTTACGCGCCGCGCTACGACCGGTCGCGATTCCGGGCGCGCGTCGCACCCGTGATGACCGCGATGCCGAACAGGATGACGGCCACGATCTCGATGATGTGCTGAGAGACGTGCAGCGTCATCAAACCCCAGGCGACGCCGCCGATGAAAATGATCCATCCGACCAGATAGATAAGCAGGGTCATCGTTCTTCTCCTTGCCGTGTTGGCCCATGGCGCCGACTGCCGGTCGTGCAAAATTTACCGCTTACGCGGCGAGGCGCGACGAATGGCACGATCCGCGAGGGCAGGAGCATATTGTGCGCCTGGCCTTGCGGAACCTGACGGCGTTCCCGAGGGACGTCGCTCGCCGGGTATTTCATTCCGGCGCCGCAGCGTGCGCGTGCAGCCCGAGCCGCGCCATCAGCCGCCCGGCGTCGAACGGCGCCTGCGTCTTCGTGTCGTTGTCGAAATAGCAGTACACGTCGCGCGTCTTTGCACGCGGCGGTTGCAGGCCCGGTGCGACGAGGTGCGCATCGTCGGGCTGCGCGCCCCGGCTCCACGCTTCGATTCTGCGCGCCCATCGTTCGAGCGCCGCATCGGCGTATTCGCCCGAATACTTCGTTTCGGTGCCATGCAGCCGCATGTAGACGAACCGCGCGCTCAGATCCTCGAACTGCGGCCACGCCTCGGTCGAATCCGACACGACGAGCGCGACCTTGTGGCGGCGCAGCAGCTTTACGAACGCCGGGTCCACGAAGCTGTCGTGCCGTACTTCCACCGCGTGGCGCAACGCTCGCTTGCGGTCGATCTGCAGATACGGCTCGCGCACGCGCGCATCGTGCCGCCGGGCGAGCGCGAGCGCCGCTTCCGTGTCGGGCGGAAGCAAGCTCAGGAAGCGTTCCATGTGCGCCGGATCGAAACGCAGCGACGGCGGGAATTGCCACAGCAGCGGCCCGAGCTTGTCCTTCAGCGCGAACAGCCCCTGAGCGAAAAAATTCGCGCACGCGATCGTGGCCGTTTCGCCGTGAAAGCGCAGCATGTGCGTCAGGTAGCGCGAGCCTTTCACGCTGAACACGAACCCGGGCGGCGTGTCGGCATACCAGCGCCGCCAGCTGTCAGGTGCCTGCAAGCTGTAGTGCGTGCCGTTGATTTCTATCGTCTGCAGTCGACCCGATGCATAGCGCAGCTCGCCGGGCTGCTTCAGGCCGGCCGGGTAGAACGTGCGTCGCCAGCCTGGGTAGCGCCAGCCCGAAATGCCGATGCGAATCCTGCCGGATATGCGTGTCACGTCGATGCCCGGCTGTGCCGGGTTCCTGATGCGGTTCCGGTGACGAGCAATCTGCATGCCGCGGCGGTCGTCGATCCGAATTCTTTTTTAAAGACCGCGCCACGTTCGGCCGGTATGATCGCTGCGCTCGCGAACGATGCAGTCGGCCGGTGCGGTCCGATCCACGCGTCACCGCCTTCGCCGGCACGGCAATCACGACACCATCGGACGGACGCGGCGGCACGCGGCCCGTCGATTCGGCCGAACCGGCCAACCCAGCACGACGGAGTATCGAGACAATGTGGACCGACAGGGGAGCGGGGCGGCACGCGACGATGATCGCGGCGGGCGGCGCGTTGTGCGTGGCCGCCGCGGGCGCTGCGCAGGCATCGGCGCCGGGCACGGCGGTGGCCGTGCTGCCGGCCATCGACGTGCGAGGGCCGGCCCACGCCTCGTCCGTCGGGCTCGTCGGGCAGCGTACCGCAACCGGCACCAAGACCGACACGCCGATCGACGAGATCCCGCAAACGATCAACATCGTGACCGCGCAGCAGATCGAGATGACCGGCGCGGCCGACCTGAACCAGGCGCTGCGCTACGTGCCCGGCTTCTCGACGTTCGGCGCCGACAGCCGGACCGACTGGTATGCGGCGCTGCGCGGCTTTACGCCGACGTTGTACGTCGACGGCCTCGCCGCGCCGAATACGGCCGTGATCGCGAACTGGCGCGTCGATCCGTACACGATCGACTCGATCGCGGTGCTGCGCGGGCCGACGTCGGTGCTGTACGGCGCGGGCGAGCCCGGCGCGATCGTCGACGCACACACGAAGCTCGCCGACGGCGAACGCGTGCGCGAGGCCGGCGTGCAGATCGGCAACGATGCGCGCAAGCAGGCCATGCTCGACGTCGGTGACACACTCGACCCGGACGGCAAGTACGCGTACCGGTTCGTCGGCGTCGCGCGCGACGGCAACGCGGTGACGGGCCCCAACGGCGACCGGCGCGTCGCGCTGGCGCCGTCGTTCCGCTGGCGGCCGAATGCCGACACGTCGCTGACGGTCTCCGCGACGTTCCTGCAGGACAGCGGCGACATCTCGTCGAACTTCCTGCCGGCGTCGGGCACCGTATTGCCGAACCCGAACGGACGCCTGTCGCAGGACATCTACATGGGCGACCCGTCGTTCAACGACTACCGCAAGAAGCAATGGTCGCTCGGCTACGCGCTGGAACATCGCGTGAATGCAATCTGGACATTGCATCAGGACGTGCGCTGGTCGCACCTGTCGCTCGACGATGCAACGGTGTTCGGCAATGGCTTCGCGCCGCGCAGCACGACGAACATGATGCGGTTCGCGGGGCTGTTCCAGCTCAACTACAGCCGGCTCGACATCGACAATCACGCGCAGGCGCGCTTCGGCACGGGGCCGCTCGAGCACACGCTGCTGTTCGGCGTGCAGTTCGACCGGCAGACGACGACCAACAGCGTGTGGCTGGCGCTGGCGCCGTCGCTCAACTTGTACCATCCCGTCTACCGGCCGGTGACGGCCGCGATCTTCTCCGGCCCGACGTCGCTCGGCCATATCGACCAGTACACGGCGATGAACGCGTTCGGCCTCTACGCGCAGGACCAGATCCGCTGGCAGCGCTGGACGCTGACGCTCGGCGGACGCGAAGACTTCGTGAATGCCCGCTTCGACGACCGGACGGCCGGCACACAGACGCAGCAGGACGTCAGTGCGTTCTCTGGGCGCGTCGGGCTGACCTATCAGGGCGATGCCGGGTTGTCGCCGTACGTGAGCTATTCGACGTCGTTCGATCCGGTCGTCGGCGTGCGGATGTTCGGCGGCGGCCTGGCGAAACCGACGCGCGGCGCGCAGACCGAAGCGGGGCTGCGCTGGCAGCCGCCCGGCAAAAACCTGATGCTGAGCGCGGCCGTCTACCGGATCGACCAGACCAACGTCGTGACGCCGACGCCGGTGAATCTCGACCCGACCGGCACGACGTCCGTGCAGACCGGCAAGGTGCGCTCGCGCGGCATCGAGCTGAGCGCGGTGGGCAAGGTGACGCGCGAACTGTCGATCGTCGCGTCGTATGCGTACCAGGACGTCAAGAACGTGCAGGCGAACGATGCGTCGCTGAACAACTGGCCCGTCTCCGTGCCGCTGCCGCGGCAGATGGCGTCGATGTGGGCCGACTGGACCTGGCACACGGGCACGCTGGCGGGGCTCGGAATCGGCGGCGGCGTGCGGTACCAGAGCGCATCGGCCGGTGCGCCCGACAACTCGCTGACGGTGCCGAGCGCGACGTTGTATGACCTCGCGTTGCATTACGACATGCCGCACTGGCGCTTCGCGCTGAACGTCGCGAACCTGTTTGACCGGCGCTACGTCAGCGGCTGCCAGTCGTACGCCGTATGCGTGTTCGGCAACGAGCGGACCGTGCTCGGCAGCGCGAAATACAACTGGTGAGCGCGAGCGTGCCGGCCGTGCCTATGCGCCGCGTTGCGGCTCGCGGGTCGCGGCGCGCGGGCGCGCCTGGCGCTGGCGCCGCCACTCGGTCGGCGTGACGCCGAAGCGTTCGCGAAAGGCCGTCGCGAAATTGGCCGGCGTGGAAAAGCCGATTTCCTTCGCGATGCTTGCAATGCTGAGCGACGTCGAATCCAGCAAATCCTGTGCGATCCGCAGCCGTTCGTGCCGCAGGTACTCGAACACCGTCTGCCCGAGATTGTCGCGAAACGCGCGCGACAGCCGCTTCTCATGCGTGCCGACCGCGCGCGCCAGTTGCTCCACGGTCGGCGGATCGTTCAAGGTGCGCGACAGGTGCCGGATCGCCGCGCGCACGATGATGTCGTCGTCCTTGCCGGCCGCGAACGGGCTGTGTGCCGGCTCCGTACCGGCGGGCTGTTCACGCGTGGTCCGCGCGAGCTGCACGCGAATCCGGGCGACCACTTCCGCCGGCTCGAACGGCTTCACCACATAGTCGACGCCGCCGATTTCCAGCCCTTCGAGGCGTTCGTGCAATTCGCCAGCCACGGTCAGGAAAATCACCGGAATCGCGCGCGTGGCGGGATCCGCGGCGAGCAGCCGGCACGCGGTGAAACCGTCCATCCGCGGCATGCGGACATCCATCAGGATCAGGTCTGGCAACAGCGCCTGCGCGCGCTGGCACGCCTGCATGCCGTCGGACGCGATGCTGATCCGGCAACCCGTGCCGCGCAGGATGTCGATCAGCAAACGCAACTGGTCGGGTTGATCGTCGACGACCAGGATATGGACATCGCTCAATGTGGAGATCGATGAAGGCATCGTGCACCTGTTCTGGAAAGGCGGTTGGCGACGGTTCCGCGGGTGGCCTGCCCGGTTCGGGGGAAACGTCGTGAGCCGCTCTATGACGACGCAACCACGCATCGCACGCACGCATCGATTCCGGAGGATGCCGGCACTGCACGGCAGGCAGCCGGTCGCCGCATGACACGGCGTTCGTTTTTTTGATCACCGAGCCGGCAAGGACGCGGACGATTGCCATGCCCGCGTCGTGAAGATCGCGACTGCGGAAATCAATGCGAGCGGAATTGTAGGAGCTTATTTCGAATCCCGCCAGACGCGACGATGCTATTCGAGTCATGCTGCTTTCCCGATTTTAAAAATGGCGGTTTGCGACAGGAACTCGCGCGTTGATATGTGCCCATACTAATGGTTTACGCGAGTATCAGGTGTACGGTCGAACGGTCGGCCAGCTTTTTTATTGCCGCTTAATAATCCTTTTTAATTCAAATCTGCTTTGGCAAAGCATTTGTCCGCCCGGCAAAACATCCTGATTAATTTTGGTGGCGCGAAATCGTTTGCGAGATGCCTGTATTTAACGTAAGTCGTTGAATATATAGGATTTCACAATCTATAAAGAATGTCGCCTTTAATAATTTAATGTCGTGTCCCATAATTCGTCCGAACTTTGAATGCCGGATAGCACAGCGTAACGAACGGCGCCGCAAGTTGTGACGGACGTTGTGCGATTCGAATCCGATGCATCGATTGATGCGCGTCCGGGCGAATGCTCGTGGTGCGGAAGCGAAACGCCGGCTGCCGAAGACGAAATAAAAGAAGCGGGGTTGGTCGCGGTCGGCGCGACATCACACCAGAGGTATTTGTAACGGCAGGTTGAATCTCCGGATTCAGTCGGGGGTCGACTCGTCCATGAAAAGTAGTACGCATTCCTAATGCAGTTTCCTGATTGACGGAACGGGCCGTGAGAAGACGGCGTGCCCGGAGGCTTCGATCGTCCTGTCGAAACGGACGTCGATGCAGGCCGCTTCCGACAAGGCCACGCCGGATCCAGGAATCGGGTTCCGCACCGAAGTCGCAATCGAAATCGAAGTCGAAGCTGTCGAAGAAAGTAAGTAGTCCATATTCAAACCAGACGCTACACAACGGAGCAGAAGACCATGAAGAGGAAGCAGATTTCGGCGCTTGCCGCCGCGATGTTCACGGGCGCAGGTGTGCTGATCGCAGGTGCCGCGCACGCCGACAATTTCGTCGACCGCGGCAACCCGGACAACGCGCTGAACGGGCAGTGCATCGACGGCACCAACCCGCTGTGCGTTGCCACGAAGAGCGGCAATTTCGTGGCGGTGAGTACCGCGAACGTGACGCAGGGCACGAATGCGAAGGCCGGCACCAGCGGCATCGCGATCGGCGACCAGTCGAACGCGAGCAGCAACGGCGGCAGCAGCAGCGGCGGCGCGATCGCGATCGGTGTCGGCTCGCAGGCGCTGGCGAACTCGTCCACCGCGATCGGAACGGTGGCCGTCGCGCAGGGCAACACGGCGCTGGCGATCGGCCGGCAGTCGGCCGCGATCGGCGATTTCTCGATGGCGCTCGGCAACGTCGCGGATGCGCACGGCACGAGCTCGATCGCGCTCGGCCACTCGGCGCTGGCCAGCGGCGACCGCTCGGTCGCGATCGGCGGCGCGAACCCGACGTCGAGCGACGGCGTATCGGCCGGTGCTTCGTACGACGCGGCGACGCAGACGCGTGCCGCCGGCACGCAGTCGGTGGCGATCGGCGCGGGCGCGCAGACGAACGGCAACAACCAGGTCGCGATCGGGTCGGGCGCCATCGGCGCCAACAACGGTGGCACGCCGGTCTTCGGCGGCACGGCCGCGCCGGTCGGTGGCGCGGTGTCGTTCGGCGCAATCGGCAGCGAGCGCCAGCTCAAGAACGTCGCGGCGGGCGCGGCCGATACGGACGCCGTCAACGTCCAGCAGCTGAAGAACGTGAACAGCACGCTCAGCACGGGTATCGGCAATGTCGACGCACGCGTGACGTCGGTCGGCAATTCGCTGTCGACCACGATCTCGAACGTCGACCAGCGCGTGACCAACGTCGGCAACAGCCTCAGCACCAGCATCGTCACCGCCACGCAGGACGTCGTGAAGTACACCGACAACACGCATGCGGCGATCGCGCTCGACGGCGCCGGCGGCACCACGATCGGCGGCGTCGCGGCGGGCGTAGCCGATACCGACGCCGTCAACGTCGGGCAGTTGAAGGGCAGCGTCGCACCGCTGCAGACGTCCATTTCGACGGCAAGCTCGAACATCGCGAACCTGCAGAGCAGCGTGACCGGCATCAACACGTCGCTGAGCACGGCCGTGTCGAACATCGGCGGCCTGCAGGCGGCCGATGCGCGCAACGTCAAGTACGACGGCGCAAGCGGCTTCGACTCGGTGACGTTCGCGGGCACGAACGGCACGACGCTGCACAACGTCGCCGACGGCAAGGACGTGCACGATGCGGTCAACCTCGGGCAATTGAGCGGCGGCCTCGCGTCGCTCAGCACGAGCGTGACGAACAACCTCAGCACGACGCTCGGCAACCTGAGTACGTCGATCACGAGCCAGATCGGCGACGCGACGAAGAACGCCGTGCAGTACGACAGCGACGCACACAGCGGCGTCACGCTCGGCGGAACGGGCGCGGCAGCACCGGTCGGCCTGCACAATGTCGCGGACGGGGTCGCCGCGAACGACGCCGTGAACGTGGGCCAGCTGGGCAAGGCGACCGACACGCTCAACCAGTCGATCACGACCGTCGGCAACCAGGTGACGACGAATACGGGCAACATCGCGGCGCTCCAGCAGGATGCGCTCCAGTGGAACCCGGGCCTCGGCGCCTACGATGCCAGCCACGGCGGCCACGGCCCGCAGCTCATCAGCAACGTTGCGGCCGGCAAGGCAGGCACCGACGCGGTCAACGTCGACCAGCTGACCGCGGCGATTCATGACGGTACGAGCCAGCTCGACGCGCTGGCCGTGAAATACGACGATGCGAGCAAGCAGCAGATTTCGCTCGGCGCGGGCAACGGCGGCAGCCTGGTGCGCGTGACCAACGTCGCCGCCGGCAACGTGGCGGCCGGCAGCACCGATGCGGTGAACGGCGCGCAACTGCGCAGCGCGATCGACGGTACCGCGGCCGCACTCGGCGGCGGCGCGACGTCGAACCCCGACGGCTCGATCAGCGCACCGAACTACAAGATCGGCGGCAGCGCGTTCAACAATGTCGGCGACGCGCTGACGAACCTCGACGGCCGCGTCGGCAGCAACACGACGACGCTCGCGAATCACGAAACGCGCCTCGGCAATGCCGAAACGAACATCGCCGGCAACACGGCCGCGATCGCCGGGCTGCAGCAGGACGCGCTGCAGTTCGACCCGACGCTCGGCGCATACAGCGCGGCGCGCGGCGGTGCGCCGACGAAGCTGACGAACGTGGCCGACGGCAACGTCGCCGCGGGCAGCACGGACGCGGTGAACGGCGGCCAGCTGTCGGGCGTGAAAACCGCGCTCGAGCAGCAGATCACGAACGTATCGAACCAGGCCGGCGAAGCCGTGAAGAACGTCGTCAAATACGACGTCGACACGAACGGCAACCGGCTGAATTCGGTGTCGCTCGTCGGCGGCGACGTCAATTCGTCCGTCGTGCTCAAGAACGTCGCCGCGGGCACCAGCGATACGGACGCGGTGAACGTGAAGCAGCTGAAGGACGTGCAGTCGAACCTCAACCAGCTCGGCGCGCTCGCCGTGCAGTACGACGACAGCTCGAAGAGCACGATCACGCTCGGCGGCGCCGGCGGCACGCGCATCACCAACGTGCAGGCAGGCACGCTCAGCGCCGCCAGCACGGATGCGGTGAACGGCTCGCAGCTGTATGCGACCAACCAGCAGGTGTCGAAGAACAGCACCGACATCTCGAACCTGCAAGGGAGCGTGACCAACATCGCGAACGGCAAGGCCGGCCTCGTGCAGCAGCAGGATCCGAACGGCGCGATCACGGTCGGGAAGGACACGGGCGGCACCAGCGTGAACTTCTCCGGCACGGCGGGCGACCGCGTGCTGACCGGCGTTGCGGCCGGCGTGAACGCCAACGACGCGGTGAACGTGGGCCAGTTCAACACCGCGCTGCAGAATGTCGCGGCCAACGACAAGATCCGCGCGGCCGCGACCGACGCGAACACCACGTGGATCGCGCGTGCCGATGCGGGTGCGATCGGCTCGACGGCGACCGCGACCGGCAAGAACGCGGTGGCGGTCGGCCAGGGCTCGGTCGCCGATCGCGACAACTCGTTCTCGGTCGGTGCGAAGGGCAGCGAGCGTCAGGTCACGAACGTCGCGGCCGGCACGGCGCCGACCGACGCGGTGAACGTGCAGCAGTTGAACGACAACCTCGCGACGGCGTCGACGCAGGCGAAGGGCTACACCGACCAGCGCATCGGCCAGGTGTACAACTCGTTCAACGACCTGAAGAAGGACATGTACGGCGGTGTCGCGTCGGCGATGGCGGTAGCGGGCTTGCCGCAGCCGACCGGTGCGGGGCGCTCGATGGTGTCGGCGGCGACGTCGAACTATCACGGCCAGCAGGGCTTTGCGGCGGGGTACTCGTACGTGACGGAAAGCAACCGCTGGGTCGTCAAGGCATCGGTGACGGGCAACACGCGGTCGGACTTCGGCGCGGTGGTCGGCGCGGGTTATCAGTTCTAGCCGGCACGTTTGACGTGATGCAATCAACAGTCCCGTGCCGATGCTCGGGATTGCGGAACATCCCGATGTAATCGAACGCGGTCGGCACGTTTCTGGCAACGTGCCGACCCGATTTCTCCGTATCATACGGCTTCGCATCAAGCATTCACACCCTGCGGAGTTGCATCTTGAATGAAGCCAGCAAAGCAATAGCACGCCGTCTGCACGATGTCCGATTCGCTACGCGGTACTTCGTCGGCGACGGAATCGACGTGGGTGCGGGCGAGGATTCGATTGCGCAATATCATGAATTTTTCCCCGGCATGCGCTCGGTCCGTGCCTGGGACCTGCCGGATGGCGACGCGCAACTCCTTGCCGGCGTGCCGGACGAAAGCTTCGATTTCGTGCACTCCTCGCATTGCCTCGAGCACATGCGCGACCCCGCGGAGGCGCTGCACAACTGGTTCCGGGTGCTGAAACCCAACGGCCATCTGGTCTGCATGGTGCCCGATGAAGATCTGTACGAACAAGGCCAGTTCCCGTCCACGTTCAATGACGACCACAAATGGACGTTTACGTTATGGAAGGCACGGTCGTGGAGTTCCCGCTCGCTCAATCTGTTTGACTTGCTTCAGACGTTGGGACCGTGCGCGCAGCCGCTCAAGGCGGAGTTGCTCGATGCCACGTTCCGGTTCCGCCTGCCTCGAGCGGACCAGACATTGACGGCGGTCGGTGAAGCAGGCATCGAATTCGTGATCCGAAAGCGTCCCCCACCGGAAATGGTCATGCACGGGCGCCTCCCGGAAGCCGCCTGATCCGGCCGCGCGGCGCGGTACACGTGTCGTGCGTGGCCGGCCAGCCCGTCCCGAATGCGAGTAGCGCGTTCCGCCGCGATCGCCTCCACACGTCAACCGACGGCCCCGCACGGGTTTCACGCGCGGTCCGGACGCCTGTCCAATGCGAGTTGTTGAATGTGAGCCTTCGCTCGTATTCTGAAGTCGTCGGGCGGAACGGCATGGGGCCTCCGCCCATCACCGCATGCGAGAACACGACGATGACCGGCACCACACACACGATGAAGCTCAATCACCTGAGCTTCCCTTCGGCCGATACGCTGGCGACGGCCCGATTCTTCGAGCGCTACCTCGGCTTCACGATCGCGGGAAGCTGGGACCAATCCTGGATCCTGAAGCGCCCGGGCTTCGACGTCGTGATCGATCACGTCGGCGACGGCGTACCCGCATGGCCGGCGAATTTCCACGTCGGGTTCGAACTGCCGAGCCTCGATGCCGTGCGCGCGCTGTACGAGCGATTCAGGGAAGAGGGCGTCGCGATGGAAACGGACATCTTCAACAACGGGCGCGGTTCGCGATTCTTTTGCCGGGAGCCCGGTGGCGTGATGTTCGAGCTGAACACGCGCGCGGATGCCGCGCCGGAATACCAAGGCACGTTCGACGACTGACGCGGGGCGCCGCTCACGCCGTGCTCAACTGCCGGCGCGGGTATGCCTGTCGATGAACGCGCGAGTATGCGAGGGCACGGTGATTTCCGTCCATTGCAGATGCGCGTATTTCGGGTCCTCGCGCAGTTTCGCGAACTTGACGCGGTTCCGGTCGAACGTGGTGTACGACCACAGTAGCACCGAGTCGCGCGAGCAGAACGCCATCCGCAGCGATTCCCGGTTGCTGTGGGAAAGCTCGGTACGCGTCAGCCCACGGCCGAATGTTCAGGCCGCGTATTGTGCCTTATTCCGTGCCGTCCACACGATCGTGAAAGCGCTGGAACGCACCGAGCAGCCGCGCGCGCAGAGCGGCCAGCGCAGGATCGCGGCGATCGCGCGGCCGCGCGACCTCGACGCGAATCTCGTCGTCGACGCGCCCAGGGTTCGGCGCGAGCATCAGCACGCGATCGCCGAGATACAGCGCCTCGTCGAGATCGTGCGTGACGACGATCGCGGCCATCCGGTGCCGGTGGACGACATCGAGCAGCAGCGTCTGCAAGCGCATCCGCGTGATCGCGTCGACCGCGCTGAACGGTTCGTCGAGCAGCAACAGATCCGGCTCGCCGAACAGCCCGCGCGCGATCGCGGCGCGCTGGGCCATCCCGCCCGACAGCGTGGCCGGCAGTTGCCGCGCGACGCCGGCCAGGCCGACTTCGTCGAGCAGGCGCATGACACTCGGGTCGCGACCGCCGCGCGGGCCGGCCGGGAAGCCGACGTTGTCGGCGATCGACAGCCACGGCAGCAGCCGCGGTTCCTGGAAAATCACGCCGACGCGCGCGGACGGCCCGTCGAGCGCGATGCCGTCGATGCTCACATTGCCACGGAAATGCGCGTCGAGACCGGCGACGATCCGCAGCAGCGTGCTTTTCCCGCAGCCGCTCGGACCGACCACGCAGACGATCTCGCCGCGCGTCACCTGCAACGCGATGTCGGCGAGGATCGTGCGATCCCCGTATTGCTTGCGGGCGATCCGCAGGTCGAGCAGCGGCGTATCGGTATCCGCCATCGTGCGCGCAGAAGCCGCCGTACTCATGCCGAACCCTCGCGGGACGCGCCGTCGAATGCGTCGCGCCAGCCGAGCCAGCGCAATTCGATGCGCCGCATCGCGCCGTCGGTCAGCTTGCCGAGCAACGCGAGCAGCAGGATCGCGCCGAACACGAGATCGGGGCGCCCGGTTTCCCGGCCGTCGCTCAACAGGAAGCCGAGGCCGCGCGTCGCCGCGATCAGCTCCGCGGCAACCATGAAC
The DNA here is from genome assembly GCF_905339605.1 of Burkholderia sp. BCC1972. NCBI lineage: Bacteria > Pseudomonadati > Pseudomonadota > Betaproteobacteria > Burkholderiales > Burkholderiaceae > Burkholderia > Burkholderia sp. BCC1972. The sequence continues at coordinate 442,973 of NZ_CAJPGH010000001.1, read as the reverse complement.
ATCCACGCGAGACTGAGGCCGGTACGCAAGCCGGTGAAGATCTGCGGCAGCGCGGCCGGCAGCAGGATGCGGCGGAACAGCGCGAGCGGGCCGAGCCGATAAACCGCGCCGAGCTCGACGAGCTTGCGGTCGACGTCGCGAATGCCGGCGACGACCGCGAGGTGAACCGGGAAGAATGCGCCGATCGCGATCAGCGTGATCTTCGGCGCTTCGTCGATGCCGAGCCACAGCAACAGCACGGGTACCCACGCGAGCGACGGAATCGCGCGCAGCGCCTGGAACGTCGGCTCGAGCAGCGCGTCGATCCGGCGGCTCAGGCCCATCGCCGCGCCGACGGCGAGCGCGAGCCCGGCGCCGGCCGCAAAGCCGGCCGCGACCCGCAGCGTGCTCGCGCCGACATGGCGTGCGACACGCGTGACGCCCAGATGCGCGAGCGCATCGAGGATCTCGCTCGGTGCCGGGACGAGGTGATCGGGCAGCCAGCCGCGCCGCACGACGCACTCCAGCAGCACGAGCGCAGCGAACGGCAGCGCGACGCCTGCGATGCGCCACGCGCGAAGCGGGTCGCGGCGGCCTGCACGGGCCGATGCCGCGTGACGCGTCGCGAGTGCGTTGCCGCGGGCAGCGGTGTCCGTCATCGCAATACCCTCACTTCGACGCGGCGACGAGCGGGCGCGCGAACGACGGATCGATCAACGTATCGACGATCTTCGCGGGATCGACACCCGGCTTGGTCAGTTGCTCGGCCGTCAGCACCGGCGCCGCAGCCTTCAGCGCCGCGCGCTGGGTGTCGCCCGGCACCGGGTCGCTGAAGTCGTTGCGCTGCAGCTGCAGCTTCGCGACCGGCAGCGACACCTTCGATTCGTCGGCCACGATCTGCGCGGTGTCGGCCGGATGCGCAACGATCCACTGGCGCGCGCGGTCGTAGACTTTCAGCACACGTGTGACCGCCTGCGGATACTGGCCGGCGAACGCATCGCGGACGTTCAGAAATCCATACGTATTGAACGCGACGTTGCGGTACAGGAGTCGCGCGCCGTCGTCGAGCTGCGCCGCGGCCATGTGCGGATCGAGCCCGGCCCATGCATCGACCTGACCGTTCGCGAGGGCCGTGCGGCCGTCCGGATGCTGCAGGTTGACGATCTCGACGTCGTCGCGCGTCAGGTCGGCCGTGTGCAGTGCGCGCAGCGTGAACAGGAACGGATCGGTGCCGCGCGTCGCGGCGATTTTCTTGCCCTTCAGGTCGGCGAGCGTGCGGATCGGCGAATCCTTGCGTACCACGAGCGCCGTCCACTCGGGGCGGGAGAACACGTAGACCGCGTGGATCGGGTTGCCGTTCGCGCGTGCGAGCACCGACGCCAGCCCGGCAGCCGAGCCGAAATCGACCGCGCCGCTGTTCAGGTATTCGAGCGCGCGATTGCTGCCGAGGCTCAGCACCCAGCGAATCGACGTGCGATCGGCCTTGAACTCGTCGTCGAGCCAGCCGAAGTGGCGGATCACGAGGCTCTCGGGCGAGTAGTACGCATAGTCGACGCGGATTTCCGCGGGTGTCGCCGCGTGCGCCTCTATCGATACGAGGCCGGCAAGTGCGGCAACGACGAGGGCCGCGGATTGCCACGCGCGGGACCAGAACGGCTTCATCGGGGAATCTCCGGAAGAGCGGCAACGCGCCGCGAACAGGCAGGTGATCGACTAATGTAACGAAGCGCGCGCGATCCGGTAACGAAGAAATCCGCGATTGAACATGCACGCTGCTGCTAAGCGTGCCGGTCGGGCAACTTTATGACGCAGGCCGATTAATTTATCGCTTTATATCGGTTGGGATACCCGGATCGGGGGAACAGAATGCCCGCTGCCGGAACGCAATGACGGCGCCTGTCGACGCGCCCGCGTTCCGTCGAGATCCCGCCTGTCGCGAATGCACGAGCCCGGTTCCCGGCTTCACGCCGAACTCGGCGTGCATTCCGCCAAACACTAAGGAATGCGATGAGTTCGATCGATCTAAGCCCCGCCACACCCATTTCTTCCCCCATCCGCTCGGCCAGCGATGTCGCGCGCCTGATCAATACGGTCGACAGTTCGGTCAGCCATGCGCGGATGATCGTGCTGCTGGCGCTCGGCGGCGTGTTTCTCGATGCGTACGACCTGACGACGCTGTCCTACGGCATCGACGACGTCGCGCGCGAATTCGGGCTGACTCCCGCGCTGACCGGGCTCGTCGGTTCGGCGATCATGATCGGCACGATCTTCGGCAGCCTGATCGGCGGCTGGCTGACCGACCGGATCGGCCGCTACCAGGTGTTCATGGCCGACATGCTGTTCTTCGTGGTCGCGGCGATCGCGGCGGGGCTGGCGCCGAACGTCTGGGTGCTGATCGGCGCCCGCTTCGTGATGGGCCTCGGCGTCGGCATCGACCTGCCCGTCGCGATGGCGTTTCTCGCGGAATTCTCGAAGTTCAACGGGCGCGGCAACAAGGCGTCGCGGCTCGCGGCGTGGTGCCCGATGTGGTACGTCGCGTCGTCGGTCTGCTTCCTGCTGATCTTCGGCCTGTATTTCCTGCTGCCGGCCGAACATGCGGGATGGCTGTGGCGCGCGTCGCTGATCTTCGGCGCGGTGCCGGCGCTCGTCATCATCCTGTTCCGGAACCGGTTCATGAACGAATCGCCGCTGTGGGCCGCGAACCAGGGCGACCTGGCGAATGCCGCGCGCATCCTGCGCGAGTCGTACGGCATTCACGCGCACGAAGCCGAGGATGCGCCGCGCGAGCCGAGCCCGCCGCCCGTACGGATTCGCGTGCTGTTCCAGCGCCCGTATCTCGGGCGCACGATCGTCGCCAGCGTGATGAACCTGTGCATCCCGTTCGAGTACACGGCGATTGCGTTCTTCCTGCCGTCGATCCTGTCGCAGTTTCTCGGCGCGGGCGTGTTCGAGACGATCGCGGCCTCGCTCGCGCTGAACGTGCTGTTCGCATTCACCGGCGGGCTGCTGGGCATGCGCCTCGCGTATCGCTATCCGTCGCGCCATGTCGCGATCGCGGGCTTCGCACTGCAAACGGTCGCGCTCGTCGCGCTGGCGCTGGCGGGCCATCCGCACGGTGCGCTCGCGGTCGGCATCGTGCTGCTGATGCTCGGGACCTGGCTGTTCGCCGAGGGCTTCGGGCCCGGTGCGCAGATGATGATCTATCCGACGCTGTCGTATCCGGCCGCGATCCGCGGCACCGGCGTCGGGTTCGGGCGTTCGCTGTGCGGCATCGGCCAGGCGCTCGCGCTGTTCGTGCTGCCGATCCTGCAGGCGCGTCTCGGCACCGACATGTTCTGGGTCGTCGCGATCAGTGCGGTCACGCCGATCGTGTTCCTGCTGATCGTGCGTTACGAACCGACGGCGTACGACGTCGATGACGAACGCGTTGCGTAGGCGCGACGGGGACGCTCGCCGTCCCCGGAAAACACCAACGGCTTCGTCGGACCGCACGAAGCCGTTTGCACTGCAGCCGGTCGCCGCGCGAATGCGGGCAGACCGGCCTCGACGTCCCGCTATGCGCTGACGGCCTCCCGCTCGGCTTCACGCTTGACCTGCTCGATATCGCGAAACTGCGCGGCAGGATGCTCGTCCGGCAGTCGTGCCGTGCCGCCGAACAGCTTCTCGCGCAGCGTGCCCGGCGCATACGCGGTCGGGTACACGCCACGCCGCTGCAGTTCCGGAACGAGGTGACGCACGACGTCCTCGAAGGTTTCGTGCGCGACCGCATACGCGAGATTGAAGCCGTCGACGTCGGTCGCCGCGACCCATTCCTGCAGGATATCCGCGACGGTCGCGGCGGAGCCGACGAACACCGGGCCCAGCCCGCCGATGCCGCCCCATGCGGCCAGCGCCTCGATCGTCCACGCCGTGTCGCCGCCCGACAGGTGCTCGACGGCCGACACGATGGCATTCGTTTCGACGCGCCGGACGGGATCGGTCGGCGCATACTGGCCGAAGTCGATGCCGGTCCAGCCCGACATGAATACCAGCGAGCCGTCGTACGACACGTAGCGGCGGTATTCGTCGAACTTGGCCTGCGCCTTTTCGTCGGTTTCGTCGACGATCACCGTGACGAGGTTGTAGATCAGCACCTTGGCCGGATCGCGGCCCGCCGCGGCAGCCTGCGCACGCACGTCGGCCACGTAGCGCGCGAGCTGCTCGCGGGTCGGTGCCGCGACGAACACGCATTCCGCGTGCTGCGCGGCGAACGCCTTGCCGGGGCCGGACGCGCCGGCCTGGAACAGCACCGGCGTGCGCTGCGGCGACGGTTCGCACAGATGGTAGCCGGGCACGTCGAAGAAGCGCCCCTTGTGGCCGATCTCGTGCACTTTCTCGGGATGCGTGAACACGCGGCCGTCGCGATCGCGCACCACCGCGCCATCCTCCCAGCTGCCCTCGAACAGCTTGTACAGCACCTCGACGTATTCGGCTGCGACCGCATAGCGGTCGTCGTGCGTGCGCAGGCCATGGTCGCCGACGTTCTTCGCGCCGCTCTCGAGGTACGACGTGACGATATTCCACGCGAGCCGGCCCTTCGTGTGATGGTCGGCCGTCGACAGCCGGCGCGCGAACGTGTACGGGTGCTCGAACGTCGTCGACGCGGTGATGCCGATGCCGAGATGCTCGGTCGCCATCGCGATCGGCGCGGCGAGCTGAATCGGATCGTTGACCGGGATCTGCGCGGCCTGGTGCAGCGCGTGATAGTTGCTGCCCTTGTAGACGTCGTAATAGCCGATCACGTCCGCGATGAAGATCGCATCGAAGATCCCGCGTTCGAGCACGCGGGCGAGGTCGGTCCAGTAGTCGAGATCCTTGTACTGCCACGAGCGGTCGCGCGGATGCGCCCACAGGCCCGGCGACTGGTGGCCGACGCAGTTCATCTCGAACGCGTTGAAGCGAATCGTCTTGCTCATCGTGCGGCCCCCGTTTCCGCGCCGGCGCCCGCACCGTTGCCGACGCGCCAGACGAACGGCGGCGTACGGCCGTTGATGACCCAGTCGCCGACGATCCGCGCCTTGTAGACGAGCGGATTGTGCGACGACACCGTGCGTGCGTTGCGCCAGTGGCGGTCGAGCGCGGTCGTGGTGCGCGTCGCGGACGCGCCGAGCGCGTCGAACAGGCGCGTCGCCGCGCGCAGCACGAGTTCGGACACGACGAGCTGGCTCTGCGCGGATTCGATCTCGGCCGCGACGTTCGCCGCGTGCTCGGCCACTTCGTCGTCGCCGAAGTGCGCTTCATAGGCCTGCTGAAGCGGCTGCGCGGCGCGCAGCGCGAGCGCGTCGGCCGCGTACGCCCACGAAGCAATTTCGCCGATTACCTGCTGCAGTTGCGCGTCGTCGCCCGCGCGTGGTGCGTTGCCGTGGCTGTACACGCGCGTCCGGTTGCGCACGAGCTCGCCCGCGTCGCGCACGATCGCATGACCGATGCCGGCCAGCGTCGCGACGTGGAACAACTGGTAGAACGCGGTCTGGTATTTGAAGCGGCGCGCGAAGTCGATCACGTTGTCGGCGTCGACGGCCGCATCCTCGAAGCGCGTGGTGCCGCTGCCGGTCGTCGTCTGGCCGAAGCCGTCCCAGTCGTCCTCGCGGATCACGCCGGGCTGCGCGGTCGCGACGGCCACGATCACGTCGCTGCCGTCGTGTGCGCGCTGCGCGAACACGTCGATCCAGTCGGCGAACAGGCTGCCCGTGCTGTAGAACTTCCGGCCGTTCAGCACGAGCCGGCCGTTGCGTTCCGACACCTTGGTGACGGTCTGGCCGAGCGGCACGTCGCCGGCCTCCGACCACGCATTGCCGACGAGCTGGCCGCTGGCGAAGCGGTCGAACCAGGTCGTGCGCTGCGGCCCGGGCGGGGCGTTCAGCCAGTCTTCGACGAACGCGAAATGCCCGCGCAACGCCTGCGGCAGATTGGAATCGGCGGCCGCCAGCTCGGTCAGCAGCCGGAACAGCTGCGGCAGCGATGCACCGGCGCCCCCTGCGCTCGCCGGCAACCGTATCGCGCCGAAACCCGCGGCCTTCAGCCAGCCGATCGCCTCGTGCGGCAGTTCGCGGCGGCGTTCGCGCTCGGCGGTGCCGGCGGCGATGCGCTCGAAGATCGGCCTGAACCGGCTCGCGAGCGCGTCGTAGTCGGTGCCGGTGGAAAGGTCGTGGGCTGCGTGCGTCGAAGTCATGCGGTGTTCCTCGAAGAGCGGGGCCGATTGCGCCGGGAGGCCAGTATAGGAAGCGCGACGCGAGCGTTCCAATAACGGATTCGCAGATCGTTATCGTCGATGCGTATTACCGTTGCCGGACGGAGATGCACCGACGTTGACGCGTCGATTTCGATGCCGAAGCGTGTCGTCGCTGGCGCTCATCGCCAGGTCGTTTGTTATCCAAAGGAATATCGTTTCGAGAATCGCTCGTTTTTCCGGCCCGCGCTGCGCTGCTAGATTGAATGCTTTCGCCACTCGACAGGAGAATCCGATGTCAGACACGAGCGCCACGATCCAGGAGCAGCCGGCCGATGCGCAAACGCACGCGGCCCGCGTGATCGCCGACGATGCGCAGGCGATCACGGCCGCGCACGCGCTGGCGAAGCGGCTCGCGGAAGGTGCGGCCGAGCGCGATCGCACGCGCCGCCTGCCGCGCGACGAAATCGAATGGTTCTCGCAGTCGGGGCTGTGGGCGATCACGGTGCCGAAGGCATACGGCGGCGCAGGCGTATCGCATGTCACGCTGACCGAAGTCATCAAGATCGTCGCAGCGGCCGATCCGTCGCTCGGGCAGCTGCCGCAGAATCATTTCGGGCTGGTCGACGTGATCACGCTGACCGGCACCGACGCGCAGAAGCGTCATTTCTTCGCGGAAGTGCTGAGCGGCAAGCGCTTCGGCAACGGGTTCTCGGAGAAGGGCACGAAGCACGTGCTCGACCTGAAGACGCGCGTGCGGCAAGACGGCGACCACTATGTCGTCGACGGCACGAAGTTCTACTCGACCGGCGCGCTGTTCGCGCACTACGTACCGGTGCTCGGCCTCGACGATGCGCATCAGGCGTGGCTCGCGTACGTGCCGCAGCCGACGCCGGGGCTGACGGTGATCGACGACTGGTCGGGATTCGGGCAACGCACGACCGCGAGCGGCACGGTCGTGCTCGATGCGGTGCGCGTGCCGGCGTCGCACGTGCTGCCCGCGCAGCGCGTGTCGGACGTGCCGACGCTCAACGGTCCGCTGTCGCAGATCATCCAGGCAGCGATCGACGCGGGCATCGCGAAGGCGGCCATCGACGATACGCTGGCGTTCGTGCGGACCCGCACGCGCCCGTGGGTCGACAGCGGTGTCGAGCGCGCTGCCGACGATCCGCTGACGATTCGCGAGATCGGCCATCTGCACATCCAGCTGCACGCGGCCGAGGCATTGCTCGAACGTGCGGCACGCACGCTCGACGAGATCACGGCGCGCGGCGACGTGACCGAGGACGACGTCGCGCGCGCATCGGTCGCGGTCGGCGAAGCCAAGGTGCTGACGACCGAGGTTGCGCTGCTCGCGGGCGAGAAGCTGTTCGAGCTGGCCGGCACGCAGTCGACGCTCGCCGAGCACAATCTCGACCGGCATTGGCGCAACGCGCGCACGCATACGCTGCATGACCCGGTGCGCTGGAAATATCACCTCGTCGGCAACTACTACCTGAACGGCGTGCGTCCGGCGCGCCATGCGTGGAACTGAGCGGCTCGCGGGCCGGCCGATCGCCAGCCCGATCGATCGCGGCCCGATCGTCGCGCTAGCGATCGGCCGCCAGCACGGCGCGCGCCAATAGCCGCGCGATACCGTCGAGCGCGAACCCCAGTGCGCCGATGACGAGAATCACCGCCGTCAGTTCGGAATACGCGAGCCGGTCGCGCGTGTCGAGGATCAGATAACCGAGCCCCGCGCTGACGCCGAGCATCTCGGCGGGCACCAGCACGATCCACAGGATGCCGATCGCGAGCCGGATCCCGTTGAGCAGCGGCCCCGCGATGGCCGGCAGCACGATGTGGATCAGCAGTTCGCGGCGGGTGGCCGACAGGCTTGCGCCGAGTTGCAGCCAGCGCCGGTCGATCTGCGCAACCCCGGCGGCCGTGCTCATCAGCACGGGCCACAACGCGGCGAAACCGAGCAGGAAGTAGATCGCGCGGTCGCCGATGCCGAACGACATCACGGCGAGCGGCATCCACGACAACGGCGACACCATCCGCAGGAACTGGAAGGTCGGCGACAGCATGCGCTCGACCCATTGCACGCGGCCGATCAGCAACCCGAGCGGGACGCCGGCCAGCAGCGCCGCGCCAAGCCCGACGCCGATGCGCCGCAGGCTGACGAGCGCATGCTCGACCAGAAGATCGTCCGAACACAGCGCCCGCAGGCTGGCGAACGCGCTGTCCGGCGCGAACTGCCGGCCGAGCGAGCCGGGCGCGGTCAACACGTGAATCGCGGCCCACCAGACGACGACGGTCGCGACGAGGCCGGCCACGCCGAGCCATCCGGCGGTAGCGCGCACCGCGTAACGGGCGCCGCGGGTCCGGTGCGTTTCGCGAGCGGACGAGCGGTGGCTGGCAAGCGCGTCAGACAACGATGATCTCCTCACGCTTGAAGGCGCCGGGCAGGCCGAACGCGGCCATCCCGCCGACCGCGTCGATGCTCTTGCGCACGAACCGGTCGTCGACGAGATCGCGGGCCGCGAACGCGGGGTCGAGCGACGCCAGGAATGCACTGTCGCCGTCGACCACCGTGCGCTTCAGCCGCTGAACCAGCGCCTCGGTATAGCTCGGAAACGGATACGGCTGGAAATCGATCCGTTTTCCGTTCCAGTCGGCATGGCGGATCGCGCCGCTCGCACGATAGGTATCGGCAAGCGACGCCGACGGCACCAGCACGCGATCCAGCGCCGCGGCCGTATGCGGCGAATAGCGGTGAGCGCCGTCCTTCGACATCAACTGCGCGGTTTCCTGCGGATGCGCGCGCGCCCACACCTGCGCCTTCACGATCGCGTCGACAACCTTCTGCGACCACGCGGGGCGCCGCGTCAGATCGTTCTCGTGCATGAAAACGACGCAGCACGCGTGGTTCTTCCAGACATCGCCGGTGAAGCGCAGGATCTTGCCGATCTTCATCAATTCCGCCGTCGCGTTGAACGGCTCCGCGACGATATACCCGGCGATCTGGCGCGCGGCGAGCGCGGGCAGCATGTCGGACGGCGCCATGACGACCAGATTCACCTCGTTCGGCGCGGGCGTGCCGCGCCGCTTGAGCACGGGCACGAGCCCCTGCTGGCGCAGCATGTCCTGCAGCACGACGTTGTGGATCGAGTACCAGAACGGAATCGCGACGGTCTTGCCGCCGAGATCGCGCAGCGAATCGACGTCGGGCGCGACCGTCAGCCCCGAGCCGTTCACGTGATTCCACGCGACCACCTTCGCCGGCGCGCGGCTGCCGTAGCGCGCCCAGAGCGTCATCGGCGACAGCAGGTGCACGACGTTGACCTGGCCGGACAGGAACGCTTCGACGAGCTGCGCCCAGCTGCGCAGCAGCTTCGGTGGCTCGACGTTCAACCCTGCGGACGCGAAGTAGCCGTTGTTGTGGGCCACCAGCAGCGGCGCCGCGTCGGTAATCGGCAGATAGCCGATGCGAACGGGCGCGTCGGGGTCCGCCGCGGCGTGCGCGTTCGCCGTGGACAGCAGCGGGGCGGCCCCCGTCGCGGTGAACAGGGCCGCAAGCTTCAGCCATTCGCGGCGCGACATCGGAATCTGGCACATGGGTAGTCAGGTCAGGGAGGAGGGTTCGGTGACGTGCGGGCGCTTCATGCCGGCCTGCAATGCTTTCAGGATGTCGATGCGCATCGTGCCGAGTTCGCTGACGAACGCGTCGCGCGGATGCGGGAAATCGACCTGCCATGCATCGATGAAGCGGCCTTGCGTACCGAGCAGCACGATGCGGTCGGCCACGAGCAGCGCTTCGTCGATGTCGTGGGTCACGAGCACCGTCGCGCATCGTGTGGTCGAGACGATGTTCACCAGCAGCCGTTGCATCGCGGCGCGCGTGACTTCGTCGAGCGCCGAGAACGGCTCGTCGAGCAGCAGGGCCTGCGGTTGACGCGCCAACGCCCGCGCGAGCGCCGCGCGCTGCGCCATGCCGCCGGAGAGCTGGGCCGGACGCAGCGCCGCGGCGGCTTCGAGCCCGACCGCACGCAGCGCCGATTGGACGCGCTCGCGTTGCTGGTCGCGCGTGAGGCGGTCCTGATGCTTGAACGCGAGCCCGAACGCGACGTTGCTTTCGGCCGACAGCCACGGCAACAGGCACGGATCCTGAAACGCGATCGCAATCCTCGGATGCGGTCCCTGCAGCGTCGCGCCATTGACGGACACGGTGCCCGATTGCGGCCGCTCCAGGCCGGCCAGTGCGCGCAGCAGGCTCGACTTGCCGGTGCCGCTCGGGCCGATCAACGCGACGATTTCGCCCGCATCGACCGACAGCGAGACATCGGCGATCACGATGTTGCGCGGCGGTTCGCCATAGCCGAGCGTCACGTTGCGGGCATCCAGCAGCGCGGGCGTCATGCGGCGATGCTCCGCGTCCGTGCCGCGAGTTGCGCCTTCAACTGCACCACGCTCGGCGTGACGATCGGAATGAACGCCGCTTCGCGCCAGCGCCGATCGAAGCCGAGCCCGGCATCGCGCAGATAGCCGCGGCCGCCGCTCGCTTCGAGTTCGAGGTTCACGGCGGTCGCCACCAGCGTCGCGAGCGTGATGCGCAGCTCGAACAGGCGATCGGGGTGCATGCGCAGGCTGCCGTCGACCATGCCGGACGACAGCAGCGCACATGCGGCGCTCAGTTCGGCCGCGCAGGATTCGACTTCGGGGCCGAGAATACCGCGCGTCGTTTCTGCCGCGCGGCGCGCTTCGGCCAGCGACCGGCGCGCGAGCCCGATCGAAAGCCCGCACTGCAAGCCGAGGAACGCCGGTCGCACCGCGGGCAGGAAAGCCTGTGCGTCCGCATGGATCAGCCACGCGGCACCGGTCGGGACGTCGGCGAGATGCAATGCGGCGGTGTTGCTGCCGCGCAGCGCGATCAAGTCGAGATCGGTACTCCGTGTCAGGCCGGATGCGTCATGCGGGATGGCGACGATCGCGGACGGCCGACCGTCGCGAAACGACACGGCTGCCGCGACCACGAACTGCTCCGCGCGCAGGTTCGTCACCCAGGCCATCCTGCCGGTCAGGCGCCAGTCGTCGGTCGCTTCGATCTGAAGCGACTCGATTCCGCACAGATATTTCATCGCGTTCGACAGGCCGCTTGCACCCGCGCAGGTGCCGTCGAGCAGTGCCGGCAGCCAGCGCTCGCGCAGCGCGGCATTGGGGCTTTGCAGCAGATACTCGATGAAGCTGCGCTGGCCCCAGAGCACGAATGCCGCCGCCAGCGAATGCTCGGCCACCGCGGCGATGCTCGCGATCGCATCCGTGGTCGTGCCGCCCGCGCCGCCGAGGCTCGCCGGCACGCCGATCCGGAACAGCCCGGCGGCCGCGAGGCGCGGCACGACCTCGGCTTTCAGATCGGCGCTCGTGTCGAGCTGCGTCGCGTGCGAGTCGAGCCAGTCGACGAGCGATGCGTCGAGTGCGGGCGCCGTCAGGCGGCCTGTGTCCGGGGTTCCCATCGGTATGCCGCCAGTTCGGGGTTGAGTTCGTTGCGCGCCAGGTTGTTCGCGAAGTTGCACAACGTCGCGAGGCTCACGCCCAGCACCACCTCGAGCGCGTTTGCTTCGGTGAAACCGGCCGCGACGAACGCGTCGAGCGCGTCGTCGGCCACGGCGCCGCGGGTCGCGATCACGGCGCGCGTGAATTCGGCGACGGCGTCCAGCCGCGCATCGGCCACCGGCTCGCCGTCGCGCAACGCGTCGACGTCGGCGCGATCGACGTGCGCCTTTTTCAAGGCGGCCGCGGTGTGTCCGGCCACGCAGAACGCGCAGCCGTGAACGGCCGCGGCGGTGATCTGCACGGCTTCGCGCTCGGCGAACGTGAGGCCCGCGCGGCTGTTGATCTCGGCGACGGTCAGATAGGTTTCGAGGGCGACCGGCGCATTCGCGAGCGAGCGCACGAGATTCGGCAGGAAGCCGTTCGCGCGCTGCGATTTCTCGAGGAATGGCTGGCTGGGCGCGGGCGCCGTTTCGACGGTGGGCAAGGGCAGACGGCTCACAGGATTCTCCGGAAGGGCAGTGAGATCATTGTCGAGCCGGCACCGCCGCCGGACAATGCGCGAACATCCGCGATTCCTGTGCATTCGTCCCGCGAAGCGCCGTCGCGCCGTCCGGCTAGTGCAGGCGGGCGGCCGATTGCGAAGCGCCGTCGCGGTCGCGACGCCATGCGCCGGGCTGCATGCCCATCGTGCGCTTGAATGCGTGCGCGAATGCGGACTCCGACTGATAGCCGACGCGCTCGCCCGCGCGCGAAATCGGCAAGCCCTGCTGCAACAGGTCCGCCGCGAGCCGCATGCGCACCAGCGTGACGAATTGCATCGGCGAATGGCCCGACGCTTCGCTGAAGTGCTTGCAGAAGGCGGTGCGCGACATGTTGGCGAACGCGGCCATCGACCCGGTGGTCCACGCGTCGCCCGGCGCGTCGATGATCGCGGCCACCAGCGTGCCGAAGCCGGTCCGCTGCATCAGCGACGCGAGCCCGCTGGCCACGGAATCGTGCCCTGCGGCGTCACGGACTGCGTAGAACAGCAGCAGTTCGACCAGTTTGTCGATCAGCGGCGAAGGTTCGTCGACGCCATGCCGGCCCTCGGCGCGAATCAGGTCGAACAACCCATGGATGCCGCGATGGGCGCCGTCGCCGCGCCGCACGATCAGGCACGCCGGAAACAGCGACACGATCGCGCGTGAGAGGGTGGAGTGGAATTCGATGACGCCGCACGCGAGCCCGACGCTGCCGTCGACCGCCGGGTCGAGCGGTTGCATCGATCCGCGCCGCTCGACGGGCAGACCGCCGGCGACAGTGCCGGCCATCGGATTCACCGCGCTCGGCGACAGCCAGTGCGGGACGTCGCGCAGCAGGAAGACCGCTTCACCCTCGGAGACGAGGATGCTGTCGCGCCCGTCGGCAAAGTGAAGCCATGCGGTACCGTGCAGGATGATGTGGAAGCTCGCCTTGGCGCGGCCGGCGGTCGACGCCTGCCAGTCGCCGCAATACTGGCCGACGTGAAAGAGCTGGCTTCTGGGCTCCAGGCTGGAGAGCAGCCAATGGACGACCTTGTCTGTTTGCGCGGACATTCCGATGCTGGAGGGAGGGTGACGCGCCCATGCTACGGGCAGCGCCGCGCCGCTCAAACCAACGATTCGTAGAAAGCATTTTCCTGGCGCGGCGAAGGCGGGGCCGCCGTACGCCTACGACTCTCGTCGAACGCGTTCGAGCCCTTCAAAGAACTTCGTTATGGTCCAGGATGGCAAGCGCGTAGAACGCCACCTCGAAGCCTATCGCTTCGCAAGCGCTGGTCGGGTTCGATGCAATGATTGAGACGCTCCTTCTCGGGCACCGCGCAAAACAAGGCTCGCCTCATGGCATGCTCACGCCGTAAACCCGCGACCGGTGCGCCAGCGAGCAAGCCCGAAACATTACCGCCCGCTCGTGCTCGTTCTGCGGGGACGGATCGGCGCAGCGGCGCTGCAGCCGCGGTACGTCGAGCAAGCCGGCGATGCGGTCGGCGTCCGTTGCGAGTATTTCGCGCGTGTGCTGGCGCAATGACTCGCCGTTGCCTTGATCCTTGGGTAAGGCCGACTTCCTGCGCAGGCGCACGGCTTCCGGCAACGCACCGCGCGACGCTTCACGCAGCATGGCCTTTTCCACGCCATCACGTAGCGCCAGCTCGGCCGGAATGGTGGCAGCCAGGTTCAGAACTTCGGTATCGCTGAAGGGTACGCGCGCTTCCAGTCCATGTGCCATGCTCAACGAGCCCCGCACCGGGCTGCTCCGCACCGAGTTCGCCGCGGCGACCACCGGCGCGCTCAAGCGCGCGTTGCCGCTCACGCTTGAGACCGCCCGCGCGAGCCCCCTGATCTTGCATCTCTTGGTGAGCGTGTCCGGCATGCACCTTCGTCATGCCCTCCGACGGAAATGTGACGGCTTCAGGCCCTTGGCGCCGGCGCAGGAACGGATGCTGCATCCCGCCTTTTACCGGGCCCGGCTGGACGATCTCGGCCGCGCTCAAGCTCACGCATCAACTCGTGCATCTCGTGTTGTCGCCCGAGATGCCAGTCGGTCACGATGTTGAAGAACCCTCGCATCCACGAAAGCGGTGCCCACCGGAACGGGGCGACGATGCGCGGTTGGCGGGCTCGCAGCCCTTTGATGACGGCCTTGGCGACGTCATCCGGTTGTATCGGTCGCCGCAACGGTGCAGGAAACCCTTTTTCAATCAATTTCGTCGCTAGCGCATTTCCGCCAAAGCCGACCTTGGCAATTGCTGTAGCCACCCATCCCGGATAGAGCACGCTCGCGGTGGACCCGGTGCCGCCTAGCTCGGCGCGCAGCGAACGCGCGAGCATCTCGACTCCGGCTTTGGACGCTGCGTAAGGCGCATTGACCATGCCATTCACGAACGCATAGACCGACGCGGTGACCAGGACCTGGCCTCGATTGCGCACGATCTCCGGCAAGGCAGCCTTGATCGTGCGCCAGACGCCGAGCAGGTCGACCTCGACGATTCGTTCGAACTCCTGTTCATCGCAGCTGTACACGGTGGCGGGCACATCGTGCCATGAAATGCCCGCATTGGCGAACGCAATGTCGAGGCGACCGAATCGGTCGACGGCGTGTTGCACGACCGCCTTGGTGGCGGCAGCATCGGTAACATCGAGCGCCAGGGCGAGCGTGCGCTCGGAGTCAAACTCCGCGGCGAGGCGGTCCACTGAAGCCTGCGTCACATCGGTTAGAACGAGTCGTGCACCACATGCATGCAACGCACGCGCGGTCGCAGCGCCGATGCCGCCTGCAGCACCCGTGATAAGCACGACTTTTTCCTGAAGATCGTAAGCCACTTTGTACTGCTCCTCTGCCATTGGATTTCCATTGCTGCGCAAACAAGGGGCGATGGATGCCGGGCCATCGGCTCCGCTTATCTTGCGGAGCCGATCGGTTACCGCGGCCACCGGATTGCCATTCATTTCGCCGGGGCGTGCGCGGTCGAATCGTTCCAGCCAGTTGCCGACGCGAGACTGATGGCGCGTTCGATGTCCTCGCCGCGAAAGCCAGTGCGTTCGACGAAGCGCCTGAAGAAGCCGGGTGCCTTGGCCACGATCGTGTT
Organism: Burkholderia sp. BCC1972; assembly: GCF_905339605.1. NCBI lineage: Bacteria > Pseudomonadati > Pseudomonadota > Betaproteobacteria > Burkholderiales > Burkholderiaceae > Burkholderia > Burkholderia sp. BCC1972. The sequence goes on along the minus strand of NZ_CAJPGH010000001.1, from coordinate 427,647 downwards.
GATCTTCGGGACGACGATCATGTCCGCGCGGCGCTCGATGCCTGCCACGATGTTCTGCACGACCTGCTCGCGCGGGATCATCTTCCAGAAGCCTCGATCGTTGCCTCCCCACAATGCCCGGCCGGCAGGATCGGCAACGACATCGTCCATCAGCGGCGTCGGGAAGAACGTCGGATGCGCGCTGCCGACCCCGATACCCAGATGACGAAGCTCCAGACGGATGCTGTCGCACATCGCCCAGACGCCCGCTTTGCTGGCCGTATAGGACGCCTGTAGCGGCGAATGCACAAACGCGGCCATTGACGAAATCGCCAGCATGTAGCCGCGCTGTTGCTGGACGAATGGCAAGCCGGCACGGAACGTACGCCACACGCCGTTGAGGTTGATGTCGATGACACGATCAAACGCGGCCGGGTCGATGGTGGCCATCGGGGCCATGGTGTCGATGCCCGCGTTTGCGATGACCACATCGATCCGGCCGAAGTGATGCGCCGCATTGGCCATGGCGGCTTCGAGGCTTTCGAAATCGCGGACGTCGGCAGTCCAGCCAAGAACGTCGGAAGGGTGGCCGAAGCCGCGAGTTTGCGCCGTGAGCCTGTCTGCCTCCAGATCGAAAAGTGCGAGACGCGCGCCCCGTGCATGCAGCGCTTCGGCCAGGGCCGATCCCAGGCCTCCGGTGGAACCGGTAATGGCCACCACCTTGTTCGCCAACTTATAAGTCGACATGCGTGCCTCCTTGCTTCGTAGGAACGTGACGGTGGAGAAATGCCAGCTGGTCGGCGACCACCTGTTCGAAGTCCTTGCCTACATAGATGTCGAAGTGGCCGGCCCGATACATGCGCACTTCCCCTTGGGGCGCGCGCCGGGCGTACCGTTTCGTCGGCCCCGCCGGAGCGACGGAGTCGGCTTCGCAAACGCAAAACAGAATCGGACAGGAAATGTCGCCTGCTTTGCGACCGGGTCGGTGCCGAACGATGTTCAGGCCGAAGCGTGCTGCGACCTGATTGCGAAATGCAGTACCGTCAGGTACCAGCGCGAGATAACCATCCAGGGCATCCGGTGCGGTCATCAACGCGGCAGAACCGGGCCGACCCGCCGTCGGCACCATCACCGGCGCCCCGCCGACGAGGGATAGCACTGCATCGCACAGAGCGAGCGCGGTGACCTTGAGCGCGCTACGCCAGTTCAACGCGAACAACGACGCGACCCCGTCCGTGAACGGGCATTGCGCGATGGCACCAGCAATCGTCCGGTCGCGTGCTGCGGAAAGAATCACATGACCGCCGCCGAAGGATGTTCCCCACAGGACCACCTGATCCGGACGGAGATTGCTGTGTCCGCGTGCAAAAGCGATCGCACCCGACCAGTCCTCCAGTTGACGATCGATATCTAGCAGTTGGCGAGGGGAGCCGTCGCTCGCGCCGAAATGTCGATAGTCGAACACGACGCACGCGTAGCCGTCCGCGCAAAAGCGCTGCGCATAGGCGTCGAGCCGCATTTCCTTGATTCCGCCCAGCCCGTGCGCCATCACGATGACAGGAAACGGGCCTGTCCCGCGAGGTTCGTACAGCCAGCCACGGCAATGTTCTCCGCGGCCGCCAGCCACGAACTCGATACTTGTCCGCCCGGCCATGTGTCCCTCCAAGATGTAAAATGCTAGATCGAAATCCAATGTTGGAATGCATTCTAAGATTGCAATACGTTCCAATTAATGAGGGAAAACCCCGTATGGAATCCAGAACTCAGCGCCGGGCAGCCGCGACCCGCCTGGCGATCGTGCAAGCCGCCGAGACTTTGCTGACGGAGGGCGGACTGGACGCGGTTACGCCTGAAGCGGTTGCGACCCGGGCGGATGTTGCAGTGCAGACGCTCTATAACCGTGTAGGTGGCCGTTCCGCGTTGCTCATTGCCGTGGCGGAGCGCGCGCTGGAGGAAAACCGCGAGTACATGGACGCGGCCTATGCATCCGATGGCGATGTGGAGACGAAACTACGTTGTGTGGCAGCTGCGTACGCGCGGTTCGCCAAGGAGCGCCCGCACCAGTTCCGTATCCTTGTCGAACCACCGAATGAGCCGGAAGCGCTCGCGCGCATTGCTGCCCTGATCAGGCAGCAAAACGCCAAATTGGCCGCATTGATCAGCCGAGGTATCGACGAAGGGTGGGTGCATGCAGACATCGAGCCGGAGCATGCGTCGACGGCGCTGTGGGCAATGATGAATGGCGTGATCAGCCTGATGTGGCGCCCCGACAGCCTTCGACTGGATGTCGATCACATCGACGATCTACTGGGTACCGCGATCTCGTTGTTGACCGGCGGTATCAAGAGGCGGGGCGATTGACGCGTTGAGTCCGGACAACTCGGCGCCTGCAGAAACCCTGCGTCACTCCGTCCAGGACGGACGTTCAACTTGGCTGCCTTTGCCAAGCACGGCATCTCGGCCGAGCGGCTACATGACGCCGAAAGGCCGCGCTGACCGATCGATTCGGTTTGGCTATCGCTTCATGCGAATTTCGGATTGTTCCGCTATTGCCGGGGCTTCAACATGGGCCCTGCAGAGGACATTCAATTCACATGAGGAGACGTTGCATGAAGTTGGTGCGCTTTGGTGTGCCGGGCGATGAGCGACCCGGCGTCATTGACGGGGACGGTCGAATTCGCGATCTGTCGGGTCACGTGGAAGACATCGCGTTGGACGCACTTTCCGACGAGAACTTGCGCCGCCTCGCGGCGCTCGATGCGGCGTCGCTTCCGCTCGCACCGGCCAACGTCCGGATCGGCCCGTGTGTCGGCCGGGTCGGCAAGATGATTTGCGTCGGCCTGAACTATTCGGATCACGCCGCGGAGTCGAACATGGCCGTCCCGACGGAGCCGGTACTGTTCATGAAGGCGACGAGCGCGATCGTCGGCGCGCACGACGACGTCGAGATCCCCCCTGGCGCGGAGAAGGTCGACTGGGAAGTCGAACTGGGTGTCGTCATCGGTCGCGAGGCTCGCTATGTGTCGCGCGAACGCGCACTGGAATACGTCGCCGGCTACTGCGTCGTCAATGACGTATCCGAGCGCGCGTACCAGCTGGAGCGCGGCGGGCAGTGGGACAAGGGCAAGGGATGCGACACGTTCGGCCCGCTCGGCCCGTGGCTCGTCACGCGCGACGAGATCCCCGATCCCCAGTCGCTGCGCCTGTGGCTCGAGGTCGATGGCAAGTGCTACCAGGATGGCAGCACGCGGACGATGATCTTCGACGTCGCCACGCTCGTTTCCTATATCAGCCAGTTCATGAGCCTGCAGCCGGGGGATGTGATTTCCACCGGTACGCCGCCCGGCGTCGGGTTGGGCCAGAAGCCGGAGCCGGTCTTTCTTCGCGCGGGCCAGACCATGCGGCTCGGTATCGACGGACTTGGCGAGCAGCAGCAACGCACGGTTGCCGCACGTATCCCGGAGGCGCGATGAACCAGATCGAATTGAGCGGCCGTGTGGTCGTGATCACGGGCGGCGCGCGCGGCATCGGCTATGCGGTCGCGCAGCGCGCGCTGCGCTCCGGTGCGGCGGTGTCGTTGTGGGACGTCGACGGGGATCGGCTCGCACGCAGCCAGCGCGAACTGTCGGAACTCGGCACCGTGTCGACCGTGATCGTCGAACTGACCGACGAAGCGTCCGTCGACGCCGCGGCCACGGCCACGTTCGAGCGGCACGGTGCGATCGACGTGCTGATCAACAGCGCCGGTATCACGGGGGGCAACGGTCTGACGTGGGAACTGCCGCCCGAGGTCTGGCGCCGCGTGATCGACGTGAACCTGATCGGCTCGTATCTGACCTGCCGCGCCGTGGTGCCGCGAATGCTCGAGAAGGGCTACGGCCGCATCGTCAACATCGCATCGGTGGCCGGCAAGGAAGGCAATCCGAACGCATCGCACTACAGCGCCTCGAAGGCCGGCCTGATCGGCCTCACGAAATCGCTCGGCAAGGAGCTGGCGACCCGCGGCATCCTCGTGAATGCAGTCACGCCCGCGGCAGCGAAGACCGAGATCTTCGACTCGATGTCGCAGCAGCATATCGACTACATGCTGTCGAAGATACCGATGAACCGCTTCCTGATGCCGGAAGAGGCTGCTTCGCTGATCCTGTGGCTCGCGTCCGAGGATTGCGCATTCAGCACCGGGGCCGTATTCGACCTGTCGGGCGGTCGCGCCACCTATTGATCGACGGTAGTCGACCCGCGCCAAGCGGGTCGCACGATACAGGGCGGAGCGACCGCCCGGACAAGGAGACACCACGATGCACGCGACGCAACCCACTGTCGAGCAGACGGTCGGCAGGGTCATGCGGAGGTTGCTGCCGTTCCTGTTGCTGATGTATGTCCTCGCATTTCTCGACCGGACGAATGTCGGCTTTGCCCAGCACGCACTGCAACGCGATGCCGGCCTGTCCCATGCGGCATTCGCTTTTGGCGCAGGCGTGTTCTTCGTCGGCTACGCGCTGCTCGAGGTACCGAGCAACCTGATCATGCATCGGGTCGGGGCGCGAATCTGGATGTGCCGGATCATGGTCACATGGGGGCTCGTGTCGGCGGGAATGGCGTTCACGAACAGCGCAACCACCTTTTACGTATTGCGTTTTCTGCTGGGCGTTGCCGAAGCAGGGTTCTTCCCGGGGATCATTTATTACCTGACGAACTGGTTTCCGCAATCGGCACGTGCCCGCGCGATCGGCGTGTTCTATTTCGGCGCGCCGTTGGCGTTCATCTTCGGCGCGCCCTTGTCGGGGTTGTTGCTGGATCTCCATGGCGCATTCGGCCTGGCCGGCTGGCGCTGGATGTTCATCGTGGAGGGCGGGCTGGCGTCGCTGGTCGGGGTATGGGCGCTTCGCTATCTCGACGATGCGCCGGCCGACGCGCAATGGCTCGGTGTGCCGGCTCGCCGCGTGCTGGTCGACGCGATCGAGCAGGATGCGAAGATCGCGACGCAACATGGCCCACGCAGCGTGATGGCTGCCATGACGAACGCGCGTGTGCTGGCTTATGCGGCCATCTATGCGTTGATCCAGATGAGCGTGTATGGCGTCATCTTCTTTCTGCCGCAACAAGTCGGTGCATTGCTCGGCCGACGTGTCGGCTTCGAAGTCGGGCTGGTCACCGCAGTGCCGTGGTTATGCGCGCTGGGCGCCGCATGGTGGGTACCGCGCCTGGCGGAGCGCTCGAGCGGACATCGGCGCTGGGCGATCGTCATGCTCGTGTGTGCCGCCGCCGGCATTGCGCTGTCGGGCATTGCGCCTGCGCCACTCGTCGCGCTCGCCGGGCTGTGCGCGGCCGCGAGCGGCTTCATTGCCGCCCAGCCGCTGTTCTGGACGTTTCCCGCGCGAGACCTGACCGGGGCGGCCGCCGCGGGCGGGATCGCGCTCATCAATTCACTCGGCAGCCTGGGCGGATTCATCGCACCGACGCTGCGCGCATCGGCCGATCGTTGGTTCGGTGCAGGGGCGGCCGGGCTGCAGGTTCTCGCGCTTGCCAGCTTGCTGGCGGCGTTGCTGATTGCGGTCATCGTGCCGCGTCGATCCGTCGGCATTGCCGCCGATCCATTCAAACCGCCTGTCCAGCGCATGCGGTAACCCAGCCAAAACATTCGGAGCTTATTCTTCATGGCCATGCCCACCATCAAGCATGTGCGTGCGTTCACCGTTCGCGGCGGCGGCGCGGATTATCACGATCAGGACGACGGACACTGGATCGACGACCACATCGCCACGCCGATGTCGCGTTACCCGGAATACCGTCAGAGCCGGCGGTCGTTCGGCATCAACGTCCTCGGTACGCTCGTGGTCGAGATCGAAGCGAGCGACGGCAGTGTGGGCTTCGCGGTCACGACGGGCGGCGAAATCGGCGCGTTCATCGTCGAAAGGCATCTCGCGCGTTTCCTCGAGGGCCGGTGTGTGACCGACATCGAGACGATGTGGGACCAGATGTATTACGCGACGCTCTACTATGGGCGCAAGGGCGTCGTGCTCAACACGATCTCCGGCGTCGATCTCGCGTTGTGGGATCTGCTCGGCAAGGTGCGTGGCGAACCCGTCTATCAGCTGCTCGGCGGCCCGGTACGCGACGAGCTGATGTTCTACGCCACCGGCGCTCGCCCGGATCTCGCGAAGCAGATGGGCTTCATCGGCGGCAAGATGCCGTTGCAGCACGGTCCGGCCGAGAACGAGGAAGGACTCAGGAAGAACCTGGAGAAACTCGCCGACATGCGCAACCGCGTCGGCGACGACTTCTGGCTGATGTTCGACTGCTGGATGAGCCTCGACGTGCGCTATGCGACGCGCCTCGCCAACGCCGCCCATGAATACGGTCTGAAGTGGATCGAAGAATGCCTGCCGCCCGACGACTACTGGGGCTATGCGGAACTGCGGCGCAACGTTCCGCGCGGCATGATGGTGTCGACGGGCGAGCATGAGGCGACCCGGTGGGGCTTCCGCATGCTGCTCGAAATGGGATGTTGCGACCTGATCCAGCCGGACGTCGGCTGGTGCGGCGGGATTACCGAGCTCATCAAGATTTCGGCGCTGGCGGACGCGCACAACGTGATGGTGGTACCGCACGGCTCATCGGTGTACAGCTACCATTTCGTCGTGACGCGCCACAATTCGCCGTTCGCGGAGTTCCTGATGATGGCACCGAACGCGGACGAAGTCGTACCGATGTTCACGCCGCTGTTGCTCGACGAACCGGTTCCGGTCAACGGGCGGATGAAGGTGCCGGACCGGCCGGGATTCGGCGTGCGGCTCAATCCGGAGTGCGCGCTGGTTCGTCCATACACGCATTGAACGCAACGAGGAGAAACAAGGTGCTGCTCGAAGACAAGGTCGTCATCGTCACTGGGGGCTCGCGGGGCATCGGCCGGGCTATCGCCGTCGCCAGCGCGCGTGAAGGCGCGGACGTGGTCGTCAATTACTGGGGCGACAACGACGCGTCGTATGGGCGGCGCTCCGCCATTGCCGAAGTCGTCGCCGAAGTCGAGCGCGCAGGTCGTCGCGCGATCGCGATCGAGGGCAACGTCGCGCTGCCGCAAACCGGCATCGACCTGGTTCGCCACGCGGTCGACGCGTTCGGCAAGGTCGACGTGCTGGCCAGCAACGCCGGCATCTGTCCGTTTCACGCGTTTCTCGACATGCCTCCGTCGGTCCTGGAGCGCACGATCGGCGTCAACCTGAACGGTGCGTTCTATGTGACGCAGGCGGTCGCACGTCAGATGAAGGAGCAGGGAACCGGCGGCGCGATCGTCGCAACCAGTTCGATCAGCGCACTCGTGGGCGGCGGCATGCAGACGCATTACACGCCGACGAAGGCGGGCGTGCACTCGTTGATGCAGTCGTGCGCGATCGCGCTCGGCCCGTACGGTATTCGCTGCAATTCCGTGATGCCGGGGACGATCGCGACCGATCTGAACGCAGCGGATCTCGAGGACGAAGACAAGCGGCGCTATTTCGAGAAACGCATCCCGCTCGGCAGGCTGGGGCAGCCCGAGGACGTTGCCGATTGCGTGGTGTTCCTCGCGTCCGACCGTGCACGCTATGTGACGGGTGCCGCGCTACTGGTCGATGGCGGGATGTTCGTGAACCTGCAGTGAGCGAAGGGCCGCCTTCGGGGCCCGCGTGATCAGTTCGCGATCGGCTGCGAGAAGCGGCGAAGCAGGGCAATGAAGTGAACCGCCGGCTCGGACAGCGGTTCCTCCTTGCGTGTGAGGATCCCGTAGCCGGGCAGGCTCTTGCCGATCTCGATCGGCAGTGCGACGAGCAGCTTTGCGCGCACGTGGTCGCGGACGACCGATTCGGGAAGCATTGCGACGGCATCGTACGTGCCGACGAGCTGCAGGGTGGCGAAGATCGAGCCGCATTCCGTGATGTTGGCCGGCGTCGACAGATTCGCGCGGGCAAGCTCCTCTTCCAGGATGGCGCGCGCGGGGCTCGTGACCGGCTGCGCGATCCAGGGCCATGCGACGAGCTCGTCGAGCGACACGCGGGACACGTCGGCGAGCGGGTGTCGGGGGCGCACGACGAGCACGAGCGTCTCGCGTGCGAGCGGCTCGAAGCTGAAGTCGTTGTGCTGGAGCGATGCGGTCAGTCGGCCAAGTGCAAGGTCGACATCGCGTCGGTAGAGGAGCTGAACGATCTGATCGCTGGTTTCGCCCAGGATCCGCATGTTGAGGAGCGGGCGCTCGGTTTTCAGCGTGGCGACGGCGAGTGCCAGTACGTCGGGTGCGGCGCCCATGATCGCGCCGACCGTGAGCTGGCCGTGCCCGCCGCGGCGCTTTGCGTCCAGATCCTCGGCGAAGCGGGTCAGGTCGGACAGTGCGCGGCGAGCGTAGGTGAGCACGACCTCTCCCAGCGCGGTAGGAGACATGCCGCGGGCGTTGCGCTCGAACAGCCGGAAACCGAATGCGTCCTCGATATCGCCCAGCATGCGGCTCGCGCTCGGTTGCGCGACGTTGATCTCGTCCGCAGCCTGATGGAGGTTGCGCGTGTCGTCGAGCGCCACGAGGAGCGCGAGGTGCTTGAACTTCAGGCGGTTGATGAGAGAGACGGTGGCGTCGTGCGGACTCATGTGAGGAATGCGATTCGGTTTGTGGATCGCCCAATCACGAATACGGATTGGTTTGTTATCGGTGGCGGAATTATAGTCGCTGCCATACGCCGCTGGCGCACGAAAAACGGCATGACACGACGGAGATTCAAACATGGAGACGATCGCCTTCCGGATGGTGCTGAACCCCGGGCAGAGCGAGGAGTACAGGCGACGCCACCGGGAGATCTGGCCCGAGCTGGTCGACACGCTTCACGAGGCCGGCATTCGCGACTACTGGATTTTTCTCGACGATGCGACGAACCATCTGTTTGCCGTGCTGAAGCGCGAGCGCGATCACCGGATGGACCAGCTCGTGACCGACGACGTGATGCGCAAATGGTGGGGCTTCATGTCCGACATCATGGCCACCGGTTCGGACGGCGCACCGGCACAGAAACCGCTGGTCCCGATGTTCTATCTTCCCTGACCCGCACACGGAGAAGCAGCATGCAAGTTATCGATCCCCATGTGCATTTCTGGTCGCCCGGTACGCACCACTACCCGTGGCTCGAGAATCCGGAAACGTCGTTCGTCGGCGATGCGCTGCTGTTGAAGCACGATTACCTGCCCGATGATCTGTTGAGCGAGGCGGGCGAGATCGAGATCGTGAAGATCGTGCACGTCGAGGCCAATCACGATCCGGCCGACCCGGTCGAGGAGACGCGCTGGCTGCAGGCGCTCGCCGATGCAGGCGACGGCCGTGCTGCCGGATGGCCGAACGGCATCGTCGCTGCGGCGGATCTGAGCGCATCCGACGTAGAGGCAACGCTGGCCGGACATGCTGCGTTCGCAAACATACGCGGTATTCGCCAGATCCTCAACGTGCATGACAACCCGCTGTACGGCTATGTTCAACGGCATTACCTGCGTGATCCGGTCTGGCGGAAAAACTTCGGACTGCTTGCGCGATACGGCCTGTCGTTCGACTTGCAGCTCTACCCATCGCAGATGGACGAGGCGGCGCAGCTGGCGCGGATGTACCCGGACATCCAGATCGTGCTGAATCACGCCGGAATGTTCGTCGACCGTGACAGCCCCGCCGGCTATCGCGCATGGCGCGAGGGTCTGAAAACGCTGGCCGCGTGCCCGAACGTGGCTGTCAAGGTCAGCGGGCTGGCGATGTTCGATCATCACTGGACCGTGGAAAGCCTGCGTCCGTATGTGCTCGAGACGCTGGATACCTTCGGCATCGAGCGTGCGATGTTCGCGTCGAACTTTCCGGTCGACAGGCTGTTCGGCTCGTACGACGCGTTGTGGCAAGCCTACGCGCGCATCGTCGCAGGCGCGAGCGATGACGAGCGCCGGCAATTGTTCGTCGCCAACGCCGAGCGCATCTATCGAATCTAGCGGTGACGGCGGCCGCCGCAACACGTGACGGCCGCACAACGACAATATCGACGGAGACAACAGTGCAGACATCCTCAAGCGGCACGGCCGTGCCGCGGCTGGCGCTCAGCGGCGCCAGCAAGTCGTTCGGCGCGGTGCGCGCGCTGATCGACGGCAACCTCGCGATGATGCCGGGCGAAGTGCACGCGCTGCTCGGCGAAAACGGCGCAGGCAAATCGACCCTCGTGAAGATTCTCGCGGGCGTCCATGCGCCCGACACGGGCACGCTGACCATCGACGGAGCCGAGCGGCGATTTTCGTCGCCGGCCGATGCGCGCGATGCCGGCATCGCGGTGATTTATCAGGAGCCGACGCTTTTCTTCGATCTGTCGATCGCGGAAAACATCTACATGGGACGGCAGCCCGTCGACCGGTTCGGGCGCATCGATTACGACACGATGCACCGGGAAGTGGCCGAGTTGCTCGTATCGCTGGGCGTGAACCTGAAACCGCAGCAGCTGGTGCGCGGCCTGTCGATTGCGGACCAGCAGGTCATCGAGATCGCGAAGGCGCTGTCGGTCGACGCAAACGTGCTGATCATGGACGAGCCCACCGCGGCGCTGTCGCTTCCCGAAGTCGAGCGACTGTTCGCGATCGTGCGGACGCTGCGCGAGCGGGGCGCGGCGATCCTGTTCATCACGCACCGTCTGGAGGAAGTGTTCGCGTTGACGCAGCACCTGACGATCATGCGGGACGGCGCGAAGGTTTTCGACGCGCGCACGTCGGACATGACCACGGCCGACATCGTCGCGAAGATGGTGGGGCGCGATCTGGAGACGTTCTATCCGAAAGCGCAGGTCGAGCCGGGCGACGTGAAGCTGGCGGTGCGGGGACTCACGCGCACCGGCGTGTTCAAGGACGTGTCGTTCGATGTGCGCGCCGGTGAAATCGTCGCGCTGGCCGGCCTGGTGGGTGCCGGCCGCAGCGAGGTGGCGCGCGCGATCTTCGGCATCGACCCGCTCGATTCGGGCGAGATCCGCGTGGCGGGCAAGGTGCTCGCGCCCGGTCAACCCGGGCGGGCGATCAAGGCCGGGCTCGCGATGGTTCCGGAAGACCGGCGTCAGCAAGGACTCGCACTGGAACTCAGCATCGCGCGCAACGCATCGATGACGGTGCTCGGCCGCCTGACACGGTACGGTTTGATCTCCGCTGCGCGTGAAGTGGTGCTCGCGCATGAGTGGGGAGCGCGCTTGCGCCTGAAGGCGAGCGCCCTGACGTTGCCGGTCGGCACATTGTCTGGCGGCAATCAGCAGAAGGTGGTGCTCGGCAAGTGGCTGGCGACGGGGCCGAAGGTGCTGATCATCGACGAGCCGACGCGAGGCATCGATGTCGGCGCGAAGGCGGAAGTGTATGGGGCGCTGTCGGAGCTGGTCAGGGACGGCATGGCGGTACTGATGATTTCGAGCGAACTGCCGGAAGTGCTCGGCATGGCCGACCGCGTGCTCGTGATGCACGAAGGTCGCATCAGCGCGGAGATTCCGCGTGCGTTCGCGACCGAAGAGCGAATCATGCGGGCCGCGCTCGGGCAAGACGATATCGAACTGGGACGGGCGGCATGACAAGCGGAACGAATACGATGAATCGAACAGGGCGCCTCCCGAGGCGTGGGACACTGGCTGGCGGATTGTCTGCGGTCATGAGGCGCCGCGAGGCGACATTGTTCGTCGTCCTGGTGGCGCTGGTCGCATGCACGGCACTTGCCCGGCCGCAGTTTCTCAGCATGCAGAACCTGCGGGACGTGCTGCTGAACGTGTCGATCGTCGGTCTGCTGACCGCAGGCATGACGGTCGTGATGCTGATGCGGCACATCGACCTGTCGATCGGCTCGGTGGTCGGCATCAGCGCGTATGGCGTCGGTGCCCTTTATGTCGCGTATCCGGCCATGCCGGTACCGGTCGCGCTGGCGGCGGGGCTCGCCATCGGACTGGCGGCAGGTGCGATCAATGCCGGTCTGGTCGCCATCGGCCGCGTCCCGTCATTGGTCGCGACGCTGTCGACGCTCTACATCTTTCGTGGTGCAGACTATGCGTGGGTCCACGGCGGTCAGATCAACGCCACGAGCCTGCCCGATGCGTTCTCGCGGCTTGCAACCGGCTCGGTCCTGGGCATTCCGGTCCTGGCGCTGGTTGCCGCCGCCGTCCTTGCCGGATTGTCGATCTATCTGAAGCAGTTTCGCGGCGGGCGCGAGCATTACGCGATCGGTTCCAATCCGGAGGCGGCGCGGCTGGCCGGCATACGGGTCGATCGGCGAGTCATGACCGGCTTCATGATCTCCGGCGCGATCGCGGGCTTCGCCGGCGCACTTTGGCTCGCACGCTTCGGCACGGTCGATGCCAGTACGGGCAAGGGCATCGAACTCCAGGTGGTCGCGGCAGCTGTGGTCGGCAGCGTGGCCATCAATGGCGGCGTCGGCACGATCCTGGGCGCGACGCTTGGCGCGGTCGTGCTCGGTGTCATCAGCATCGCGCTCGCGGTGCTTCACGTCTCGCCGTTCTGGGAGCAGGCGATCCAGGGCGCACTGATCGTGGTGGCCGTCGCCGCCGATACGCTGCTCGCCCGCTCCATTGCAAAACGCATGATGAGGAAACGCGACCATGGTTAATCGATCCACGGCGGTTTCGGCCCGCCGATCCGCCACTGCCCTGAGCTGGGAAGTCCTGCTGGCCGTCATACTCGCAGCGTCGCTGGTGATGGCACGCGTGCTGTCGCCGGTCTTTCTCGACGTGGCCAACTTGACCAACATCCTGCTCGACATCACCGAAATCTCGCTGATGGCGCTGACGATGACGCTGATTGTCGTGACGGGCGAGATCGACCTGTCGGTCGCGTCGATCCTCGGTGCATCGAGCGCGCTGATGGGTGGGCTCTGGCATCTCGGCCTGCCGATGCCGGTCGTCATCATTCTGGTGCTCGCTGGCGGTGCGCTTGCCGGGTTCTTCAATGGCTGGGTGATCGTCCGCTTCGGGCTGCCATCGCTGGCGGTGACCATCGGTACGCTCGCGCTGTTTCGCGGCCTTGCATACGTGCTGCTCGGCGACCAGGCGATTGCGGATTTCCCGGCGGCTTACACGTCGTTCGGGATGAGCACGATAGGCGCGACATTCATTCCCGACCCATTCGTCATCGTCATCGTCGCTGCCGTGCTGTTTACCGTTTTGCTGCAGGCGACGGCATTGGGTCGCAGCCTGTATGCGATTGGATCCAACAACCAGGCGGCCGCTTTTTCGGGCATCGATGTCAAGAAGACGAAGCTGAAGCTGTTCGTGTTGTCGGGGGTGATGAGCGCGATCGCGGGCATCGTCTACACGCTCCGCTTTACGAGCGCGCGCGGCGACAACGGCGAGGGGTTCGAATTGGCTGTCATCGCTGCCGTGTTGTTCGGCGGCGTGAGTATCTTCGGCGGACGCGGCTCGTTGTACGGCGTGTTGCTGTCGCTGCTGATTATCGGTGTCCTGAAGAACGCGCTCACGCTCGTCGACGTCTCGAGCGAGACCTTGACGATCGTCACCGGCGTGTTGCTGCTGTCTTCCGTTCTGATTCCGAATCTCGTCGCAGGCTGGCGGGCACGCAGAGCGCGACGCGCGATCGCACATTGAACGGCACCGTGTGCCGAGTGTGAACCCAACGCATATCAACAACGCCGGGCGGGCGGCCCGGCGATTCATAGGAGACGTAGCATGATCAAGACACTGCGCATTGCGACGACCGTCGCGGTTTGCGGCCTGTTGTTCGGAGTCGGGGGTGTCGCCGGTGCAACCGGCGTGAAGGACGGCCTGAAGATCGCGTTCGTGCCGAAGCAGATCAACAACCCGTACGAGGTCATTGCCGACGAAGGCGGGATGGCGGCCATCAAGGAGTTCAAGGGTGACGGAAAGGTGGTCGGCCCTTCGGACGCGGGCGCGTCGTCGCAGGTTCAGTATGTCAATACGCTGATTACGCAGCGACAGAATGCGATCGTGATCGCGGCAAACGATCCCAATGCGGTCGTGCCGTATCTGAAGCGCGCGATGTCGCAGGGCATCAAGGTCGTCACGTTCGATTCCGACACGGCGGCGGATGGCCGCAATGTTTTCGTCAACCAGGCCAACGCCGAGAGTATCGGCCGCGGGCAGATCCAGCTCGTCGCGAAGCTGATGGGCGGGGAGGGCGAGTTCGCGATTCTGTCGGCAACGCCGAATGCCACCAACCAGAACACCTGGATCAAATGGATGCAGGAGGAATTGAAGAAGCCGGAATACGCGAAGATGAAGCTCGTCAAGATCGCATATGGCAATGACGACGACCAGAAGTCGTTTGTCGAAACCCAGGGCTTGCTGCAGGCCTACCCGAACCTGAAGGCGATCGTGTCGCCGACCTCGGTCGGTATCGCCGCCGCCGCACGCTATATCTCGACGTCGTCGAGCAAGGGCAAGGTGGCGGTGACGGGGCTCGGCACGCCGAACCAGATGCGAGCCTTCGTGAAGAACGGCACGGTCAAGGCGTTCCAGCTCTGGGATCCGGGCCAATTGGGCTACCTCGCCGCCTATGCTGCCGCCAATCTCGCATCGGGTGCGATCTCCGGCAAGGAAGGCGAGAGTTTCGAGGCCGGCAAGCTTGGCAAGCGCACGATCGGCAAGAGCGGAGAAGTGATCCTCGGGCCGCCCACGACGTTCGATGCGTCCAACATCGATCAATTCAACTTCTGATCCCAAGCTCCGCGACCCCGCCTGATGTCGGGCGGGGTGTCCCGCGGGACACGGCTCACGCATCCCGTGTTGCGCATTCGCGGCCACGCCGCGCACGTCGCGACCCGGTCCCGCGCATTCAACGCAGCATCTTCGAACTATCAATCAAATATGAACAGACAGGCGCTGTTTCAAGGCATGCGCGGATGGGTCGTTGCCGTGTCGGTCTGGGTATTCGGACCCGCGTGCGTGATGGCGCAAACCACCGATGGCGAGTTGATTCGTCCGGTTCGCGTCATCAGCACGGCGGGTAACGTGGCCAACGCCGACGCGTTGACCACGGGCGGCTCGACGACATTGACGATGGCGCCGGGCGGTCCGTCTCCGACCATCACGCTGGACTACGGGCGAGTGGTCGGTGGTCTGCCGGTGTTCCTGGTGAACTCGGTGTCCGGGCGTCCCGCGCTGCAGGCGGTCTATGCGGAAGCCCAACAGTACCTCGGCGCGAATGGAGACGGCTCCTATCCGGACGGCGCCGAGTTCAACGTATCTTTCGTCGGCAATGGCGGGGCGGTGAGCCTGTCGCGCGTGAACACGTATCGACCGAGCGGCCCAGGGCTGATCGTGAGTCGCCTGGTTCAGGGCGGAGAGCGCTTTCAGGTCATCCGGCTGACCCAGCCGGGCAGCGTGACGCTGTCTCGCGTGGGTATCCGTCCGCTCGTCCCCGCACCCCAAAAGCGCGCCGGCTATTTCACGTCCAGCGATCCGGCGTTGAACGAGATTTGGGATCTGGGGGCGCGCACGGTCGAGCTGGGTACGGTTCCGGCACGCAGCTTGCCGCCTACCTGGACCGTGACGCCCCAAGGTCTGGTCGTCAGGGACAGCACATTCTCGATCTACCAGGCCGGGACGAAATGGACCGGCTACACCGCGGAGTTCGACGTCCAGGTGCTGGAGAACGAGGCTGGCTGGATGGTCGGCGCGAGTCCGAGCGGCGGATTCAGGCTGGTACTTGCCGCGAGCGACGATGCTATCGGGACCCCGAATACGCTTCGGCTCACGCATCCTTTCGTGGCGGGCACGCTGGCCCAGGTCGCGTTGCCGTTCGAACTCAAGCGTGGCACGTGGCATCACGTGAAGACCGTGGCAGGAAGCGCCGTGCAGGTTTATGTGGACGACCGGCTCGTGCTCGACGCACCCATACCTTCACCGGGCTCATTCGGCTTCGCGGGATACGACGGCAGCGCAGGGCTGTTCCGCAACCTGAAGATTACCGGCGCAGGCGGTACGTTGCTCGATGCGAAGCTGACGGATCCGGCTGTCCTCGACGCCTTCGCCGCGGGAACGAACCGCTTTGCCGCGATTCTCGACGGTGCGAAGCGTGACCGGTACGTGTGGAGTGGCGACCTGGCCGTGAGCGCGCCCACGATTTACTACTCGACCGGTGCGACCGACGCCGTTGCCGGCTCCCTGGGGCTGGCTGCCGCCTATCAGCGATCGAACGGCATGTTCCCCGGCGATCTTCCGCCGCAACTGGCAGCCGGCGTGGCGCGCGCGGATGCAATGCCCGATGCGTACTATTACTCGCTGTCCTATTCGATCTATTTCCTGACGACCTTGTACGACTATTACCTGTACACGGGCGATCTCGACTTCGTGCGTTCGAATTGGGCAGCAGTGCGCCGTTCGTTCGACTATTTGCGCGGTCTGACCAATGCGAATGGCCTGATCGTGACGGATGCGTCGAATTCAGCGGACTGGCACCCGCACGATGCGTCGAAGTTGACCGGGACGGTGACGGAGTTCAACACCCTGTATTACGGTGCGCTGCGTGGCGGGGCGAAGCTCGCCGCGGCCGTGGCCGACCTTGGCGCCCAGCGCGACTACGATGCGCAGGCAGCCCGCGTGCGTGGGGCGGTCAACACGACGCTCTACGATTCCGGTAGCGGTCTGTACGTCATCAGCGACCAGATTCGCGGTCCGGTCGCCCAGGATGCAAATGCATTGGCGGTGCTTTACGGTATTGCGCCGCGGGACAGGTGGGCGACGATTCTCGGCAAGATGCGCACTGCGCTTTCCACCGTCAACGGTCCGCTCGCATTTTCGCCTGATTACCGGACGCCGCCGCTTCTCAGCCAGATCATCAGCCCGTTCGTTTCCAGTTTCGACGTTGCCGCGCGGTTTGAAGCCGGCGATGCGGGAGGCGCACTGTCGATCATTCGCACCGTATGGGGGCATATGCGAGCCGGCAGTCCTTACTACAGCGGTGCGACCTGGGAAGCGATCGCGCCTGACGGCACGCCCGTTCCGCCTGCCGACGCCGGCAACACCTACGCAAGCCTCGCGCACGGCTGGTCGTCAGGGCCGACGTCGGCATTGTCGAAATACGTACTCGGTGTGCGGCCACTCTCGGCCGGCTATCGATCGTGGCTCGTCGAACCCCAGCCGGGCGATGTGCGCTGGGCGCGGGGGAGGGTGCCGACGCCTTACGGCGGGATCGAAGTCGAGTGGCGGACTTCGGGAGTCGACTTCGAACTGACGGTCGTCGTGCCGCCTGGCACGACCGGGGCGGTTGGCGTTCCTGTTGGAGAGGGGCGTCGCACGATGGTCGTCAACGGGCGCACCGTGCAAGCCGACGTGTCGTCTGGCGGCCCGCAAGGCGTCAATCGTCGGAGCGGCTATGCTTATCTCGGCAATTTACGGGCTGGACGCTACCGAATTTTGGTGGGCAAACCTGGCTGAACCAGGATCGGCTCCGGGACGCGTGACGCCTCGCAAAAGTGCCGTGCGTCCGAAGTGAGGTCGCTTGCCTGGTCGATGGATCGATACGGTGACGTTGCAACATGCCGCTCGGCGGAGGATGCCCGGTTGGGCACCTCCACATTCCCGAAGGCGTAGATCGGATTTCTAGAATGCTGGCGAGTCGCCCAAACAGGGGCTTACTGGTGAGCAGCAACCGTGCGGTACTACCTCACTCTCCCTGCACCCGAAAATCAAGGCGATCACTCGGAGCATGTGTTCTTGCCGACGATTTTTTATCCAGAGCCCGCAGGTGCTCTGGCGCTTCTTTCCCAGCTTCAGATGACGCGGCCGGCCGTCTGCCAGGGCGGTTCAGACGAAAGCGGAGCGGCGGTCAGCGGGCATCGATGGATGACGGCCGTCATCCATCGTTCGGAAAATTGCACTTACTTCCGCATGCTCGCGACAATGGCCTCGGCCGCCCGGATCACCGGAAGATCGACCATGCGGCCGTCCAGGTTGAACACCGCTCCGCCGTGCTTCCCGGCTTCGTCGATCACGCGGCGTGCCCACGCCTGTTCGGTGTCCGAATAACCCATCGCGTCGTTCACGACGGCGACCTGCGTCGGGTGAATGCACAGCTTGCCGCCGAAGCCGAACGCGCGTGCGCGCCGGGCGTCGGCCGCGAGCTGCACGGCATCGTCGGTGCGAACGGTCACGCCGTCGATCGGCGCGGGTAGCCGGGCACGGCGCGACGCGGCCACGAGCGCATTGCGTGCAAAGGCCAGTTCCGGCTCGTCGGGCGACGCGCGCATGCCGAGGTCGAGCTGGAAATCCAGGTGGCCGAATGCCAGGCGCACGACCTGCGGATCGCGCGCCAGCGCATCCGCTGCATCGAGCCCGGCCAGCGACTCGATCAGCGCGACGATGCACGCTTCATCACCGAGCTGCGCGGCGACGGCGCGCAGCGCGTCCGGGTCTTCCGACTTCGGCAGCATCACGGCAACGCGTTGCGGCATCCAGTCGCGCAGCAGCGCGATATCCGCGTCGTGCCACGGCGTACCGACGGCGTTCACGCGCACGACGGTGCGCGAGCGCTGTGCCGAAGTCAGCCGCGGCAGGTGCTGCGCGAGTCGCGCGCGTGCGTCGTCCTTGCTGTCGATGCCGACCGCATCCTCGAGGTCGACGACGATGCAGTCGGCGCCCGAATCGAGCGCCTTCGCAAAGCGTTCGGGCCGGGTGGCCGGCACGAACAGGAGACTGCGGGCGTGCTGGACGGGGAGAGAGACCGTGGACATGGCTCAGATCGCGCCGGCGGCACGCAATTGTTCGATATCGGCATCGGTGCGCCCGAGCGCGCGGAGAATGGTCGTGGTGTGTTCGCCGAGCGCCGGCACCGGGGCCATGCGCACGTCGAAGCTGTCGAGCGTGGCGGGCGGCAGCAGCGCCTGCAGTTCGCCGGCGGGCGAATCGACGGTGCGAAACCGCTGGCGCGCATGCAGTTGCGGGTGCGCCCACAGATCGCCCACCTGGTTGACGGCTGCATTGGCGATCTGCGCGTCGTCCAGGCGTGCAATGACTTCCTGCGCGGTGAGGCCGGCAAATGCCGCTTCGATCACGGCCTTCAGTTCGGTGCGGTGTTCCGAGCGGCGCACGTTGGCGTCGAAGCGCGGGTCGGTCGCCAGCGCCGGGTCGCGCAGCACGGCATCGCAGAACACCTTCCACTCGCGCTCGTTCTGCAGGCCCAGCATCACCACGCGGCCGTCGCCGGCCGTGAACGGGCCGTACGGATAGATGGTCGCGTGCGCCGCGCCGCTGCGGCCCGGCTGCTGCTGGCCGTCATACGCGTAGTACATCGGGAAGCCCATCCACTCGCCGAGCGCTTCGAGCATCGAGATTTCGACGTGCGAGCCTTCGCCCGTGAGGCCGCGCTGCAGCAGCGCGCTGAGTATGCCCGTGTACGCATACATGCCGGCCGCGATGTCCGCGATCGACACGCCGGCCTTGCAGGGCTCGTCGGGCGTACCGGTAATCGACAGGAACGCGGCCTCGCTCTGGATCAGCAGGTCGTAGGCTTTCTTGTCGCGATAGGGGCCGTCGCTGCCATAGCCGGAGATGTCGCAGACGACGAGGCGCGGGTATCGCGCGTGCAGCGCGTCGAACGACAGGCCCATGCGCGCGGCCGCGCCGGGCGCCAGGTTCTGCACGAGCACGTCGGCCTGGGCCACGAGTTCGCCGAGCACGTCCTGCGCGGCGGGCTGCTTCAGGTTGAGCGTCAGGCTTTCCTTCGACCGGTTGGTCCAGACGAAATGCGACGCGAGGCCGCGGGTCCGTTGATCGTAGGCGCGCGCGAAATCGCCGACACCCGGGCGCTCCACCTTGATCACGCGCGCGCCGAGGTCGGCGAGCTGGCGCGTGCAGAAGGGGGCGGCGATCGCATGTTCGAGCGCGACGACGGTCATTCCGCTCAGGGGGCCTTTGCGTGCTTGCATGGTCAGTAGGAACGGGGAAGTTCCAGCACGTGCTCGGCCACATGCCCGAGAATCATGTTGGTGGAGATCGGTGCGACCTGGTACAGGCGTGTTTCGCGGAACTTGCGCTCCACGTCGTATTCGCATGCGAAGCCGAAGCCGCCATGCGTCTGCAGGCACGCGTTGGCGGCCTCCCAGCTCGCCTTCGCGGCCAGGTACTTGGCCATGTTGGCCTCGACCGCCGCGTTCCGGCGCGCATCGATCTTCTCGCACGCGCGCCAGCGCATCAGGTTCGCCGCTTCCAGCTCGATGAACGACTCGGCCAGCGGAAACTGGATCCCCTGGTTCTGCCCGATCGGGCGGCCGAACACCTTGCGCTCGACCGCGTAGTCGCGCGCCTTCTCCAGGAACCAGTAGCCGTCGCCGATGCACTCGGCCGCGATCAGCGTGCGCTCTGCGTTCAGGCCGTCGAAGATCACCTTCAGCCCCTTGCCTTCGGTGCCCAGCAACGCGTCTTCCGGCAGCTCCATGTCGTCGAAGAACAATTCGTTGGTCTCGTGATTGACCATGTTGGGGATCGGCCGCACCGTGAGGCCGTTGCCGATTGCCTGGTCCAGCTCGACGATGAAACACGACAGGCCCTCGCTCTTCTTCTGCACCCGGTCCAGCGGCGTGGTGCGCGCGAGCAGGATCAGCAGGTCGCTGTGCTGGACGCGCGAGATCCATACCTTCTGGCCGTTGACGACCCAACGGCCGTCTTTCTTCACGGCCGTGGTCTGGAGCCTGGTCGTGTCGCTGCCGGTGGTCGGCTCGGTCACGCCCATCGACTGCACACGCAGTTCGCCCGACGCGATGCGCGGCAGATAGCGCTGCTTCTGCGCATCCGTACCGCTGAACACGATCGTGTTCATCACGTACATCTGGCCGTGGCACGCGCCCGAGTTGCCGCCGGAGCGGTTGATCTCCTCCATGATGACGGATGCCTCGGCCATCGACAGGCCGGGGCCGCCGTATTCCTGCGGAATCAGCGCGGCGAGCCAGCCGGCCCGCGTGAGGGCGTCGACGAATGCCTCGGGATACCCGCGGGCCTCGTCGATCCTGCGGTGGTATTCGGCCGGAAACTGGTTGCACAGGCCGCGCACCGCGTCGCGGATGGCCTGGTGCTGGTCGGGGGCGGAAAAAACGGAAGCGCTCATCAATCCTGTCTCGTCACTGGCATCGTCGCGGTCCATAATAAGTTTTGATGGATTCGCCAAAAAATAGAATTTTTTGATCGATGGATCAGTTTTCGGTATCGAGGACCCTGCGATGGATCTGAAGCAACTGCGCGCGTTCGTCACCGTCGCGGAAACCGGCAACGTCACGCGCGCGTCGAGCCTGCTGAATCTCGTGCAGCCCGCTGTGTCGCGCCAGTTGCGCCTGCTCGAGGAAGACATGGGCACCGAGCTGTTCGACCGCAGCCGTAACGGGATGCAGCTCACGCCGTCGGGCAAGACGATGCTCGAATACGCGCGGCGCATCCTCAACGAAGTGGCGCGCGCCAAGGCCGAGATCCAGCCGACCGACGGTCCCGTCGCGGGCATCGTGAGCATCGGTCTGCTGGCCAGCACGTCGGATCTGCTGGCCACGCGGCTGGCGGGCGAGGTCGCGCGACGCTATCCGCACATCCGCCTGCGGCTCACGATCGGCTACGCGGGGCACCTGCAGGACTGGCTCGAAGCCGGCGACGTGGATGCCGCGCTGCTGTACGGGCAGAAGGAAACGCCTGCGCTGCACGTCAAGGCGCTGATCGAGGAAAGCCTGTGGGCCGTGGCAGCACCGTCGGCGCGTCTGGCGCGCAAGCGGCCAGTCGCGCTGTCGCGCGTCGCGAACGAGGCGTTCATCCTGCCGTCCGCGCCGCAGGGCCTGCGTGCGGCGATCGAGCACGCGGCGGCCGAGGCCGACGTGACGTTGCGGGTGGTGGCCGAAACCAATGCGCTGAGCGTGCAGAAGGAACTGGTCGCGCAAGGTCACGGGTGGACGATCCTGCCGGCCGTCGCCGTCACGCAGGAGATCGAGCAGCGCACGCTGAGCGCGGCGCCGCTCGCGCCGCCGGGGCTGCGGCGCACGATCGTGCTGGCGGCGCCCAGCAGCCGGCAGGCCACCGCGCCGGTTCGTTGCGTGGTCGGCGTGCTGCTCGACTGCGTGAAGACCACGTTCGAACAGGGCCACTGGCCCGACGCGCGCTGGCTCGGCTAGGGCTGCCGGACACACCGCGGCGGGCGTGTCCGGCAACTTTTTACGCGTCTTTCAGCCAGGGCATTTCCACGGGCGACACGACCAGTTGCCGGAATTCGCGCTTCAGGTCGAAGATGAACCCGACCAGGATCATCGAGTCGGCGTAAGGAATCGGAAAGACATGCGGATTTTCCGGCGTACGCAGCGGGCGCTCGGCGGTATCCGCCGTCGCCGCGGCATTCTCGCGAACGCTTTCCAGTTCGTCTGCCATGGCCGGGCCGGCACCTTTCAGCACACGGCTGCGCAGGTCGCTATAGGGCTCGATGCGCGCAGCGTCTTCGTGGTATTCGGGCACTTCGTATACGAACCAGGACATTTTCGTCTCCCATCACAAGGGGCGCTATTCTAACGCCGCGCGAGGGTTCACCGAAAATCGGCCGCGTCGTGCGATGGCCGCGGTCGCTGCGATGGAGTGCTAATCGTTCGCCATGAGATGGCTGATGATCAGCGCCGGATCCGCGATGTCCAGGATCAGCCGGCGAAAGATGCGCTTTCGCATGTGTTCTTCGTCGAGCATCCAGGGTTCGCCCTTTTTGCCGAGATAGTGTGCGAGCGCATCCTCGCTGGCCGCGTTGGCGGGAAGATCGAGGCGGGCGCACAGCAGCCCTGCCACGACATCGTCGATCTCGATGTCGAGCGGCTTCGAATCAATGTGAAGGACGAGTTTCATGTCGATTCCGGGCAAAAAGCGGCGCCGCATGCCGTATGCGTGCGTGCGGCGCCGAACGTGTCGCGCCGGCCGCGACTGTTTGGCCGGCGCATGCACGAACCGCTGCGAGGTCAGTACTCGAGCTCCGGTGTCGCAGGTTGCGCGGCCTTCTCGTCCTTGGGCGCATCGGCAACCGACGCGTCGGTCGTGAGGACCAGGCCGGCGATCGACGCGGCGTTTTGCAGTGCGGTGCGCGTCACCTTGGTGGGATCGACGACGCCGGCTTCGACGAGATCGCCGAACTCGCCGGTGGCGGCGTTGTAGCCGAAGTTGCCCGTGCCTTCCAGTACCTTCGCGATGACGACCGAGGGCTCGTCTCCGGCATTCGACGCGATCACGCGCAGCGGTGCCTCGAGCGCGCGCAGCACGATACGGATACCCGCGTCCTGGTCGCTGTTGGCGCCTTTCAGGCCCGTTATCGTCGAACGTGCGCGCAGCAGTGCTACGCCGCCGCCCGGCACGATGCCTTCCTCGACCGCCGCGCGCGTGGCGTGCAGCGCGTCGTCCACGCGGTCCTTCTTCTCTTTCATCTCGACCTCGGTCGCTGCCCCGACCTTGATGACGGCCACACCGCCCGCGAGTTTCGCGACGCGTTCCTGCAGCTTCTCGCGATCGTAGTCGCTCGTGGCTTCGTCGATCTGCGTGCGGATGGACTTCACGCGCGCTTCGATGCGCTGCGCGTCGCCCGCGCCGTCGATGATGATCGTGTCGTCCTTGCGCACCTCGACGCGCTTGGCCTGCCCCAGATCCTCGAGGGTCGCCTTTTGCAGCTGCTTGCCGGTCTCCTCCGAGATGACGGTCGCGCCGGTCAGGATGGCGATATCCTCCAGCATCGCCTTGCGACGGTCGCCGAAACCGGGTGCCTTGACGGCCGCGACCTTCAGGATGCCGCGCATCGCGTTCACCACGAGCGTGGCCAGCGCTTCGCCGTCGATGTCTTCCGCCACGATCAGCAGCGGCTTGCCTGCCTTGGAGGTCGCTTCGAGGACCGGCAGCAGATCCCGGATGTTCGAGATCTTCTTGTCGTGCAGCAGGATCAGCGCGTCATCCAGATACGCGGCCTGCTTCTCGGGATCGTTGATGAAGTAGGGGCTGACGTAACCGCGGTCGAACTGCATCCCCTCGACGACATCCAGTTCGTTGTCGAGCGACTTGCCGTCCTCGACCGTGATGACCCCTTCCTTGCCGACCTTCTCCATCGCATCCGCGATGATCTTGCCGATCGCTTCGTCGGCGTTCGCCGAGATCGAACCGACCTGCGCGATCTCCCTGTTCGTGGAAATCGGCTTCGACAGTTTGCGAAGCTCGTCGAGCACGGCGGCCACGGCCTTGTCGATGCCGCGCTTGAGGTCCATCGGATTCACGCCGGCGGCGACATGCTTCATGCCTTCCTGCACGATCGCCTGCGCGAGCACGGTGGCCGTGGTGGTGCCGTCGCCTGCCACGTCCGCAGTCTTCGACGCGACCTGCTTGACGATCTGCGCGCCCATGTTTTCAAAGCGGTCCTTCAGCTCGATTTCCTTCGCGACCGACACGCCGTCCTTCGTGATGGTCGGTGCGCCAAAGCTGCGCTCGATCAACACGTTGCGGCCTTTCGGCCCGAGCGTGACCTTCACGGCATCGGCAAGCAGGTTCACGCCCTTGACGATATGGGCACGGGCGCCGTCGTGGAATTTGACGTCTTTTGCACTCATGGTGTTGCTCCGGATAGTAGTCGTTGACTCGGCGCGTCGCGAACGACCGGCAGGTGTTCGCGACCGGCTCGGGATCTCAGGCGGCCTTGCGGGCGGCGCCGGTATCGGCTTCGAGCACGCCCATCACGTCTTCTTCGCGCATGACGAGCAGTTCCTCGCCATCGACCTTGACGGTCTTGCCCGCGTACTTGCCGAAGAGAACCTGGTCACCGACTTTCAACTGGAGCGCGCGCTGCGTTCCATCCTGGAGCAGCCGGCCGCTGCCGACCGCGACGACTTCGCCTTGTTCGGGTTTTTCTGCGGCCGAGTCGGGAATCACGATGCCCGAGGCCGTCGTCCGCTGCGTCTCGATTCGCTTGACGATAACCCGGTCGTAGAGGGGACGAATCTGCATTCTCATCTCCTGAGCGATTGAAGGTTCACGAAAAAGGAATCCGGCTGCCAGCCGTCGCGACGTGCGTGTCGCCGCCGGGCAGCCGCACCACTGTCTGGCGGAAACCGAAATAGAGGCGTCTGCCGCTCGCTTCAAGAGGGCGTAAAAACACCAATATGTAACAAAATGTTTCAGCTTGAGGCCTATCGAAAAGGATCATGAGGACTCCCCGGCGACATGCCGAACGGCATCTTGAAATTTTCGTTTCTTGCGCTATGTTAGGGATCGCCAAGGCAGTCGCATCAAGCGCTGCGTGTTTCGATTTGTTTGTCGGCGGGGTTTCCCCACGGGCAGGCGGACTGGAGCGCGTGGTTCCGTTCGTCTCTCGTGAAGGGCCCCGGTTTCAAGGAGCCAGTCATGAGCGAACTCTTCTTCGGCACCGATCTGCTGGGCGAATTCGATCGCCTGCAACGGCAGATGGCCAGCCTCTTTGCGGCGTATCCCGCCAGTCTGCGCGCCACGCGCAGCGAAACTTTTCCCGCGGTGAACATCGGCAGCACCGACGAAAGCATCGAGATCGTCGCGTTCGCGCCGGGGCTCGATCCGGCCGCGATCGACGTCTCGATCGACAAGGGGTTGCTGACGATCAGCGGCGAGCGCAAGCCGCCCGAGTCGAACGAGGACGACGAAGCGCGCGTCTACGCGAGCGAACGCTTCATGGGCGCGTTCCGGCGGGTGATCGAATTGCCGCAGCATGCCGATCCGGACAAGGTCGATGCGCGCTATGTGAACGGTTGCCTGACCATCAGCGTCGGGCGCTCCGAGGCATCGAAGCCGCGCGCCATTGCCGTCCAGTGAAAGTCGATCCAGGCACGAAACGAACGGAGGACATCATGAACGACAGCACCGAACTGACGAAGCGCGGGGCCGCCACCGGCGTGGCCGGCCGCGCCGAAGGGACGCCCGCGAAGCAAGTCACGCGGGTCGCGCCCGCCGTCGACGTATTCGAGGACAACCGCGGCATCACGCTGTATGCGGACCTGCCGGGCGTACCGCGCGAAAAGCTCGACGTGCGGGTGCAGGACGGCAACCTGACGGTGGAAGCCGAAGCGGTCATTCCGACACCTTCCGGACTGCGGCTTCAGCATGGGGAAGTTCGCCATCCTCACTTCTGGCGTGCGTTCAGCATCAGCCCGGACTTCGACGTCTCGCGCATCGATGCGCAGTTGCGCGACGGGGTCCTCAAGCTGACCGTTCCGCGCCGCGAGGAGGCGAAGCCGCGCCGCATCCAGGTGAACGTTGAATAGACGGCCGGCGCGGTGGGGGGCGGGGAAAACGATGCGCCAGGTGCGACCCGCGCTGTTTCGGTTCCATTGCTGACAGGAGGTGGACATGCTCAGTCCGCACGAATTTGCGACCCTGATGCTGGTCCGCCAGGCGCCGGACCAGATCGACATGAAGCGCGCCGAACTCGATGCGCTGCTCGAGCGCCAACTGGTCATGCTCGAGCATGGCGCGTCGGGCCGGCGCCAGGCCCACCTGACGCACAAGGGACGATTGCTGCTCGACGCACTCGATCCGGACAGCGCGCTTTACCAGGCGAGAATGCGCAAGGCGGGCGGGGACGTGGGCTGCAGCGTTCCGCTCGCCGGGGCGGTTAACCCCGTGGTGGACGGCTTTGCGCTGGGATGAGGTGTGCGGGTCCGGCGATCGAAGCAGCGTATCCATCGCGTTGGCGGCGGGTTCGGTTCGTCAGGCCTCTCGACGCATCCCGTCGAGACGGCCACCCAGCCAGACTGCCGAGGGCAGCAACACGGCCCAACCGCAACCGAGCAGCACCCACGCGGCGGGGCTCGCGGCGGTGGTCATCGTTGCCCGTTCCGCCGTCAACGTGCGGTGTCGCCGAGCAACTGGCGGCGCAACGATTGTGCACGGGTGCGCGGATCGAGCCAGATGTCGAAGAAGGCGCGCGCGAAGACCGGATCGGCGATGTCGGCCGTGAGGCGGCCGTTCGCGTAGAAGCGCGCGCCCTGATCGGGCAGATAGACGCCGCACAGCACGTCTCCGCGCGCGACGTCGGTGAATGCCCGCGCGATGTCGGCGCGCCACGCGTCGCGGGTCGCCGCGGGCAACGGCGCGGTTGCAAGGCGCTCGATTTCGGCCATGCCGGCCGCGACGAGCCGCGCGCCGCTCACGTCGTGGCGGTACGTGAGCGAAAGTGCGAACGGTGTGTCGAATGCCGCGGGCGACCGCTGCGCCCACAGTTGCGCGTCGTACAGACAGACGCCGAATACGCAGAACTGCCCGGCCCCGATCATCCGTGCCGACGCGACGTCGTCAACGCAGCGCGCGCCGGCCTCCGGCACCGCGGAAAACGCCGCAGCCAGCGCGAGGATCGCAGCCCGGCCAATCATGTTCATGTCAGCGCGCCGATGACACGACGAAATGCATCACGTCCGTGCGCCGCTCGGCGAACCCTGCCTCGCAATAAGCGAGGTAAAGCCGCCACGTGCGGATGAAGGTCTCGTCGAACCCCAGTGCGCGTACGGCGTCGACGTGATCCTCGAACGCCGCCCGCCATGCGCGCAACGTGCGCGCATAGTCGAGTCCGAACGCGAGCACCGGCTCGGCGGCGAGACCCGCGCGGCGCGCCGCGTCGACGAAGCGCTCGGCGCTCGGCAGCATGCCGCCCGGAAAGACGAACTCGCGGATGAAGTCGCTCGACGCGCGGTACGCTTCGAACTGCGACTCGGCGATCGTGATCGACTGGATCAGCGCGCGCGCGCCCGCTTTCAGGCGCTGCCCGAGTGTGTCGAAATACACGGGCCAGAAGGCTTCGCCGACGGCCTCGAACATTTCGATCGACACGATCGCATCGTATTTCCCATCGATGTCGCGGTAGTCGCGCAACTCGACCGTCACGCGATCGGACAGCCCCGCGTGCGCGATGCGCTCGACCGCCAGCGCGTACTGCGCCTGCGAGATCGTCAGCGCATGCACGCGGATG
Source organism: Burkholderia sp. BCC1972 (assembly GCF_905339605.1). Lineage (NCBI taxonomy): Bacteria > Pseudomonadati > Pseudomonadota > Betaproteobacteria > Burkholderiales > Burkholderiaceae > Burkholderia > Burkholderia sp. BCC1972. Next base: position 399,714 of record NZ_CAJPGH010000001.1, on the reverse strand, counting down.
CCCTGGCGTGCAGCATGCATCGCGAAGCCGCCCCATCCGCAGCCGATCTCGAGCACGTGCATGCCGGCGCGCAATCCGAGCGACTCGACGATCCGCTGGTACTTCGCCGCCTGCGCATCGGCGAGCGAACGTGTGTCGTCGTCGTCGAAGCAGGCGCTGGAATACGTCCACGTGTCGTCGAGCCACAGCCCGTAGAAGCGGTTGCCGAGATCGTAATGCGCGTGGATGTTGCGGCGGCTGCCGGCGCGCGTATTCATTCGCAGCCGGTGGCGCAGCGCGTACCAGAGACGGGCGAGCCGGCCGCCCGTCACCGTCTGCGCGATCGCCGGCTCGTTGCGGATCGCCAGACGCAGCAGCGCGACGAGGTCGGGGGTGTCGACCTGGCACGCGCGATACGCTTCCGCAAACCCGATGTCGCCTGCGCGCAGGATCGCGCGGCACGCGCGCCAGTCGCGGATCTGCAGCGTCGCGGCCGGCTGGCGATGCGGATCGCCGAATACGTGTTGCGCGCCATCGGGCGTCACGAGTGTCAGGTGCCCGTGACGCAGCCGCCGCAGCAACGCGACGAACAGCCGGGGCGCGAGCGACATCGCCGGTTGCGATGCGCCCGAGAGCAGACGCGGCAGGGTCATGGGCGGACCTCGTGATCGGACATCGCCGGACGACATGGCGATGCGGCCTGCGCCGGCGGGGGCAAGGTCGCATCGGCGGCGCGTGCCCGGGAGGGCGGCATCCTGCCGTGGAACGGCACGCGCTTGAGCCAGAGCCGCAGCGCCTGCCAATGGATGCGAACGACGACGTCGAGCGCGCCCAGCGGCTGCCGGGCGAGCGCGCGCCACGCGCCCGCCGCGGTCAGCGGCTGGGCCCGCATGCCGAGCGCGGTCCGCAGCAGCAGGCCGTCGTCGTCGCAGTAGTCGATCGCGACGAACAGGCGGTCGCCGCTCTGCTGCACGCGAAACATGTAATGTCCGACGACGTCGCAGAACGGCGATACGTGGAACGTCTTGCGGCACACGAGCACGGTGCCGCCGCCGATCGGCGCGTGGCGCGGCGCGCTCAGCAGATAGCCGTGGTGTGCGCCGAACGTGTTGCGCACGTCGGCGTACAGCGCACGCAGCCGGCACGCGCGGTCGTAGCAGTACCAGAAGCTCACGGGATTGAACGCGTGGCCGAACAGGCGCGGAATGGTCTGCAGCCAGATCGGGCCGTCGGCGGGAATGCCGGCTTCGGCGAGGCGGCCACGCATCCACGGCGCGAGCGGCTGGCCGTCGCGCGGGCCGTAGTCGCGCGAAACGAGCGCGAGCGGCCGCCAGCGATCGACGCCGAACCAGGCGCTGTCGATCTCGCCGAGCCGCTCGACGTCGCAACAGACCTGGAAGAGCGGATAGCTGAATGTGTGGTGCATGGGCCGCAGCCGTTCGTGCATCACGTGCCCGACGAGAAGCTGCGCGGCACCGCCGTCGTTCGCGAAAGGCGCGTTCATGGCTTGGCCCACGCCGGCTTCACGCCGAAGTCGACGGCTACGCGCAGTGCGGATTTCACGCCGTCCTCATGAAAGCCATAACCCGTCCACGCGCCCGCGAACCACGTGCGGCGCCGCCCCTGCAGCATCGGCAGGCGTTGCTGCGCATCGACGGCGGCGAGATCGAGCAGCGGATGCTCGTAGTCGTAGCGGCCGAGCTGCGTGCCGGGCGCAGGCGCGTCGACCGGATTCAGTGTGACGACGACCGGCGTGCGGAAAGGCAGCGGCTGCAGCTGGTTGATCAGATAACTGACGCATACGGGCGATGCGCAGCCGGCAGCAGGCGCCGCGCCGCTGCTCAGATAGTTCCACGCGGACCACACGCGTCGGCGGCGCGGCAGCAATGCCGTATCGGTATGCAGCACCGCGACATTGCGCTGATAGCGGACGGCGCCCAGCACGCCGCGCTCGGCGTCGCTGGCGTCCGCGAGCAGCCGCAGGCTCGTCGGCGCATGACACGCGAGCACGACGGCGTCGAACCGCTCATGGCCGGTCGCGTCGGTCGCTACCGTGACGTCGTGTTCGTCACGACGAATGGCACGCACCGGCGTGTTCACGCGCACGTCGTCGAGCGTCGCGGCGATGCGCTCGACGTACTGTCGCGCACCGCCTGCCACCGTGCGCCATGGCGGACGGTCGTTGACCTGCAACAGCGCGTGGTTCAGGCAGAAGCGCAGGAACGTCACGGCCGGAAACCGCAGGATGTCGCCGGCCGCGCTCGACCAGATCGCGGCTGCCATCGGCAGCAGGTAGTGCTCCTGGAACGATGTGCCGTAGCCGCCCGACGCAAGCAGCTCGCCGACCGACAGACGCTGGCGGTGCGCCGTTTCGAGGTGATGCTGCGCGCAGGCGTTGAAGCGCAGGATGTCGCGCAGCATGCCGAGAAACGTCGGCGAAAACAGGTTGCGGCGTTGCGCGAACACCGTATTGAGATTGCGGCCGGCCCATTCGAGCCGGCCGCCGTCGACCGACACCGAGAACGACATGTCGCTCGGATGTGCGGCCACGCCGAGTTCGTCGAACAGCGCGATCAGGTTCGGATAGGTCCGGTCGTTGAAGACGAGGAACCCGGTATCGACCGGATGGCTCGCGCCGTCGAGTTCGACGTCGACGGTGTGCGTGTGACCGCCGAGGTAGTCGGCGGCTTCGAACAGCGTCACGCGGTGCCGGCGCGCCAGCAGGTAGGCGCTTGCAAGGCCGGCGATGCCAGCGCCGACGACGGCGATCCGCTGGCCGGGCAGCGACACTGAAAGTTCCGGGTGCATCGCGAAGGGTCTCCGTCAGGCGGGTGAGCGGTTTCGGGAATGGTCCTCATGAGATACGGAGCAAAGCGGGCGGCGGATGCACCGGACGCCCGTCAGTCGCGCTCGCCCGGCGATGCGAAGCCCGGTTGACCGATCTGCCCGGGTGTTTGCGGCACGCGCCTGAAGCGCGACGTGTCGTAGCCCATCGCGTCGAGCCGCGCGAGCAGCGAGCGGTACGTCGCGTCGTCCATCATCGGCTCGCGGGAGAAGATCCAGCCGAGCGTCTTGCCCGGGTAGCCGAGGATCGTGTAGCGGTAGCCGGGATCGACGTAGAGCGTGAGCTGCGTGACATACACCGGCCAGAACAGCCGCACGCGCCATTCACCGCCGCCGCTGCCGGGCTTTGCCGTGTCGACGAAGTGATAGCGCTTCTCGGGCCGGTCGAACGCGCCCTTGCGGCCGACGAACACGTCGTCGATCCGGCCGTCCTCGCGCAGTGTCCACTCGGCGCGGCTACCTACGTAGTCCCGTTCCGCGAAATACGGGATGTTGGCGATCACATACCAGCGGCCCATGTAGCGGGGCAGGTCGACGGGCACGCTCGACAGCGGCACGGCGGCGCGCGGATTCGGGTTCGGCGCATTGCCCGAGCAGCCCGCGGCGGCGGCGAGCGCAAGGCCCGACGCGAGCGTGACGGCGAGTCGGCGCATGGCCTGGAGCGGCATGACGGGCGTCACGTGCGCACTGGCCGCTTGTCGAACAGGTAGTGTGCGACGCCCCATTCCTGCCCGCCGGCATAGCCGAACAGTTCGGCGACCGCCATGTAGAACATGCGCCAGCGCTGGAACCAGAGACGGGCGTCGGGGCCGTAGACGGTTTCGGCAATCGGCATGATCCGGCTGCGCGCCGCGTCGAGCGAAGCGAGCCAGTGGTTGGCCGTGCAGGCGTAGTGGGTGCCGTCGAGCCACCATTGGCGGTCGATGCGGAGGTCGTCCTGGAACCGCAGCAGCAGATCGGCCGACGGCATCGTGCCGCCGGTGAAGAAATGGCGCGACATCCAGTCGGTGTCGTCGCGTACGGAGAACTGATAGGCGATCAGCTTGTGCGCGAAGATGTGCACGAACAGCTTGCCGTCGTCGCGCATCCAGCGCGCGATTTTCGCGAGCAATTGCCCGTAGTTCTTCATGTGCTCGAACATCTCGATCGACAGCACGCGGTCGAATTCCGCTGCGCCGGGCGCGAAATCGAAGTCGACCACGTTGGCCGTGACGATTCGAAGATTGGTCAGCCCGCGCCGCGCCGCGCTTTGTTCGATGAAATCTCGCTGGCCGCGAGCATTCGACAGGCCGACGATCTGCGCGTGCGGATAGCGCTCGGCGAGCCACAGCGACAGCGAGCCCCAGCCGCAGCCGAGATCCAGGATGCGCTGGCCGTCCGCGAGGCCGGCCCGCTCCGCGTACAGCGACAGCATCGCGTCCTCGGCTTGCGCGAGCGTTTCGTCGCCGCGCGGGTAATGGGCGCACGAGTATTTCATTCGAGGCCCGAGATGGGCTTCGAAGAAGGCGCCTGGAACTTCGTAATGCTGAGTATTTGCCGCCTGTGTCTCGATCGCGATCGGGCTCGCGCCCAGTTCGTGTACCAGCCTCTCGAAGGCGGCCGCGCGCCGCTCGCCGTCGAGCAGGTGTTCGTCGCGCAGGCGCTGCCGCAGCAATGCGCGCATCCCGGCGCGGATCAGCGCGTCGGGCAGCCAGCCGCGTTCGCAGCAGCGGATCAGCCACGTGTCGCCTGGAGCCGGTAGCCGGGCGGGGGACGGTTGCGAGGCGGTGGCGGTCATGATCGCGTACTCCTGTCTTCTGGATGATCGGGGTGGGCAAGGGGCGCGCGTGCGGCGTGCCTGGGCGGCCATGGAACGAGGGCGCTGGTCGTCCGCATGTAGTCCCGGTAAGCCGGCCGCGTCCGCACGAGATGCGCTTCGAGCAGCGGCAGGCCGGATACCTTGAGCAGCAGCCACGCCATCAGGAACGGCGGCATCAGCGTGAGCCAGCCCCACGGCATGCCGATCGCCAGCGCCGCGTACGCGCACCAGTGCACGCATTCGAAGAAGTAGTTGGGATGCCGCGAATAGCGCCACCAGCCCACGCTGCAGACGTGGCCGCGGTGTGCCGGGGCGGCGACGAAACGCTTGAGCTGCCGGTCGGCGGCAGCCTCTCCGGCCACGGCGGCGAGCCAGATCGCGATGGCGGCGGCGGCCGTGAACCGGGACGGTGCTGCCGGACTGTAGGCCGGAACGAAGAACGCGACCGACAGCAGCATCGAGATCAGCGCTTGCAGCTGAAACAGCCAGAACATGTTGCGCGGTGCAGCATTGCCCCATTGCTGGCGGAATTGCCTGTAGCGTGCATCTTCCGGCTGCCCGTGATTGCGGCGCCACAGGTGCCGCGCGAGCCGCAGGCCCCAGAGGCCGCCGCCGAGCGCGACGAGCACGCGGTTCAAACCGGCTCCCGTGCCGAATCCGGCAGCGAGCACGGCCACGCCGCCGAGCGTCGCGGCCCAGACCGGGTCGATCATCCCGGCATTGTGCGAGCGCAGTTGCACCACCCATGCCGTCGTGAACACGACGATCAGTCCGACGAAGGCAAGAAGGGCGACGGCGGCGGCAGGCATGCGAGCGGCTCCGAGGACACGATATGCGTCATATACGGAGCCGAAGACCGAACGGATGCATCGGGATGCAATGCGGCCGGTCGCGGGAGAAAGGGACGCGCACCGCGCTCGCCGGCGCCGGGCGGCAGCCCCGCCCGGCGGCGCGGTGCCTGTTATGCCGCGTGCATCGCGCCGGTGGCGATTACCGGGCCGGTCGGTTGGCCGCTCGGCGAGCCGCCGTGCGGCTCGATCGACACGGCGAGCACCGCCCGTGCGCTGAGCTGCGCGACGATCGCGGGCGGCAGCGTCATCGTCGCCGACGTGTCGGGCGTGAACACGCCGAGCGAGATCGGTTTCGCATTCGGCGGAATCAGCCAGAGCTCGGTCGAGCGATTCGCGGCGATCGTCGGTTTGTCCGCCGGCACCACGACCATCCGCGCCCGGCGCAGGTCGACCGTGGCAGTCCAGTGTGCGACGCCGTCCGATCGTGCGATCGTGGCCACCATGTAGCTGCCCTCGACGGCGGCCACGCGTGGCGGCGCTTCGCTGACCCGGATCAGGTTGATCGCGAGCAGTCCCAGCGCGGCAGCACTCGTGCCGATGCCGACCCAGCGCCACAGCGACACGCTGTTCCACCATCCGCCCGATGGCGCGGCGCCGCGTGCGTGCGGCGAAGCGAAGAAGCCGAGGTCACGCTGGATTCTCGTCCAGACGCGGCCGGGCGGCGCGACGAGTGCGACGTCTTCCGCGAGGGGCGCGAAGCGGCGCTGCCAGCGTTCCAGCGTGGCTTGCAATTGCGGATCGCGCGAGGCGGACTGCTCGAGCGCGCGCCGCTCATCGGCGTCGAGCACGCCGAGCGCGTATTCCGCGCAGCGCAATTCGGGATCGTGATCGGCGGGGGTATTCATTGTTCCAGACACACCTTCAGCTGCATCAGGCTGCGCCGGATCCAGCTTTTCATGGTTCCGAGCGGCACACGCAGTCGCGCGGCCAGTTCGCTGTAGGTCGCGCCGCTGAAAAAGGCCTCGCGCACGGCCCGGCCCTGTGGCGGATCGAGCCGCTCGAGGCAGCGTTCGAGGCGTTGCCGCTCCTGGCTGGCCTCCGCCAGTGCGGCGGGCGTCGGATCCTCGTCGGGAAGCTCCAGTGCCTGTTCGTCGTCGAGTTGCGCGTCGCGATGCTGCCGCAACCGGTCGATCGTCCGGTTGCGCGCCAGCGTGGTCAGCCACGTCATCGCACCGCCGCGGGCCGGGTCGAACGCGTCGGCATGGCGCCATGCGGCGGTGTAGACCTCCTGGAGCAGGTCTTCGGCTTCCCCGCGGTCGTGAATCATGCGGAGAATGAGGCCGAACACCCGCGACGAGGTCAACCGGTACAACTCGGCGAAAGCAGCCTGGTCGCCGCTCGCGACCCGCGACATGACCTGATTCAGGTGTGCGCGACGCAGCGCATCCGCGTCGGCATCGCGCGAAGCGATTGACGGGTTGAAGGGCTCGGCACCATCCGGCGTGTCGTTCATGCTGAAGAAATGGCGAGCATCGCCATGGCGTGGATGTGGAGCGAAATATAGCACTGGCGGATGCATCTGATCGAGCGATCGACGGCTGATTCGTTGAATGTCGCGCATGGTGGCGAACCGTATGAATACGTTGCAGCGAGATACGAGCGAATCGAGCGCCGGGATGCAACCGGCCGCTGCCGCGGCGGAGTGGCGGCGTGCACAATGGTGCGATTTCGTGGCCGAGGGGGATTCGATGAAGCGAGCTGTTCTTTACGCGTCCATGCGGACGGCCTCCGTGGCGCTGGCTGGCGCGGCACTGTTGCTCGCGGGATGCGCGGGCCTCGCGGGAGGCCCGCGCGGCGACGCCCAGGTGCCGCAGCCGGCCAAGGCGGTCGATCTCGATCGCTATCTGGGTAGATGGTATGAGTTCGCGCGCTATGAAAACCGTTTCGAGCGCGGTTGCGACGGCGTGACGGCTGAGTACGCGAAACGGGAAGACGGCCTCGTCGGCGTGCGCAATACGTGTCGCGAAGGTGGGCCGGGCGGCCGCGCGCGCAGCTCGGACGGACGAGCGAAGATCGTCGCGAACAGCCGCGACGCGAAACTGAAAGTGTCGTTCTTCGGGCCGTTCTTTTTCGGCGACTACTGGATACTCGATCACGCCGACGACTATTCGTGGTCGATCGTCGGCGAACCGTCAGGCCGGTTCCTGTGGATCCTGACGCGCGACGCGAAGCCGTCCGCCGAGCAAGCTGAGGCGCTTGTCGAGCGAGTCCGGACGCTTGGTTACGACACGACGATGCTGCGGCGCATCACGCACTAGGCAGATTGCTGCGCCGTGCTGATGGCGATTGCGAAGGAGTCAAGCCGGATCACGCCGATGGCGGAGCGAGGTCGCGAGACGTTGCTCGATGCGCATCGCGCGGAACGGCGTCTGCCAGGTGTCCCAGGACGCGCGCGCGGGGCCGCGCACTGCGCATGAACGCCCCCGTTCGGTGCAGGAACGGGTGTGTTCGCGCCCGACGTCGGGCGCGAGCTGGTGGGGAGGCTAGACCTGCCCGCGATTGAGCGAGCTCACGGCGACGACCGTGGGCGACTCGGCAAGCGAGACAAAACGTCGGGTGGCGCCGTCCAGCGCATCGATGCCGCCTGTCTCGATGTCGTAGACCCACCCGTGCAGATTCATGCGCCCCTGCTCGAGCGCGAGCGCGACGGAAGGGTGAGTGCGCAGGTTGGCCAGTTGCGCGATCACGTTTTCACGCACGAGCCCGTCGAGCTTCGCGCGAGGCGTGTCGTATTCATGCGCGGCGTTGATGACTTTGGCGGCGTCCGCGTGACGCAGCCAGTTCGCGACGGCCGGCAGATGATCGAGGCAGGTGCAGCGCGAAATCGCGCCCATCGCGCCGCAATCGGAGTGACCGCAGATCACGATGTCGCGAACGCCGAGGACCGCGACCGCGTATTCGACGGTGGCGGACACACCGCCGGGCTCGGGGCCGTAGGACGGCACGATGTTGCCTGCGTTGCGGATCACGAACAGTTCGCCCGGCTCGCGCTGCGTGAGCAGTTCGGGCACGACGCGACTGTCCGAGCACGTGACAAACAACGCCTTGGGATTCTGTGATGTGGCGAGTTGTTTGAAGAGCTCGACACGTTGCGGATAGATGTCGCGTTGAAAACGAAGAAAACCGTCGATGACGTCGCGCATGTTTGCTCCCGGGCTTCAGATTCGGTTCAACCGCGCGGTAGCGACAGGAGCGCTCGCGCGGCGCGCGATATTATGCCGATATCTCGCGGACGCGGGTATCTATTCGTCGTTCGACCGGTTCTCGGGGGCATTGTTTTGTCGCCTTTGGTGACATTCAAGTCATGGGTGATGGTTTTGTCAATGTAGACGTTTAAATCTATACTTGGGCACGAACCAGGATCGAACACGTCATGACGAATACACCGAGTCGCCGCACGCCCAAGCGCCCCGCTCCGGAAGCATCCAGCCCGGTGGCCGCCGTCGCCGAGGAGCGCGAGCCCCGTGGCGCGCGCCGCAAGCGGGAGACCCGTGGCCGCCTGCTGGACGCCGCGCTCAGACTGATGGCCGCGAAAGGCATGGAAGGCGTCGCCATCAACGAAATCACCGAAGCCGCGGACGTCGGCTTTGGCTCGTTCTACAACCACTTCGAATCGAAGGAAGCGATCTACGCCACCCTGGTGGAATCGGTATTCGAGGAGTTCGCGGATTCACTGGATCGCCTGGCCAGCGGCCTGTCCGACCCGGCGGAGATCATTTCCGTCTCGGTGCGGCATACATTGATGCGCGCGCGGCGCGAGCCGGTCTGGGGACATTTCCTGATCCGCGAGGGTTTTTCGGCGCGCGTGCTGACGCTGGGCCTGGGGCAGCGGCTGCTGCGGGATATCGAGCGCGGCATCGCCGAGAAACGCTTCGTGGTCGCCGATCCGTTCGTCGGCTTCCTTTCGGTTGGCGGTACGGTGCTGACCGCCATCGCCGCCGAGCTCAACTTCGTCGCGCCGGGCGCAGCGGCGTCCGGTGTGCTCAAGGAACTCGGCTTCAGCGGCGAGCATTTTCCGGAACGCACGGCGGCGACGCTCCTGCATATGCTGGGGCTCAAGCGTGCGGAAGCGGAGAAGATCGCAAGCCGGCCGCTGCCGGTCGTGGAAACGGCCGAGCCGGCGCGGTGATGCAACGGGGGTGACGCGGGCGCCAGCCACGCCGCCCGCACGGGTCCGCTGGAGCGGCTGAAACGATCGCCGCCCCACGTGAGCCCCGCGGCAGCCTACGTTGGCTCGTCGTGCCGTGTGCACCGCCCGCCGGCACGCAGCAGCGCGATGCCGAGCAAAGCCACCCATTCGACCGACAATCGCATGCGGTCAGGGTTGCGCGCCGCACCGCTCACCGCATCAGGTGGTGCGGCCAGTTCGACGTGCATGGCGTCGATGATCTGCCGGAATCCGGCATCGCGCAGTGCGTACAGGTGCACCTCGATCCACAGCGGGAAACATTCCCAGCCGGCGGCGATGTCCCCGGAGTCGGCGCTGCTGCGGTCACCGCCGCCCGCCGGCGTCGCGAGCCGAAGCCTTTCGATCATTCGATCACGGTCGCGGCGCAGGATCTCCACCAACATTTCGCGCTTGTGTTCGAAGTGCGCATAGAACGCGCCGCGCGTATAACCGGCACCTTCCGCGATATGTTCGACACTCGTATCGGCGTAGCCTTTCGCGATGAATAGCGCGCGAGCGGCGGCGATGAGCCGTTCGCGCGTGTCAAGCGTGCGTTGCTCGCGGGTGAGGCGGGCGGGTTTCATCATGTGTTGTCCATGTTGTGGAAATGATCGAAGCGGCGCAACACCGCATCGCGCGAACGTCGGATCGACACGGGAAACGGCGGTACGCCGGTTCGCCGTTGCAACGATGTGACTCGATTGTGCGAAGGCACTGGGCCCAGGGCCGCGGCCGGAGGCAGGCGGATCGCCCGACCCGGCTGGCCATGTCTTTGCGACCCGATTCAATCGACGAGTGGGGCCGGCGCGTCGCGATCGGCGATCGGCGGCGCGCTCCGACGGTCGACTGTTCCCGTGCGACACCCGGCCAATTGCGCAGCCTGTGCCGCTTCTGCACGAATTCCCGTGACGATCTCGAGAGCGAGCCCATCGAGCGCGCGGCGATGCGCGTCGACGAGCGCGTCGTAACCCGCCGACGCGTCGGCACGAACGATGCTGCGGCACGTCAGCGCCGGGTGTCCGGCTCCGTCGCTCACACTCCACGTCGCATCGAGCAGCACGTGCGACGCTGGCCACGCCTCGATACGCTGGACGTCCACCGTGACCCGGTAGACGGGCGTGCCGTCGGGATGGGCGACGCGGTGAACATCGATCGTGCCGAGCCGAGACGCCACGCGCGTCGACAGGCCGTCGCGCATCTCGTCGCCGAGCGGCGCGGCCCAGCGCTCCTGCTCCAGGATGTCGGCCAGGCCGGTGCCGCTTTGCACGACGAACCGGTTGCCGTCCGCCGGCGCCGCGACGTGCACGGCCTGGATATCGATCAGCCATGCGGGATGCGCGGCAGTCTCGCCGCCCGCAGCCTCCGGCGCCGCGAGGGTATGAAAGCGTACGGGCGGCGACGCGCACGCGCTCAGTACGGCCAGCGCGACGCAAGTCGCGATGCGCGCCGCCATGCGGAGGCGGTGAAACGATCGCGCGTTCATTGCCGATCTCCCTTCTTGCCGAACAGCAACGCTTCGGGATGACGTTGCAGATAGTCGGCGAGCGCGTTCAGCGACTGGAGCGTATGCGTGAGCGACTGCATCGCGTCATGCACGTCGGACTGCATCGGCGAATCCTGCCGCAACGTGGACTCGGCCGCATCGAACGTGCGTTGCGCGGCGGCCAGCGTGTCGCGTGCCTGCGGCACGACCTGCTCGTCGAGGTGGCCGAACAACTGGTTCGCATGCGCCAGCGCGCCGTTCAGGTTGTTGCCGATCCGGTCGAACGGAACCTGGTCGAGCTTGTGTGCGATATCGGCGATCTGCACCTGAAGTTCATCGAGCGTGTTGGGGACGGTCGGGAGTTCCACCGGCGTGCGATGCACGTCCACGCTCGCGCGCGGCGCCTTCGGGAACATGTCGAGCGCCACGTAGAGCTGACCGGTCAGCAGGCTGCCGGTGCGCAACTGTCCGCGCAACCCCTGGACCACGAGGTGCTCGATCAGTTCGTGGCCGCCGGCCGAATCGGGCGCGGGAAGGGCGGTATCGCTGTGCCGGCTCAGTCGCGACGTATACAGCGCCATCGTGACCTTCATGCTGAAGTCGCGCGTGCGCTCGTTGTACTCGATGCCGATGTTCGTGACCTGGCCGAGCGCGATGCCGCGCAGGTCGACCGGCGCGCCGACGGATAGCCCGCGCAGCGATTGGTCGAAGCGCATGACGACCATCAGCGGCGTACCGTCCGGATCGCGCATCGCGTCGGCTTCGTCCGGCGCGAGCCGGAACGGCGCATTGTCGGCGGCCGGCGGCGCGGCCGGTTGCCCGGGCGGAGACTGGAACGCGAGACCGCCGACGACCACCGTCGCGAGCGATTGCGTGTTGAGTTTCAGGCCGCTCGAGTCAAGTCGCAAATCCACGCCGCTCGCGTGCCACCAGCGCGTATCGGTGCCGACGTACTTGTCATAGGGGGCGTTGACGAACACCTGCACGTCGACGCCGGTACCGTTCTGGTCGAGCGCGAAGCCGACGACCTGGCCGACCTGCAGATGCCGGTAGAACACCGGCGAGCCGATGTCGATCGAGCCGAGCGAGTCGCCGTGCAGCCGATAATGCCGGCCCTGCTGATCCGCGGTGACGGCGGGCGGCGCCTCGAGGCCGGTGAATGCGGTTTCCTTCTGGGCGGAGCGGCCGAGGTCCGCACCGATGTACGCGCCGGACAGCAGCGTGCCGAGTCCGGAAATCCCGGTGGCGCCGACACGTGGCCGAACGACCCAGAAGCGCGTACCGCTGTTCGCGAACCGCGCTGCGTCGCGTGTCAGTTGAATGGCGACGACCACGCGCTTGAAGTCGGGGGTGAGCGTGATGGTCTGGACGGAGCCGATATCGACGTCCTTGAAGCGGACCTTGGTCTTGCCGGCTTCGAGCCCTTCGGCGTTGGCGAACGTGACCGTGATCGTCGGGCCCGTCGCGGCGACGGTCCGGATCACGAGCGACAGCCCGATCAGCGCGCACACGAGCGGCACGATCCAGACGAGCGACGGAATCCAGCGGCTGCGCGGCCGGATCTCGGGTTGAGGTAAATCGAACGGATGCATCGGTTTGGACTTCGAAATATTTGGCGGGCTTGCGCCCGGTCAGGATGGACGATGGCCGGTATCGGGGCGCGACGTGCCGTCCCAGATGAGCCGCGGGTCGAACTGCATCGACGCGCACATGGTGAGCACGACTACGGCGCCGAACGCGAGCGCGCCGGGGCCGGGCGTGATGTCGGCGAACGTGCCGAAATGCACGAGCGCGATCGTCAGCGCGACGACGAAGACGTCGAGCATCGACCAGCGGCCCACGCGCTCGACCAGCCGATGGAGGCGCGCCCGTTCGAGCGGGCGCCATTGCGCGCCGCGATGCGCGGCCAGCGCCTGCAATGCGAGGATCGCGAGCTTGAGCATCGGCACGAGCACGCTGGCGACGAACACGACGACGGCGAGCGCCCAGTCGCCCGACGTCCAGAAGTAAGCGACGCCGCCGAGGATCGTGTCGTCCTCGGTCCGGCCGAGCGACGTCGCATGCATGACGGGCAACAGGTTTGCCGGGATGTAGAGCAGGGTGGCGGCGGCGGCCAGCGCACCGGTGCGGGCGGCGCTGCCCGGGCGCCGTGCGTGAAGCGGCGACCCGCAACGCATGCAGCGCGGGTTGCACACCTGTGCCGGCTGCACGCGCGCGCAGTGGTGACAGGCGAGCAATCCCGCGGTGCGGGCCGTCATGGCCGACGAGCTGCCGCCGGTAGCCGGATGCGCGGCGGGTTGCGTCATGCGCGCTCCGGATGACCTCGGGAGTTCCGCGCCGGCCGGCTGCAGCGCGGCGAGTTCGTCGTGCGCGTCCCACAGGCCGGCCGGCTCGATCGACGACAGGAAGGCGAGCATCACGGCAAGGCCGGCGAACGCGAACAGCGCAGGCCCGGCGATCACGTGCGCCAGGCTCGTCATCTTGACGATCGTGACCAGCACGCCGAGCATCAGCACTTCCACCATGCTCCACGGCCGCAATCGCTGAACGCCATGCACGATCGGCGCGAAATGCCGCGGCACGCGCCCCGCGCGCAACGGCACGAGCAGGTACAGCCATGCAGCCAGCTCCAGCAGCGGGAACAGCATCGTCGTGCAGAACACGAGCACCGCCACGACCGGCTGGCCGCTCGACCACAGCGCGCGCACGGCGTCGCCGAGCGTCGCATGCGACGCGATGCCGGCCGCGTCGAGCGCGACGATCGGAAAGACCTGCGCGATGCAATACGTCAGCAGCGCGGCGAGCGTCATGGCGCACATCCGGTCGAGCGTCGGGCGGCCGTGCGCCGCGCCGTTCACGCGCGCGCCGCAGCGCGGGCAGTGCGCGGCCAGCGCGCGCAGGCGCGGCGGACGCCGAAGCAGCAGATCGCATTCGTGGCACGCGATCAAGTCGTCGGGTTTCATCGGAATCCATCGTGCGGGGTCACGGAAGCTCGACGGCGCGGCGCGACACGCCGTGCATCGGGCTTCGAAACTCGCCCGGGGCGGCCCGCAGGCACGCGACCGGGCGTCTGAACACGCATCGCCTATTGCCGGGTGGCGATCGTCGCGTGGGTGTCGGGCGGCAGTTCGCCCATGGCCTGCAGCAGCGCGGCCGTATCCGTCATCCGGCGGCTCGCGGCACGCACCGCATCGAGTTCTGCGCCCAGATAGCGCTGCTCGCTCGCCTGTTGCGCGGACATCGGCACCGCACCCAGTGTGCGACGTTGCACCGTTTCGTCGAAAGCCGCGCCCGCCGCGCGTGCCGCGAGCTCGTTCGCCTCCAGCGCCTGTGCATCGTTGTCCAGCGCCGCAAGCGAATCGGCGACGTCGCCGAACGCGGACAGCACCGCGGCCTTGTACTGCAGCACCGCCGCGTCGTACGAGTCGCGCGTCGCCCGTCGGTGAGCCAGCAGTGCGCCGCCGTGGAACAGCGGCTGCGACAGCCCCGCGCCGACCGCCCACAGCCCGCCCGCGCCCGACAGCAGCGCGGGCCAGCTGAAGCCGCCGCGCCCCATCGTCGCGGTGAGCGACAGGCTCGGGAACAACTGCGCGGTCGCCTCGCCGACGTCCGCCGCCGCGGCTCTGACGGCAGCGTCGGCCGCGCGGATGTCGGGGCGCGCCTTCAGCAGGTCGGATGGCACGGCGACCGGCACGTGCTCCGGCAACGACAGCTCGTTGAAAGCGGGGATCGGCGGCGGCGCATCGGGCGTGCGGCCGAGCAGGATCGCGAGCGCGTGCACGGCGCTCGCGCGTTGCTGGCGCAGCGGCGGCAGCGTCGCGGCCAGCGACGCCGCATCCTGTGTCGACGCCAGCGCCTGCACGTCGGACACCGCGCCGAGCGCATGGCGCTGCCGATCGTCGAGCGCGGTCGCCTGGGCGACCGCGACCCGGCGTTCGGTCAGCAGGATCTGGCGGTCGAGCGCCGCCGCACCGATCGCGGTGCCGACGATGTTGGCCGCCAGCGCGCGCCGCGCCGCCTCGAGTTCGCAGCCGCGCACGTCGACGCGCGCGGCGCTGGCCTCGTTCGCATACCGCGTGGCGCCGAACAGGTCGAAGGTGTAATGCGCCTGCAACTGTCCGACGAATACGTTGTAGCGCAGGTTTTGCGTGCCGGTGCCGGAGATGTCCGGCGTCCGCGTGCGGGCAACCTGCGCGTTCGCGTCGAGCGACGGCAGCGTCGATGCGCCGATCTGCGCACGCAGTTCCTGCTGCGCGGCGGCGAGCGTCTTCTCCGTCGCGGCCAGCGTCGGGTTCGCGCGCAGGCCCTCGTCGACCAGCGCGTCGAGCGCGCTGGAGCGGTACAGGCGCCACCATTGCGGAACGGGCGCGGCGCCGACGTCGAATTGCTGTGCGACGCCTTGCGCGGCCACGGTCTGCTGCACTTGCGGCGAGGCGCCGTAGTGCACCGGCGACGGCATCGCGGGCGGCGTGCTGCTCGGCGCCATGGCACAGCCGCTCAGGCCCAGCGCCGTGCTCACGGCGAGCACCGATGCGAGAAAGGGGAATTTCATCGGGATGTCTCCGAGGATGCGACGTCCATTGCGCGCGACTCGCGTTCGTCGCTGCGCACCTTGAAGCAGGTCGCATAGAGGGCCGGCAGGAAGAAGATGGTCAGTACCGTCGCGATCGTGATGCCGCCCATCAGCGCGGTCGCCATCGGGCCGAAGAAGCCGGAGCGCAGCAGCGGAATCAGCGCGAGCACGGCGGCGGCGGCGGTCAGCATGATCGGCCGGAAGCGGCGCACGGTCGCGCCGACGATCGCGGCGAAGCGCGGATGCCCGGCCGCGATGTCCTGGTCGATCTGGTCGACCAGGATCACGGAGTTGCGCATGATGATCCCGAACATCGCGATCACGCCCAGCAGCGCGACGAAGCCGAACGGCTTGCCGAACAGCAGCAGCGCGGCGACCACGCCGATCAGGCCGAGCGGCGCCGTCAGCACGACGATGAAGGTGCGCGAGAAGCGCTTGAGCTGGATCATCAGCAGCGTCAGCACGGCGATGATCATGAGCGGCATCTGTGCATTGATCGACGTCTGGCCCTTCACGCTTTCCTCGGCGGCACCGCCGATCTCGATCCGGTAACCGGCCGGCAACGTCGCGCGCACCGTCGCGAGCGCGGCGTCGATGTCGCGCGTCACGCCGATGCTCGGCGCTTCGCCGCGCACGTCGGCCTGCACCGTGACGGTCGGCTGACGGTCGCGTTCCCAGATCACGCCGTATTCGAGCGTGTCGCGCACGTGGCCGATCGCGCCGAGCGGCACCGGGCCGTGCGGCGTCGGGATCGCCAGGCCGGCGAGCCTGGACGGATCGATGCGTTCGCTCTTCGGCGCGCGCAGGTCGACGTCGATGAGCTTGTCGCGCTCGCGATACTGCGTCACGGTGTAGCCGGACAGCGTCATCGCGAGAAAACCCGCCACGTCTTCCGACGTCACGCCGAGCTGGCGCGCCTTCAGTTGATCGATGTCGAACGACACGGAGCGCTCCGCGGGCTCGTCCCAGTCGAATTGCACGTTGCGCGTGCGGGCGTCGGCGCGGACCTTGTCCGCCACTTTTTCGGCGATGCCGCGAACGGTGGCAATGTCGTCGCCGCTCACGCGGAACTTGATCGGGAAGCCGACGGGCGGCCCGTTTTCCAGGCGCGCGACGCGAGTGCGCACGGTCGGGAAGCGGCTGGCGAGCGTCGCCTCGAGCCAGTGCGACAGCCGGTCGCGCGTCTCGACGTCCTTGGCCGTGATCACGAACTGCGCGAAGTTCGGCTGCTGAAGCTGTTGATCGAGCGGCAGATAGAAGCGCGGCGCACCGGTGCCGACGAAATCGACGACATGCTCGATTTCGGGACGGCCGTCGAGCACCTTTTCGAGCCGCTTCGCCTCGCGAAGCGTCGCGTCGAACGACGCGCCTTCCGGCAAGCGCATGTCGACGAGCAGCTCGGGCCGCTCGGAATTCGGGAAGAACTGCTGCGGCACGCGCGTAAACGCCGCCATCGCGATCGCGAACAGCACGGCCGTGACGCCGAGCACCACCCAGCGGCGCTCGATGCATGCCGAGATCCACCCGGACAGCCGGCGGTAGAAGCCCGTGTCGTACACCTCGTCGCCATGTGCATGGCCATCGCGATGCGCGTGCTCGGGCAGCATGTGGTAGCCGAGCAGCGGCACCAGCACGACGGCCGCGAACCACGACACGACCAGCGCGATCGCTGACACCTCGAAGATCGACCGCGTGTATTCGCCGGTGCTCGATTTCGCGAGCGCGATCGGCAGGAAGCCGGATACGGTGACCAGCGTGCCCGTCAGCATCGGGAACGCGGTGCTCGTGTACGCGAATGCGGCGGCGCTCGTCCGGCTCCACCCTTGCTCGAGCTTCACCGCCATCATCTCGACGGCGATAATCGCATCGTCCACCAGCAGCCCGAGCGCGAGCACCAGCGTGCCGAGCGACACCTTGTCGAGGCCGATGCCGAACACGTGCATGCACAGCGCCGTCACGGCGAGCACGATCGGAATCGTGATGACGACGACCATGCCGGTGCGCAGGCCGAGCGACACGAGGCTGACGACGAGCACGATCGCGACGGCTTCGCCGACCGCTTCGACGAAGTCGTCCACCGAGTGCTTCACCGCATGCGGCATGCTGGACATCGCGGCCAGTTTCAGGCCGGCCGGCAAGCCGCGCTGCAGCTCGGCCGTCTTCGCGTCGAGCGCCTTGCCGAGGTCGATCACGTCACCGCCTTTTTGCATCGTGACGCCGATGCCGAGCACCGCGTGGCCGTTGGTCCGCATCTGCGTGGCCGGCGGATCGTCATAGCCGCGCGTGACCTTCGCGACGTCGCCGAGCCGGAACGTCCGGCCGTTCACCGAAATCAGCATGTCGGCGAGCGCCTGCGCGTCCTTGAACGCGCCGCTCGGGCGCACGAACACGCGATCGTCCGCCGTCGTGATCGTGCCGACCGGCGCGACGGCGTTTTGCGCATCGATGGCCTGCGCGAGCTGCTGCGGCGTGATCGCGAGCCGCGTCAGCTGCGCGTTCGAGATCTCGACGAATACATGCTGGGCGGGATCGCCGAAGTAGTCGACTTTCGCGACACCCGGCACGCGCAACAGCGCGGCGCGCAGCTTGTCCGCGTAATCGTGCAGTTGCGCGGGCGAGTAGCCGTCGCCTTCCAGCGCATAGAGGTTGGTGTAGACGTCGCCGAACTCGTCGTTGAAGAACGGCCCGGCGATTCCCTTCGGCAGTGCCGCGCGGATGTCGCCGACTTTCTTGCGCACCTGGTACCAGGTTTCCGGCACCTGGTCGACCGGCGCCGAATCCTTCATCGCGAAGAAGATCATCGATTCGCCGGGCCGCGAATAGCTCTTGATGTTGTCGACGTACGGCGCGGCCTGGAGCTGGCGGCCGATGCGGTCCGTGACCTGTTCCTGCACCTCGCGCGCCGTGGCGCCGGGCCAGTAGGTCTGGATCACCATGGTCCGGAACGTGAACGGCGGGTCCTCCGATTGTGCGAGGCGCGTGTAGCCGATCACGCCGAAGATCGTCGCGAGGCCGATCAGGAAGATCACCAGTTGCTGATGCTTCAGCGCCCATGCGGAGAGGTTGAAACGGCCGTCGCCGGCTCGCGCGTCGAGCGCGCCGTCGGCCGGCGAGCGGTGTTCGGGAGCATTCATGACGCGAAGTCCTCCGCATGGAGCGGCGGCACGACGTGCACGTGCTGGCCGGCGTTGACCGTATGAACGCCTTGCATCACGACGCGTTCGTCGTTCGCGAGACCCGACGTGACGGTGATCGTGCGTTCGTCGTAGCGTCCGACCGATACCGGTCGCAGCTCCAGCGTGTCGCTGCCCTTGCGAACGACCCAGACTGCCGGCGCTTCGCCGCGATGGAAGAGTGCGGTGGCCGGCAGGGTGATCGCACGGTCCGCCGCGGGGCCGGTGGCGCCATCGAACGAGACGCTGGCGGTCATTCCGGAGCGGACGTCCGGCCCCGGCGCGAGCAGCGTCAGCTTCACGCGCCAGGTGCGGCTCTGCGGATCCGCGGCCGCCGCGACCTCGCGCACGCGTGCGTCGAGCACCTTGCCCGGCAGGGCCGTCAGGCTGACGTGCGCAGTGCGGCCGACCGCGAGATCGCGCAGATCGCGCTCCGCGACGTCGCAGACGATGTCGAGGTCGCCGCTCCAGTCCAGATGGAACACGGCCTGGCCGGACTGGACGTTCTGCCCGGTATCGGCATCCTCCGACGTGATGACGCCGTCGTGATCCGCGACCAGCGTCGCGTAGCGCAGTTGATCGCCGGCGAGCGCCATTTGCGCGAGCGCGGAATCGCGCTGCGCGACCGCCGATGCGTACGCATCCTGCGTCGTCTCGAGCTGCGCGGGCGCGATCAGGTTGGCCTGAGCCTGCGCGCGGTCGCGATCCAGCTGCTGCCTGGCATACGCGACGCGATGCTCGGCGGCGTCGAGCTGGGCGCGCGCGTTCAGCAGCGTGTTGTGCAGGTCCGCCGGATCGAGCATCGCGACGGTCTGGCCGGCCTTGACGGTGTCGCCGATCCGCACGCGCCGCTCGACGATCTTGCCGCCGACCCGGAACGACAGCGGCGTCGAATAGCGCGCCTGAACCTGCGCGGGCAGCACACGCTGCGCTTCGCCGTTGTCCGGATGAACCGGCAGCGCGACCACTGGTTGCAGTTCGGGTGCCGGGGCCTCATGCGAGTGGCAGCCCGCGAGAAGAATCGCACAGCAGGCGAATGCGATCGGTGCTCGCCGAACCGGCGGCGCGATGCGTGTCAGAAACGGGCGCGTCGATGTCCGCGCGTCAAGACCGGGAGATTTCACGATGTTTCCAAGACAAGTGAGGGTCAAACTAAAAAAGGTTCGGCGACCACGCCGGGTCATCTCGGTTCATGCAGGCGCACGCGAGCGTCTCCGCCGACGGTGTACGTGACGATCAATCAGTACTCCGACATTTAATGTGAAGATTGATCCAATCGTCGACATGACACGGCTTGCGCACGGCGATGGCCGCCGGGTGCGCCGACGAGGCTGCCTGCGCGTCACCGATGCTCGCCGGCGTGGAGCCGAAACAGTGTCTGGACGAGAACCGGTTCCGCGATTTTCGAGATTAGACTCATAACTGATAACATTGTCAAGTATGAGTGAAATATCTAAAATGGCGCCATGGACAAAATTTCTTTGGAACCAGAAGGCGCGCTCGCGGACGACAAACCGGTCCGGCCGCGTGGTGCCCGGCGCAAGCAGGCGACCCGCATGCGTCTGCTGCGGGCGGCGTTCAGCCTGATGGCGGAAAAGGGCCGGGACAATGTGGCGATCAGCGAGATCACCGAGGCGGCGGATGTGGGGTTCGGTTCGTTTTACTACCACTTCGAATCGAAGGAAGACATCTTCGCCGCGCTGACGGAATGGGTCTTCGACGACTTCGCGGACGGGCTCGAACGTCTGGCGAGCGGATTGTCGGATCCGGCCGAGGTCGTGTCGGTTTGCGTGCGTCACACGCTGATGCGCGCGCGCCGCGAGCAGCGCTGGGGACGGTTTCTGGTGCGGGAGGGCTTTTCCGCGCGCGTGCTCGACCACGGGCTGGGCCGGCGCTTGTGGCGGGACAGCAAGCGCGGCATCGCGGCACGCCGCTTCGTCGTCGGCGATCCGTTCATGAGCGTGCTCGCGATGACGGGGACGATCCTGGCTGCGGTCGCGGCGGAGTGCTACACGGCCGACACGGCTGCGGGCGACGCGAGGAAGCCGGCGAGAGACGAGGGCCGGCTTGCCGAGCGAGCCGCGGCGATGGTATTGCAGACGCTCGGCCTGACCCGCGCCGAAGCACGGGACGTGGCGAACCGGCCTTTGCCGCCCGGCGATTTCACCGCTGCGGAGTGCGGTTGACGGCGGGTTTCCGCTGAAGCAGGACCGGCCGATTCAGTCGGACGACGAAGGCGGGACCACTTTCATGTCCGGGAGCGGGCATGCCGTGAGTTATCCGCGCAATCGCCATGCCGTGGCGTAGGCCCGGACGGCGCAACCTGTTCAGGCTTCCGCGCCGGGGTCCCCGATAACGCGCATTGCCGGGTCATGTTCGCATCGGCACGACGAGCAAGCTCGCGAAGCGAAAGGCGTTTTCGCCGAGATCCGCGCCGCGCGCGATTTGCACATGGTTCACGCCGGGCGCGAACGGGAAGACGTCGTTCGTTTCGTAATGGAAGAACTCCCGGCCGTCCTCGCCAAGCAGCGCGGGGCCGCTTCCATGCGCGGCGAGCGTGACCGAGGCGAGCGTGCGCTGCGTGTCGGGCGTCACGAGCGTCAGGTTGACGAACGTGTCCGAGCTCGTCCGGACGTCTGCCAGAAGTGGGACAAGGCGGCAGGCGACAGGTGCCGCGGTCCGGTTCGTCACGACGAAGGTCAGGTGCTTGCCGACCAGGATCGACTTGCCGATCATCACGTCCGGATAGCCGGTCGGCGCGCCGAGCGTCGACGAATCGGCAAGGCTGAAGCCGCAGGTCAGGTCGAGTTCGAGGCCGACGTCGGTGCCGTGCAATTCCGCGAGCTGCGAGGCGGACGAGTAGTGTCGCAGTGCCATGCCGGCATACGGAACGCTGCTGCCCGAATCTTCGCGACACGTCTTGCCGGAATAGGTGCCCGGTGCGGTCAGGAACGCCGAGACGAAGTAACCCGGTTCGAGCTTCGCCGCGCTGCCGGGCGTATACGACTGTAGGTAATCCGGATTGTCGACCAGATCGAGGACGTTGCCGTATCCGTCGACTGCCGCCGAATAGCGTGTGCCGGTGCCGTCCTGCACCTGCAGCGCATAGAGATACTGGTTTTCGTTGCGGCTGAAGATCGCTCCCCGCACGGACGCTTTCCAGATGCAGCCGAGACCATCCGTCAACTCGCCCGCCGACTGATTCGCGGCAAACGAGTGCTGAATCGCGAGCAGGCTGCCCGACACGCCGTCGAAGTCGCCGGTGCAACCTTGCGAGTCGATGTGGGTCGATCGGCCTGCGCCGTCGACGAACGTCTGATTCATGCGGACGACGCACGGATCGCCGCCGTAACCGCAATGGCAGATGGCGAGCAGGTCCGTCACGTACGACGTGCGAGACGGGAGCGTGGCGTCGGCCGTGCTGCGCAAGACGTCGTGCGTGTAGATCTCCATCGAGTTGCGGAAGTCGATCTTCGTCTGGTGCAATGCCGTGAAGTAGCTCTTCGCCGAATCGAGAAACTTCGCATAACCAAGGGTATAGAAGTTGCGGACGTACTTGTTCTTCTTGTCCGGATCGGACAGCGAGTTCAAGTGTGCGGCAAGCACTTTCTGCATGGCATTCTGGTACCGGTAGATCTTCTCGCGCATCTCGCTCAGCGTCGCGGCGACCGTGTCGGGTGCGAGAGCGAGTTCGTCGCGCATCGACAGGTATGCGCCATACATCGACAACTGCGCGCCGCAGGCGAGCGCATGCATCGTCAGCCCCTGATATTCGGAGCCCTTGATCAGGAACAGCGGCGTGAGCATCGTGCAACCGCTCCAGAACGCCACGAACTTCGCGACGATGGTGTCGGACATCGACGCCGAGTAGGGCGGTGCGTTGTTTCGCACGAACTCGACGAGGAAGTGCAGGTCGTCGTTGATGCCCGCCAGCGTCTGACGCATGATCTCGACGTTGTTTTTCGAAATCTCGTCCGTCGCAATGCGACGGATCACCGATTCTTCGTCCGGCCCGCGCTCGAACAGCGTATTCAGGTGGTTGAACAGCAGGTTCAGTACTTCGCCGACCAGCGGTCCGGCGCCCGGAATGAACGACGCGAGTGCCTTGATCGTGACTTCGCCGAAGGCGATGAGCCCCGGCAGCGTATTGGCCGACAACGCTGCATTGACGACATCCGCAATCGCGATGGCCGCCGGCTGGTATTGCTCGATTTGCGTCCTGATGTCGCCGAGCTTCATTTTGAAACCGGGAACCAGCAAGTCGTTTTCGTCGAACGCATGGAGGGGCGGAGCGGCTTTTTCCCCGAGACCCGATGCGATGGCGCGCGATCGGGGCAGTGGCGTGCCGTCGTCGCCGCCGCACGCGGCGAGAAGCGGCAGTACCGCGCTGCAGGCGCCGTACATCAGGAAGGCTCGTCGGTCGATTCGAGTTGTCATCGCGTCTCCGTAGGAAAGTGACGGTGCAACGTACGGCCGGCGCAATCGGTGGTGAATCGGCTGGCTGACGTGCGAATACCCGGCTTGCCGGGCAACGGAACGGATGTGGGGAGGGGCGGTTCGGGTGCCGCGAGTGTGTTGGACGAGGTGGCGTTTTGCTTGCTCGCCTTCTGCCTCATGGTCGAAAGGATAGCATTTCAAGATATCCGGCGAGAAATGCCTGATCGTCAGGCCGGCGTTGGAGCGGCCATCGATTCGCACGCGCGCCGCCCGCGAATGCGACACGCGTTGCGCTGCATCGAACGGGAATTTAACGCCTCGTCGGCGCCACGGCGGGCATGAGTCACGGATCGGCGCGTGGCCGCCGGCCGGTCACGTGCGCCCCATGATCCGGGTGCCGAGCGAGATGCCGAGTTCGGACAGCGACGCGTTGGTCGCGAGCTGAAGGGCTTCCCAGCGCGACAGCGCGGCGTCGAAAGCGGGGCCGTGCGCGACGCCGCGCAGCGCCTCGGCGAGCCCGACCGCATTCTCCGCCGCTTTCGCGACGCCGGCGGCCGTGTGCGGCCGGACGAGGCAGGCTGCATCGCCGAGCAATACCGCGCGGCCGAACACCATGCGGTC
Source organism: Burkholderia sp. BCC1972 (assembly GCF_905339605.1). NCBI lineage: Bacteria > Pseudomonadati > Pseudomonadota > Betaproteobacteria > Burkholderiales > Burkholderiaceae > Burkholderia > Burkholderia sp. BCC1972. The sequence goes on along the minus strand of NZ_CAJPGH010000001.1, from coordinate 375,787 downwards.
GACCGCGAGATCGCGGATCGCCTGCGCGAACGGCGCGTGCGTCGCATCGACGAGCGCGGCGAGCGTCGGCGCCAGCATGCGGCAACCGGCGTCCACGAGTTCGAGCCGGTTGTCGTCCCGCATGGCGCCGGGCGGCAGCGAGCCGTCGCGCTGCGTGCCGTCCCGCGCGAGGAACAGCGACGGCATGCGGTCCTGCGCGAGCCGCCGGTACCAGACCCAGTTCACGCGCCGTTTGCCCGGTTCGATCGCACCGTCGCGGCCGGGTACCAGATAAGTCAGGAACAGATGCGCGTCGCCTTGCTGAAACGTGAAGCGATTGCGCAGTACCCGCAGCACCGTGTCGGGAAGCAGGTACTCGTCGACGAGCCCGCGCCATGCGACATAGCCCGCATAAGCGGGCTGCGCGTCGGGAAGCAGTTGCGCGCGGACGGTCGAGCGGCCGCCGTCGGCGCCGACCAGCAAGTCGGCACGCTCGACGCGACCGTCCGCGAAATGCGCGATCACGCCGTCGCCTTCCTGCTCGAACCGCTCGAACGACACGCCGGCGTGCACGACACCGGCGGGCAGCGCGCGTTTCAGGTCCCTGTAGATCACGTTCCACGCGGTCTGCGTTTGCGGCCTGTGGAGACGTTGCACGATCCGGTCGTGCTCGTCGAGATAGATCCGGTCGATGGAATCGACGCGCGCATCGCGCGGCACGGGCACGCCGCCGAACGTGAATGCGCGTTCGATCGGCGCTTGCAGCACGATGCCGCCGCCGCGGCTGTCGAGGTCGCTCGGCGATTGTTCGAACACCTTGACGCGCCATCCGGCCGCCCGCAGTGCGGTGGCCGTGAAAAGCCCGCCCACCGATCCGCCGACCACGACCGCCAGCGGGCCTGAAACGTCGCTCATGATTGCTTCCTCCCGATGATCCTTCGCGTGCGTGGCGATTCAGCCTTCCCAGTGCTTCAGGAAGCCGTGCAGCAGGACGACGACGGGCCCGCTGCCGGCATCGATGCAGTGCTGGCGGATGCCGTTCGCGGTGCCGGTGTGATGGGTGATCGAAGGCGTGGTGTCGGTCATGCGGCGGTCCCGGTTCGGTTCGGCCTGCGCGCAACGGGCGCGGCTGCGAATGCCTGTCGAGGATAGGTGAAGCGGGCCGCGCGCCGGATAAATTGTTCTGAATTCGTCTGGTTACGCGCGCCGGCGGCGCCGGGCGGTCGCACCCGACCTGAGCTGCTGCAGCGCGGCGGGCGTGCCGTTCAGGAACGCGTCGACCAGCCGCTCGATTTCGGTGTCGAGATCGTCGGGCACCGTCAGGCCGTAGACCCATTTGCGGACGCCGAGATAGAAGATGCTCGCGTGCAGGCTCCAGACCAGTTCGATTTCCGCATTGCGCTGCGCCTCGGTCGCCGGCGTGGCGATCTCGTATTCGTGCCGCAGCTGGCGCAGCACCGGCAGGAATACGCGTTCGCGCAGCCGCGACAGGTAGCGCGTGTTGAAACCCTCGCGGCTGAGCCCCGCGAAGATGAAGGTACGGATCCATTCGCGCCGCAGGATGGTTTGCGCGTAGTCGCGGTAGAACGCGACGAGCCGTTCCTGCAGCGGGACCTTGCGATCGGCGATCATCTTTTCCCAGTCGGGATTCCATGTGTAGATCTCGTCGTAGACGCGATCGATCAGCGCTTCCTTGCTCGGAAAGTACCGGTACAGCAGCGGCTGGGTGACGCCGATCTGCCGCGCGAGCTCGCGCGTGCTGCCGGAAAAGCCGTGCGTCGCGAAGTGCTCGATCGCCTTCTCGACGATCTGCCGCTCGCGCGCTTCCGGCGTGAGCCGACGGCCTCGCGTGACGGCGTTGCCGTCGGCGTCGGCCGCGGGCTCGCGGGTCGGCGTGCTGCGTTTTCTTTCGGTCATTCATCGGCTCCTGACGGCGCGCGTGCATAAACTATCGATCGAAAAATAACACGATCGCGGCCAGCGAATCCGGCTGGCGGTGCGGTTTGGGTGGCCGCGCGGGACGTCCTGCGTCGAATCGGGCCGGCCGCACCGTCCCGCGCGCGAGCGGCGCATTCAGAAAAATTCAGGCCGCCGCCATGACATTAAGGCTGCCCTTGTCTAGTCTGGCTGACGAGCCGTTGCATGGGCCGGACGCCAGTCGGCAAGCCGGACCGGCCGGCGAAACCGGAGCGGAACATGCGTTATCTGATCTCGCCGGGCGCACGCATTGCGGTCGCCGGCGCAATCGACACCTTCAAGGAAGCCGCGTCATGCCGTCGCAGCCAGTAACCGCCGGCACCGCAGCGCCCGATCGCGTGCGCGGCGAGGACGTGTTTCTCGCGTCGATCGCGGGTTACGTCGACACGCTCGGCTTCGTCGCGCTGTTCGGCCTGTTCACCGCGCACGTCACGGGCAACTTCATCCTGATCGGCTCCGGGCTGGCCGGCGTCGGGCAAGGGCTCATGATCAAGTGGCTCGCGTTTCCGGCCTTCATCGCCGGCATCGTCGGCGCGCGCGTGCTCGATCATCGGATGCGTTCGCTGGGCCATGGCGTGCGCGCACGTTCGCTGTATGCGCTGCAGGCCGTGCTGCTGGCCGGGTTCATGCTGGCGGGCGTGATGGCGTCGCCGATCGCCGACGCCGATGCGCCGAGGACGATCCTGTGCGGCCTGCTCGGCGCCGCGGCGATGGGCGTCCAGAACGCGCATGGCCGGCTGACGGCCCGCTCGGTCGTCGCCAACACGGTGATGACGGGCAACGTCACGCAGGCGGTGATCGATGCGTTCGACTGGCTCGTGCCGCTCGCGGCGCCTGCCGAACGGGAGGCCGCGCGTGTGCGGCTGCGGCGCATGCTGCCGCCGATCGTCGGCTTTGCGCTCGGGGCCGGCGCGGGGGCCGCGGCCTATGTGTTCGCCGCCTTCTGGGCGCTGGCGCTGCCGCTCGCGGCGCTGGGCTTCCTCACCTACCAATCCGGTCGGCCCGACGTGCGGCCGACATCACGCTGAATGCGCGCGCGCAGCGGGCTGCTGCGCTTGCCACTATCAAGGAGAACACGATGATTGCACTCAAATTGCGGCAGGTATTGGGGATGACGGCCGCGTCGACGGTCGTGCTCGGCGCGTTGCTGGCGACCGCGCCTGTCCTCGCCGACGAGACGCGCCTGCTCGAGACCTCGTCCGCGCGTGTGCCGGCCGTCGCGGTCGGCCCACAATACGACACGACGCACGTGTGCGTCGCACCCGAAGACTTCGACCGCTTCACCGACAGCTTCGTCGCGACCTTCGGCGGCAAGAAGTCGCAGCAGGGCGTGTTCCAGGTCACGCCGACGCCGAGCCAGACGATGTCGCAGCTCGTGCTGACGCCGGTCGGCACGATCTCGGTGTTCGGCTTCAAGACGCCGATTCCGTATCCGTTCTGCGAGGAGCGCACCGGCTATCTCGTCACCGACATGGACGTCGCGGTGAAGTCGGCGCGCGCGCACGGCGCCGATGTGATCGTCGACACGTTCCCGGACCCGATCGGCCGCGACGCGATCGTCCGCTGGCCGGGCGGCGTGAACATGCAGCTTTACTGGCACACCCAGGCGCCGCACTACGATCCGCTGCAGACGGTGCCGGAAAACCGCGTGTACGTGTCGCCGGAAAGCGCGAGCAAGCTGGTGCGCAACTTCGTCGCGTTCTCGCGCGGCAAGGTCGTGTCCGACGTGCGCAAGGCGCCGGGCATCGAGATCGGCCGGCCGAACGACACGTACCGCCGTATCCGCATCGAGTCGGGTTTCGGCAAGATGACGGTGCTCGCCACCGACGGCCACCTGCCTTACCCGTTCGGCCGCGAGATGACCGGCTACGAAGTGCCGGACCTGGCCGCGACGCTGAAGCAGGCTCAGGCCGCGGGCGTGACCGTGCTGGTGCCGACGTTCACGTCGGACGGGCGCGACGCCGCGCTCGTGCAGTTCCCGGGCGGCTACGTCGCCGAGATCCACTCGCGGTCGAAATGATGGGCCGCCGGCCGATGAAACAGGCGTGGCGGCGCGTGCTGCCCGCCGCCGTGCTGGCGGGCGGCGTCGCGACGTACGCCGGTACGGCGGCCGGCGCCGAGGAATCCGCGGCGCCGGCATCGACCGCCGGCGCCGCGTGCACCGCGAAGCGCCCCGCGGTGCTGTTCAACCGCTGGCAGGAAGACTGGTCGGTGCTCGCGAATCCATGCGTGCCGCGCAAGCCGCTCGATTCGCTGAAGTACATCCCGCTGGGCGCCGACCCGTCGACCTATCTGTCGCTCGGCGCGAACCTGCGCGAGCGCTTCGAGTTGAACAACGCGCCGCTGTTCGGGCTCGGTGCCGCGCATGACGACAATTACGTGATCCAGCGTGCGACGGTGCATGCGGACCTGCGTTATGCCGGGCATTTTCAGGCGTTCGTCCAGTTCGTCGATGCGCGGCCGTTCGGCAAGGACACGGTCGGCACGGTGGACAAGGACCAGCTCGATCTCGAGCAGGCGTTCGTCGCGTACGTCGACCAGATCGGCGGCGGCACGTTCAAGGCCCGCATCGGCCGGCAGGAGATGGCCTACGACTTGCAGCGCTTCGTGTCGGTGCGGGACGGCCCGAACGTGCGCCAGGCGTTCGACGCGCTGTGGGCGGATTACGAGATCGGCAAATGGCGGCTGATCGGCTATATGACGCGCCCGGTGCAGTATCGCAACGACGCGGCGTTCGACGACGTGTCGAACCGGCACCTGAGATTCGACGGCGTGCGTATCGAGCGCAACGGCACGGGCCCCGGCGACCTGTCGGGCTACTGGTCGCGCTATACGCGCGACAACGCACGCTATCTCGCCGGGGCCGGGAACGAGCGGCGCGACGTATTCGACATGCGCTACGCGGGCAAATCCGGCCGGCTCGACTGGGACGTCGAGGCGATGCTCCAGACGGGGCACATCGGGCAGGACACGATCGGTGCGTGGGCGTTCGGCGCGCTGGGCGGCTACACGTTCACGAAGACGGCCGGCACGCCGCGCATCGGCCTCCAGGTCGACGGCGCGTCGGGCGACCGGCATCCCGGCGACGGGCGCATGGGCACCTTCAACCCGCTGTTCCCGAACGGCTATTACTTCACGCTCGCCGGCTACACCGGCTACAGCAACCTGATTCACGTGAAGCCTTCGCTGACGTTCAAGCCGGCGAGCAACGTGACGGTGCTGACCGCGGTCGGTTTCCAGTGGCGCGAGACGACGGCCGACGCGATCTACGGGCAAGGGATGTCGGCGGTGCCCGGCACGGCCGGCAAGGGCGGTTCGTGGACGGGCATGTATGCGCAGGCGCGCGTGGACTGGCTCGTCAATGCGAACGTGGCGCTGGCCGTCGAGGCCGTGCACTTCCAGATCGCCGACTCGATTCGCGCGCTCGGTGCGCGCAATGCCGACTATGTCGGCATGGAAGCGAAGTTCGGCTGGTAGCGCGGCGCACCCGGCGCGATACGCTGAAGCGCGTGGCGGACAAGCGTTATCTGGTCGGTGCCGCGCACATCGCGTTTCACGGGCGTGGGCATTTGCGCCGGGACGGGGCGCAGTACGACTGGGTGCCGGTCGACTACGACACGACGCCGCTTCGATAGCGAGCATGGCGCGCGGGAGCCGTCGCCGCGCGTGACGGAATCAGCGCGACAGTTCGCGCCGCCATGCGCCGGGCGGATGGCCGACGATGCGTGCGAACACGCGGTTCAGATGGCTCTGGTCCGCGAAGCCGCAGACGGCCGCGATTTCCGCGAGCGTCATGTCGGTCGTTTCGATCAGTTGCCGGGCGCGGATCACGCGCTGCTCGAGCAGCCATTGATGCGGCGTGCGTCCCGTCGTGCGCGAGAACGCACGGATGAAATAGCCGCGCGACAGGTCGCATTCGCTCGCGACCTCCTCGATCGACACGCCGAGATCCGCCTTTTCCATCAGCAGTTCCTTGGCGCGCGCGGCCTTGGCCGGCGACAGCACGCCCTTGCGTTGCAGGTCGCGCGCGCGCGTATTGCCGTATTGGCGCGCCAGATGCGTGCCGATCGCCAGCCCCATCTGCTCGACGAACAGCGTGTTCAGCGCGCCGGGCCCGTCGAGGCTGTCGGCGACCGCGTGCGCGAGATGGCCGAGCACCGCGTCCTGCGCGTCGGGCGCGCAGGTCAGGCCGCCGATTTCCGTTCCGTCGTGCTCGCGACTCAAGTCGTCGAGGTAGCCGTGCGACAACTCGATGAGCACGAAGTCGAACTTGCCGTGCAGGTCCGCGCGGAAATTCCGGGAAAAGTCGCGGATGTAGATCGAGTTGTGCTGAAACCACCGCTCGGACTTGCCGGCCCCGCCGTAGATCGTGCGCCGGTGCCCGCCATTGAGCGACACGCCGATCAGGAAGCCGCGATCGCTGGGCGCCATTTCGATGCGCTCGAATTGCTCGTCACGCATGCATTTGCGATGGAGCTTCAGACCGCCGACCGACCTTTCAATATCCTTCGACAGCAGGCTCGACAGGCATCCGAGCGTGTCTTTCGGTTTCGCGACAGGTGGCGCGGCGAGGGGATCTGGCATGGCGGAACTATCCTTCGATGGGGTGCGGCGCGCGAGCATTTTTACGTGCAGTTTATATAGCACGTCTGACAGGCCCAAGATAACTTGAATAAATGTCCACTGGCTGACGGCATGCCGGATTCGGCTCGATCCATGCCGCGCCAGGCCCGGACGGCAAGCGAAGGCGCCATTCTGATCGATATCGCCCCATTTGCAATCGCGCGACGCGGGTACGGCGGCGTGCCCGCGCGGTGGTCGCCAGCGCATTTTCCTTCAAGATTTTTGTATTTCCGGCGTTTACACTCGGCCCACTTTTTTGAGATTTGCACCCGGCCTGCAGGGCTGGCCGGGTGCGCACTCCCGCCCCGGTGAACGGCCGTGTTCACATGGCGGTCATCGTGGGGAACCTGGAGGCGGCCATGATCCAGATCGGGACGTTGTCGGTGGATTTCGAGCAGCGGGACATTCGCTGCCGCGGCGCGTCGCTGCGTATCGGCGCACGCGCGCTTGACATACTGGAAGTACTGCATCGCGCCAACGGTTCCGTCGTGTCGAAGGACGACATCATGGATGCCGTCTGGCCGGGCCTGATCGTCGAGGAGAACCGGCTGCAGGTCCATGTCGCGACATTGCGCAAGGCACTGGGCGCGAGCCGCGACCTGATCAAGACGGTGCCGGGCCGCGGCTACGTGCTGATCGCGAATCCCGCGGTCGCGCACGAGCCGGCGCCGCGCGCGACCGCGTTGCCGCCCGACGCCGTCGCGGCTGCCAGCCCGGTGCCGCTCGTCGGGCGCCAGGCCGAGATCGAGCAGATCGTCGACATGATCGAACGTGCGCCGGTCGTCACGCTGGTCGGTGCGGGCGGGATCGGCAAGACGAGCCTGGCCGAACGGGTCGCGCACGAACTGCGCAGCCGCTCCGGCGAGCGCGTCCGGTTCGTGGCGCTGGCGAGTGCCGCGACGCGCGACGACGTGCTGCTCGCGATGGCCGCGGAACTCGGGCTCGAGGTGGATGGCTTGCCGGACATCGACCGGATCGGCGATGCGTTCGCCGCGTCACGCGGCCTGATCGTGCTCGACAACGCGGAGCACGTCGTCGACCTGGTTGCCGACCTCGTCGACACGCTGACGTCGCGCGCCGCATCGCTGCGCGTGCTCGTGACGAGTCGCGAACCGTTGCATATCTCGGTCGAGGCCGTGTTTCGCGTGAGTCCGCTGGCGGTGCCGGACGGCAGTGCATCCGTCGACGAGATGGTGCGCCATTCGGCCGTCGAACTGTTCCTGGCGCGGATCCGCGCCGCCACGCCCGACTGCGCGATCGATGCGGCCGGCATCAGGCTCATCGGCGACATCTGCCGTCGTCTCGACGGGCTCCCGCTTGCCATCGAACTGGCTGCCGCGCGCGTCGCGACGCTCGGGCTCGAGATCGTCGCGTCACGTCTCGACGACCGGTTGAACCTCCTGACGGGCGGGCTGCGCTCGGCGCTGCCGCGGCACCAGACGTTGCGGGCGACGTTCGACTGGAGCTACGTGCTGCTGGATGCGGCCGCGCGCGCGCTGTTTCGTCGGATGGCGTGCTTCATCGGCCCGTTTACGTTCGATGCCGCCCGCGAGGTTGCGATGGAACCCGGCATGTCGGCCGCCGAGATGATCGCGGTGCTCGGCGAACTGGTCGCGAAGTCGCTGGTAACCGTCGAGTTCGACGGCGCGCAGGCGCGCTACCGGTTGACGGAGTCGACGCGCGCGTATGCGCTGGAGAAGCTGCGCAACGAGGGCGAATTCGACGCCGTCGCCGAGCGTCATGCGTGCTACGAACGCGGGCAGGAGGAAGCGCGGATGCAGACGCAGGCACCCGCGCCGGATCTCGCGAGCCTGCGTCTCGCCGCGCATGCGCAGGCGCCGCACGCGCCCGTGGCGGCCGGGCCGCAGGCGCTGGACGCGGACGCGCTGGCGCGCGCATTGCTGGAGCCGGCGCGAATGCGCGAATGTTCGATACTGGCGAGACGGGCGCTCGACGCGATCGAGGCCGAGGGCGTCGCGCCTGTCGAAGCGGCGCGCGAGATGCGCTTGCGCGCGGCCTATGCGGCGGCGCTGCTGCATACCGACGGCGATTCGCATACGGCCGCCGCGATGTGGGACAGGACGCTCGGTCTTGCGGGCCGGATCGGCGACGAGGCGTTCGATGCGCGCGCGCTGGTCGGGCTGTGGAACACAATGCTGACGCGCTCCGACATCCACGAATCGCTGCGCTACGCGACGCGCTTCGAGCGTGCCGCCGAGCGGCGGGGCGACCGGTCGCAGCGACTGCTGGCGAACGCGATGGTCGCGACCTCGCTGCATTACTTCGGCGAGCATGCGCAGGCGCGCGAGCGGCTGGAGGCGGCGACGGACGAGCTGGCCGAGGTCGGCGAACCGTCGTGCGCGGCGGCGGCGCTGGGCATCGACGTCGCGACGCTCGGCAGCACGATGCTGACGCGGCTCGTGTGGATGCAGGGCGACCCGGAACATGCGATGCGACTGGCTGCACAGGCGGTCGAATGCGCGCGCCGTGCCGGAGCGGGGCTGGCGTTGTGCGTCGTGCTCGGCGCCGCGGCCGTGCCGATTGCATTGCGCTATGGCGACCACGACGTGATTTCCGACTATCTCGGCACGCTGCGCTCGACCGCCGAGGCGAACGGGTTCGACATCTGGCTCAGCCATGCGGAATGCCTGGCCGGGCAGTTCGACATGCAGAGCGGGCACCCCGGTGCCGGTCTCGCGCGGCTCGAGCCTGCGCTGCGGCGCATCGAAGCGAGCGGATTCCGCCGCGTGCTCGCGCCGTTGATCGTCGCGTACGCGGAAGGGCTGACGCGTACGGGCCGCGCGGCCGAGGCATGCGGCAAGCTCGATGCGACGCTCGTGCGCTGCCGCGCGCACGGCGAGCACCTGTTCGTGCCCGAACTGTTGCGCGCCCGCGGGCTGGCGATGCTCGAACAGGCGCGCACCGCCGATGCGGACCTTGCGATCGCCTGCGAAGCCGACGGGCACCGTCATCTCCTGATGGGGATCCATGCCGCGAACGGGCAAGGAGCCGCGATGTGGGCACTGCGCGGCACGCTCGATCTCGCCGATCACCTGATCGAGCGCGGGCGGACCGGGCAGGCCTCGTCGCTGGTGGCCGGTCTGTCGGGGCATTTCGATCCGCAATCGCGTGCGTTCGACGTTCGCCGGCTGGCGCGCTTGCAGAACTTCGTGCGGCCGGAGACGGCGCCGTCGACGGGCCGTACCCGCATGCGGCACGAGGCGGCGGATGCGATGCAGCAGATGGCGTAGCGGCGCGCCCGGCCCGCGCAGGACGCAGCCGCGCCATCGCGCCGCGGCCCGTCGGTCCGATCGATCAATGTTCAAGGGGAAGTGGATGGTCCGTGTATCGTCAATCCGGGTGCGTGCCGTGTGCGGCCGCATGCCGGCGTTCGGCGCAAGCGGGAGGCACGACGGTGCTTAAGGCGACGGAATCCGCCGAAGCGGCGGACCTCATCGTATGCAACGGCAAGATCGCGACGCAGGACGACCGGCAGTCGTTTGTGACCGCGCTCGCGGTGAAGAACGGCCGGATCCTCGCGACCGGCAGCGGGCACGAAGTGATGCGCCACGCGCGCGCCGACACGCTTCGCATCGACCTGAGGGGCCGCACCGTGATCCCGGGGCTGAACGATTCGCATCTGCACATGATCCGCGGCGGCCTGAATTTCAACCTGGAACTGCGCTGGGACGGCGTGCCGACGCTGGCCGATGCGCTGGCCATGCTGCGTCGCCAGGTGCTGCGCACGCCCGCGCAGCAGTGGGTGCGCGTCGTCGGCGGCTGGACCGAATTCCAGTTCGCGGAAAAGCGCGGGCCGACGGTGGCCGAACTCAACGCGATCGCGCCCGACACGCCGGTCTTCATCATGCATCTGGGCGACAGCGCACTCTTGAACGCGGCCGCGCTGCGCGCGATCGGCTATGGCCGCGACACGTCCGATCCGCCCGGCGGCGAGATCCAGCGCGATCGTCTCGGCAGGCCGACCGGCATGCTGATCGCCCGCCCGGACATGGCCGTCCTGCACGCGGCGCTCGAGAAGGGCCCGAAGCTCGGCCACGACGACCAGATGAATTCGATGCGGCACTTCATGCGCGAACTGAACCGCCTCGGCGTGACGAGCGCGATCGACGCAGGCGGAGATTTCCAGTCCTATCCGGACGACTATCGCGTGATCCTGTCGCTCGCGCAGCGCGCCGAGATGACGGTGCGCGTCGCGTACAGCCTGTTCGTGCAGCATGCCGGACGGGAACTCGACGACTACGCGCGATGGGCGACGCTGGCGAAGCCCGGCGACGGCGACGCGTTCCTGCGGATGAACGGCGCCGGCGAACTGCTGGTGGTTTCGGCCGCCGACTTCGGGAATTTTCTCGAACCGCGCCCCGATCTGCCCGAAGCGCTCGAGGCCGAACTGGCCGCGGTGGTCCGGCTGCTGGTGCGGCACCGCTGGCCGTTCCGGCTGCACGCGACGTACGACGAATCGATCGGCCGCTTCCTGAACGTGCTCGAGGCCGTCAACCGCGACATGCCGTTCGACGGGCTGCGCTGGTTCTTCGATCATTGCGAGACGATTTCGGATGCGAACATCGCGCGCATCGCCGCGCTCGGCGGCGGCGTGACGGTCCAGCACCGGATGGCGTTCCAGGGCGAGTACTTCATTGCGCGCTACGGCGCCGAAGCGGCCACGCGCACGCCGCCGATCCGCGCGATGCTGGCGGCCGGGCTGCCGGTCGGCGCGGGCACCGATGCGACGCGCGTCGCGAGCTACAACCCGTTCGTGTCGCTGTACTGGATGGTGTCCGGGCGCACGGTCGGCGGCACGGCGCTCTATCCCGAACGCAACCGGCTCAGCCGGATGGAAGCGCTGCGCCGCTACACGGTCGGCAGTGCATGGTTCTCGAACGAGGACGACCGCAAGGGCGCGCTGGTGCCCGGCCAGTATGCGGATTTCGCGGTACTGACGGACGATTACTTCACGATCGACGAAGCGCGGATCAAGTCGCTGTCGTCGGTGCTGACAGTCGTCGGCGGCAAGGTCGTGCATGCGGACGACGAGTTCGCGCCGCTTGCGCCGCCGCCGCTGCCGGTCAGCCCCGCGTGGTCGCCGGTGGCCGAATTCGGCGGTGCCGTCCTGCGTCGTCCGGCCGTGTCGGCGCAGCCGTGCTCGGCGGCCGACGCCGGCCCGGATGGCGGTTCCGCGCGCGCGCGCGGCCGTCGTTTCGCGCAGCGCCTTCGCGCGGCCGCGACGGAGGTTGTCGAGCAGTGCGAAGCATTCGGCCAACCCGGCGTCGTCTTGTAGGATGGCGTCGATCAGCGGGCAGGCCGGCTACCCCGGCGCGTGCCGCGCGAAGAACGAACGATTTTTCGCCCCGGTGCGGGGCAGAAGGAGACGAGATGAGTTCTGCGCACCCCTGCGCATCGGCCGATGACGAAGTCGCCGGCGTCCGCATTCCCCGGACACCGATGGCGATCGAAGCCGCCGAAGCGGCACGCGCGTCGCTGCCGCGGGTGATCACCGATCACGCGTGCCGGGTGTTCGTCCTCGCGTCGCTTGCCGCGCGCCGTGCGGGCGAGCGCTGCGATGCCGAGGCGCTGTACGTGGCCGCGATGTACGCGAACATGGGATTGAGCCCCGCGTATGGCCGCTCGACCGAGCGCTACGAGCTCGACAGCGCCGACGCCGCGCAGGCGTTCCTGCTGCGCCATCAGACGCCGCAGCACGTGCGCGACGACGTGTGGCGCGCGATCGCGCTGCATACGACGCCCGGCGTGGCCGCCCGCATGTCGCCGCTCGCACGTGCGCTGGCGTCCGCCGTAGCGACGGACCTGATGGCAACCGACATCGACGCGTATTCGGCCGACGAGCGCCTCGCGCTGCTCGCCGCGTACCCGCGCGGCGACGGGTTCGGCAACGCGTTCCTCGACGCGATCGCGCGCGGGGTCGCGCATCGGTCGGCGTCGACGTTCGGCACGTGGAGTGCCGACGTACTCGAGCGCGCCGATCCGGATTTTCACCGGCCGAATTTCTGTGGGCGCGTGCTGGGCGCACGCTGGAGAGACGCCTGAAGGCGTCGTTTCGGAGGATCCGGGCGGCTTCGCCGGCAATCGCCGGTGCGGCGTTCAGACAGTCCGGCCCGTCGCTTCGCGACGCGCAGGGTCGACCTAGCCCGCGCGGTCGCCGCTCTACCAGCCGACCGCCTTCGGTGAGGCGAGCGGCATCAGGCCGCCGCCCCCGCATCACCTGCGGACATCAACCGCGTTTGCCCTGCAGCGTCGGAATCTGCGCGAACAGCCCCGCGAGCCAGTCGACGAAGACCTTGAGTTTGACAGGCGTATGCCGGTTGGGCGGATACAGGATCGAGATCGGCCGGGGCGGCGTGTTGAAATCGGTCAGCACCTCGCGCAGGCGCCCGGACTTGAGATACGGCTCGACCAGGTACAGCGAGGTCTTGATCAGGCCGATCCCCGCGACGCCGCACTCGATGTAGGTATCGGCGTCGTTGACCGCGACCGTGCCGCACATCTGCACGATGCGCGTTTCGCCGTCGACGACGTAGTCCCAGGGCCGCGGCCGGCCCGTATCGGCCGACATGTGGCTGACCGCGACGTGCTGGGCGAGGTCGTCCACCGTTTCGGGCGCGCCGCATCTGTCGAGATACGTGGGCGACGCGCAAGTGCAGGTCGTCAGGCTGCCGATCCGTTTCGCGACCATCCCCGAATCGTCGAGCGCGCCGATCCGCACCACGCAGTCGACGCCTTCGCCGACGAGGTCGATCTGGCGATCGGTCACGCCGAGCTCGACCATGATGCCCGGATGGGCGGCGAGAAATTCGGGCAGGGCGGGCACCATGATCTGTTTCGCCATCGCCGGCGGCAGGTTCACTTTCAGACGGCCGCGCGGCACATTGCGTGCCTGCGAGACGGCCGCTTCCATGTCGTCGATTTCGCGCAGCACGCCGACACAGCGTTCGTAATAGGCCTGCCCGTCCTCGGTCAGCGAGATCCGGCGCGTCGTCCGGTTCAGCAGCCGGCAGCCGAGATGCTGCTCGAGCGTGCTCAGCAGCGCGGACACGCGCGGCGTCGTGAGCCCGGTCGTGTCCGACGCGCGCGTGAAGCTGCCCGTCTCGACGATGCGCGTAAACACGCGCATCGAAAGCAAGGTATCCATCGTTGAGAAATCTCCAGCCTGTATGTTGCCCGCGCCGGTTCGTGCCGGCGCGATTTGTCGTGGTCGTGTCGTACCGCTATGCGTCGATGCGCTTCCTGAGCGTGTCGCCCGCAAACGGCATTTCGCGCAGGCGCTGGCCGGTCGCGTCGAAGATCGCGTTGGCGAGCGCACCGGCGGTCGGTCCCATCGACGCCTCGGCCGCACCGAGGAACGGCGCGCCGGGACGATTGACCAGATGCACTTTCACGGTTTGCGGCGCAGCGTCGAAGCGGAGAATCGGATAGCTGCTCCAGTCGAAGCTGCGGATGCGCTGCGTGTCGTATTTCAGCGCCTCGTACAGCGTCCAGCTCGCGGCCTGCACGATGCCGCCTTCGATCTGGTTGCGAATGCCGTCCGGCGACACGATCTGGCCCGCGTCGACGGCCGCTTCCGCATGTTCGAGCGTCACCTGGCCGGTTTCCGGAACGACCGACACCTCCACCGCGATCGCGACGTAGGCCATCAGGTTCTTGTATTTGCCGAAGGCGAAGCCGACGCCGCGGTTGCGTGCGCGCGGCGGTCGCGGCCAGCCGAATTTCGTCGCGACGAGCTTGATCACCTGGCTCGCGCGGTGATCCTGCATGTGACGCAGCCTGAATTCGACCGGGTCGATACCGGCGGCGTGCGCCAGTTCGTCCATGAAGCTTTCGATCGCCCAGACGTTGGTGTGCGCGCCGAGCGAGCGCATCGCCGACGTCTGCAGCGGCATCGTCGGCGAGAAGTTGTTGACGATGTGCATGTTCGGCAGTGCGTACAGCGGGATCGCGTTGCGATCGCCGCCGCCCTCGGGCTGCAACATCGGCGTCGACGGCGCGGGGACGAACGGCGGCTCGAGCATCCGCGCGGGCAGCAGCCGGCCGGCATTGACGATGCGCTCGTTGTGCGAGCTGCTCCACAGCGCGTAGTTCCAGTCGACGATGCGGCCGCTCGCGTCGAGCGATGCGCTGAGCTCGGTGACCATCGCCGGCGTGAAATGGTCCCACGTATGCTCCTGTTCGCGCATCCACTGGACGCGGATCGGCTTGCCGGGCATCGCGGCCGCGATCAGCGCCGCATGCGCGGCCGCGTCGTCCGCGCCGTTGTGTCCGTAGCAGCCGGAACCCTCGGTGTGAATGCAGCGGACGCTCGGCTTCGGCATCGACAGCATCTCGGCGAGCGCATCGCGCAGCGGGTACACGCCCTGCGAGTGGGTCCACACGGTCAGCGTGCCGTTCTCGAGATGCGCGACCGAGCAGGACGGCCCGATCGAGCCGTGCATCAGGTAGTTCTTCAGGAACGTGGCGCTCAGCGTCTTCGCGGCCGGCAGGGTTTGCGCATGCGTATTGGCGATCTCGATGCGCTGCGTCGCGATCCGCTTCAGGTCCTGATGCACCGTATCGCGATCGGGCAGCGTACGGCCGGGCGACCAGCGGCAGCCGGCGGACAGCGCGCGCTGCGCAACGACCGCCTGCCATTCGCCCTGCGCGACGACCGCGATCATGCTGCCGTTGCGCACGATCCGCACGACACCCGGCATCTTCAGGATCGCGGCTTCGTCGAACGACAGCAGTTTCGCGTCGTACACGGGCGGCATCACGACGCGCGCATGCAGCATGCCGGGCAGTTCCAGGTCCTGCACGTAGCTGACGCCGCCCGTGACCTTGTTCGGAATGTCGACGCGCGGCAGCGACGTGCCGATCACGGCGAACGTGGCCGGACTCTTCAACGGGGACGTCGGTGCCGCGTTGCGATGCAGGTCGACGGTCCGGACCGCGTCCCCGTAGCGCATCGTGCGGCCGTCCGGCGCCTTGATGACCGCGTCGGCGACGGTGAGCAGGCGCGGATCGACGCCGAACTGCTTCGCCGCGCCGTCGACCAGCAGCCCGCGCACCTGCGCGGCGGCGTTCAGCAACGCGGAGCCGCTGTCCGCCATCGTGTGGCTGCCGGCCGTCAGTCCCTCGTCCGGCGACGCGTGGGTGTCGGCGGTCAGGAACGTGATCAGCGAGGGCTTCATGTCCAGCTCCTCGGCGGCCACCTGCAGCAACGCGGTGCGCACGCCGGTGCCGAGCTCGACCTTGCCCGTGAACACGGTGACCTTGCCCTCGGGCGTGATCTTGATCCACGCGTCCAGCAGCGGATTGGTCTTCAGGCTGCCGGCCAGCGTCTCGGTGGCCTTGGCCACGTGGACGGCGGCGCCTTCGTCCGCGATCACGACCTCGGCGGCGGCGCGCGCGGCCGGTGCGAGGCTGAACGCGACGAACAGCGCGCCGGAAACCATGAAGTGCCGGCGGCCTTCGTCGATGTCGTCGGGTGGGTTCATCAGAGCCCCTTTCTGATCATGACCGGAGCGGCTGCCGGTTCCGGTTCCGGCAAGCCCGCGACCTGGCGCACGGCCGCCAGGATCCGCATGTGCGTGCCGCAGCGGCACAGATTCGGTTCCATGTGCGTGCGCAGTTCGCGTTCGGTGGGTTTCGGGTTGCGTTCGAGCAGCGCCTGCGCGCGCATGATCATGCCGGCGATGCAATAACCGCACTGCGCCGCCTGGTGATCGATGAACGCTTGCTGAAGCTTGCCCGGGTGCTCGGCGGTGCCGAGGCTCTCGAGGGTCCTGACGCGGCGCTCGCCGATCGCGGCGACCGGGATCAGGCACGAGAACATCGGCTTGTCGTCGACGATCACGGTGCACGCGCCGCATTGTCCGAGGCCGCAGCCGAACTTCGCGCCGTGCAGGTGCAGGTCGTTGCGCAGCGCATAAAGGAGCGGCGTGGACGGATCGATGTCGAGCGTGTGCCGCACGCCATTCACGGTGAGGGTGATCATCGCGCGCTGTCCTCCTTTCTGAGCTTCGCGGCCAGGGTGTCGATGCCGCTCCATGCGGGGCGATCGGAGTACGTTTCGCGGAGGTAGGCGGCGAGGTCCGCGATCTGCGCGTCGTCGTACTGGTCGAGATAGGACGGCATGTAGTTCAGCGTGTCCTCGCCATGCCAGCCGATCCCGTTGAACATCATCTGGATCGCGTTGCGCGGCGTGTCGGCGGCGACCGCGGTGCTGAACGCGAGCGTCGGACGCTCGCCGATCGACTGCATCGGCGCTGCCGGCCCGTGGCACTGCGCGCACGACGCCTGGAACAGCACCGCGCCGCGCCGGCCGGCAGGCGTCGTCGCTTCGCGTCCGGCGGCGGCCGTCGCGGGCCGTGGCGCGGCCGGCTTCTGGATCGACAGGAGATAGGCCGCGATGGCCTCGACATCCTCCACCGGCACCGTCGCGAGATCGCGCGTGACGGGGAGCATCGGCCCGGCGGCCGCGCCATGCTCGCTCGCGCGGCCGGTGCGCAGGTACGTGACCAGCTGCGCTTGCGTCCACGGGTGGACGGCGTTGCCGAGCGCGTTGAGCGGCGGTGCTTCCCAGCCGTCGACGATGCCGCCGTCGAACATCTTGCCGGCCTGTTCGCCGCCGATTGCATTCAGCGGCGAGTGGCAGGACGCACAGTGTCCGAGTCCGTCGACGAGCAGCTTGCCGCGATTCCATTGCGCGGATTGCGACGGGTCCGGCTGGTAGGCGCCCTCGCGCAGGAACAGCACGTTCCAGAACGCGACCAGCGGACGGAAGTTGAGCGGGAAGATCAGGTCGTTCGCGGGCGTCTTCGTCTGGACCGGTTCGCGGGTCATCAGGTACGCGTACGCGGCTGCGATGTCGTCGTCGGACATCCGCGTGAAGTGAATGTACGGAAAGGCCGGGTAGAGCGGATGGCCGTCGCGGGCGATGCCGCTGCGCAGCGCGCGCGCGAACGCGTCACGCGACCAGCGGCCGATGCCGGTGTCGGCATCCGGCGTGATGTTGGTCGCGTAGATCGTGCCGAACGGCGTCGCGAGCGGCAGCCCGCCGGCGAACGGCTTGCCGTCCTGTGCGGTGTGGCAGACGACGCAGTCGCCCAGTGCAACCACGCGTGCGCCGGCCTTGATCAGTTGCGGATCGAACGACGCACGGGCAGGCGGATCGATCGGCGCGATCGACGGTCGAACCATGATGCCGATCGCGACCGCCAGGCCGGCGATCGCGACGCCTGCCGCGCCGAACCAGAGTCGTTTGTGCTTCATGCGCGCTCCACGCGAACCGGTTTGGCCGGTATGGGGGCCCGCGTGCGAGCCGTGGCCTGCGCGCGAGTGGATGGAAGCAGTCTACGCGCGCGCCGGCGTCATTTCCTGAAGCTGCGCTGAAACGTTCTGAACGGGCGCACGGCCCGTTCCAGCGCGGGCGTTCATGCGTCAGCGTGTCGTCGACACCGGCAGCCGGAACGTCAGCACGGTGCCGTTCCCGTCGCGCGGCGCGGCGTCGAGCGTGCCGCCATGCGCTTCGACGATCGAGCGGCAGATCGCCAGGCCCATCCCCATGCCGTGCGATTTCGTCGTGAAGAACGGATCGAAGATCCGGTTCGCGATGTCGGCATCGATGCCGGCGCCGCGGTCGGCGACGGAGACGACTGCATGACCGTCGCCGACGTGCGAAGCGATCTCGAGCTCGCGCGACGTGGCCAGTCCGTCGGTCGCGTCGAGCGCGTTGGTGACCAGGTTCAGGATCACCTGCTGGAGCTGGGTGCGATCCGCCATCACGGCGATATCGCCGCATTGCAGGTCGACGCGTAGCGCGACCTGCTTCGCGTCGATTTCGGTCGCGGTGAGATGCAGCATGTCGCGAATCAGGTCGTCGATCGCGAGGGGGGCCAGCGCGGGCGGTGCCTGGCGTGCGAGCGATCGCAACGCGCGGACGATGTCGGCCGCACGCACGCCGGAGGCACGGATGTCTTCGAGGCTCGCGAGCGCTTCGCCGAGATCGGGTTGCGTGCCGCGCAGCCAGCGCATGCACGCGCCGACGCTCGACACGATGCTCGTCAGCGGCTGATTGATCTCGTGCGCGATCGACGCAGCCAGCTCGCCCATCACCGTCATGTGCGCGGTGCGTGCGAGCTCGGTCCGTGCATGCCGCAGCGCGGCCTCGGTCTCGAGCCGGCGCGCATTCTCGTCGATCAGTTCCGCATAGAGCCGGGCGGATTCGAGCGCATTGGCCGCTTGCGGCGCGAGCACTTCCAGCATCGCGATGCGTCGCGGCGAAAACACGCCGTTGGTCAATGCATTCTCGAGATACAGCATGCCGATCAGCGCACCCTGCTTCAACAACGGCAGGCAGAACAGCGAGCGCGTCGGGTGGGCGCGCAGGCTGTCGGCGTGGTCGGGCACGCCTTCGCGCTGTGCATTTGCGAGCACGACCTGCTTGCGGGTCCGGGCGACGGTATTCAGGATCGACAGCGGGACATCCTGCTCGGTGGGTTCGCTGCGGGCGATATCGACGATCACGTCGCTGCCGACGACGCGCGCGGTCGCCTCGATCGTCAACCGGTCGTGCCGGGCGAGCAGCAGCAGGCCGTAGCGAGCGCCGGCGTATTCGATCATGTTGCGCATCAGCGTCTGGATCAGGCGCTCCAGCACGATTTCTTCGGACAGCAGATGGGCCGCGCGCATCGCGAGCGCGAAATCGAGATCTTCGCGCGCGGGCATGGCCGTGCGGCCCGGCGACGGGTCCATCACGAGGAACGGATGCTGCACTTCCATCGCCTGCGCCTTGCCGGTCGCGCCCCAGCGCCGGTAGCACGCATGGGCGAACCGCAACTGGTGGCGTGCGGGGCCGGCGAGCCCGAGCGAGGTGGCGTGATGCGCGGCCAGTTCGTGCGCGAGCGCCTGTTCGTGCACGAAACCGTGTTCCGCCGCGAGGCTGGCTGAGGACTCGTACTGCTGCATCGCGACGACATGATCGCCGCGCACGCGCGCGAATTCGGCGTCGATCAGCGCGAGCTTGTTGCGGAACGTGGCCGGATTGTGCTCGCTCCACGCGGCGAAGCGGGCGCGTTGCGGCGCATGCCGTTCGAGCAGCCGCTCGGGCGGCGTGGCGCCGCGATCGCTCGCGATTCCGGCCAGCACGCCGAACAGGTGGAAGTCGGACAGCATGATGTGCGCGGGCGTCGACCACGCGCTCGATGCGGCGGCATCGAGCGACGCACGCGCCGCGTCCGCGTCGCCGTAGATGAAGGCCGCCTGCCCGGCGAGCACGTCGGTCCAGAACTGCAGGACCGTCATCGGCGTCTTCGTCGACGCACGGGCACGCCAGGTGCCGATCGGCAGGTGGTAACCGAGTTGCAGCGCGTCGACGAATTCGGACTGGGTGGACACGAGGTCGACGATGTCGTCGTATCGTGCGCCGCGCGCGATCTGCAGCAGCGGATCGATTTCGTCGCGGATCGCCGGCAGCGCTTCGCCCATCGAGAGCAGATCGCTGACGATGTGGTTGCAGCTGTAGCACATCCAGCGCAGCTCGGCGCTCGCATTGCCCGCCGCTTTCGCATCGCGCGCTCGGTCGAGTGCGTACGACAGCGGCTGGGTCCAGACGCTCACCTGGTCGAGCGCGATCAGCGTCGCCGAGCGGTAGCGCTCGAAGCCGTGGCGATCGACCAGCGCGAGCGCGACCTTCGCGAATTCGAAGCCGTCTTCAAACGCGTCGTGATGCTCGGCGATGCCGACGCCGTACCACGCGAGCCCCTGCACCGACGCGGCGGTGACGCCGTGGCGCAGGGTCAGCCGGACCATCGTCGCGAAATGCAGCAGCATCAGCCCGCCGCTCGGATAGAACATCGCGGCTTCGAGTGCAGTCAGCAGCGCCATCGTCGCTTCGACGCGCGTATCGGTCATCACCGGCAGGTCGACGAGGTCGCGGATGGCGCGGCCGTCGAGTGCTTCCCGCACGGCGTCGCAGGCCGCCGCGAGATCGGCCTCGGCCGGCTCGGCCGGCAGTTCCACGCCGAGCTGCGCCAGCCCGGCCAGCGCGACGTCGACGGCTTGCCGGTAGCACGATTCCACGGTGAGCTGCGCGGCCTTCAGCCGGTGTGCCTCGGCGCGATCGGCCGGCGTGCGCGTACGTGCCATGAGCTCGTCGATCGCGTCCGATGCCCGCGCGGTTTCGCCGATCGCGAGCAGCAGGCGGCTGCGCAGGATGCCGATCCGGCTCGCGAGGCCGTCGTGTTGCAACCATGCGTGCGGACCGAGCAGCGCTTGTGCGGACGCGAGAAACGACAATGCGCGCTCGCGCGCGGCGGCCGTAGCCGCCGCCTCCGCGGCCGCGACCAGCGCCTCCGTGAAAGCGAGCGCGAGCGAGTCGTCGAGCGGCGCGGCTTTCGCCTGCTCGATCTGGGCGGCGAGTTCCAGCAGCGATTCGGTCGACTGCGCGTGCGTGCGGCCGAGCATCGCGGCGGCGATCCGGGCGTGGCACTGCGCCCGCTCCGCGCGCCCGGCGAGCGCATGGACGGCCTCGACGACGCGGTCGTGAACGCAGCGCCAGCGGTTTTCCGAAAGCGACACGAAGCCCGCCTGGCGCACGGGGTCCAGCCAGAAGCGGAGTTCGGCAAACGTCTTGCCGGCGGCCGCGCACAACAGGGCGTCGTCGGCATCGGTGCCGATACAGGCCAGCAGCGACAGCAGCATTCTCGATTCGGCCGGCAGCCGCTGCATTCGGATCGCGAGCAGGCTCACGACGTTCTCGGTCAGGTGGCGCGCGTCGATGTCGGCCGAATGCCATTGCCACGTTTGCGTCGCCGGGTCGTAGCCGAGGAGCCGCTCGTCGATCAGCGTGCGCAGCAGTTGCTGGATGTAGAACGGATTGCCGCCCGTCCTGCGGTGAACGATGTCGCCGAGGCCGGACAGCCGGGCCGGCGCCTCCCCGAGCATGCCGGCCAGCATGTGCGTGACGTCGGGCATGTCGAGCGGCGCCAGCGTCAGCGCCGACAGGCGGGTGGGGTCGAGCTGTTGCAGGAAGCGGCGGAAGGCCGGCCGGTGGTCGTGTTGCGAGCCGCTTCGATAACCGGCGACGATGCAGAAGTTGGCCGGCGGGTCGACCGCGATCGACGCGAGAAACGCGAGGGTCGCGTCGTCTGCCCACTGAATGTCGTCCAGTGCCATGACGAGCGGTTCGGCCGGCGCCGCGAACGCACGGAAGGCATTCACGACGATCTGGCACAGATGAAATTCCGGAATCGTATCGCTAGGGTCGAACGCGACGGGCTCGACATCGAGCAGCCACGCAATCTCCGGGAAGATGCCGGACAGCGGGCCGGCCTGACGGCCCATGCAGTCGCGCAGCCGCGCGGCGATCGCCGCGATCTCGTCCTCGGGCCTGGCCAGCGCGCTGCCGAGCAGCGTGCGCAATGCCTGCAGCACGGGCGCGTAGGGCCGTGCGGGCTGGAACTGATCGACTTTCGCCGACGTGCACCAGGGCGGGCGCGATGCCGCTCGCGCATGGCGCATGAAGTCCTCCGCGAGCGCGGTCTTGCCGATGCCGGCCGGCCCGTCGATCAGCACGATGGCCGTCTCGCCGGTTCGCGACACGGCCGCCAGCACCGCCTCGAGCCGGCGGGATTCGGCTTCGCGGCCGACCAGCAGGTCCGGCGCGTGCAAACGGGCGAGCGGATCGTTGCCGCCGAGCGCGAACGGCTCGACGCGACCTGCCGCCAGCCAGTCGCGCAGGACACGTTCGAGATCGTGCTGCACCGTTTCGCAGGACGGGTAGCGATCGGCGGGCTCCTTGGCGATCAGTTTCAGGATCAGGTCGTTCAGGACGGCCGGCACGTCGTCGCGAAAGGTCGTGGCGGGCGCCGGCTGCATGGCGACGTGCGCGTGCATCCATTCGGACGTCGACGCCGCCTTGTAAGGCATCGCGCCCGTCAGCAGGCGGAACAGCGTGATGCCGAACGCGTACAGGTCGGAGCGTTCGTCGACCCATGAGCCTTCCGAGACTTCGGGCGCCGCGTAGGCAGCGAAATCGGCGCGCATCGTGCTCGCCGCGGCGTGTTCCGTCCGGCGGTCCCACGCATGGGCGAACGAGCGGAGCATGACCGTGCCGTCCGGTGCGATGACGAAACTGGCCGGTTGCAGATCGCCATGCAGCCAGCCGCGCCGGTGAAGCTCGCCGAGCGCGCGCACGGCCTGGATCGCCGCATCGAGCAAGACGTCGAGCGGCAGCCGCCCGTCCGCCAGCGCGTCGAACACGCGCACGTTCGGGCGGGGATAGACGAGCACCGGGCCATCCGCGGCGCGGATCAGCGCAACCGGCGTGAGCGCCCACGCCGGGTCCAGCGCTTCGTTCAATGCGTATTCGTGCTCGAACTGCCGGCAGCGCTGGTCGGATTCCCACCCGGTCTGGCACGCGGACCACACGCGCCCCGTTCCGGCGTCGGCCAGGTCGAACCGCAGCACGTCGCCCGAGCGGACGGCATTCGACAGGCGGGCGCGCGCCAGCCAGTCGGCATCCATTGGCTTCGTGTCGTCCGGGGTGCGCAAGGGTTGGTTCACTGTGGGGGCAGGCTGGGTGGAACAGGGCGTAACCGGCTCGTCATACGGAATCGGCCGGGCTGGATTGCGCAGGGTCGTGCGGCGGCCCGTGCATTGTCCACCAGCCGGACGAATTCCGCAGTACCTGCCTGCACACATCGTGTCCGACGGCCGGCCCGGCCGGTACCCGACTAAACCTATGGATAATGGCCGGCAGCGCCTGCTGCGCCATACGATAGGGTCAAGCCTCCCGGCACGCAGCGATGCGGGTCCGGCGGGCGAACCAGGGGGTGTCGCTTCGCGAGGCGGCGCAAGGTGCGGAGCAGCATAAGCGAGTGCGGATCATGTACACGTTCGGGCGAGTGACGGTTTCCCTTGAATGCCGCGAAGTTCGCGTCGATGGGCAGCCCCGGTATATCGGCGCCCGGGCATTCGAGATTCTCGAGCTGCTGGTGAAGGCGGCCGGCAGGCTCGTGTCGAAGGACGAGATCATGCAGGCGGTGTGGCCGAACACGATCGTGGTCGAGAACAACATCCAGGTGCATATCTCGGCGCTGCGCAAGCTGTTCGGCAGCAAGCACGGGTGGATACGGACCGAATCGGGTCGCGGCTATCGGCTCGCGCCGCCGGTCGACCTGGCGCATGTCGACCGTCAGCCGGACGGGATCGAGCCGGCACGCGGCGTCCGCCTGGGTACCGCACCGCGTAAATGTCCGCTGATCGGCCGCGAGCAGGAAGCAGCCGAGCTGCACGCGCTGCTCGAGCACGAGGCGCTCGTCACGCTGGTCGGTCCCGGCGGCGTCGGCAAGACGCATCTCGCGCTGGAGGTCGCCACGGCCTGGTCGGCGATGCGCGGCATCGAGATGGCCCGGATCGATCTCGCCGGCTGGCAGGGCGGCGCGACGCTGGAGTCCGCGGTGCTGGACGCGCTCGATCTGCCGGGCGGCCCGCACGCCGGCCCGGCCGATGTCGTGCGCGCGATCGCCGGGCGGCGCGTGACGCTGGTGCTCGATAACGCCGAGCAGCATGTCGACGAACTGGCGGACCTCTGCGAAGCGATCGCGGACGCGAATGCCGGCGCGATACTTGTCGTGACCAGCCGCGAACCGCTGCGTGTCGCCGGCGAGCGCGTCTATCGCGTCGGGCCGCTGCCCGTGCCGCTGGCCGGCGCAGGCGACGACGAGATCGTCGCGTGCGGCGCCGTCCGCATGTTTCTGGCACGGGCTCGCGCGATGGGCACCGACATTCCCGCGGATGCGAATACGCTGGACGCGATCGCGTCCATCTGCCGCCGCCTGAGCGGCCTGCCGCTCGCGCTCGAACTCGGCGCGGCCCGCGTCGCGTTGCTCGGGATCCAGGGGCTGGCAGCCGATCTCGACAAGTCCGTGCTGTCGTTGTCCGGCGGTCTGCGTACGGCGCATCCGCGCCAGCAGACCCTCAGGGCCACCATCGAGTGGAGCTATCGGTTGCTCGACGATGCGGAGCGCACCGTGCTGTGCCGCCTCGCGGCGTTTCCGGATGCATTCCGGCTGGACGCGGCGTGCGCGCTGGCGGCCTGCGACGAACTGGGCGCCACCCGCGTGCTCGACTGCCTGGTCGGCCTTGCATCGAAATCGCTGCTGGTCGTCCATTCGGTCGGACTCTCGAAGCGTTATTCGCTGCTCGAGGTCGTGCGCGCGTTCGCGCTCGAGAAGCTGATGGAGTCGGGCGAAGCCGGCCGCGTCCATGCGCGGTGTGCGTCCGTCGTCGGCGAGGAACGCGCTGCCGCGCCGCCGCCGGCAGCGCCCGTGCAACCGCTGCTGGCGGCAGGGGCATACGCATGACATCCGGGACGGGCGGGCGTGGCGCGCGGCGGTAACGCCTGTCGGCGCGGCGCACGCGGCGTCGCGCTGTGCCGGATTGGCAAAATTTTCAGGTTCCCATTCAATGGCGATTGTTTGCATCATCGATGACGATGCGTCGGTCCGTAAGAGTCTTGCCAGCCTGCTGAAATCGGCTGGCCATACCGCATTGCCGTTCGAGTCGGGCGAGGCATTCCTCGCGGCCGGCCTGCTGGACGGCGTGGCTTGCGTGCTGGTCGATCTGAAGCTGAAGGGGATGAGCGGTTTCGACGTCCAGCGCCTGCTGGTCGAGCGCAAGGTGACGCTTCCGGTCATCTTCATGTCCGCGCACGGCGACGACGAGTCGGTCCGTCGCGCGCTTGCGCAAGGCGCGTTCGCGTTCCTGCGCAAGCCGTTTCCATCGGACGACGTGCTCAACCTGATCGAGCAGGCCGCATCCGGCGCGCCGCCGGCGTGAGCGGCGGCCCGTCGGCCGGCCGCGCCGCGTCCGGTGCGGCGGTTCCGGTCGGCCCGTTCTTCGTTTATCATTCGATAATGAAGCGGATGCCTTACACGGGGAATGCAATGGCGAGCACGCCGGACATGACGTCGATCGTCTATGTGGTCGACGACGACGAAACGCTGCGGCGCGCGTTGAGTTCGCTGTTGCGTTCGGCGGGATGGCGCGTCGAGACGTTCGCGTCGTCGCAGGCGTTTCTCGCATTCGAGCGGCCCGCCGTGCCGAGCTGCCTGATCCTCGACGTGCGCCTTGCCGACGAGAGCGGGCTGGCGCTTCAGGAGGAAGTGGTGCGGGCGGGCCTGAACGTGCCGATCCTGTTCATGACGGGTTACGGCGACGTAGCCACGACGGTCAAGGCGATGAAGGGCGGCGCGCTCGACTTCCTGACGAAGCCGTTCGACGACGAAACGATGCTCGATGCCGTCGGCCGCGCACTGGCCCGCGACGGCGAGCGCCTCGCGCGCGATCGTGCGCTGGACGCGGTGCGCGGCGCCTATGCCTCGTTGACGCCACGCGAGCGCGAAGTGATGAGCCAGGTGGTCGCGGGCCTGATGAACAAGCAGATCGCAGCGAATCTCGGCCTGCAGGAAATCACGGTGAAGGTGCATCGGGCCCAGGTCATGAAGAAGATGCAGGTCCGCACGCTGCCGGATCTCGTGCGGCAAGCCGAAGCGCTGGGCGTGGGCCCGGCCGGCGCACGCGACTGAGCGGGCGCGCCGGATCGTTCGACGCAACGGTGCAGGCTTCGACGGGGCCGGGCGTGACGATCGTCTTCCGGCAACCGTCTTGAGTATTCCGAACGTTTTCGCGCGATCCGCGACAGGTCTTGCTTCGGCGGATGCGGCGCGATCGATTCACGCGGCGCGTCGACGTTCTTTCAGAACCGCGCTTCGCGATTCGCGACCTTCGCCGGTTCCGCAGCAGGCGGCGTCCACCCGCCGCCCAGCGCACGCACGAGATTGACCGTTGCGATGGCGAGTGCCTGCCGGCTATGGATCAGCTGGCGTTGCGCAGCCAGCGCGTCGCGGTCCGCGTCGATGACCTCGAGATAGCTGACGTAGCCGTGCCCGTAGCGGCTCAGCGACAACCGCGCCGCTGCTTCGGTGGCGCGTGCCGCGCTGTCGTAGCGCACGATCCGCTCTTTCTGCGCGGCGATGTCGTTGAGCGCGTCCTGAACTTCGCGCAGCGCACCCAGCGCGGTCGCGCGATAGTTCGCGTCGGCGAGCGTCGCGCCGGCCGTCGCGGCGGCCACCGCGGCGTTGCGCTTGCCGCCGTCGAATACCGTTTCGGCCACGCTCGCGCCGAGGCCCCACAGCGAACTGTTGCGGTCGAGAAACGAGCCGAGATCGCGGCTGGCGAACCCGCCCTGGGCGGTCAGCGTCAAGGTCGGAAGCCAAGCGGTGCGGGCGACGCCGATTTCGAGCGACGCCGCGTCGACGCGGCGCGCCGCTGCATGGACGTCCGGCCGTTGCGCGAGCAGCACGGACGGCAGGCCGGGCGGCACCTCCGGCACGCGGATGACGGAGGCCGTCGGCGCGACCGTGAATGCGGTCGGCGAGACACCGGTCAGCACGGCGAGCGCGTCGACGAGGTTTTCGCGCAGCCGCCGGCTGTCCGCGAGATCGGCACGCGCCGTATCGAGATCGGCCGCCGCACGCAGCGCGTCGAGGTCGCTTGCCGCGCCGGCCCGCACGCGCGCGGCGATCACGTCGAGCGCGGTGCGTCGCAGCTCGATCGCGCGGGCGAGCGTCGCGAGATCCTGCTCGACGAAATGGAGCGTCAGGTAGTCGCTCGCGACATCGGTCGCGACGCGCAGGCGAACGGCCGCACGATCCGCGTCTGCCTGCAGCACGTTCTGCCTGCCGATCTCCGCATCGCCGCGCAGGCGTCCCCACAGATCGACTTCATAGCCGGCATTGAACGGCACCGACCAGTTGTGCATCGTGCGTTTCGGCAACGCGTTGTCGACCGTGCCGGATACGCGCGAGCGGCTGAACGACGGATCGACGCCGACGGTGGGCGCGAGTGCGGCTTCGCGCACACCGAGCAGCGCCTGCGCCTGGTCGACGCGCGCCGCGGCGGCGCGGATGTCGTGGTTGCCGGCGAGTGCGGCATCGACGAGCGCGACGAGCGGCGGATCGCCGAACGATGCGGGCCATTCGGCAAGCGACGGGGCCGGTTCGCCGCGCGCATCCGCATGGCGGAACCGGTCGGATCCGACCGCGACGGGGGCGAGCGGCTGCGGCGCGATCGTGCACGCGCTCAGCAGGCCGGCAGCGAGCAGGGCGGCGATGCGGGTCATGGCTGCGTGCGGCCGCGTTGCAGCGAGACGATGACCGACAGGCCGGGCCGAATGCGCGGTTCGGTCGAGGCCGGGCCGTCCAGCAGGATCTTGACGGGCACCCGCTGCGTGACCTTCGTGAAATTGCCGGTCGCGTTGTCGGGCGGCAGCAGTGCAAATTGCCCGCCCGTCGCGGGCGACAGGCTGTCGACGTGTCCGCTGTAGGTCCGGTCCGGCAGCGCGTCGAAGCGCAGTTGCACGACGTCGCCGGTGCGGACGTGCCGGAGCTGGGTTTCGCGGAAGTTCGCCACCACCCACGGGTGCGGTTCGACGACCGTGAGCAGCGCCTGACCGGGCGCGACGTGCTCGCCGGTCTCGACGGTCTTCTTGCCGACGGCGCCGTCCGACGGCGCCACGACGGTCGTGTACTGGCGCTGGAGCTCCGCATCGCGCAACTCGGCGTCGTTCTGGTTCGACACGGCATCGGCAGCCTGCCGCGCGGCCTGCGCGCTGCGCTGCTGCGCTTCGGCCGCCTCGATGCGCGCGCGGGCGGACTTGCGTGCCGCGTTGGCGGCATCGAATTCCTGCTGCGACAGCCCGCGCGGCGTTTCGCGGGTCAGCTCGCGTGCCCGTGCGTAGTCGAGCTCGGCCTTTTCGGCGTCCGCGTGCGCCGACACGAGCGCTGCGTCGGCCTGTTCGACCAGCGCCTTCGCGCGGCTCGCATCGGAGTGCGCCTGTGCAACGCGGGCTCGCTGCAGCGCGACGCGCACGTCGAAATCGCGCGGGTCGAGCTGCACGAGCGGGTCGCCCGCGTGCACGAACTGGTTGTCGTTCACCAGCACGCGCTCGACCGTGCCGGCCACGCGCGGCGAGATCACGTGCAGGTGGCCCGTCACGTACGCGTCGTCGGTGCCGCGGTCATGCGCGTCGAATTCGTAGACCAGCAGCGCGACGAGCGACAGCGCGCATCCGGCGATCAGTACGACTGGCCACCTGCGCGACCGTGCGGCGGCAGTGGGCGGCGTGTCCGGCGAGTTCGGGGTCACGATCGGGATACTCCATGGAACAGACGGGATTCGTCACATCGCGCTATGCTTGCGCGAGCCTTTTGTGCGGGAGCCGCTCGACGATGAATACCACGTTCGCCCCCGGTGGCGCCACACCGAAGCCGGCCGCCGCGCCGGCCGCCGACATACCGACGTTTCGTTCGATCGCCGCGATCGCGGCCGTGCTGCTCGGCGCGATCATCTCGACGCTGACGTCGCGCATCACGTCGCTCGGGCTCGCCGACGTACGTGGCGCGCTCGGCGTCGGGTTCGACGAGGGCGCATGGATCAACACCGCGTTCACCGCGTCGCAGATGTTCGTCGGGCCGCTCGCGATCGCGGCGGCCTTCGTGTTCGGGACGCGCCGCGTGCTGCTGGCGGGTGCCGCAATATTCCTGGTCGTCGAAAGCGTGCTGCCGCTGTGTACGAACTTCGGCACGTTCATCGTGTTCCAGTGCGTGGCCGGCCTCGCGTCCGGCGTGTTCGTGCCGCTGACGGTCGGGTTCGTCGTCCGCACGCTGCCGTCGCGGCTGATCCCGTTCGGCATCGCCGCGTATGCGATGAACCTCGAGATGTCGCTCAACCTGTCGGCGACGCTCGAAGGCTGGTACAGCGAACACCTGAGCTGGCGCTGGCTGTTCTGGCAGAACGCACTGCTGACCGTGCCGTTCATCGTCTGCCTGATGCTGTCGCTGTCCACCGAGCCCATCAAGCGCTTCGCGTCCGGCATCGACACGCGCGGCATGCTGCTTGGCGCCGGCGGGTTCGCCTGCCTGTGCGTCGCGCTCGACCAGGGCGAACGGCTGTTCTGGTTCCAGTCGCCGCTGATCGTCGCGCTGCTGGGCACCGGCATCGTGATGGTGGCCGCGTTCCTGATCCACGAACTGGCGTCGCGACGGGCCGGGCTCGATCTCGGCTACCTCGCGCTGCCCAACGTCGCGTTGCTGATCCTGCTCGTCGGCCTCGTGCGCTTTACCGTGCTCAACACGAGCTTCATTCCGTCTGCGTTTCTCGCGAGCACCTACGGGCTGCGTCCGCTGCAGATCGGCGATACGCTGCGCTGGATCGCGATTCCTCAACTGCTGTTCGCGCCGTGCGTGGCCTGGCTGCTGCAACGCGTCGATCCGCGCCGGCTCATCGTGGCGGGCTTCGCGATGGTGGCGGTCGCGTTCGCGCTCGGCGCACGCCTCACGCCCGTCTGGGCCGAACCCGACTTCATCCCGTCGCAATTGATCCAGGCATTGGGGCAGACGATGGCGCTCACGTCGGTCATCTTCTTTTTCGGCAAGCATGTAACGGCCGAGCACGCGCTGACGTTCGGCGCCGTCGTGCAGACGACGCGCCTGCTGAGCGGGCAGCTCGGCACGACGTCGATCGCGGTGATCCAGCGCATCATGGAGGCTACCCATTCGAATCTCGTCGGTCTGCATGTCACGCTGTCGGATCCGCAAACGCTGGAGCGACTGCGGGCCGGCGCCGCGTCGCTCGTGTCGCACGGCGCGACCTTCGCGACGGGCGACCAGGCGACTTACCTGTTGCTCGATCGGGCCGTCCGCGTCCAGGCGACGACGCTCGCGCTCGCCGACAATTTTCGTGTCGCGACGGCTTTCGCGGTCGCGGGCGTGTTGATCGGCATGCTGCTCAGGCCGGCGCGTGCGCCGTGAGCGCCCGACGCCGGATCGACCGACATGTCGCGTCGACGATCTTGGCGATCGCGCACGCCGCACCGGAATGGCGACGACCTGAAAAATCCTTAAACGTCCTGAAAGGCGCGCCGGCCTGAGGGCCGGGCGCGCCTTGCCACGTTGCTTACGCCTTCAGGAAGGCGAGCAGTTCGGCATTGATCCGGTCGGCGTCGACGACGCACATCCCGTGCGATCCGCCGGGGATCACCTTGAGCTCCGCGTGCTTCACGATCTTCGCGGACAGGCGGGCCGAATCGTCGATCGGCACAATCTGGTCGTCGTCGCCGTGCAGGATCAGCGTCGGGACGTCGATCTTCTTCAGGTCGTCGGTGTAGTCGACCTCGGAGAATTCCTTGACGCACAGATACTGGCCATGGATGCCGCCCATCATGCCCTGTGCCCAGAACGCGTCGATCGTGCCCTGCGACACCTTGGCGCCCGGACGGTTGTAGCCGAAGAACGGCACGGCGAGATCCTTGTAGAACTGCGAACGGTTCTCGGCGACGTTCTTGCGGATCCCGTCGAATACGTCCATCGGCAGGCCGCCGGGATTGGATGCCGATTTCACCATCTGCGGCGGCACGGCGCCGATCAGCACGGCCTTCGACACGCGCTTCGTGCCATGGCGCCCGATGTAGTGCGCGACTTCGCCGCCGCCGGTGGAATGGCCGACGAGCGTGGCTTCGCGCAGGTCGAGCGCATTCATCAGCGCCGCGAGATCGTCGGCATACGTGTCCATGTCGTTGCCTTGCGACGGCTGGCTCGAACGGCCGTGACCGCGACGGTCGTGCGCGATCACGCGGTAGCCGTGCTGCACGAGGAACAGCATCTGCGCGTCCCACGCGTCGGCGCACAGCGGCCAGCCGTGCGAGAAGACGACCGGGCGGCCGCTGCCCCAGTCCTTGAAGTAAATCTGCGTACCGTCTTTGGTGGTGATCGTATTCATCGCATGGGCTCCTTGATGGGCGGAAGCGGCGTGTTTGGGGGCGGCGGCAGCGGCAGCAGCCGGCAGCGCGGCGGCAGCAACGGCGGTCGCGCCGGCAAGCAGCATGTCTCGGCGACGCGCCGAGGGAATGGCGTCGATGTCTGCTGGACGCATTGGGACTCCTTGAACGTGCGGTGGAACGATGCCGCGTTGGATGAATGGTTCGGAACTGCCCGCGCGAGGCACTTGCGCGGGCAGCCGGCGTGCGTTCGCGGTCGCGTGCCGGCAGGCGCGAGAAGGGTGCGAACGAACGCCGACAGGAGGCTATCGCGCGGCCATGCGCGGTGTACTGAAATTCCGCTGAATTTTCGTGAACGCGATTGCGGTGCACGCGGTGCGGCCGAACCGGCCAGAAAAATTAAGCGCGGAATCAAGACTCTTCAGCGGCGGCCCGTTATCGTCAGCATCAGGTCATCCCGTCGCGGGTCGCTGCCGGTGCGCGCCGGAGGATGACGATCGAGACGCGGGTGGGTGAACGACATCCGAACCGCTCGCCACTTGCCTGGGTACGCCGCCATGGACGCATTCAATCGCTGGGAGCACGTGATGACGCTGCTCCACCCGTCGCCGGCCCTGAGCCGCTGTGCGCCGTCGCATCTTCGCGACCCTGACTCCGCGCGCCGTCGCCATCGCGACGACGCGCCGCCCGCGTCGAGCGGTGGCGTGCGCCGCCGGTGCGCGATCGTCGCCGCCGAGCGGCAGACCGATTCGTCGGTATTGATCTCGTGGAGCGATCCGACGCGCTGCCGGTACGACGAGCAGCGCTGGATCAGCGCAAAGTCCCGCGCCCTTGGGCGCTGCGCATTGACCGGCATCGCGATTCGCTACGGCGATGCGATCTACAAGCCGCAATGGCGCGGAGCGAAGCGCCCCGCGAACTTCCGGGAGGTGATCCTCGCGTCCGAACTGGACCGGTTCATCGTCAGGCTGTCCCATTCATGATGCGGGACGGCGCGCCCTGGTCGTCGGCCGCTGCTTGTTCACCACAGGGGAAGGCATTCGCATGAGCACGTTCACGACACGCGACGGCGTTTCGATTCACTGCAAGGACTGGGGCGCAGGGCGCCCGGATGCGTTGAATCTGACGCACGCGCAACGATTGAGCGACGAACTGCTGGCGTTCGCCCGCGCGCATGACCGGGCGGCGGTTGCTGCGACGTGGTGAGCGGCGCCCGGTCCACCGGCCGGCTCACTCCGGCCATTTCGACCCGAGCACCAGGCCGCAGAAATTCGTCCGACGATAGTCCGGGTCGCACCGCTCGAGCACGTCGGCGCAGACGTTGCCGAACGCAGTCGCAGGGCGATGGACGGTGCCCGCGGCGAGCGCCTCGAGATACAGTTCCTTGAAACACGGACCGCGTGGCCACGCGTCGACGATCTCGTCGCGTTCGGGCCGGCTCACTTCGTCGAAATGACGTGCAAAGAGATCCGTCTCGATGGCTGCGCCGAGCAACGTCGTCAACGGCGTCATGTACGGGTGAAGGCCAAAGGCCGTGTGCAGCGCGATCGCACGCCACACCTCCGCCGCATCGTCGTCGGCGATGCCGTATCCGCCGAGGAAGGCGTGCGCGGCATTCGCGCCGTCGATCTCGAAGCGCTGGCGCGAATGCCGGTAGCGCTCCGTCAGTCCGAAATCATGGAACAGCGCGGCGACGTAAAGCAGCTCGGCGTCGAATGCGATGCCGCGCCGCAGCCCGATGATCGACCCGAACGCGAACACGCGCATCGCGTGCCGAAACAGGAGTTCCGGTTCGTCGGCGCGCACGGTCGCGGCGGCCTCCCGTGCGATCGGGCCGTCAGGAATCCTGATGCCGGCGATACGATTACCCATGTTCTGTTCCTTGCGGCATGACGCCGGTCGCTCGACGCTGGCGCCGGGGAATCATCGTCGCGCGCCGCGCCGCTGAATGTCCTGAGCGGCGCCTGAATCATTCTGAACGGGAAATCCGGCCGGCCGTCACGACCGGATTCGGTTTCGTAGTCCTTGGCTCGTCGTTTTATCGTTTTATTTGCCGCAAGCGACGCGGACTGCCATTTTAATTAACGAGACCGAGAAAAAATCGGCAAATCGGCCGTTGATCCTGTGAAAATGGTTCATGGGTGAACGACTGTTTCGTACATTGAAAATGCAGGGTGCCGCGGGCGCGCCGGGCGGGCGTGGCAGCCACGCGGGAAACGTCGCGGCGATCGTGGTTTTCGTCGATTCAAAAAATTTGCTCATTGAGTTCTGATTATTTGAATCATTTCGCCGCGCAAATGCCGTAGCATTGCCATCAAACCGGTGTCATTTCTGACAGGGCATCGATGAAGGCAATCGATTGAGAATTTCCATGATCCGGATTGGCACACTTCACGTTTTTCTCGACAGACGTGAAATTCGCTCGAACGGCAAACTGCTGCGTATCGGCAGTCGCGCATTCGAAATTCTCGAACTCCTGATTCGGGCGAACGGCGCATTGGTATCGAAAGACGAAATCATGCAGCGCGTGTGGCCGCACACGATCGTGGAGGAAAACAACCTGCAGGTGCATATCGCCACGTTGCGCAAGGCGCTGGCCGACGACCGGAACCTGATCGTCACGGTGGCGGGGCGCGGCTACCGGCTGGTCGGCCGGCAGTCCGAAGGCGCGACGCCCGCGCGTCCCGCGACGTCGCGGCTGACGGCCGCACCGACCGCGCTCGTCGGCCGTGAGCAGGCCGTCGCCGAGGTCCTCGCGGCGCTCGACACCGCGCGCGTCGTGACGCTGGTCGGCGCGGGCGGCATCGGCAAGACGCGGGTCGCGCTCGAAGCCGCGATGCGGGCCGAGGGGAGCTATCCGGATGGCGCCGCGTTCGTGTCGCTGGCCACGGTCGCGTGTCCGCAATTCGTGCCCGACGCACTGGCTGGTGCGTTCGGCATCGCCCAGCCGGCCGGATCGCTGACGCTCGAAGCGGTGCTGGCCAGCGTGGCGAACCGCCGGATGTTGCTGGTGCTCGACAATTGCGAACATCTGCTCGATGCCGCCGCGCAGATCGCGACTGCACTGACCGAGTCCGACGCCGGATTGCGCGTCCTCGCGACCAGCCGCGAGGCGCTGCGGATCCAGGGCGAGCGCTTGTGTCCGATCCTGCCGCTCGACGTCCCCGGCGAAGGCGCCGACGATGCGGAGATCCTGGGCGCCAGCGCGGTGCAGCTGTTCTCGGCGCGCGCGTGTGCCGCCGATCCCCGCTTTCCGCTCGACGAACGCAGCGTGGCGCTGATGGCATCGGTGTGCCGGCGTCTCGACGGCCTGCCGCTCGCCATCGAACTGGCGGCGGCCCGCGCGGCCGTGCTCGGCATCGACGTGCTGGCCGCGCATCTCGACGACCATTTCAGGTTGCTGACCGGCGGTTTTCGTACGGCGTTGCCGCGTCATCAGACGCTGCAGGCGATGTACGACTGGAGCTACCGCTTGCTCGGGGACGCGGAGCGCCTGCTGTTGCGGTGGCTCGGCGTGTTTCGCGACAGTTTCTCGATCGATGCGGTGCGGAATATCGTCGGAACGAAGGGGCTGGCCGATGCGGACCTGCTCGATACGATCGCCGGCCTCGTCTCGAAGTCGCTGCTGAGTCTCGAGAGCGCGCACGGCGCGCCGCGCTACCGGCTGCTGACCACGACGCGCGCCTATGCGCTGCAACAGCTCGAGAACAACGGCGAATGCGCGGCCGCGGCACGCGCGCATGCGAACTACTTCCATGCGTTGTTCAGGCTTGCGCCCGGCGCCGGCGACGGGCTGCGAGCCGAATCGCGGCTCGACGTGGTCCGGCGCGAACTCGGCAATCTGCGCGCGGCGCTCGACTGGGCGTTTTCGCCGAATGGCGATGCGGACGTCGGCATCGCGCTGGCGGCTGTCGCGGTCCCGTGCCTGTTCGATCTGTCGCTGGCGGACGAATGTCGCGAACGGGCGCGCGCAGCGCTCGATGCCATCCGGAACATGGACGAGACTCGGGCGCGCGCGGATGCACGCGTGTGCCTGCTGGCCGCCTATGCCGCCGCGCTCGCCCATACCTCGGGGCCGCCGCGCGTCGTACACGACGCATGGTCCGAACTGCACGCACTCGGGTTCGAGGCGGGCGAGGCCGAGGTGCCGCCAGGCGAATCGTAACGGCGCGCATCGCCGGCGAATTCAGAACGTTTCAGCCTCGACACAGGACCTCCCCGGCCGGTGCGTCTACATTGCATGTACGGCGCCCCTCGGCGATTGGCACGCATGCGGCCGGGAGACCGGCTCGCCCGGCATGCGTCGATGTCGCGACGCCACTGAATGCCAGCGCGGGGCGGCGGCACATGCGTTGCCGCCGCGACTTCGCGCGTCATTGAACGACTACCGCATGAAACCTGTCCAGTCCGACCTGTCTCGCCACGATTCGCTGCCGGCGGCCGCTCGCCGGATCGGGTAGCGCACGCCATGCAATCGCGCAGATTCTCCGCCCGCCGCGCGGCACGCACGCGGCCCGTTCCGGCATGCTGAGCGTGTCCGCCACGGTCGCCTGGGGCGTGCCGATCGTCGTGGCCGACCTCGCCGCATGGCGGTGGCTCGGGCCGGGCCGTTCGACGACGAAGGCGGTCTGGCGCTGCGCGTCGTTCGCCGCGCTGACCTATGTGCTGTTCGCAACCGGCGTGAGCCCGCTCGCGGTGCCGCCGTCACCCGACCGGTTCGACCGGCTGGCGATCCAGGCGATCGGCGTCGCGTGGTGGCTGCAGTGCGCGCTGGTGTTCAGCCTGTTGCTCGACCATCTGCTGTTGCCGCGCGCGTGGCGCAACCAGCGGCTGTTTCACGACATCGCCGCAGGCGCCGTGTTCGGTGCGGCCGCGGTCGCCGCGCTGGGCTATGTACTGGGCCTGCCGCTGAGCGGCCTGGTCGCGACCTCGGGCGCGGTGGCCGTGATCCTGGGCCTGGCCGTCCAGAACACACTGAACGACGTGTTCTCGGGCCTCGTGCTGAATACGACCCAGCCGTTTCGCCTGGGCGACACGGTGGCGATCGGCGAGCTGGAAGGGCAGATCGTCGAAAGCAACTGGCGCGCGACCAAGCTGATCAACAGCCTCGGCAACCTGGTCGTCGTGCCGAACAGCGCGGCCGCGAAGGCGACGATCGTCAACCTGAGCGAACCCCCGAGCGTGCACGGTGTGACGCTGGCGATCGAGATCGATCCGGAAGTACGGCCGGCCGTCGTCGTCGATGCGCTCTACCGCGCCGCCGCCAGTTCGCTTGACGTGCTGGCCAGCCCCGCGCCGGTCTCGGTCGTGAAGGCATTCAGGGCCAACTCCGTCGAATACGAGCTCGTCTGTTACGTCGACGCGCTGCAGAAAAAGGTGGCGGTG
This sequence comes from Burkholderia sp. BCC1972, assembly GCF_905339605.1. Classification (NCBI taxonomy): domain Bacteria; kingdom Pseudomonadati; phylum Pseudomonadota; class Betaproteobacteria; order Burkholderiales; family Burkholderiaceae; genus Burkholderia; species Burkholderia sp. BCC1972. Next base: position 338,976 of record NZ_CAJPGH010000001.1, on the reverse strand, counting down.
CGTAACCGGCTCTACGATCTGGCCCACCGGCACCTGGCCGCCGCCGACATCGCGCTGCGCCCGCTCGGCGGGACGGCTGCTGCTCACCGGCCGGTGTCGCGCGGTCAACGGCTGCTGCGCGCGGTCGAACTCTTCCGGCAACTCGGCGACGACGATCTGGCCGTGCTGGCCGATGCGCTGGCGTCACGCGTATTTCACAAAGGGGAAGTCATCTACGCGTCGAATGCCGATACGCGCCTGCTGACGATCGTCGGGTCCGGTGTCGCATCGGTGTTCGTGCCGGGCGCGACCGGCGACATCGAGGTCAGGCGGATGGCGCCCGGCGATGCGATCGGCCAGTCCGTCGTGCTGGCCGGCACGCAGCTTCATGCGAGTGTCTACGCGGTGACCGCCGTGACGGCTTATCAGTTGAGCAGCCGCGACCTGACGCCGCTGATCGCGAAGAAGCCCGAAATCGGACGGCTGATGTGCGAATCCCTGAGCGAACACATCGCGACCGAGGAGAAGATGATGATCCCGCCGGCCGCGAAGGCGCATGCGTCGTTCAACCTGATCGAGTGGCTCGAGAAGGAGATGAAGCGCCTGCACGATTCGTTCGGCTGATGCGGCGGGAAAATGCGGGGAAACGTTCGACCGGGCGGCGCGGCCGACGAGCGGCGGAATCAGGCGAGCGCGGTGAACCGGTCGACGAGATCGGGGCGGGCGAGCTGATCGACCCACCAGTGCAGCGCGCGGCCGGCCTCGTCGCCGCGCCACGCGATATAGCAATGCGTCGTGTCGCGCATGCCGGTCACCTGGCGTGCGACGAGCTTGCCCTGCGCGATCGCGCGTGCCGCGATGCAATCCGGCAGCGTGCCCACGGCGAGCCCTTCGCACTGCGCGGCCAGTTTTGCGGCGAGCGTGGGGACCGCGAGATACGGCTGCCCGGCGTCGACGGCGACCGAGCGCGGCTGCAGTTCACGAGAGGTATCGCTGATGACGGCGCCGCGATGCTCGACGACCGACGCCATCGACAGCGGTTCGGGCAACGCGGCGAGGGGATGGGTCGGGGCCACGGCGAACACATGCTTGAGCGTGCCGATCGGCTTCGCGACGATGTCCGGCAGTTCCGGCGGCTCGCCGGCCGCGCCGACGACGAGATCCGCGCGGCGCGAGATCAGCGCATCCCACGTGCCACCGAGGACTTCGGTGGACAGGCGCAGCCGCGTGTTCATCTCCAGTCCATAGAACGTATGCACGTAGGGCCACAACGCCTCGAACGGCAGGATCTCGTCGATGCAGATGCGAAGCTCGGTTTCCCAGCCCTGCTGCGCGCGCAACGCCTTGAGTTCGAGCTGTTCGGCGGCATGCAGCAGCCGGCGGCCCTCTTCGACGACCACGCGGCCTGCGTGCGTGAGCTTCGCCCGCCGTCCGCTCCGGTCGAACAGTGCGACTTCGAGGTCGCTTTCGAGCTTTTGTACGAGATAAGTCAGCGCAGACGGGACGCGGTGCAGGAGTTCCGCGGCTTCGGCGAACGTGCCGGTGCGGTCGATCGCGTCCAGTGCCTCAAGCGCTTCGAATGACAGCTTCATAGTGAATTCCACGGGCGTCGGGCTGTCATGTTATCGCCAAGCACCGTCGAGTCCAATACGAATCGGAACAAATCGTCCGGGGGCGGAGCCGCGGCGCCATCCTGTTCCGGGCCGGATGGGCGCCTGCGGATGCAGCATCCGGTCAGCGTGGGGTACGACGATGTCTATCGACGCTTCTTTCCGGCGGCATCGGATGCCTGCGCACCGGGCAGGGCGCCGAACATGTGCTGGCTGCACTTCGCGTCACTCCATGCGGTTCGCAACTGGATCCCCGAGAGCATCCGGCGTGCGATCGGCAGGATCTGTTCGCCGGCAAGAATGCCCAGCAGGCCGGCCAGCGCGATCGTGGGCGGAGCGGGAGATTGCACGCCGATCAGGTAGTAGACGGCACCGGCGAGCATTCCGGCCAGCAGCGATGAAATATATGGCTTCATGATTCGGATGCAAGTAAATGACAACCGTTAAAAAATACGGATAACTACTGATCCGGAGGCGAGCATGAATTCATTCGATAGCGTAGCAGGTCTTTTTCGATGTGATCAATCGATTCGGCGGTTTTAAGATCTTTTAAGGCCTTTATTTAGGGATTTTATTAATCGATTTGATTAAGTGGCGTTAGCATGATTTCGCGTGTTGAATGACAACGGCTGGTAGCAGAACCTCCCGGCACAGCGCATTGGGCACCTCCCGGCTTGTCGGAGAGGCAGGCTCACTTTTCACCCGCGTCAAAGGACATGATCGCCATGAGCAATCCAAAACTTGAAGTACTCACCCCCCATAACAGCCAGCTGATCTTCATCGACCAGCAGCCGCAGATGGCGTTCGGCGTGCAGTCGATCGATCGCCAGGTGCTGAAGAACAACGTCGTCGGGCTCGCGAAGGCCGCGAAGGTCTTCAACATCCCGACCACGATCACGACGGTCGAAAGCGACAGCTTCTCGGGCCACACCTATCCCGAGCTGCTCGACGTGTTCCCGAACCAGAAGACGCTCGAACGTACGTCGATGAATTCGTGGGACGACCAGAAGGTTCGCGACGCGCTCGCCGCGAACGGTCGCAAGAAGGTGGTCGTGTCGGGCCTGTGGACGGAAGTCTGCAATACGACGTTCGCGCTCTGCGCGATGCTCGAAGGCGACTACGAGATCTACATGGTCGCCGACGCATCGGGCGGCACGACGCAGGCTGCGCACGACTTCGCGATGCAGCGCATGGTGCAGGCGGGCGTGGTGCCGGTCACGTGGCAACAGGTCCTGCTCGAGTGGCAGCGCGACTGGGCACGCCGCGACTCGTACGACGCAGTGATGGCGATTGCGAAGGAGCACTCGGGCGCGTACGGGATGGGCGTCGACTACGCATACACGATGGTCCACAAGGCACCGCAGCGCACCGCGACGCCGCACGAGTCGATCCCGCCCGTGCCGGCGAAGTAACCGCAGGCCGTTGCGACTGTCGATGCCGGTGCGGCGTGTTCCGGACGAACACGCCGCACCGGCGATACGAAATCGCGGGCGGCGGTACGTGGTCGATTCACGTATGCCGCCCGCCGCGTGTTTGCCAGGACGTTACGACCTGCATTCCAACCTGTCCGAGAAATTGATCGTATGGAATCCTATCTGGTTTCCCTTGGTGCGGGCTTGCTGATCGGTGTCATCTACAGCGCAATCAAGGTTCGCTCCCCGGCACCGCCGCTGATTGCCCTGGTCGGGTTGCTCGGCATGGTAATCGGCGTGCAGGCCATCCCCACCCTCAAACAGCTTTTTGGCTTCTGATCGAAACGAGGTGATGTATATGACCGCAACCGAGTCCCAACCGGATCTGATCCTTCACAACGGAAGGTTCACGACCCTCGACCGCGCCAACCCGACCGCGACGGCGGTGGCGATCGCCGCCGGCCGCTTCGTCGCGGTCGGCAGCGAAGCGGACGTGATGCCGCTCGCCGGCCGTGCGACGAAGGTCGTCGACCTCGGGGGCCGCGCCGTGCTGCCGGGCCTGATCGACAACCACTGCCACGTGATTCGCGGTGGCCTGAACTACAACATGGAGCTGCGCTGGGATGGCGTGCCGTCGCTCGCGGTGGCGATGGACATGCTCAGGCGCCAGGTCGCGATCACGCCCGCGCCGCAATGGGTGCGCGTGGTCGGCGGCTTCACCGAACACCAGTTCGCCGAGAAGCGCCTGCCGACGATCGAGGAACTCAACGCGGCCGCGCCCGATACGCCGGTGTTCATCCTGCACCTGTACGACCGCGCGCTGCTGAACGCGGCGGCACTGCGGGTGGTCGGCTACACGAAGGACACGCCGGAGCCGCCGGGCGGCACGATCCTGCGCGATGCCGCGGGCAACCCGACCGGGCTGCTGCTCGCGAACCCGAACGCGACGATCCTCTACGCGACGCTCGCGAAGGGGCCGAAGCTGCCGTTCGAATACCAGTACAACTCGACGCGCCACTTCATGCGCGAGCTGAACCGTCTCGGCGTGACGGGCGTGATCGATGCAGGCGGCGGTTCGCAGAACTACCCCGACGATTACGAGGTGATCCGCAAGCTGCACGACGCGGGCGAGATGACGATCCGGATCGCGTACAACCTGTTCACGCAGAAGCCGAACGCGGAGAAGGAAGACTTCGTGAACTGGACGAAGAGCGTCAAGTATCACGACGGCACCGACTATTTCCGCAACAACGGCGCGGGCGAGATGCTGGTGTTCTCGGCGGCCGATTTCGAGGACTTCCGCGTCGCCCGCCCGGACCTGCCGGCGCAGATGGAAGACGATCTCGAAGGCGTCGTGCGCGTGCTCGCGCAGAACCGCTGGCCGTGGCGCATGCATGCGACGTACGACGAAACGATCAGCCGCGCGCTCGACGTGTTCGAGAAGGTCAACAAGGACATTCCGCTCGACGGCCTGAACTGGTTCTTCGATCACGCAGAAACGATCACCGAGAAATCGATGGACCGGATCGCCGCGCTGGGCGGCGGCATCGCGGTGCAGCACCGGATGGCGTACCAAGGCGAATACTTCGTCGAGCGCTACGGCGCGCAGGCGGCCGAGGCGACGCCGCCCGTCGCGAGGATGCTCTCGAAGGGCATCAAGGTGTCGGCCGGTACCGACGCGACGCGTGTTGCCTCGTACAACCCGTGGGTGTCGCTCGCGTGGCTCGTGACGGGCAAGACGGTCGGCGGGCTGCGCATGTATCCGCAACGCAACCTGCTCGATCGCGAGACCGCGCTGCGGATGTGGACCGAATACGTGACGTGGTTCTCGAACGAGGAAGGGAAGAAGGGGCGTGTCGCGGTCGGGCAGCTCGCCGACCTGGTGGTCCCGGATCGCGATTTCTTCACCTGCGCGGAGGACGAGATCATCGACACGACCGCGCTGCTGACGGTGGTCGGCGGCAAGATCGTGTGGGGCGCAGGGCCGTTCGCGTCGCACGACGCGCCGATTCCGCCCGCGATGCCGGACTGGTCGCCCGTGCGCGAGTACGGCGGCTATGGCGGCTGGGGGGCGACGCAACGCAGTGGCGCACCGCTGCAGCGTGCGGCGGCTGCCGCGATGTGCGGCTGCGCGAGTGCGTGCAACGTGCACGCGCATGCCCATGCGAGCGCGTGGGGCAGCGCGTTGCCGACGTCGGACGCGAAGGGCTTCTGGGGCGCGTTCGGCTGTTCGTGCTGGGCGATCTGACATGTCGACGGCAACCGGCCGGTACAGCCCCGGGTGGATTCGTGTCGTGCTTGCGCAGCCGTGGGTCGCGGTGCTGGTACGGCTTGCGCTGGTTTCCGCCTTTTTGGTCGGAGGCATCAACAAGGCGATGCACTTCGGCGAGGCAATCGCGGAGCTGGCGCATTTCGGCCTGCACCCGGCCGCGCTCTGGGCTGCACTGGCGGTTGTGGTCGAGATCGGCGGTTCCCTGTGCGTGGTATTGCGCCGCTTCACGTGGCTCGGCGCCGGCAGCCTCGGCATGCTGACGTTCGTCGCGATGCTGGTGGCGAACGACTTCTGGAACCAGGCGGGCGTGGCGCGCTTCATGGCGCTCAACAGCTTTTTCGAGCACCTGGGCCTGATTGCCGCGCTCGTCCTCGTCACCATGCTCGGCGATGTTCGAAGTGGCGACGGTGACGGTCGCGCCTGATTTTCTCTATACATCGAGGCAGGAAGAAAATTCGATCCTTGGGGCACGGTCGCACGACCGTGCGCCGCGTGCCCACCTCCGATTGCCGGGGCGCATCGTAGGCCGTCCCGGACTGACCACCATGAGCATGCGGTAGCCGGATCGTCTGAAGGTCGTAGAGATCTCGATCGAGCAGCACTGCCAACTTCTTCTTCAGCCCCGTATTCTCCCGCTCGAATTGCTTGAGCCGCTCGACGTCGGCCGCCGCGAGGCCGCCGGCATGCCGCCGCCAGTTCCGAAAATTCCACGGCAGTTCACCCGCGCGCGATCGATCCGTTTGGCGTGCGTCGGCGCGATGCCGTAACGGCCGGGATCGCAAGACGTCGACGAAGCGCGACGGATCGAGTGATCGACGCATCCGTTGTCAATTGACTAGAGCGCCCTGTCTAACCGTCAGCGCAGTTCGATTGAACGTGCTTCACTTCGCCTGCTGGTGCGAAAACGTTCGTTTGTGTTCGTTTTTATTCGTTTTCGGGTGTCGGTGTTCGCCGTGGCAAGCGATCGATGCAGGTACGGCCGACACCACACGCGCGACGTTTCAACGTCGAAAACGTCGCCGCATCAGCGATTCTCGCGTCCTCATCCTCAAGCAATTGACACGTACGTAAAAAATGGAGAGCAAGATGAGCAGATCGATACGAGCGAAGACAGCGGCGGCCGTGGTCGCATTCGCGATGAACGCGGCGCCTGCCGCGAGTGTTGGAACCTTTTTGTCGCTGGCCGGCGCGCATGCCGCTTCCGCCGCGACGACCGCGGTCGACGATTATGCGGCGACCAAGTACCCGATCATTCTCGTGCACGGGCTGACCGGCACCGACAAGTATGGCGGCGTCGTCGAGTACTGGTATCACATTCCTGAGGATCTGCAGGCGCACGGCGCGAAGGTCTACGTTGCCAATCTGTCCGGCTACCAGAGCGACGATGGCCCGAACGGGCGCGGCGAGCAATTGCTTGCCTACGTGAAGCAGGTGCTTGCGGCGACGGGCGCACAGAAAGTGAATCTGATCGGCCATAGCCAGGGTGGCTTGTCGTCGCGCTACGTTGCATCCGTTGCGCCGGAGCTGGTCGCATCGGTGACGACGATCAGCACGCCGCACTGGGGCTCGCAATTCGCGGACTTCGTCCAGCAACTGCTGCAGACGGATCCGACCGGCCTGTCGTCGGCCGTCTTCAGCGCGTTCGCAAATGCGCTCGGCACCTTGACGAGCAGCAACTTCAACACGAACCAGGACGCGATTCAGGCGTTGTCGGTGCTGACGACGGCGAAGGCCGCCGCCTACAACCAGAAATTCCCGAGCGCAGGTCTCGGTGCGCCGGGTTCGTGCACGACGGGCGCGTCGACCGAGACGGTCGGCGGCAATACGCACCTGCTTTATTCGTGGGGCGGCACGGCGATCCAGCCGACCGCGACGATGGCCGGCGTGACGGGTGCCGTCGATACGAGCGTGAGCGGGGCTACCGATCCGGCGAACGTGCTCGATCCGTCGACGCTGGCACTGCTCGGCAGCGGTACGGTGATGGTCAATCGCGGCGCCGGCCCGAACGACGGCGTCGTGTCGCAATGCAGCGCGCTGTTTGGCCAGGTGCTGGGCACGTATCACTGGAATCACACCGATGCGATCAACCAGATCCTCGGCGTACTCGGCGCGAATGTGGAGGATCCGGTTGCGGCGATCCGCACGCACGCGAACCGGCTGAAAACCCAGGGCGTGTAATCGATGACCGGTAGCAAGCGCGGTATCGCGCGACGCATCGCGCTTTACGGGGTAGCGGGCGTGGTCGCGGCTGGCGCAGCCTGGTATGCGATCGGCGTTCGGAAGACGCATGACGCCGGCGAGTCCGGCGTCGTGCGTGCCGAGGCCGTATCGTTCGCGTCGGTGGGCGCGGCGGCCAGCACCGTGCCCGGTTTCGGCGCAAGCGCGCTGCCTCCGGCACTCGTCGGCTCGACCGCGCCGCGCCTGCCGCTCGACGCGCGCGGTCACCTCGAAAAGGTCGTGGCGGTGCGCGGCTTCTTCGATTATTTCCTGACCGCGCAAAACCAGCTGCGCCCCGTGGAACTGGATGCACTCGTTGCACGCGCGATTGCCGCGCAGCTCGACGGTACGGTTGCACAACGCGAGGCGCTCGACGTCTGGAAGCGCTACCGCGCGTATTTCGCCGGACTTGCGAAGCTGCCGGGCGGCGGCGCCGTGGACAACACGCTCGACCTGCAGGCATTGCAGCTCATGCTCGACCAGCGCGCGACGATCGCGAGCCGCACGCTGGGCGACTGGGGCGAGCCGTTCTTCGGCGCCGAGCAGGCGCTGCAGCGTGACGATCTCGCGCGCTTGAAGATCATCCGCGATCCGTTGCTGACGGACGACCAGAAGGCGGCACGTCTTGCCGCGCTCGAGCAGCAGCTGCCGGCCGATCGGCGTGCGGGGCTGGCGCGCCAGAAGGAGCAGAACAACGCGATCGCGCAGATCGACAAGGCACAGAAATCGAACGCGACGCCCGATGAAATGCGCGCGCAGCTCGCGCAAACGCTCGGGCCGGAGGCTGCCGAGCGAGTCGTGAAGATGCAGCAGGCGGACAACGCGTGGCATGCGAAGTACAACGAATATGCGGCGCAGCGCGCGCAGATCGATGCGCAGAACGTGTCGGCACAGGATCGCGATGCGCAGATCGCGCAATTGCGACAGCGCTACTTTACGGAGCCGGGCGAGGTGCTGCGTGCGGCGTCGCTCGATCGCGGCAGCGTGTCGACGCGCACGCAATAGATCCTGGCGCGATCGAGCGGATCGTCGTGCATCGAGCGATGTCCGCAACGCGTCGTCGACAACGATCGACGGGGCCTCGTTTTTGTCAGTGCTTCCGCGCGCTCGAGACGAGCCTCATTGCAGAACCGTCATGCCGGTCTAGAGCCATCGCTCTGAATCTCCATTGCACTGCCGCATAAAGCGGTCGCCAGCCGATGGAGATATACGGCACAAATCATTTCCCACACATTCGACACGATTCGCCGCGTTCCCCGGATACGCCCGTCCGGCAAGGGACACGGTTGATTTGCCGAGGTCGTTCCACCGCTTGCCGGGGCCGCTTTCGAGCATCCGGTTCGCGATCTGCATTCAAGCGACGAATGTGTGCATCGCAACAATCCATTTCATTCGCGGCAGTCGCGGCGGTAAGGTGAACGTACGTTCGAATTTGATCGAGCGAAGCGAATCCACCACTCGGCGATGCCATGAAAACGACTTCCGATCGACCTGCGCAAGCGGCACCCTCGACCTCCGGCGGCGCGCCGGAACGCGGCGGCAATGCGCACGCGACGGGCCTGCGCCTGCCGGCCACGCTGGTGGGCCCGATCGTGCTCGGCACGCTGCTCAATGCACTGAACTCGTCGATGATCGCGGTCGCGCTCGTCAGCATCCAGCAAGCGTTCAACCCGCACGCTGCCGCGCACGAACGCATCGACACGATGTGGCTCGTGTCGGGTCTCTATCTCGCGACGGCCGTCGGCCAGCCGACGATGGGACGGCTCGCCGACCGGTTCGGCGCGAAGCGGATCTTCTGCATCGGCCTCGCGATCGTCTTGATCGCGTCTGCGCTCGCGCCGTTCGCGCCGTCGCTCGGGTGGCTGATCGCGTCGCGCGTCGCGCTCGGCATCGGCACGTCCGCCGCGTATCCGGCCGGCATGGCGATGATCCGCACCTGGTCGCAGCGGCACGCGAACGGCGCGACGCCGACGGGCGGCCTCGGCGCGATCTCGGTCGCGGCGCAGGTGGCCGTCGCGTTCGGTCCGCCGCTCGGCGGCGCGCTCGTGCAGTTCGCCGGCTGGCGCGCGATCTTCTGGATCAACGTGCCGATCGTGCTGCTGGCCTTCGTGCTGGCGTGGCTGTGGATTCCGGCCGACGTCGTCCGGCGCGCCGTGCAGGGCCGCCGCACGCTGCGCGGCACGCTGAACGAACTGGACCTGCCGGGCGTCGCGCTGTTCATCCTGACGCTCGCGAGCCTGCTGCTGTTCCTGCAGTCGGTGACGCGCGAGCCCGACTGGCTGCTGCTCGTCGCGACGCTGGTCCTGTGTCCGGTGCTGGTGCGGCGCGAGCGGCTGGCCGCGTCGCCGCTGATCGACATCCGCATGCTGAGCGACAACCGTGCGCTCACTGGCACCTACCTGCGCTGCGTCGGCACCTACGCGGTGTTCTACGCGATCTTCTATGCGCTGCCGATGTGGTTGCAGGAGGCCAAGCACCTGTCCGCCGCCGACGCCGGCCTCGCGATGCTGCCGATTGCCGCGGTCGGCACGGTGGCGACGATGTTCGCGACGCGCCTCGCGCACCGTCACGGCTCGCGGCCGGTGCTGATCATCGGCTCCGCGATGCTGTGCGTCGGCAGCGTCGTGATGAGTCTGCTCACCAGTGCGATGCCGGTCTGGTCGATCGTGCTGCTGTCGATCGTGTTCGGCGTGCCGAACGGCTTCAACAATCTCGGCAACCAGGCGGCGCTCTACCAGAGCGCGCCGCATGACCGGATCGGCACGGCCTCGGGGCTGTACCGCACCGCGCAGTATGTCGGCGGCAGCCTGTCGTTTGCGCTCGTCGGGCTGGCGCTCGGCCATCCGGCGAGCGATCGCGGCCTGCGCGAGCTGGCCATCGTCCTGGCGGTCATCAGCGTGCTGCTGCTGCTCAACGCGGCATCGAGCCGGCACCTGGATGCCGCCGCTTCTTCCATCTCCCAACAGAAGTGAGGTTTCAACATGTCCATTCCGACGCTCAATCGCACGGTCGCCCTGGTCGCCATCGATCTGCAGAACGGCATCGTGTCGCTGCCGGTCGTGCCTTACACCGGCGCGCAGGTCGTGGCGAAGACGGTCGAGCTCGCGACCGCGTTCCGCGCGCTGCAGCTTCCCGTCATCTACGTGCACACGAGCTACCAGCCGGACGGCGGCGTTGCGCTGAAGGTCAGGACGGATGCGCCGTCGGCGCCGCCGAATCTCGATCCCGAATGGAGCGCGTTCGCGCCGGCGCTCGGCGTGGGGCCGTCCGACATCGTCGTGACGAAGCACCAGTGGGGCGCGTTCACCGGCACCGATCTCGACGTGCAGCTGCGCCGGCGCGGGATCACGGACATCGTGCTGACGGGAATCGCGACCAACATCGGCGTCGAGTCGACGGCGCGCCAGGCATACGAGAACAACTACAACGTCGTCGTCGTCAGCGACGCGGTCAGCACGTCGTCCACCGACGCGCAGACCTTCGCGCTGACGCAGATCTTCCCGAAGCTCGGGCAGGTCGCCGCGACGGCCGACGTGGAGGCGGCACTGGAGCAGGCCTATTCGCGCTGAACGAAGCGGTGTGTTCGGCGTGCACCATTCATACAGAGCCATTTAACGAGGCATGACGATGATCAAGACCGATGCATGGGTTCTCTACGCAGGACCGGAACCGAGCAGGAAGCAGGCGCCCGTGGCGGGCGAGCTGCGTCGCGAGACCTTCGAATTCTCCGACCCGGAAGCCGACGAGGTGCTGGTCGAGCCGCTGTACGGATCGTGGGAAGCGAACCTCGACCACGCGCTGTCGCGCAATCCGGTCGACATCTGCCGGCAGCGCCGCGAGGACAAGATCGTGCTCGGCAACGGCGCGCTGGTGCGCATCGTGGAGCGCGGCAGCGGCGTGAAGACGCTGAAGGAAGGCGATATCTGCATGGTGATGCCGTTCGGCAAGCGCGACGAATACGGGTTCGCCGAGCTCGTCTATGCGTACGACGCGCCGGGCACGATCGGCGTGATGGCGCAGCGGACCAAGATGCGCGCCGACAACCTCGTGGCCGTGCCGACGGACAGCCGGCATTCGCTGCTGCAATGGGCGACGTACGGCCGCTACTTCACCGCGTGGGACAACTGGAAGGTGGCGTCGGCATGCTGGCGCTCGCAGCTGCCGGACGTCGATCCGGCCGACTACCTGGTATTCGGCTGGGGCGGCGGCACGACGCTCGCCGAGCTGCAACTCGCGAAGCGCGAGGGCTTTCGCGTCGCGATGACGGCGAGCAACGACCGGCGCCTCGAGGAGCTCGCGAAGCTCGGCATCACGCCAGTCGATCGCCGCAAGTTCCCGAATCTCGCGTATGACGACGAGCGCTACAAGACCGATCCCGAGTACCAGGCGAGCTATCGCGAGTCGGAGCGCGTGTTCGCGGAGACGATCGCGGAACTGAGCGGTGGCCGCGGCGTCGCGATCTTCCTCGACAATCTCGGCGGCGCGCTGTATCGCGCGACGATGCGCGTGGTCGGCCGTACCGGCATCGTCACCACGGTCGGCTGGAAGACCGGGATGCGCCTGTGGAACCTGCGCGCGACGGAATGCATCAACCGCCGCCTGCACATCCACACGCATGCATGGCGCTACGACGACAGCATCACGATCCGCGACTTCCAGGAAACGAGCGGCTGGATCGGCCAGGAGCCGACCGAGATCTTCGATTTCGACGAGGTGCCGAAGCTCGCGTCCGACTATCTGAACGGGAAGATCCAGACGTATTTCCCGATCTACCGGATCAACGCCGTCTAAGCGGCAGGTCGCGCGCCGCGCCCGCATCGCAGCACGACGATTAGTCATGCAGACGATATCGGCGCGGCGTGCCGAGCAATTCATCTGACTGGAGAACGGCATGGCCACTGTGGAACTCGGAGACGTCGACGCCGGCGCGGCGTCGGACGCCTCCAAACCGGCGCCGCTCGACGGCATTCGCGTGATCGACGCCGCGACGTTGTTCGCGGGCCCGCTCGCGGCGACGATGCTCGCGGACTACGGCGCCGACGTGATCAAGGTCGAGCATCCGGACGGCGATCCGGCGCGCAAGTACGGCGCGCGCCGCGACGACGTGCCGTTGTGGTGGAAGGTGCTCGCGCGCAACAAGCGGGCGGTCACGCTGAATCTCGGCACGGCCGACGGCCAGCGGATCTTCCGCGAACTGGCGGCGCAGGCCGACGTGGTCGTCGAGAACTTCCGGCCCGGCACGCTCGAGCGCTGGGGGCTCGGCTACGACGTGCTGTCCGCGCTGAATCCGCGGCTCGTGCTCGTGCGGGTGACGGGCTTCGGCCAGTTCGGCCCGTATGCGAGCCGCCCGGGCTTCGGCACGCTGGCCGAGGCGATGAGCGGGCTCGCATCGATCACCGGCGAGGCGGACGGCCCGCCGCTGCTGCCGTCGTTTCCGCTCGCCGACACGATCGCGGGGCTGACCGCCGCGTTCGCGATCATGACGGCGCTCAAGGCGCGCGAGCGCACCGGGCGCGGCCAGGTCGTCGATCTCGCGATCATCGAGACGATGCTCGCCGCGATGGGCGCGCAGGTGGCGAGCTACGACCAGACGGGGCGGGTGCCCGAGCGCACCGGCAATCGTTCGCCGAACAATTCGCCGCGCGGCGTCTACCGCACGTCGGACGGCAAATGGGTCGCGCTGTCGACGTCGGCGCACAGCATCGCGGAGCGCGTGATGCACCTCGTCGGCCGCGCGGACCTGATCGACGAGCCGTGGTTCGCGAACGGTGCCGAGCGCGCGGAGCACGCGGACGAGCTGGATGCGGCGGTCGGCGGCTGGATCGGGCAGCGCACGCGCGACGAGGTGATCGCCGAATTCGAGCGCGCGCAGGCGGCGGTCGCGCCGATCTACGACGTCGCCGACGTGCTGCGCGATCCGCAGTACGCGGCGCTCGGCTCGGTCGTGTCGGTGCCCGACGCGGAGCTCGGCGCGTTCCGCACGCACAACGTGCCGTTCCGGTTGTCCGACACGCCCGGCGCGATCCGCTGGGGCGGGCCTGCACGCGGCACGCACAACGACGAAGTATTCGGCGCATTGGGACTGGAGCGGCGCGAGATCGCCGACTTGACCGAACGAGGCGTTTTATGAAAACCAGCGCAACTTACCGCAGTTACCTTTACGTGCCCGCGCACAAGGCGCAGGTGGTCGAGAAGGCGTATGCGAGCGAAGCCGACGCCGTCGTGCTCGACCTCGAGGATGCCGTGCCGGCCAGCCACAAGGCCGAGGCGCGCGAGGCGGCCGCCGCGATTCTCGCGGAAGGCCCGCCGAAGCCGACGTACGTGCGAATCAACCCGATCGGCAGCCCGTGGTGCCGCGACGACGTCGACGCGATCGCGCAACCGGCGCTGCAGGCGCTGCGCCTGCCGAAATGCGACCTGCCGCAGCAGATCCAGGAAGTGGCGGGCTGGCTCGATGCGCTCGGCTGCGATGCGGGCATCCAGATCCTGATCGAGTCGGCGTACGGCGTCGAGACGGCTTACCAGCTCGCGAGCGCATCGCCGCGGCTCGAACGGATCGGGCTCGGCGAGAGCGACCTGCGCGCGGACCTGCAGATCGGCGTCGACAATTTCACGCTCGAGGTGTGCCGTGCGCGCTGCGTGGTCGCGTCGCGCGCGGCAGGGCTGACCGGGCCGATCCAGACCGTCTATCACACGCTGCCCGATCTCGACGGCCTGAAGGAATCGACGCTGCGCGCGAAATCGATGGGGTTCCTCGGCCGCTTCGCGATCCATCCGTCGCAGCTGCCGGTGATCAACGCGGTGTTCACGCCGTCGGAGGACGAGATCCGCGCGGCCGAGCGCGTGCTCGAGGCGGTCGATGCGGCGGCGGGCAAGGCCTCGGCGTCGTCGGTGTTCGTGCTGCCGGACGGCCGCGTGGTCGCGCCGCCGTTGATCGCCAACGCGCGCGTGACGCTCGCGCTCGCGAACAATCTTCGACTCAGTGGAGCACTGGCATGAGCACACCCGAGACGCTTTCCGCGCCGGCCGCGACGCACCGGCCCGCGCCGCCCGACGGGATCGTCGGCGCGCTGGGCCGCTTCGCGGCGGAGGTGCGCGCCGAAGGGCTGGATCGCCGGCTGCGTGTCGAGGCCGCCGCGCGCGTGCTCGACGTGATCGGCAACAGCCTGATCGCGCATGACGAACCGGTCGCGCAGTCGGTGCTGCAGGTCGCGCGGCGCTGGGCCGGCGTCGGGCCGGCGGGCGTGATCGGCGCGCCCGACCGGCTTCCGGCCGCGAGCGCCGCGCTCGTCAACGGCACGCTCGCGCACGCGATGGACTTCGACGACTCGCACATGCTGTCGGTGCTGCATCCGAGCGCGTCGGTGATCCCGGCCGCGCTCGCCGCCGCGCAGGCGAGCGGCGCGTCGGGCGCCGCGCTGCTCGATGCGATCACGGTCGGCACCGAGGTGTGCATCCGGCTCGGCGTCGCCGCTTACAACGAGCGGCTCGGCAATTCGGTGTTCTTCGAGCGCGGCCAGCACGCGACGTCGATCTGCGGCACGGTCGGCGCAGCGGCGGCCGCGGCGATGCTGTTCGGGCTCGACGCCGCGCAGATCGCGGCGGCGCTCGGGATCGCCGCGAGCATGGGCGCGGGCCTGCTCGAGGCGAACCGCACCGGTGGCTCGGTGAAGCGCATCCACTGCGGCTGGGCGGCGCACGCGGGCGTGAGCGCGGCGGAACTCGCAGGCGCGGGCGTGACCGCGCCGCCGACCGCGCTGGAAGGCCGCTTCGGCTTCTTCCACGCATGGTGCGGCGAGCTGGCCGACGTCGACGCGGTGCTGCGCAACCTCGGCGACGAGTGGGAGACGAGCCGGATCATCTTCAAGCCGTACCCGTGCAATCACTTCACGCATCCGGGCATCGACGCGGCGTTGCGGTTGAAGGCGGAGGGCGTGACGGCCGACGACGTGGTGTCTGCCGAGCTGCGGGTCGCGACGTCGACGCTGCGCACGATCGGCGAGCCGGCGGAGCTGAAGGCGAATCCGCCGAACGGCTATGCGGCGGCGTTCTCGGGGCCGTACACGGTCGCGGCGGCGCTGCTCGGCGGCGGCGGGCTCGGCGTCTGGTTCGACGATTTCGACGATGCGCTTGCGCAGGACCCCGCACGGCGCGCGCTGGCCGCAAAGGTGCGTTGCGTCGCGGATCCGTGGTGCGACGAGCGATTCCCGCACTTCCTGCCGGCCGTGCTGCGCGTGGTGCTGCGCGACGGGCAGGTGCGCGAGGCGCGGATCGATTCGAGCAAGGGCACCAATGCGCGGCCGCTGACCGAGGAGGAACTCGTCGCGAAGTTCGTGCTGGCGGCGAGTTCGGTCATCGGCATGCCGCGCGCGCTCGAACTGCGCGACGCGGTGCAGGCGCTCGTCGACGACGCGCCGCTCGACGCGCTCGCGGAGCTGACGTCAGGTTCTGAAGGAGGACACCGATCTTGAGTGCACCGCGGTGGAAAAAACGGCCGCCCGGCTCGAACTGGGGCGATTTCGGCCCCGACGACCAGAAGGGTCGGCTGAACTGGCTGACGCCGGACAAGGTCAGGCAGGGCGCAGCCGAGGTTCGGGAAGGGCTGTCGTTCTCGTTGAGCCTGCCGCTCGACGTGCCGCGCGGCGGCGGGCTGAACGCGCGGCGCCGGCCGCCGGCGATCATGCCGGCGCTGCTCGGCGGCAAGCCGTATTTCGGCTATCGCGCGGACGAGCAGGTTGCGAACGCAACCGATGTGGTTTGCGACGATTCGTTCTGCATGCACTCGCAGTTCTCGACGCAATGGGACGGCCTGTCGCACGTGGGCGGCCTGTTCGACGCGGACGACGACGGCGTGCCTGAAATCGTGTTCTACAACGGTTTCCGGATGGGCGAGCATCTGCGGGTGCCGCAGGAAGGCGACGCGACGGGCGGCGCGCGCTCGCTCGGCATCGAGGTGATGGCGCAGACGGGCGTGCAGGGGCGCGGCGTACTGATCGACCTGCGGCGTCATTTCGGCGACGCACGCACCAAGGTCGGCTTCGCGCAACTGATGCAGGTGATGGACGCGGACCGCGTGCAGGTCGAACGCGGCGACATCGTCTGCATTCACACCGGCTTTGCGGATCTGCTGCTGAACGACGACGGCGGATCGCCGGCGACGGTCGCGAGCGCGTGCGTGCTGGACAGCAGCGACGCGCGGCTGCTGCAATGGATCGACGAATCGGGGCTGGCCGCGCTCGTGGCCGACAACCACGCGATCGAGGAGCGCCCGCAGCATGCGCAACCACTCGCGCAGCCGGGCGCACTGATGCCGCTGCACGAGCTGTGCCTGTTCAAGCTCGGCATTCACCTGGGCGAGCTGTGGCACCTGACGCCGCTCGCGAACTGGCTGCATGCGCACTGCCGGAACCGGTTTCTGCTGACCGCGCCGCCGTTGCATATCCGCGGCCTGGTCGGCGCGCCGGTGAATCCTGTCGCGACCGTTTGAGCCTGCGGGCGGCTGCTGTGGGGGCGGCCGCCCGCACTTTTTTTGCAACGCGACCGGGTTGCGGCAATCGGGAATTCAGCCGTCGATTGGCACGGTATCCGGAAGAATCGGCGCCAAACGTTTCAATTAAGTTAAAAACTTAACCAATGTCGTCCGACACCTAAAAATATTGGCAAGTCAAGATTGGACTATTCTTGTGCATTGCACTAAATATCAGGGGATTGCTCCCGTTGCGGAATATCGCAACCGGAGGCGGTGATTAACCTGTTTAGTGGATGGTCGCAAACATGAATTTACGTTCGATCGATCTGAACCTGCTGGTCATACTCGATGCGCTATTGACGGAGAAACAGGTCACACGGGCCGGCCAGAAGGTCGGCCTCACGCAGCCGGCCGTCAGCAACGCGCTGGCGCGGCTGCGGTTCCTGTTCAAGGACGAGATCCTGGCGCGCACCGCGGTCGGCATGGAATTGACGCCGCGTGCGCAGGCGCTGGCCATGCCGATTCGACAAATCATGCAACAAATCGAGGAATTATTTGAATCGGATTATCAATTCAATCCTTTTACGTCCGAGCGCCATTTTACGGTGCGCATGTCGGATCTCACCGAATTGCTGTTACTGCCGGCCCTGTTGCGCTGCATGCGATTGACCAGCCCGAATATCGGCATGGACGTCGTGCACATGAGCGCCGCCAAGACCGCCGACGCGCTCGAATCGGGGCTGCTCGACCTGGCGGTCAGCGCGGGCCTCGAACATTCGGGCACGCTGTCGTCGCAAATCGTGTTTCATGACCGGATGGTCTGCGTGATGAGCCGCAGTCATCCGGATGCCGGCAAGCCGCTGACGCTCGAACGATTCCTCGCGCTCGACTTCCTCAACGTGACGATCAACCCGGTCGACCACAGCCTGGTCGACAACCTGCTCGCGAACATGAACTGCACGCGGCACATCGCGCTCAACGTGCCGCACTGGCTCGTCGTGCCGAACATGCTGGACGCGCTGCCGTACGCGGTGATCATGTCGGAGCGGCATGCGGTGAGCCTCGACGATGCGCGGCTCGTGATCCGCGAGCTGCCGCTCGCGATGGAGCCCGTCGCGTGGTCGCTCTACTGGCACCGCCGCTACGACGGCAGCAACGCGCACGCGTGGCTGCGCGGGCGCATCGTCGAGGTCGCGGACGCGCTCGAGCGGCCGGGCGTCGCGGCGGAGGCCTAGGGCCTGCTCACGCGGGTCGGCCGACGATGAGCAACGGCGGCAGCGTCGCGACGTCGGGCTGCTCGTCGAGCCGCCACAGGTAATCGAGCGCCGCGCGGGTCTGCGTCGGGCTCCAGTGCCGCCGGCAGTTCTTCGCGAACTTCGTGTCGTAGTCGTCGCGCTGCATCGGCCGCGTCGGCGAGCCGGGCAGGTCGTCCACCTGCTTCGCGCAGGTCGTGCCGTCTTCGCACACGGCCGTCACCCGGTTCGGCGCCTGCGCAGGATACCGGGCGGTCAGCGCCGGGTCCTCGTGCACCGTGATCCGCTCGATCAACGCGCGCAGCGCCGGATCGTGCAGTGCATCGTGCCGGTAGCTCTCGGTCGTGATGTCGCCGTCGAGCATGGCACGCGCGACGATGTACGGCAGGCTGTGATCGGCGGTTTCGTGGGTCGACGGCGCCCATTTTTCGCGGTCGCGGCCGGCCGTCACATAGCCGACCGCGGTCGTGTGGATCTCGATGCGCCGGATGCGGCGCAGGTCGCCAACCTGCGCGGCGACGTCGAGCGCGGCCGGGATCGCGGTTTGCGTGAGCCCTTGCGCGGGATAGAGCTTCACGAAGCACTTGCCGATCCGGAACGCGCCGCCGCGCCCGCCGAATTCGCGCGTGTCGACGGCGAACGGCCCGGACACCTGCGGAAAGAACCCCGCCATGCCTTCGAAGATCGGCGCGGGGCCGGTCAGCCCGGCGCGGGCGAGCTGCGTCGAGAACACCGCGTTGCGCGCCGCGTCCGCATCGGCGAGCGCCTTCCAGTTCGACAACTGCTGCACGCGCGTCTGGTTCAGCGCGAGATGGCCGTTGATCGACAGGTTCACCGCCTGGACCAGTTGCGGCGCCGGCATGCGCATCAGCGTGCCGGCGGCGAGCGCGACGGCGGGCAGGCTGTAGCACGTGTGGTCCCAGCCGCGCGGGCTGATCGCGGCGGCATCCATCAGCCGGCACGCGATCTCGTACGCGATCGCGATCGACAGGATCAGGTCGCGGCCGTTCGCATGCTGCGCTTCGGCGACGGCGAGGCACGCGGACATGTTGTCGCTCGGATGACCGGTCTCCTTGCCGGCGTAAGCGTCGTTGAAATCGTAGTAGCGCAGCGCGGCGCCGGTCGCGAACGCGGCGAGATCGGCGCTCGTGCGCTGGTTCGTGCCGACGATCGTCGATACGCCGGCCGGCGCCGCGAGCGCCGCGTCGCGCGCGATCCGCACCGGGCGTTCGTCGTGCGCGGCGATCGCGCACCCGAGCGCGTCGATCAGGTGTGCCTTGATCGTCTCGATCGTCGCGGCGTCGAGGTCGCGATACTGCAGCCCGGCCGCGTAGTCGGCGAGCTGTTGCGCGAGATCGGGACGGTCGGCGGCCGCCGGCAGTGCGCCGGCGCGGACACGGGCGAGCGGCAGCGCGAGCGCGGCGCCCGTCAGCGTGGAAAGGAAGTGGCGGCGGTTCATGGTTTGAGGACTCCGAAAGTTCCTGAAAGTGCGGGAGAGGCGGGCTCAGAACAGCTTGCGCAGGCCGAGTGCCGCGCCCGCGCTGCCGGCGCGGTCGGCAGCCAGCGTGTAGTGGAGGAAGTTGTAGTTGTAGTTGTCGAAATCGAGCGCGGCGCGACGCGCGTAGCCGCCCGCCAGGTACAGCGTGACGGCCTTCGACAGAAAGTAGTTCAACTGCAGCGTGACCTGCTGCGGGTTGGCCGGGTGCGGCGCAGGCGTCCGCGCGTTCGGCGGATTCTGCGTGCGGATGTCCTCGTAATAGAACGCGCCGATCGCCTGCAGGTAAGGGGTGACCGCGTAGCGCACGCCGGCCCACCAGAACGTGTAGTGCGTCACGACCGACGGCGCGTCGACGCCGCTGCGGCCATGCGTGACGCCGGCCAGCAGCTGCGCGCGGTCGACGGACACGATCGCGGCGGCGGCGTAGCGGCGGAAATGCGCGAAGCCGCCCGGCTGCGGCGTGTTGACGTTGTCGAACGCGGCGGCGAACGAGAGGGCGCCGCCGGTATAGTCGAAGCCGGCGCCGTAGGCGGCGTTCGACTGGAACGCGCCGGGCGTGCCGCCGAACGAATAGTGCGTTTCGAGTGTCAGCGAGCCGATCTTCGCCAGGTACTTGGCGACGTTGTTTTCGCGGAAGTTGACGCCGACGATCGCGCCGGCCGGCTCGTACAGCGTCGAGTACGCGCCCGTCGGCGAATAGCGCTCCATGACGTCGAACAGCGTCGAATACTGGTGGCCGAGCCGCAGCGCGCCCCAGCGCTCATGCTGCAGCCCCACCCACGCGGAGCGGTCGAAGCCGCCCGCGCCGGTCCCGGTACCGTTGTTCAGGTTGATGCCGCTTTCGAGCCGGAACGCGGCCTGCCAGCCGCCGCCGAGATCCTCGACGCCTTTCAGGCCCCAGCGCGAGCCGCTTTTGCCGCCCGACGCCATCCGCACGAGCGATGCCGACGACTTGTCGCCGGGCGCGGCCTGGTGGGTGAGGAATTCCGTATAGATGTCGGCCACGCCATACAGCGTGATCGTGCTCTGCGCGCAGGCGCCGGCCGATACGAGGCCCAGTCCGCACAAGGCGGACATTCGCTTGCCCATGGCTTGTCTCCTTCCAGGGTTTCTATTTGTTTGATTGAGGCGCCGCGCCGGTCGAGCGGCGCGGCGGGTGCTGCGGGGCGACGCTATCCGGGCCGCGCGGCGAACCGGCTGCGTCGCGGCGAGATGCACGCGCGCACCGCGCGACGTGCGCCTGCGCAGCGATGAAGCACGGCGATGCAGGGCGCGCGCATCAGCGGGGCGTGCCGTCGGCACGCGCCTGCACGGCCGCGTGACGCGCGAGCACGCGCTTCGCGCGGGCGACGCCCGGCGCGTCGACCATCCTGCCGTCGACGCGCAGCGCGCCGCGCCCGTTCGCGCACGCGTCGTCGTAGGCGGCCAGCACCGCGTTCGCGTCGCGCACCGCGGCGTCGTCGGGGCGGAATGCGCGGTTGAGCGCGCCGACCTGCAGCGGATGAATGCAGGTCGCGCCCGCATAGCCGAGTTCCGCGGACGCACACGCGATGCGCTCGAACGCGTCGAGATCGTGCAGCTCGTCGAGGCCGCCGATGAGGCCGAGCGGCAGAATGCCGGCCGCGCGCGCGGCGATGATCAGCAGTTGCTTCGGCACGCGCAGCACGTCGGCGCTCGCGCCGCTTTCGCAATTCAGCGCGAAGTCGCCGCCGCCCAGCATCATCGCGACGACGCGCGGCGACGCCCGCGCGATCCGGTCCATCGCCTGGAACGCGCGCGGTGTTTCGACGATCGCGACGATCCGCGTGCGGTCCGGCGGCGCGCCGCTTTCCGCTTCGAGCGAGGCCAGCAGTTCGTCGATCGCCTCGACGTGCGAGCCGCCGCGCACCTTCGGCAGCACGACGCCGTCCACGCCGGCCCGGACGGCCGCGCGCAGGTCGTGCACCAGCAGGTCGAGCGGACCGTTGGCGCGCACCAGCACGTCGCGACCCGACGCGCGCAGCGCCGGCACGGCATCGGCCAGCCCGTCGCGGGCGGCTTCCTTGCACGCAGGCGGGACGCTGTCCTCGAGATCGAGGATCAGCACATCGGCGTCGCTCGCCGCGGCCGAAGCGACGAAACGGGGGACGTGGGCGGGGACGTACAGCAACGAGCGCCAGACGGGTTGAGGCAACGAATTCATCAGTGTTCTCTAAAAATAAAAGTCACTTTCATTTTTGTGATGGATGATGGCATTCGTCAAGATTATCGTTAACGCCTAGTTTCTTAGGAGATCGCGGGAAGATGAGCGAGCGAAGCTGCGATGATTCATGTTGATGTCATCGATGATCGGCGTATAATGAAAGTGACTTTCATTTTTGTCCGGATGTCGGCCGCCGTGATGCGGCGCGACTCCGGCGGCATCGCACGAGGTGGACATGAACAAGGTGGAGACAAGCAATCCCGCAGAGGGCGGCGTGGCGGCGGTCAACCGCGCACTGACCGCGCTGCTGGCGTTCGGCAACGCGCCCGGCGGACTGATGCTCGCGCAGGTCAGCGAGGAGACGGGGCTCAACATGAGCACGCTGTTGCGGATGTTCGAGTCGCTCGAGCAGTTCCGCTTCATCAAGCGCCTGCCGGACGGGCGCTACGTGCTGGGGCCCGCCGTGTTCCAGCTCGGGATGATGTATCGCGAGTCGTTCCAGCTGCGCGAGTACGTGATGCCGATCCTGTCGACGCTGTCGGTGCAAACCGGCGAGACGGCCGCGTTCTATGTGCGCGAAGGGGATCAGCGCGTGTGCCTGTTCCGCATCCAGGCGCAGCGCTCGGTGCGCACGCATCTGCGCGAGGGCGACCGCTTTCCGCTCGACGTCGGCGCGGCCGGGCGCGTGCTGCTCGCGTTCAGCGGCACGCGCGGCGGCGACTACGAGAAGACGGCCGAGCAAGGTTACGCGGTGTCGATCGCCGAGCGCGACCCGGAAAGCGCGGCGATCGCGTGCCCGGCGTTCGGCGTCGGCCGCGTGCTGAGCGGTGCGATCTCGCTCGGCGTGCCGCGCTATCGCTTCAACAAGAAGGTGCTGGCCGACTACCTGCCGCGCGTGCAGGCGGCCGCCGCCGAGCTGACGCATGCGCTGGGCGGCGATCTGCCCGCCGCGGGCGCGGCGTTCCGCGCAGCCGACCAGCTCGGCGTGCTGCTCGAATAGTACCGGCGCGCGGCCGAGCGCGCGCACTTAGAAGTCCGCATCGAACGACACACACCAACCAGGAGACAAGCATGTTCGTTCCCGACCCGCAGGCCGCTCACGCGGCCGGCGCGCGCCGTCGCGCGTCCACCGGCCCGATCCATCCGAAATCGTTCGACGCCGGTGCGCAGGGGCCGCTCGCGGGCGTGCGCGTCGTCGATCTGTCGCGCCTGATGGCGGGCAACATGCTGAGCGTGCAGCTCGCCGATTTCGGCGCGGACGTCGTGAAGGTCGAGAGCGAGCGCGGCGATACGCTGCGCGCGGTCGGCGCGGGCGGGATCAGCACGAACTGGAAGGTGTACGGACGCAACAAGCGCAGCGTGTGCGTCGACCTGCGCGCGCCCGAGGGGATCGACATCGTCCGCCGGCTGGTGCGCGACGCGGACGTGTTCGTCGAGAGCTTCAAGCCCGGCGTCGCCGAGAAGATGGGGCTCGGCCCGGACGACCTGCTCGCGATCCGTCCCGAGCTGGTGATCGCGCGGATCTCCGGGTGGGGGCAGACGGGGCCGTACCGTCACAAGCCGGGCTTCGGCACGCTCGCGGAGGGGTACGCGGGGTTCGCCGCGATCAACGGCTTCGCCGATCGCGAGCCGGTGCTGCCGCCGATGTTCCTCGGCGACATGACGGCCGGGCTGTCCGGCGCGATCGCCGTGCTGGTCGCGCTGCATGCGCGCGACGCGCACGGCGCGGCGGGGCAAGTGATCGACGTGTCGCTGTTCGAGCCGCTGCTGTCGATCCTCGGGCCGGCCGCCGCGAACTACGTGATGACCGGCGAGATCAAGGCACGCACCGGCAGCCGCTCGTCGAACACCGCGCCGCGCAACGCGTATCGCACGCGCGACGGCAAGTGGCTGTGCCTGTCGAGCTCGACGCAGGCGATGGCCGAGCGGCTGTTTCGCGCGATCGGCCGAGCGGACCTGATCGACGATCCGCGCTACGCGACCAACGTGCAGCGCGTGCGGCACGCGGAGGCGCTCGATGCGATCGTCGGCGAATTTATCGCCGCGCGCGATCTCGACGCCAATCTCGCCTTCTTCGAGGAAGCGGGCGTGACGGTCGGGCCGATCCAGGACATCGCGCAGATCGTCGAGGATCACTACGTGATCGAGCGCGAGGCGCTCGTCGAGTTGCCGGACGACGATGTCGGCAGCCTGCCGATGCACAACATCACGCCGCGCCTGTCGGCCACGCCCGGCGCGTTCCGCCGGCCGGCGCCCGCGCTCGGCGAGAACAATCGCGAGATCCTGCTGCCGCTGCTCGGCGAACGCGAGTATGAGCGGCTCGCCGGGCTGGGCGTGATCCGCACGCGCTAGGCGCGCCGTGCGAAGCGGCCGCGAACGACGGCCGCCGCACCCTGGACATTGCATGGAGGAGACACCATGAAGCCACGCTGGACCCATCGCCCGCCCGGCTCGAACTGGGGGGATTTCGGCCCCGACGATCAGAAAGGGCGCTTGAACTGGCTGACGGCCGACGCGGTGTTGCGCGGCGTCGCGGAGGTGCGCGACGGCCGCGTATTCTCGCTGAGCCTGCCGCTCGACGTGCCGCGCGGCGGCGGGCTGAACGCGCGGCGCCGGCCGCCGGCGATCATGCCGGCGCTGCTTGGCGACAAACCGTATTTCGGTTATCGCGCGGACGAGCAGGTTGCGAACGCAACCGACGTGGTTTGCGACGATTCGTTCTGCATGCACTCGCAGTTCTCGACGCAATGGGATGCGCTGTCGCACGTCGGCTCGCTGTTCGATCCGGCGGGCGACGGCGAGCGCGCCCGCGTGTTCTACAACGGCTACCGGATGGACGAGCACATCCAGGTGCCCGAAGCGGGGGCGCCGCGCGGCGGTGCACGCGCGCTCGGCATCGAGGTGATGGCGCAAACCGGCGTGCAGGGGCGCGGCGTGCTGGTCGACCTGCGCCGCCACTTCGGCGACGAGCGGCGCAAGATCGGCTACGCGGAATGGATGGCGGTACTGCGCGAGGACGATGTGGTCGTCGAGCGCGGCGACATCGTATGCGTGCATACCGGCTTCGCCGATCGCCTGCTCGACGCCGACGCGCGCGGCGAGCCCGGCGCACCGGACGTGTGCTGCATGCTCGACGGCAACGATCCTCGCCTGCTCGAATGGATCGACGCGTCGGGCCTCGCCGCGCTCGCGGCGGACAACCACGCGATCGAGGAGCGCCCGCGCCATGCGCCGGCGCGCGAGCGGCTCGGCGCGCTGATGCCGCTGCACGAGCTGTGCCTGTTCAAGCTCGGCATTCATCTCGGCGAGTTGTGGCACCTGACGCCGCTCGCCGACTGGCTGCGCGCGCACCGGCGCAACCGCTTTTTGCTGACCGCGCCGCCGCTGCATCTGCGCGGGCTCGTCGGATCGCCCGTCAATCCGGTCGCCACCGTTTGAACGCCGGCGCCGCGCGCTCCCGCGCCGGCGCCTGTCCGCCGCTTCGCGCAGACCGCGCGGGCGGATCATCGAGGAATCGCCATGTCCCATTCCCATGCGGCGTCGATCGCCGCGCGCATCGACCGCCTGCCCGCGACGGCCAGCATCTGGACGCTCGTGCTGTTCCTGAGCGTCGGCGGTTTTTTCGAGGTCTACGACCTGTTCCAGATGACCTACCTGCCGCCGGGGCTGATCCGCGACGGCATCTTTCACGCTGGCTCGCACGGCGTGCTCGGCATGTCCGACCAGGGCGCGCTCGGCGCGGCGACGTTCGCCGGGCTGTTTGTCGGCGAGATGTTCGTGTCGCGCCTCGCGGATCGCTTCGGACGGCGCGCACTGTTCACCGGCGCGCTGCTGCTCTACACGGCGGCGAGCCTTGCGATGTGCGTGCAGACCCATGCGCTCGGGATTCTCGTGTGTCGCTTCATCGCGGGCTGCGGCATCGGCGCGGAACTGATCACGATCGGCGCGTTCCTGACCGAGCTGGTGCCGAAAGCGGTGCGCGGCCGTGCGTTCGCGCTGTGCTTCGCGATCGGCTATCTCGCGATGCCGGTGCTCGCGCTGGTGTCGTGGCTATGGGTGCCGCGCGATCCGCTCGGGATGTCCGGGTGGCGCTGGGTCGTGCTGCTCGGCGGCAGCGGCGCAGTCGTCGTCTGGTGGCTGCAGTCGCGGCTGCCGGAGTCGCCGCGCTGGCTTGCCGGCATGGGCCGCGAGGCCGATGCCGAAGCCGTGTTGCGGCGGCTCGAGCAGGCGGTCGAGCGGGAATCCGGCCGACCGCTGCCCGCGGTCCGGATGCCGGCCGTCGCCATGCCGGCCGCGCGGCGCGCGCCGTCGATGTGGGATGCGCGGCATCGCGGCCGCACGGCGATGCTGATCGTGTTCAATGCATTCCTGAGCATCGGCTTCTTTGGCTTCAGCCAGTGGCTGCCGACGCTGCTCGCCGCACAGGGCGCGACCGTCACGAAGAGCCTCTGGTATGCATTCGTGATCGCGTTTGCGTATCCGGTGTCGCCGTTCGTCGCCGGCCTGCTCGCCGACCGGATCGAGCGCAAGTGGCTGATCGTCGCGTCGGCGTTCGGCGTCGCGCTGTTCGGCACTGCGTTCGCGATGTCGGCACAGGCTCCGTTCGTGATCGCGTTCGGCCTGCTCGTCACGCTGTCCAACACGGTGCTCGCGAGCAACGGCACGGCGTACCAGTCGGAAGTGTTTCCGACCGAGATCCGCGGGCGCGCGCTCGGCTTCGTGCATTCGATCGGCCGACTGACGGGCATCGCGAGCAGTTTCATCGTCGCGCTGCTGCTCGATCGCGCCGGGGTGTCCGCGGTGTTCGTGCTGATCGGCGGCAGCATGCTGATCGTGATGCTGTCGATAGGTGTGTTCGGGCCGTATACCAATAACCGGGCGCTGGATGAGATCACCGGGCGCAACGGCGATGGTGTCGAGAACGCGGTGGCGGCGGTGAGTAACACTGATCCGAGAAATTGTCCGGTTCAAAAGTAGGGAAATTCGGCATGTTGTGTCCAAGCTAATTGCAAGGGTACTAAAACTACATCGCAAAAGAAAATCCGTATCGGAACCATGTGTTCGTAACAGAGATTCGTTAAATCAAACCGCTGTCACGGACGACACACCCGGCGCCTGCGATTCACCGGCGCCAGTCGCGTCCCTGACGACTACGCCGGGCAGCCTGCGGCACCTTGCAAAAAACACAATAGACCCGTAACCGGTGTGCTCTTAAAAAGACATTCGCTCCCCATTTATTTTAATTCCTGTCTTACGAATTGACGCTACACTGCTTTAAAACTCAGTCGACATTCCAGCCGTGACGATTCATGCATCAGCGATCGGGAACGAAAAACCGCCGCTGATTGATTCAAAAAATGCTTCGGTTGGGCTTTGTCGATAAAATATCGAAAAAATCGCTCTCGAATTCGACCGAATAGGAAAGAGCATGTCAGAACCGGGGACAGAAATCCGCAGCGCGGGCAGATTGCCCGCTTTTGACGCGACGGCGTGCCCGGGCACCAGGGCCCGCCAGACCGGCGTCGTCAATCACCTGCGTGCCTGGCGATTTCCGCGTATCGCGCGATGAGTTCGATACGGAACGGGGCCGCCTCCGGCCCGGACGTGGGCGCGCGCGACCAGGACGCATCTGAAGCGCATGCGCTGATCGGCGTATCGCCTGCGCTCCGCCAATTGGTCGCCATGATCGACCGCGTCGCGCCGACCGGGCACACACTTCTCATCGTCGGGCCAACGGGTTCCGGCAAGGAACTCGTCGCGCGGCGTCTTCACGCGAACGGGCCGCGTCGCGACATGCCATTCATCGACGTAAACTGCGGCGCCATCCCCCACGACCTGATCGAAGCGGAGTTCTTCGGGCACGTGCGAGGCGCCTTCACGGGCGCCGTCGAACACCACCGCGGCCTGTTCGAGCAGGTAGGTTCGGGAACGCTCTTTCTCGACGAGATCGGCGAGCTTCCGCTTGCGCTGCAGCCCAAACTGCTCCGTGTGCTCGAAACGCGCACATTCCGGCCGATCGGGGCATCGGCAAGCCTGCGGTTTGACGGGCGCGTCGTCGCGGCGACGCATCGAAACCTGCTGGAAGACGCGCGCGCCGGACGGTTCCGCGAGGACCTTTTCTATCGGCTCGCGGTATTCATCCTCAACGTGCCGGGGCTCGCCCAGCGAAGCGAAGACATCCCGCTCCTTGCAGCCCATTTTGCGGCCCGGCAAGCGCGGGCGCTCGCGTTCACGCCGGCGGCAATCAAGCGCCTGTGCGAACAACCATGGCCAGGCAATGTTCGCCAGTTGCGCAACCTCGTGAGTCAGCTCAGCGTGTTTGCGCAGCATCCCCGGATCGATGCCGAGACCTTGGCGCCGTTTCTCGCGACGGACGCGCACGACGACGACGCGCGCGCCCATCTCGCGGATCGCCTGCTGGAGCTCGGCGGCGACGACAAGCTGGCCGCGGCCGAACAGTTGCTGATCGATCGCGCGCTGGAGAGGACGTCGAACAACAAGAGCGCCGCGGCCGCGATGCTCGGTGTAAGCCGCAAGGTCATCGAGCGCCGGCTCAAAGCACGCGAAGTGCAACATGGGGAAGCGAGGCAGTGCCTGGAGTGTGCGGAGGCGCTGATCGGCTCAGGCCAGCTTCGCGAAGCCGTTGCGCTGCTGCGTCGTTGCGTCGATCTGCTGCACAAGGCCAGCCAGACCGAAGATGGCTGCCGGCTGTTGTTCGGCGCGTATCGCCTGCTTGCCGTCAGCCTGCGCGGCGTCAATGGCTGGCAGTGTTCCGAGGCAATGGAGTGTTACAAGGCCGCGTTGTCGATCGGCGACGGCGTATGCGATGCGTTTGAACTCGCGGCGGTTCAGTTCGGCGTCTGGACGACGCAATTGGTGACATTGCAGCTCAGCAAGGCGCGCGCCACGGCCCAGGAACTCATTCAGCGTGCGCACGCGATGGGGGAACGGGCCGCGCTCGACGAGGCCCACGTCGCGCTGGCCAATACGCTTTTCTGGCTCGGCGACAGCGAGGAAGCGCTCGCGTCGCTGTCCCGCGGCGGGTTGCGCGGCATCGGCCGCGCTGACCGCAGGCTCGGGGTCCAGGGCGTCGATGTCGCAGGACTGGCATTGACGCTCGAGGGGCTCGCCGCATACCAGACCGGGTCGGTCGACGACGCGCGCCGTGCGATGGACGGGTTGATCGCGCGATCGGACGAAGAACATCCGCATTCGCCGAGTCGCGCGGTTGATCTGCAAGGTGCTGCGTGGCTCGCGATGCTGTTCTGCGACACAGATCGGCTCGGGGATCTGACGACCGCGCTCGACGCCGTATCGTTAGCGGGCCGTCCGGCTTGTTGCAGCGGGGCGGCCCGAATATTCAGGGCCTGCTATCTGAGCATGGTCGGCAAGGATGGCGAAGCCGAGGCGATGCTGCTGGATGGCTACGACAACGACATCGCGAAGCATGGCGGCGCGCTGTTCCATTCGATCAAGGCCTGGAAGCATGGCGAGCTCCTGTTGAGCACTGGGCGTGCTCGGCAATGCGAAGCGCTCGTTTCAGAGGCGATTGACGAGGTGATCCGCAGGCAGGAGCGTGCTTATCTCGGCGAGTTGCTGATCGTCAAGGCACGTGCACAATGGATGCTCGGCGACACCGGCGCGGCGGAGCAGGGGCTGCGCATCGCGATCTCGACGGCTCTGGCGCTCGGCTCGGTGCCCGCGCGCCTTGCCGCGACGACGTATCTGGCGGAACTGTTGCGACAGCCCGCACGGACGACGCCCGACGTCGAAGCGCACGAGCGACCGCTGCACGTGCCTGCGGTTGCGCTCGCGGGCCCGAACCACGCGCGTGGGATGCTGTAGCGATCGCATCAACGCGATTTCCCGAAGGTCCAGCACGGCGGTTCGGTTCCTCCGACTTCGGAGTCGTACGCCGATCAACCTTCTCCAGCTGCCGCGCTCGCGGCGGTCCCTCCATACCGCCTTCCGTCGAGTCCCGTCGAGCCCCGTCGAGCCCCGGACTTGCGTGCCGTTGCATCCCCGGAAACCGACCCATGTAGCCGCGCATGGACGAATTCGTCCATCGCGCTCGAAGCTACCGGACGAATTCGTCCTTCGATCGGCGAGCCGCAGTGGATCTCGCGGACGGATGCCTGACGTGCGGTAATTGGCACACGTGTTGCTTTGATTGTGCCTGCGGAGACTTCGCGAATCGGTGCGACCATCCTTTCAAGGAGAACGTTGTGAACAGGGAAACCGGGCATGTCATTCCGCCTTATGGCGTAGCGATCCATCAGGCCATATCGGACGGAGATGTAGCGAAGATGAAGGCCTTGCTCAGCCAGGCCGAGGAGGTTCTGAAGCAGCAGGGGGATCTTGCCGCCGCAGTCGGCAAGCTCAAGCTGGAGATTGCGAGGCGCGAGCAGGCCTGAGCGGCCGTCGCACGCTTTGCCGTTTCGTTCACCACCGAGGAGAACCACATGTCAGAGAACACACGTACCGGGCTGTTCCCGGCGGGCTACCTCATCGGCACCGGCATGCCCGGTGCGCCGTCGCTCAGGCTCGCATTGCTCGTGGATACGCCCGAAGGCAGTGTGGTGGGCACGGCAACGATCGGACAGGCCACGAATCCGCCGGTCGACTTCCATGCCGACGTCTGGGGCAACTTCACCTATCTGGCGCTGATGCCGCCGGTCAACACGCGCATCCTGGTGACGCTGCAAGGCAACGACGGCGGCCCGAACTCGAATTCCATCGTCACGTTCCGGCTGCATCTCGTGCTGGAAAGCGACTGGCAAAGCGGCATCGCGACGTACAGCTTCTTCGCCAACGGCAGCTGGCGCGAAGTCGAGAACGTGCCTGCCAGGATCGATCGGGAATTCGTGCCGCTCGAGCCGGGGCCGGTGATCGTCGAACCGCACGGCGGCCCGCGGCCGTTGTACGGCGCCCCGATTCAGCAAGCGGCGGCCTCCGGCGATCTCGCGCACATGAAGACGGTCGCGGCAGCGGCAAAGCACCAGTTGCAAAGCCGTGACGAAATCGCGGCGGCGCTCGTGGCGCTGAAGACCGAAATCGCGCGTCTGGAAGCCGGGAACTGAAGCCGGTCCGGTTGCCCCGATCCTTAATTGCTACGGGAGCCATTCAATGTCCGCCGCTCTTTTTCCCGTGACTTTCCGTGTCGCAACGCCGGCGATAGGCGCACCAGTCCTCACGCTCGCGCTATTGATCAACTCGGCCGCCAAGAAGGTCAGCGGCGTGGCGCGCGTCACCCAGACGACCTGGCCGCCGCTCGAATTCCGTGCGCAAGTATGGGGACAATTCAGCCCGCTCGTGCTGACCCCCGGTGGCAAGACGCAACTCGCCCTCAGCGTGGAGGGCAATCCATCCGGGCCGACCAGCGGCCTGGCCGAAACGTTCCGGCTGCAGGGCATCGTCGAGGCGGACTGGCAGTCGGGCGTCGCCAGCTACCGGTTCTTCGACGGCGCGCGCTGGCATGAAGTGGACCACGCGCTCATGACTGTGACCGGCGCGCTGCAACCGTTCGAGCCCCGGCATCCGGTTACGCCGTTGTACGGCGTCGGGCTGCAGCAGGCGCGGCAATCGGGCGATCTCGGCCGGATGAAGGCGCTGGCCCGCCAGGCCGAGCAGCAGCTCGCCGATGCGGGCCGCATCGAGGAAGCCCTCGCCGGCCTGAACGCCGAGATTGCCCGGTTGGAAGGCGTACGCTGAGCGTTTGCAAAGTGGAGGTGTCCGCCGCGGTGCGCGGGCGGGCACCTTCCCGGCGGCCAGCGAATTTCCGTGGCGGGGCAGGCGATACTCGAGGGACATCGATATGGAAGACAATCAATTGCGCCCGGTTCGCTTCCTCAGCGAAGAGGACTACGAACGATCTATCCCGGTTCACGTCGTGTGGGAAATCACGCTGGCCTGCGACCTGAAGTGCCTGCACTGCGGATCGCGCGCGGGCCACCGGCGCACCAGCGAGCTGTCGACCGACGAGTGCCTCGAAGTGATCGACGCGCTGGCCAGGCTCGGCACGCGCGAAGTGTCGATGATCGGAGGCGAGGCTTACCTGCGCAAGGACTGGGCGCAACTCATCAAGGCCATCCGCTCACACGGGATGTACTGCGCGGTGCAGACGGGCGGCCGCAACCTGACGCCCGCCCGGCTCGCGCAGGCCGTCGACGCGGGCCTGAACGGGCTGGGCGTGTCGCTGGACGGCCTGGCGCCGCTGCACGACAAGGTGCGCAACGTGCCGGGCTCGTTCGAGCGGGCCGTGGATACGCTGAAGCGCGCCCGCGCGCACGGTCTTGCCGTCAGCGTGAACACGCAGATCGGTTCGGAAACGATGCGCGACCTCCCCGCGCTGATGGATACGATCATCGAGCTCGGGGCCACGCACTGGCAGATTCAGCTGACGGTCGCGATGGGCAACGCGGTCGATCACGACGAACTGCTGCTGCAGCCGTACCAGCTCGAGGAATTGATGCCGTTGCTGGCGGACCTCTACAAGCGCGGGCTCGATCGCGGATTACTCATGAATGTCGGCAACAACATCGGCTACTTCGGGCCGTACGAGTATCTGTGGCGCGGTTTTGGCGACGAGCGGGTGCACTGGACCGGATGCGCGGCTGGGCAGACCGTTCTTGCGCTGGAAGCGGACGGCACCGTCAAGGGCTGTCCGTCGCTTGCGACGGTCGGGTTCGCGGGCGGCAACGTTCGTGACCTGTCGCTGGAAGAGATCTGGCGCACGAGCGACGCGATCCATTTCGGCCGGCTCCGCTCGGTGGACGACCTGTGGGGATTTTGCCGCACGTGCTACTACGCCGACGTGTGTCGCGGCGGCTGTACATGGACCTCGCATTCGCTGCTCGGCAAGCCGGGCAATAACCCGTATTGCCATTACCGGGTGCTCGAACTGAAGAAGCAGGGGCTCCGCGAACGCATCGAGAAGATCGAGGAGGCGGCGCCTGCGTCCTTCGCGGTTGGCCGCTTCGACCTGGTTACCGAACGCATTGCGGACGGCACGCCGGTGTCGAGCATTTCCCGTTCGGGGCAGACCGTCGAGCTGGCGTGGAAACACAAGGGCAAGCGTGCGCCGGCGGTCGGAAGAATCCCGCCGAGGCTGGCCGTGTGCCGTGCGTGCAACAGCTACGTGCATCAGCACGACGCCCAATGCCCGCACTGCGGCGCGGACATTGCGGCGGCCGAGCGGGCTTATGAACAGGACGCGCAGCGTCGTCATGCGCTCATCGAGGAAGTCGAGCGGCTGTTGAGTTGATCGGTACCGGCCACACGTCCTTGCTCGGGACAACGACCATGCGGGCCGCGATGCCGCGCCTGTTCGCCCGGCGATGTCGTGCATCGGGGTGCTGCCGACGAAGCGGAATCTGCAGGATGCGGGCGTCCTGACAGGACGCGAATCAATTTCCACAGGAGATAAGCCATGGATACGTGCATTTGTCAGCCGTCCGATCTATCGCCGTATTCGCCCTGTTGCGCACGGGTGCAATGAACATGGCCACTTACCCGATCAACGTCACCAGCACTTACGGTGCGGCGGTGAATGTTTACACGACGATGTCGCCGACCCCGACCAATCCGCCGTCGACCGATCCCTCGGCCTACGTGCCGACCTATACGCTGCTCGGCAGCGTCCCGGCCGACGGCACCGGTCATTTCACGACCGACGAGCCGATCGCGCGCGTCGTGATTACGCGTCAGACGGACGAATTTCCGCTCAAGGTGGCCGTCGTGGAAGCACTCACGCCCGGGTCGCAGACGATTCCGCTCGCGCAGTCCGACGCGGATGTCGCAACGGCGGGCTGGAACTTCTACCGGAATATCGTGAGCCAGCCGTTCACGCCGACGGCACTGAACTTCAACGCGCTGGTTGAGAACACGCCGGTGACCAGCCTGCCGGATGCGGCGGCGACCTATTTCTCGCAGAACGGCGCAGCGGGGCTTACGTTTGGCCTCTATTCCGCGCTGGGCTACTGGGCGACGAATCAGCTCTATGCATTTCCCGGCACCTACTATTGTTACGAACCGCCGGCAGCGAGTTCGATGGGCTTCATCGTGCCAACAACCTGCGTCGGCACACTGACGATCACTGACGGCAAGGCGGTGTACACGCCGACCGGAGGCACGCCGATTCCACTCGATTTCGCGACCTCACGGCTATCCAGTGAAGGGGCAACCGCTAAAAACGGCATGCTGCTCACGGCTGTCATACGCGACCTCGCGTGGGAAGGGCACCCGGACACGATCACGTGGGCTTTCGTCGGCACGTACAACGGCCAGCAGTTCATCGCGCAGTCGTACCAGGACCCGACGCTGCCCTGGTACGCGGTGCTCTACGATCTCGTCTACGGTGCGTTCTTCACCGTCCAGCTCGCGATGGCCGTGGATGCGGCGATCAACCTGCTGGGCGCGATTCCCGGCGGGCTGCAATGGCTCGCGACCAACGTCGGCGAGATCGCCGGCAAGATTCGCGGCGCGCTCAACGCGAACGGCGACAGCGCGGCCCCGGACAGCGCAGTGGGGGACGATGCCGATCCCATCAACGTGGACGTCGACATCGACATCGATGTCGATATCGACGTGGATGTGGACATCGATATCGACGTGGATGTGGACGTGGATGTCGACATCGACGTGGACGTCGATTTCATTGCCGTGGTCGACGTGGATGTCGATGTCGATATCGACGTCGACATCGATGTTGTGACCGACAGCGACATCGACGTGGACGTGGACGTGGATATCGACACCGACGTCGATGTGCAGCCAGGGACGCTATCGCGCGTGCTCGGCGCGGTCGGCAACTGGATCATGACCAAGGCGCTGCCGACGCTCGTAGAGGGCGTCGCGATCTACGTCGCGTTCCAGACAGCCGGCAAGCTGCTCGACGCATGGCGGCAGGCAGACGAGCGCGACATGCAGAATCTCCAGCCGCGCCAGACGTCCGGGCTGGGCCTGCTCGTCAACTACATGCTGAACGATCCGATCCCGGTCGACACACGCTGGACCACCTTCAGCCAATACGTGCAGGAAGTGCAGGGCGATTCAACCACGCTACAGGTGACGCTGTCGACCATCCTGCAGACGAAGAACAGCCTGGCGGATACCGAAGCGCAGAACTGGCGATGGCCGCAGGACGCCCAGAACGCACTGGTGGCACAGATGAAGCAGAACACCGGCACCAACGCGTACCTGGCGTTCCAGACGCTCGCGAAAGCGACGTACCAGAACCGGCCGCTGCCCGTGAAGACGGGGGCGTCCGTTGCGATGGTCTACCTGAAGGGCTAATTGCCCGTCCGTTACGAGGATCGATCATGAGCACTGCCTGGCCGCAGCCGGACCCCGAGCGCTATCCCGATGCGGAAACGCATCGCCGCCGCTGGCGGCATCTCGCGCGCGAGATTGCGGCGCGTGCGGCGTCCATTACCGACGATCCGGCTGCGATTGCGCCGCCGGACCGGCCCGGTTCGCTCGAGATCCTCGGCTCCGGGATCGAGGCGAGCGGTTTCACGCGTGCAGACGAGGCGCGCATTCGTGCGGCAGATCATGTGTTCTTCTGCGTCGCGGACCCGGCGACGAAGGTCTGGCTGCTGCGCGAGCGGCCCGACGCCTATGACCTCTACACGCTGTACGACGACAGCAAGCGACGCTACGTCACGTACATGCAGATGGCCGAGGCGATGCTGCATCCGGTGCGACAGGGGCAGCGGGTCGTCGCGATCTTTTACGGTCATCCGGGCATCTTCGTGCTGGCGACGCACCGTGCCGTCCGAATTGCAAGGCGTGAAGGGCATCGCGCGGAGATGCGTGCGGCGGTCAGCGCGCTCGACACGCTTTGCGCGGATCTCGGCGTCGATCCCAGCCAGCCCGGCATGCAGATGTATGAGGCGACGGACATGCTGATCCGCAGCCGCCGGCCGGATACGGGATTGCACCTCGTGCTGTGGCAGGTCGGGCTGATCGGCGAGCTCGGCTATCGCCGCCAAGGGTATCTGAACAGCAACTTCTCGGTGTTGCTCGACTATCTCGAGGCGATGTACGGCGCCGACCATCCGGTCGTGAACTATGTCGGCTCGCGCTATCCCGGCGTCGAGCCGCTGATCGACCGTCAGACGATCGCCTCGCTGAGGGATCCGTCGGTACAGAACTGGGTGACGGGCATCTCGACCTTCTACCTGCCGCCCAAGGACGCGGCCCTCGCGGATGCGGCGATGCTCGACCGACTCGGGCTGCTGCACCCGGGCCAGCCGCTGCGCACGAGCGCCGAAGCGTTGCGCGTGATCGATCGCTATGGTCCGCGCGAACGCCGGGCGTTCACCGATTTCGCGACCTTCGACGTGCCGCAGAGCTATCAGTGGCAGCCCGACAGCGCGGCCGCGCGGTTCGTGCTCGCGCTGTGCGACGATCCGCACCTGCGCGAGCGCTATCGCGACGATGCCGCCACGGCCGTCGCCGGCTGGCCGGGCCTGTCGCCACGCGAGCGCGAGCTGCTGAGCCGGCGCGATGCCGGAGCGATCCAGCTCGCCGCAAAGGGACTGCGTGCCGGCGGCGAGCCCGAAAACCGCCGGCTGCTGAGCCTGCTGCTCGACCGCAAGTCGGCGAGCGCGACGCTGCTCGCGACGGTCAAGCGCGCGCCGGCCGGCCACGTCCAGGCGGCGGCCGCCTCGTGGAGCGACGCACGGGGCATCGCGGCCGACTGGCCTGCGCTCACCGCCGATTTCCAGCAACTGCTGCGTCGCGACTTGGCGGTATGGAGCGGTTTCTATCTGGCCGCCGGGCACGCATTGTCGCTGTCGGTGTTCGGCCGGCCGGACGGCAGTGTCACGCGCGTCGACCTGAATGGGGTGCGCGTGCAGGCCGCGCGTTTCGACAAGGGCGTGCTCACGTGGTCCGCCGATGCCGGAAATCCTTGCTCCGGCTACTTGCAGCCCGATCTGCGTCCCGGCGGCCAGCGGCGCTGGGTCGGGCTGATCTGGCCGGCGGGTGCCCACCCCGATACATCGCACAAGCTCGTCGTGGACGAGTGCCTGGCGCGCTCGCGGCTCCCGGCAAGCGCGATCGCCGGAGTCTATCGATGGCTCGCGCCCGACGCCGGCGAGCACCTGATCGCGATCCTGCCGACGGCCACCGGGATGAGCGTGACGCTCAACGGCACGCCTGTCGACGAACCGCTGTCGATCGGCCGCGACCATTTCACGCTCGGCGTGCGCCGCGTGCCGTTCGCGGCCCGCATCTGCGACGACCTGCCCGCCGCGTACCTGCATGGCGAATACCGACTGCTGCTACGGCACGGGGCGCTGGCTGAAGTGACCTCTGCATGCGTCGATGCCGGCGGCTTCTCGATCGGCGGGCGGCGCGTGGCCGCGACGTTCGACGGCGAAGCGATGCAATGGCGTGACGGGCCGTCCGCGATGGCGAGCGGATCGCTGACATTCACGCTCGACCCGGTCACATTGCGTCCGCTCGTGCACGGCACCGCGCAAGGCGCTAGCGGCGCGAGCAGCGCGCTGCGCGGGATGACGGTCATGAGCGACGCCGACGCCGCCGTGCTCGCTGCGACACCGCGGCTCGGGCTGCCCGACTGGGCGTGGGCGCATCTTGTCGCGATCATGGCCGCAGCGAGCCGCAAGGGCGGGCTGTTCCTGTGGCACGGCTATGAGCGCGCATCGACCAATCTCGCGCGTGTCCGCCAGCTGCTTGCGCGACTGCACCGGGATGGAGCGGACCACCCATGAGCACCGTCATGGGCACGGATGCGTCGATTGCCGACGTCGATCGCGCGGAACTCGTACGCGAAGCCGGACAGCGCCCGCGGCGCACATGGGTGCTGTTCGACTACGACACGGCGCGCTTTCCATTCGCGGCCGTGCTGAGCCGCGACGTGTACAAGGTGCAGCGCCTCGACCGGCTGCATGAGTACCTGCTCGACCATCGGCGGCGTAACGGGCGCAGTGCTCGGATCGGCCCGCGCGACAATTTGATGGTGAGCGCGATGATGGAGCGTCAGTCAGCCGATGCCGATTTCTGGAAGCTCTACCACGGCTTCATGCTCGCTAAGCTCGCGCCCCTGGTAGGGCGCGGGATCTCGTACACGAGCCATCCGAAGCTGCGCATCCACCTGTCCGGCACAGCCAGCATCAGCTCGTTTCATCACGACATCTGCGTGACGCGCCGGATCGACCAGATCAACTTCTGGATGCCGTTCACCGACGTGTTCGACGGCGCGACGTTGTGGCTCGAGCGCGACTACGGCAGCGGCGAGTTTGAATCGGTCCCGGTGCGATACGGGCAAGTGCTGATCTTCGACGGCGGGTATCTGGGCCACGGCACGGTCGCCAATCATTCCGGCGTGACGCGTGTGAGCCTGGACATGCGGTTTTCCTACAAGCGGGCGACGACGCGCGCCGAAGGCGTCGCGCTGATGGACCGGATCGTCAACGTGCTCGAGCGGCCGTGCGGCAGCGGCGGCAACGCCGGGCCCGTCGGGCAATCCCTGATCACGCAGGAGGCACCATGATTCAGGAACTCGGGCAGCAGGCGCTGGCCGTCGCGGTGGACGTGACAGGCCTGGCGCGCAACCGGCCGCGATCGGTCGGCGCGGTGCATTACGGGCCCGACGGCGCGAGCGTCGCGACCATGGGCCACGCCAGCTACGCCGACGTGTCGGATGCGGGCGGCACGATCCGCTATGCGGCATCGCTCGCGGGCGGCGCGCCCCATTCGACGTCCGACATCGTCGTCGATGCGCAAGGCCGCGCGGTGTCGTCGGCGACGCGACTGCTCACCGCCGACGGCACGCTGCGGCGCACGGTGCAAGGCATCTATCGCGCGCTGGCGCTCGACCCCGCCGGCTGGCCGACCGAAGGTGTCGCGCAATTCTCGCTCGCCGGGCCCGACGGGTCGCCAAGCCATGTCGCCGAGATGACCTACGCGAACGAACGGCCTGCGCGTTACTCGCTCGTCAACGATGCATCCGGCGGGAACGGCGCGATCGCGAGCCGCCTCGAGATCGATTTCGCGAACGCCGTGCTGGTCGGCACGCGGCTCAGGGGCGGCGAACTGGCGATTTTCCGCCATGCCGGCCCTGCGCTGACGCTCGCGAGCACCGCGCGCTCGATCCTGACCGCACACGGAACGCCAGGCCGTCTGCTCGCCACCAACTACGCGGAAGACGGCTCAACGGTGCGCCAACGTGTCGAATCCAACTACAGCGGGGTCGCGTTCGATGCGCGCGGCAAGATTCTCGACGGGCATCTGCTCGTCACGCTGCAGCCGGGGGGCAGCAACACGCAGGTGCTGACGCTGTTTCGCTTCACGAACGGCAAGCTGACCTCGACACGCGTGCTGAAACCGGGGGACCCCGTGCCGCCGCCGCGCGAAGCCGCGCCGGCGAAACCTGTGCCGGAGCCCTGGCAGCCCACGCGTGCGCCGGATCGGACGCGGCGGGCATTCCGCGCCGATGGCAGCCTCGCGCAGGTGCGCGACGAATGGCTATCGAGTGGGGGCGCGGCGCCATGGCGCTCGCTCGTCACGGGTTTCGCTACCGACGGCCGGACCGTCGTGCGCGTGACCGACGTCGACTATCGCGCGGCGCAGTTCGCGACCGACGGGCAACCGATCGGCGGCACGATCATCTCCACCCGGTTCGAAGGCGGCGTTCGGTCGAGCACGACCCGCGTCGAGTACTAGATGCAGACGCGGCGTGCATGCCGCGAGCGACGTCATCACCGTCAACCTGTGTTGTTCCTACTCACCTACGGAGAAAAACGATGGCTATCAACAAGAACTGCTCGATCACCAACAAGTCGGGCAAGAGCGTCGTCGTGCTCAATGCGTTCAACTCGTCGACCAACGTCGCGCAGAACTCGTCGAAGCAGGGCTATCTGCAGGAGCTGACGTTGCTGGCGCTATCGTCGGGCGGCAAGGTGCTGGCCAACGGCGCGGCCGGCACGGTCACGCTCGACGGCACCTACACCGATTCGAAGGGGCAGACCAAGCCATGCTTCATTTACCAATTGCTGATTTCGCAGCCGGATTCACTGTTCCCGGTCATGTCGGTCGGCGAAGCACTCGATTTCAGCACGCAGGGCTACCCGCCGATCTCCGTGACCGAAGCTGCCGCCGCGAACATGGCCAAGGCGCTCAGCTTCTGCCAGAACATCATGACGTCGCCGACGTCGAAAATGGCGACCGGCTTCCAGAGCGCGATGACCGACGCGTTCAAGTTGCCGTCCGTGTCCGACAGCGAGAAGGCAATTGCCGCCTTCTTCAACCAGTACGACCTGTTCAAGGGGCTCGACTTCCCGAGCTACGTCGCGGTCAGCACCTGGATGCGCGGCTATGCGTATCTATGGGGCATGGACGACAAAGGCCAGCCGGGCCGGACCTACTATGTCTATTCGGCGCCGGGAGACGGCAAGACCGGCGCGACGTCCGAAGGCACGATCGTGTTCGCCAGGAAGTCGGGGGCACCGTCGCCGGCTGATCCGGCCGACCGTCTGAGCGGCATGACGATCACGCTCACCGGGTCAAGTAGCTCGACGAGCACGCTGTCGTTCGACAATGGGCAGATCGTCGATACCGCCGGTGCGGTTGCGCTCAATGCGGCATTCGGCTTCAAGGGGACCTTCACGGGCAAGGAGAGCGACACCACCGCGTGGCCGATCCTGACCGGCACGCTGCTCAACAAGAAGGTAATCGCGATCCCGCTCGCGCCGGAGTCGGGCTGGCACAAGTTCTGGTCGAACCTCACGTTCGAGAAGGTGCTCGGCTACTTCCTGTAGGCGATGGGCGTGTGGATGGCGCTCGATTTCCTGAAGCAAAAGCTGACCGGCAAGGACAACAAGCTCCAGGACGACCAGGCCAACGAGAATCGCGGCGATGCGCCCAACCAGCAACAGCAGCAGGATGCGCAGGATGCCGGCGACGCGATCGGCAACGACGCGCGGCAGCAGGACCAGCAACTAGCCGACCGGGCCGCAGGCGAAGGCAACGTGCAGGTGCCGGCGGACGATGCCGCATTCGCGAACGACGTGAGTGCGGCGCGTGCGTCGGGCTCCGAAGCATACAGCGAGGTGGCCGGGGACAACATCGGCGGCGGGATTGACAGCGCGAGCACACAGCTCAAGGATCTCGCGCAGATCGAGGTCAACGAGCAGATCGAGGAGGCCGAGGGCAACCTGGTCGACGCGAGCTCGAAGCTCGAAGCCGGTCAACTGAGCGAAGCGAACCAAAGCCTCGGCGAGGTCACGCAATCGCTTCCCGACATCGTCGAGAATCTGGGCGACCAGGTGAGCCAGCAATTGAAGGACCAGGTCGAGGAAGCCGTCGAGGTGCAGCAAGAGGCGTCCGACGTCGCCGAAGAGACGAGCGATAACGCCGACGAGGCAGGTTCCGGCGACGAGGAGCCGTTCGAGGATGGTGTCGTTCCCGAGTGACCGGGAGCGCGAAATTCGTCGATCCGCCGGGTCGCCCGTATGGGTGACCCGACATGGCCGTCTCTTTGGCTAGCCGAATCCCGTGGCACTCCCAGGGCTTCTCGCAGGCCAGCGTCGGCCCGAATCCGTTCCGTTGCAGCCATTGAAGCCTCCGGAGCTGGATTGCCAGCGGCCGGACAGCTTACGATGGGTCGGAAAGCGGACATTACTAAATGGCCGTTACAATCAAAAAAGTGATCATCAGCATTATGTCAAATATGGTGCTAGACGCAAGTTCATGGAAGCCGGGATCCAGCAGCATCAGATGCATTAGCAGCATCTGATGCCGTAGCGCGCCGAGTCGACAGTGGATCGCATGACTGGTACTACCGACCGTCAGGCGATAATCAACGCGACCGGAAGATATTGCATCGATTTACATTCTAAATCTCGTAACACGCAACACAACTGTCTCCGTCAGGCGTTCACTGCGGATTTGTTGGCATTGACATCAAAAAGAGAAAATATCGACGGCATTATCAATGCCGCTCGAGAGTGCCAAAAATAGCAACCATCACCACAAATATTTAATAAAAAAGCTTCATCCATCTCCTCGATTCTGCTTCCACTCATCCATCGGCCCACCCGCCCTGCATCACACGCTGCCTTGCCCGGAGCGGCGCAACGCTTGCCCCCGTGCTTTCGACGTAATGTCCCCCTACCTCCAAGACGGCCG
This sequence comes from Burkholderia sp. BCC1972, assembly GCF_905339605.1. NCBI lineage: Bacteria > Pseudomonadati > Pseudomonadota > Betaproteobacteria > Burkholderiales > Burkholderiaceae > Burkholderia > Burkholderia sp. BCC1972. The sequence continues at coordinate 296,927 of NZ_CAJPGH010000001.1, read as the reverse complement.
ACAGAATCATTTCAAATTTCTCACCAAATCACGACTCGATTAACGAGGCTGATATGAAAATTTAATATCAATAGAAACATCTTGTAATTATAAAAGCCACCCTCTAGCATGCCTCTGCTGTTCGCGACATGTCTTACATCGAAGTCTTCACTTGATTCATTCCTCGAACAAACCCACTCATAATCTGGGGAATTACATGAAGAAACTGTCTCGACTGCTGCCCATCACCGCGATTACCGTCGCGAGTCTCAGTGCTTTTGCCCAGGCCGGCGACCAGTCGGCCGCGGTCGACAAAGCGCTGCAACTGATCCAGCAGAACCCGTCCGCCTTCAGCCTCGCCATCGGCGGCACTGCACGTACGTTGAAGTTCGCGGGGCCGCAAGCGAACGCACCGACGGATGGCGATCAGTTCCAGGTACGCGACGTGATCGTCGATCCCGACGGCACCGAGCACGTGCGCTTCGATCGCTTCTACGCGGGCCTGCCCGTGATCGGCGGCGACGTTGTCGTCCATTCGAGCAAGGGGCAGTTGAAGCAAGCCAGCCTGACCCAGCTCGCACCGATCAATCTCGCCGCCACGATCGGCAAGGTCGGGAACCGCTCGGTGGTACGCAACGCACCCGACGTCGGCGCGGTCAAGGCCAGACGCATCGCGGCCGCGCGCTTCGACTCGGACGTCCGTCGCGTCGATGACGCGGGGCTCGTCGTATTCGCACGCGATGCCGCACCGGTCCTGGCCTACGCGGTGCGCGTATATGGCAAGGCGACCGATGCGCACGGCGATGCGGTGCTGTACTACGTCGACGCGCGCACGGGCACCGTGCTCGACGCGCAAGACCTGATCAAGACCGCCGCCGCGACCGGTACCGGCCGCTCGCTGTACTACGGCAACCTGACGCTCACCACGGACCAGACCGGCACGAACGCGTACCGCATGCTCGATCCGAGCCGCGGCAGCGGCTCGGTCTATGATGGTCGCGGCTTGAGCTCGGACGATGTCGAGCAAGCGACCGACCTGCCGATCTTCACGAGCAGCACGAACGTGTGGGGCAACAATACGACGACCGACCGGCAGACCGTCGCGGCAGACATCGACTATGGTCTCGCATTGACTTGGGACTACTACAAGACAACGCACAACCGCAACGGCATCTTCAACGACGGCCGCGGCGTGAAGAGCTACGCTCACGTGGTATTCAACACCGGCAGCGGCACGACCGGCGCCAATGCGGCATGGCTATCGTCGCACGTGATGGTGTATGGCGACGGCGATCCGGGCACCCGCCTGCCGAAACCGGTCGTTTCAGTCGATGTCGCCGGGCACGAGATGAGCCACGGCGTGACCGAGGCCACCGCCAACCTGAACTATTCGGGTGACGCCGGCGGCCTGAACGAATCGACGTCCGACATTTTCGGCACGCTCGTGAAGTACTACGCGAACAACCCGAACGATCCCGGCAACTACGTGATCGGCGCACGTGTGGTGAGCGGCGGCCTGCGCAAGATGTACAAGCAGGATCTCGACGGCCGGTCGTTCAGTTGTTATCCGTCGGGCGGCTTCTCATGGTCGAATCCGCGCCACGATCCGCACTTCACGTCGGGCGTCGGCAACCGCTTCTTCTACCTGTTGTCGGAAGGCCCGGCGGTACCGTTGACCGACACCGGCCTGTCGCGGACGCAACTGGTCTGCAACGGCGACACGACCTTCAGCGGCCTGGGTCGCGAAAAGGCCGGCAAGATCTGGTACCGGACGCTGACCGTGTACCTGAACGCCAACTCGAGCTACCCGAACGCGCGACGTGCGTCGATCCAGGCGGCGAACGACCTGTATGGCGCGAACTCGGCGGAAAGCGCAACGGTCGCACGCGCCTGGAGTGCGGTCGGGGTGAACTGACGGCGCGTGTGTGAGCCCGTCGAACGCCTGGTGATCGCGTAGCAGTACTTCGCTCCGGAGGGAGGTAATCCGAACGAGGTCACGCGACGCTCGGGCGAACGACGGGCCGGTGTCGATCAACCGTCTGCGATTTTCAGGCGGTTGATCGGCAGACATTGCTCCTTGGGTGGATTGACACCCACAAGGTCGCGCTCGGTCGCTGGCTGCAATGCCGCCCTTCCCTCATTTGCTGTCATGCCTCACCGCGTCGCCGCCTTCGAAATCGCCGGCCGCTATCGCCAAGGTCACGACACGTTGCGCAACATCACCGCGCGGGCCAGCCTCGTGCGTAACGCGTCCGGCGTCAACTGGGCCGCCGAGGCGTCGCCTCCGTCCAGCACGACCGAATGCATCGGCTACTTCGAGGGTGCGCTGGAGTCCGGGATCAGGGCCGCCGATGAGGTGATCAAGGCATTGCGCTGACCCGTCGGCCCGCATCCCGGCATCTTCGGGTTCACGCCGTGCTGGCAGCGTGCCGACAACGCGTTATATTCTCGTCCGAGGCAGGACGCGCGCTCGCATCCGCGGAAGGCGTCCCGCCGTCGCCGCATTCTCCGACGCGTTTGCTCACCCAGCGAGAACAAATAGATGGACCACGCGCAATACTTCAACCAGAGCTCGATCCAGGCCGCGAATCTTCGTCTGCACTATCTGTCGCAGTTGCTGCGTGAACAAACGGGTTCGATCGTCCAGTACGGCATCCTTCGCGGCTATCCCATCGGCTTCAGTCAGTGGGCGGAGGTCGCGGTCGGCGGCTACCTGCTCGGCACCTATGAAATCGCGGTGTGCGCGATTCTGGAAGCGCTCGGCTCGCGCGAAAAGGTGCTGGTCGACCTCGGGGCTGCCGACGGGATCTTCGGCATCGGCCTGGTGCGGAACAACGTCTTTGCCCGCAGCCTGTGCTTCGAGATGGACGACCAGCGCCGCCAGGCCATCCAGCACCGCGCCGCAGAGATGGGGCTGGCGGATCGCGTCGCCGTCTACGGCAAGGCCGATCGCAACCTGCCGGCGATACTCTCGGAGCACGGTGGCGCCCCGGCTGACCGGGTCATCCTGTGCGATATCGAGGGCGCGGAGTTCGACCTGTTCGACGATACGCTGCTGGAACAGCTCTCCGGCAGCCACGTGATCATCGAAATTCACGACTTTCTGCTGTCCGACCCGGAGCAAGCCGCACGCGCATTCGACGAACTGAGCCAGCGCGCGAGCCGGCACTTCCACGTGTACGAGATCCGCGACGGGTTGCGGGACATTCGCAATATCCCGTTGCTGCGCCACTGGTCGGACTGGGATGCCTGGCTGATGTGCGTCGAGGCGCGTTACCGGATGATGCGGTGGCTCTGGCTCGAGCCGAAAAGCCAGCCGCGGCGCGCCGACCAGGACATCGATCGGCTGATCCTCGACTACCAACGCCGGATCTTTGCGGTCTGACGAACTCGCGCAGCGCGGATCGGCGCGGCGCATCGGGCGAACGCGACGAGTCCGTCGCGCGCTGCGATAACGGGTAGCCCGGATTTTCCATCAGTCCGGCTACATGATTTGCGCGCGCAATCAATTATCGGGAAGCAATTGAGCCCGATTCGTCGCCATGCGATAGCGCGGCGAATCAAATTTTCGGCCTTGGCACGCATTCGCTCGTGACGAATGCGACGCTCGAACGCAATTGAACGCATTGCCCGTCAATCGGCTCCACGCAAGGCACCGCGCTGCGATTCCAGCGCGTCGCGCACGGCTTCGGTGACGCTTCGCCAGTTGCCGGGTGTCGCCTGACGAAAGACACGAATGTCCGGGTACCAGGGCCCCGTGTCGCCGCGCGCGCCCCAGCGCCACTCCGGCGCGCCGAGCATGACCCACGCCGGCAGCCCGAGCGCGCCGGCCAAATGCACGGGCGCCGAGCAGATCGAGATGGTCAGGTCTAGCGATGCCGCAAATACAGCCGTATCGTAAAGATCGTTCCATTCATCAGATCGATTCAGGATCGACAGTCGGCTGCGAGCCGCGAAGTCCGGCTCGAGCGGATGCTTCTGGAGCACGAACCAGTCGACGTTCTCGATCTCGGCCAACGGCTGGAGATCTTCCGGCGCAAGACTGCGAGCACGCCCCGCAAAGTAATTCGGCGACGTGTCCCAGCACAAGCCGATCCGCAGCCGGTCGGATGCGCTTCGACGGTCGGCCCTTGCCTTGGCGACATCCGGGTCCCTCAGTTTGATATAGCCGTCCCGATAGGTCGGCACCTCGCCTTCGATTGCGCCCAGCCGCGCAGGCAGCAAGTTCTCGAATATCCAGTAGTCGTAGGTGCCCCAGGTCTCGACGGGCCACGCGCTCAACAGCTCGTCGACACCGTCGAGGCCGTGCAGAAGCTGCATCAGTTCCGGTTTGACGCAGAGCGTGACATGGGCGCCCGCTGCCTTCAGGGTTCGAGCGTAGCGTGCGTACATCAGGCAATCGCCGAGGCCGAGATGGCTGATCACCAGCAGGCGCTTGCCCTCGAGAGGCTGCCCGCGCCACAAACGATCGTGATGAGCAGTCAATACACCGGGGCCACTGCCGAGCGGCGCGAGATCCGCGAGCATTTCGTAGCGACGCCAGCCTGCTCTCGTGTCGCCCAGCAACAGGAGCAGATTCGCCAGCGGAAAAAGAACATCGCCTCGGTACGGATCCTGTTCGGCGGCCCGATACAGATAGCCCAGGCTTTCCTCCAGGCGGCCCAACAGGTAGAGCGAGATTCCGCACTGCACCAGCGTGCCGAGATCCGCCGGATACTGTTCCAGGATGGCGCGGGCGATCTGGACGGCACCTTCGTGGTCGTCGAGGAATCGATGGCGCGCCCTCAATACGATCCCCGGATCGCCGGATTCGGCGGCCTTCGCGCCATGCCGGCGTGCGGCATCGAAGTCGAGCACCTGAAAACTCGCGTCGGCCAGCATCAGATGCAACTCGGCATTCGATGGAAATGCGTCCACGCCCGCCTTCAAACTGGCGATGGCGGCGGCGCGATCGTTCAGGTGATTGAAACAGATCAGCGCCTTTTCCCGCCATGGAATGGTCGATACAGGCGTCGCAGCGATGGCGCGATCGCAGGCTTCGAGTGCCGCTCCGGTGCGACCCGAGCGCAGCAGTGCATCCACGTAGGGGCGAAATACCGTATCGCTATTCGGATACTTTTCAAACAGGGCCCGGAACAGATCCGCCGACCGGTCGAACTGCCCGACATCCTCTGCTTCGCGCGCCTGTGCGGCAATGCTATTGAATTCCTCTTCAAACGACATTCGTGCTCCGATCGAAAATCACTTAACCAGCCAGTCCCGACATGTCGATGATTTGTCCCGGACTACGAATGGTTGGCAACGTCGACGAACCGGCGCATGGCGTCTACACGCTCGATACGGCCGAAAGCGACCGCGCCTACCAGATCGCATCGTTGCCAGACAACGCATCTGCCATCTCCGATATCGGTTTGCTCCAATCGCCCAATGTGGCTTGTCGATACAACTGCATGGACCTGTACCACGGCGTATCACGATGGCTGTTGTACCAGCGCTCATCGCAGGCAGCCGACAGCAACACCCATACCGGCCGGCCGAGTGCGCCAGCGAGGTGGGCCGGTCCGGTATCCACCGTAATCAATAGATCCAGCGCATTGAAGACGACGGCGGTGTCGCCGAGATCGCTCAACTCGTCACTAATGACGCTAATGCCGTGCTTATTGAGCACTGCATGTTCATTGTCGGTAAGCTGGCCGAACTGCAGCGCGTGGAAGCGGCTCCCCGGCGCGCTGAACAATGGCGAAAGTTGCTCCAGCGAAATGGATCGGTACGGTTCGTGGCGCACCGCGGTGTTGCTGCGCCAGATCAGGCCGATCTCGCGAACCCCCTGGCGTCGATTCCTGAAAGTGTCGGCAATACGGGGCGGCAATGCTCGTCCGGCCGGCGCCTGCACGTACGAACCGCTGTAGCCCGGGAAGTATGGCGTCGTCTGATATCGGGCAAAGAGGTCGAAGGTACAGATGATGCAATCACTCTGGTCAATGGCACTGCGGGCGTCCGCAACGATCGTGATCCAGTCCACGGCGGAAAAAACCGGCGCCAGCGTGTCCGGTGCCTGCAAGACGACAGCCAGCGCGCCTTCATCCCGCAAGAGGTGCAAGTACCGGGAAAACATGATCACGTCACCCAGTCCGCCTTCCTGAATGATGAGGACACGCTTGCCCGCGACCGATTCGTCGAATCGCAGCAACTTGCCGACGACCTTCTCGTACTCGATGGTATTGCCTGGATAGATATTCGAAACGATGGCGGCCCGCCCCCATGCATCGCGTAGCCGTCGACTCAGGGCATGGGCTTCACGAAAGCGACCTTGAGCGTATTGCGAGATCGCGAGCTCAACCCTCAGGACCCTGAGGTCCGGTTCGTGGTGAAGCTCGGTGAGTGCCCGAGTCAGCAGCGTTTCGGCCTGCGCAAAGAGGCCGAGATAGTTCATGTCGATGCCGATCTGCGCGCGCAAGAATGGTTCTTCGACTCGTTCCGCGAGCTCTTTCACGACGCGGATTGCTTCCTCCGCGTGACCCGAGAGTCTGAGCGCGCGGCTCAGCGCGAGTCCGGCGCTTGCGGATTTTTCCCGGAGGTAGGCGTTGTATGCACTGTCGAGCCCGATTTGGTCGCCGATCAATTTATCCCCGCGTGATTTTCTGTTTGCCCGCGATGTTCGATTATTACCACGGCGCGGGGTCCCGATGTGGCATAAAAGCACGCCACTCGGCCGAACATTTGTTAAATAGCTTGAATGACCGACAACCGGCCGGCAATTTGCCTTAACATCCGGCCGTCATCCTCGCTGATGCCGAGCACGGTCGACCGGCCGCAGGCAACGGCCACGGTATTTTCTTTCGGGCGCCCGAGCCGGGCGCCGATTTCATTCGCACGCCAGGACCGATCATGTTCCAGTCCCCGGGAGATTCATTCGTCAGCGGCTCGTTGCTCGGCCTGTGCGTCGAGGTGCCGCTCGCCGCGCTGGTTTCGCTGGCGATGCACGGTGTCGACTGGAACGGGCAACGCATCGCGATGCTCGTCGCCACGCCCGTGCTGATCGCATGCATCGCGCTGCTCACTCGCCCGGTGGCATTCAGCACGATCTGGAAGCACAAGCGCTCGCCTTTCGTGCTCGACGACAATGTTCGTGCATCGATTTACGGCCGGCTCAGCGGAATCGCGCTCGGGCTGGTATTCGGCATCATGGTCGCGACGACGTTCTCATGATCCCGCCAGGCCGTATCGCTCGGCACTGTCCGCGTCGAGCCTGAAGCATCGCCCCGTTCACGGGGGCATCGTCCTGCGGCACCGGCTTACCCTGCCGCAACCACCGAATTGAACGACGTATCCCACAACGGCGCGACGTTGGCCGGCCCGTCAAGCACGCCGATCCGCGCGAACACATCCGCGACCTGTTGATGCTGCGCGACCACGTCGGGTGTCACCGGCAGTAGCGCAAAGTCCTCGCTGCGCTGGTCGAACATCGTGACGAGATCGGCCACCGGCACGCGCGTCTCGCGGTTCTGCGCGAGTGCGTAGTCGCGGAAATGCCCGTTTGCCCATGCATACGCGTGCCGGAACCGCAGCAGCAGATCGGCGGTGGCCGCCCGGCGGCGCGCGTCGTCGAGCGTGCGGGGATTCGCGTACACGGGGAAATTGCCCGACAGATAGCCCTTCCCCGTCTTCAGCACGCGCGCGCCGTAGCGATTGCGTGCGAGCTGGCCGTTGTAGCCGTAGATCGCCCACGCGTCGATGTCGCCGCGATCGTATGCGGACAGCCCATCGGTCGGCGACAGGTTGATCGGCTGGATGTCGTCGAAACCGAGGCCGGCCTCCGTCAGCTGGCGATACAGGAAATAGTGCGACGTCGTCGCGCGCACGTAACCGACGCGCTTGCCCTTCAGGTCCGCGATGGTGCGGATCGGCGTGTCCCTGCGCGCGAGCGTGACCTGGTTGTTCAGGTCTTCGCGCACTCGCGAAATGAACCGCACATTGGCTTTCTGGCGCGCGGCGAATACCGCGGGTATTTCGCTACCCGAACCGATATCGAGCGCGTCTGCATTCAGCGCCTCGATATGCAGCACGCCATTGTTCAGTTCGCGCCAGTCGATCCGGTACGGCGTATCGCCGAGCCCGGCCGCCTGCAGCAGCGCACGCCAGCCACCTTTGTAGGTCGCGACGCGCAACGTCGTGCCGGCGAGATCGGTGTTGACGGCCGGTGCCGCGAATGCGGACCTCCCGGCCAGGGGCGCCGCCGCGGCCGCAGCGCCGGCGAGCAGCAGGCGGCGGCGTGCCACCGAGATTGACGACATCGAATGCTCCTGTCGATCGAATGAGTCGTTGGAATCGTCGCGTCAGTGCAGCGCCGGAAATCCGTGGCGTTCGGCCAGCAGCTCGAGAATGCGGCGCGCGTCGGTGACGAAGCGCACGTCGCCGAGCGTCTGCGCATCGTCCGGCGCCGGCTGGTCGCGACCGAGTACGAGGACCGGCAGGCCCTGGTGCGCCTCGTCGAGCGCGGCGATTACCGCGGGCCGCGGCCGCTCGAAGCCGACGCGTTTCACATCGATGCGGCCGGCACGATCGGGCGCGCTCGCCAGCAGCCCTTCGATCGACAGTCCGTGCGGACAGACGAAGCGTTGGCCCGGATGCTTCGGATCGGCAAAGCTCGGTTCCAGCAGAAACAGCACATCGCGACTCATGTCAAACGGCTCCTGTATTCGTTGATCCATCCAACCGGGATGAACGCGCACACGCGTGCGCTGCGGTTCCCGGCGCATGCCGGCCCGCGACCGGATGCCAGACTCTACCGTTACGCGCCGGACGGCCCTACCAACGTTTTGCGGAATCGATATGCGGGCACGCGTAGCGCATCGGTGGTCCGCCGCACAGTGCGGCGTTGCGTAAAAACATCGCGAGCGTGGCCGCATGTGATGCGGACATCGAACGATTTCATCGATCGATATGACGGCGTGCACGGGTTCGAGGCGCCCGGCGTACGCCGTCCGATCGATGCATTCGCCGCAGCATGCGCGCCGGACGCGATTGCGACGGACATGCCGGGGCGGCGGCAACGCACATTACAAATCGGACGCGCAGCGATTTGCAAACCACGGATCGACCGTTCGTCGGCGCGCCTGTCGTCAATAGCATCGTGATCCTCGCAGATGTACCCATAAAAAACAGAGGATAGTCATGATCAAAAAATCGGTAGTCCTGGGTTTGGTTTCGATCGGTTCGGTCAGTGCGTACGCGCAGAGTTCGGTCACGTTGTACGGCGTCGTCGACGCCGGCATCGCATATACGAACAACCAGGGCGGCGCAAGCAACATCCAGCAGACGAGCGGCAAGCTGAGCGGCAGCCGCTGGGGCCTGAAAGGTGTGGAAGATCTCGGCGACGACCTGCAGGCGGTCTTCACGCTCGAAGGCGGGTTCCGCCCGAGCGACGGCGGGCTCGGCCAGGGCGGCCGCCTGTTCGGCCGCTCCGCATACGTGGGCCTCGGCAAGAAGGGGCTCGGCACGCTGACGTTCGGCCGCCAGTACGAGCCGATCACCGACCTCGTCGCGCAGTACTCGGGCGCCGGCTTCTGGTCGCCGGCCACGCACGTGGGCGACAACGACAACCTGAACCAGAGCTTCCGGCTGAACAACGCGGTGAAATTCCGCAGCGACACGATCGCCGGCTTCACGGCCGACCTGCTCTATGCATTCAGCAACCAAGCGAACGGCGGCGCGGGTACCGGCTTCTCGAACAACAACGCGTGGGGCGCGTCGGCGAACTATGTGAACGGCCCGCTGTCGGTCGGCGGCGGCTACGTGCGATTCAACCACCCGAACGCGACGTCGAACACGAGCGGCGCGGTGGGCGGCGCGACCTCGACCAGCGGCAACGACTACAGCGGCGCATTCTTCTACGGGCTGAACGGCGGCGTGCTCAAGCAGCAGATCGGTGCACTCGGCGCGAACTACGCGCTCGGCCGCGCGACGCTCGGCTTCGCCTGGAGCCACACGCAGCTCAACTATGTCGACGGCTCGTCGCGCAAGTTCAACAACTACGACGTGAACGCGCGCTACCAGGTCACGCCGGCCGCCACGCTGATCGGCGTCTACACGTTCACCGACGGGCGCGCGAGCGGCCTGCCGGGCACCGGCGGCCAGACGCTGAAGCCGCGCTGGCACCAGTTCACGCTCGGGTTCGACTACGCGCTGTCGAAGCGCACCGATATCTACGTATCGGGCATTTACCAGCTCGCGGCCGGCGATGCGAGCACGGCCACGTCGGGCGGCTATCGCAAGATCGCGGCGATCTCGAACATCGGCAGTGCGTCGTCGACGAACCGCCAGCTCGCGTTCGTCAGCGGGCTGCGCGTGAAGTTCTGACGGCACGCGCAGCGGGCGCAGCGCAATAGGCACGATAAGCAAAGCGGGAATCGTTGTTTGCCGCGCCGCGCCCGGTTGCCGAGAATGTTCGTTTCCCTGCGCGCGGCTCCCGCGCGCAACCTGCGTTCGACCATGACCGATTCCCGCTTTCCTCCCCGTGCACCGCGAAGCGGCCGGCGCGCCGCACTGCGCCAGTTGGCCGGCGGCTGGGCGGCGGCGATGCTGCCTGCCGGCGGTGCGCTCGCGAGCCAGCCGCTCGATGTGCCGCCGTGGACGCGCGCGCCCGGTGCGCCGCTGTTGTCGCCGCCGTACGGCATGCCGGGGCAGCACGAGCGCGACGTGATCCGCCGCAGCGCGCGCTCGCCCGTGCTACCCGGTTCCGGCTCGTCGATGACGCCGCTCGCCGACCTGTTCGGCGACATCACGCCGAACGGGCTCGTCTACGAGCGTCATCACGCGGGCGTACCGGACATCGATGCGCAGCGTCATCGCATCGTCGTGCACGGCCTCGTGCGCGAGCCGCGCGTCTTCACGTTGGACGACCTGCTGCGTTTTCCGTCCGAATCGCGGATCCACTTCCTCGAATGCTCGGGCAATACCGGCAGCGAATGGAACGGCCCGAGCGGGCTGCCGGTTCAGTTCACGCACGGGCTGCTGTCGTGCTGCGAATGGACCGGCGTCCGGCTGTCGACGCTGCTCGATGAAACGGGCGTCGATGCCGACGCACGCTGGCTGCTCGCCGAAGGCGCGGACGGCGCGGCGATGACGCGCAGCCTGCCGCTCGACCGGATCCTCGAGCGCGCGCTGGTCGTCTATGCGCAGAACGGCGAACGACTGCGGCCGGAGAACGGCTACCCGGTGCGGCTGATCGTGCCGGGTTTCGAAGGCAACACGAACATCAAGTGGCTGCGGCGGCTGAAGCTGGTGCGTGCGCCGGAGATGACACGCGAGGAAACGTCGAAATACACGAATCTGCTGCCCGACGGCTGCGCGCGCCAGTTCGTGTTCGAGATGGACGCGAAGTCGGTCATCACGCGGCCGTCGGCCGGCCATCGACTCGCCGCGCACGGCTATTACCCGATCAGCGGCTACGCGTGGTCGGGCCGCGGCCGGATTCGCGCGGTCGACGTATCGACCGACGGTGGTCGCACGTGGCGGCCCGCACGGCTCGCCGGCGACGTACGCGACCGTGCGTTGACGCGCTTCGAGGCCGACTGGGTGTGGCGCGGCGAGCCGGCCGACCTGCAAAGCCGCGCGACCGACGAGACGGGCTACGTGCAGCCGACCCGCGACGCGCTCGTCGCCGCGCGCGGCCTGAACTCGCAGTACCACTACAACGGCATCCAGAACTGGCGCGTCGGCGCGGACGGCGAGGTGCGCAATGCGTAAGCCGCTCGCTTGCCTGCTGGCGGCCTGCGCGATGACGTCGAGCGCGTTCGGCGCCGGCTTCGGCCTCGGGCAGCCAGTCGACCGCGCGGCGCTCGCCGCGTGGGACATCGACGTCGCGCCGGACGGCAGCGGCTTGCCGTCAGGCGCGGGCACGGTCGCGCGCGGCGGCCGCGTGTTCGCCGACAAATGCGCGATGTGTCACGGCGCCGGCGGAGAAGGCGGCGTCGGCGATCCGCTCGTCGGCGGCATCGGCTCGCTCGCGAACGTCAAGCCGAAAAAGACGGTCGGCAGCTACTGGCCCTACGCGACGACGCTGTTCGACTACATTCGCCGTGCGATGCCGTACAACGCACCGCAATCGCTGAGCGCGGACGACGTCTATGCGGTCACCGCGTATGTTCTCCACCTGAACGGCATCGTGCCCGGCGACGCCCGGCTCGACGCACGTACGCTGCCGCATGTGCAGATGCCGAACCGCGACGGCTTCGTGCCCGACCCGAGGCCGGGCAAGCTATGACGCGCGCCGCTCCGCTTGCCACCGTATCGGGCACCGCAGTCGCATGAATCGTGCCGCACCTTTCAGCAAGGAACCCGTAATGAGTGATCCATCCCTCGCCGCCCCGCTCGCGCCGTCGCCGTTCGTCGACGTCCGTTCGCCGGCGGATTTCCCCGACAGCCCCGTGTCGCGTGCGCTCGCGCAGCCGCTGATGCTCGGGCTGTTCCTGCCGATCCAGGCCGGCGGATGGAGTGCGTCGACGTTGCCGCGCACGACCGACTGGACGTTCGACTACAACGCCGACCTGGTCGCACGTGCCGAGGCGCTCGGCTTCGATCTCGTGTTCGCGCTGTCGCAATGGCTGCCGAAAGGCGGCTACGGCGGCGTGTTCGATGGCCAGGCGCTCGACTCGTTCATGACGCTGGCCGCGCTGACCGCACGCACCGAGCGGATCATCCTCGTCGCGACGAGCCACGTGCTCTACGGGCCGTGGCACCCGCTGCATTTCGCGAAATTCACCGCAACGCTCGATCACATCTCGCGCGGGCGCTGGGGCGTCAACGTCGTGACGGGCCACCGCGCGATCGAACACGAGATGTTCGGCTGGAACCGGATCGAGCACGACCGCCGCTACGAGCTGGCTGCCGAATTCCTCGACGCGGTCCAGCAGTTGTGGGCGCAACCGGACAACTTCAGCTATACGCCGGCGCTGTCGAGCTGGCGCCTGGGCGGCGCATTCGTGACGCCGAAGCCGCGCTACGGCCGCCCGTTGCTGATCAACGCCACGGGCTCCGACGCCGGCATCGAGTTCGCGGCGCGCTATTCGGACATCGTGTTCGTCACGAGCCCGGCCGGCCCCGACGCCGAACGCGCGATCGACGTGCTGCCCGCGCATACCGCTCGCGTGAAGGCGGCCGCCGCCGCACACGGCCGGACGATCCGCACGCTGCTCAATCCGCTCGTGATCTGCCGCGAGACGGCGGCGGAGGCGCGCGCGTACCGCGACGCGATCGTCGCGCATGCGGACGAAGGCAGCTTCCACCGCTTCGACAGCGATGCGCATGCGTGGCGCGGCGGCTTCGACCAGCGTTCGCAGGCCGCGGCACGCGCGATCGGCGGCAACATCTCGATCACGGGCTCGCCCGACGAAGTCGCCGACACCATCGTGCGGCTGCACCGCGCCGGCATCGACGGCATCCAGCTGAGCTTCTACGACTTCAGGCCCGATCTCGACTTCTTCGGCGAGCGCGTGCTGCCGCTGCTGCGCGAAGCCGGCTTGCGGCGCTGAAGTCCCGCCGCGAATGCCTGCCGCGGCACGCTCAGAACACGCGCCCTTCCGTCAGGTGCGTCGTCACGCCGTTCAGCGTGTAGTCACCGATCACACGCGCCTTGTGCAGCAGCGGGTTGTGACTGAAGATCGTGCGCAGGTTGCGCCAGTGCCGGTCGAAGTTGTGTGAGCGCGCCGTCGCCGACGCGCCGCCGACTTCGAACAGCCGCTCGGCCGCATGCAGCGCGAGCTTGCTGACGATCAGCTGCGTGCGCGCGGTCGCGAGCGCGCTGTCGAGCACGAGCGCATCCGCGTCGGCAGCGCCTGCTTCGATCGCATCGGCGGAGCGATCGAGCGCCCGCGCGTTTTCGCGCACGAGCGCGTCGATCGCGTGACTGTGCGCGGACAGCTCGCCGACGACCTGCTGGACGAAATGATCGTCGCGTGCGGTCGGCGCCGGGCTGTGCAGTGCCGGGCGCCCATGCTCGAGCACGTAGCGGCGTGCATCGGCCACCACGTTGCGCACGATGCCCGCCCCCGTCGCGACGAGATGCAGCTGCCGCAGCGCGCCGCAATGACGGCCGACGAGCGTCGAGCCGTCACGCGGCGCCACTTCGTCCGCGAACACCTGCACGTCGTTCAGCACCAGGCTGCCGCTCGCCGTCATGCGCTGCCCCATCCCGTCCCAGTCGTCGAGCACCTGCAGGCCGTCGCGCGCGACGGGAATGATCACGGCCAGCGCGTCGCCCTGCTCGTCTTCCACGTTGATGCGGGCGAAATCGGCAAACGCGGTGCCCGTCGAATAGTATTTGCGGCCCGTCACACGATGGTGCTCGCCGTTGCGGCGCAGCACGGTCGTGTTCTCGCCCGGCCGCGACGTGCCGAGTTCCGTCGACGCGCCGCCGAAGATCGCGCCGGCCAGCACGCGTTCGAGCTGCACGTCGTTGAACGGCGTGCGCGGCGAGAGCCGCAGCGTCTCGGTCTGGTCGTAGTGAATGCGCAGCGCGTGCGCGAGATTCGAATCGGCGGCGGCCAGCGTCGCGATCGTGTCGAACAGATCGACCAGCGTGCCGCCGAGGCCGCCGCGTTCCACCGGAATCCGCAACGCGCCCAGCGCCGAGCGCCGGAAGATCGCGAAGCCCTCGAACGGCAGTTCGCGGCGCGCTTCACGTTGCGCGGCATCCTGGCCGATCGCGTTCGCGACGTCGGGCAGCGTGGCGAGCGCGTCGCGTAACGCATCGCGCGGATCGACGGCATCACGGGCAGTCATCGGGCAAATCCTTGTGCGAGAAGATCGGAAGCGTCGCGGCGTGGCGCGATCGCGGCACCGCAAAGTATAGGGACGCATGCGGCGCGCGCGAAAAACCGATTTCAGCTTTTGTTATGCGTGCGCCGGGATTGATCGTGCATCGCGGCCGCGTCAGTGCTGGATGCCCCAGCGGCGCACGGTCACGCGCTCGAGCGTGTCGAACACGAGGTTCTCGACGAGCAGGCCGATCACGATGACGGCCGCGAGACCCGCGAACACGCGGTCGGTGTACAGCTCGTTGCGGTTCTGGAAGATGTACCAGCCGAGCCCGCCCTGCCCGGCGCTCGCGCCGAACACGAGCTCGGCCGCGATCAGCGTGCGCCACGCGAATGCCCAGCCGACGCGCAGGCCCGACAGGATCGACGGCAGCGCGGCCGGCACGAGGATCAGCGCGATCTGGCGCAGGCCCGTGAGGCCGTAGTTGCGCCCGGCCATCTTCAGCGTGGCCGGCACGCCGGCGAAGCCCGTGTACATGCTGAGCGCGAGCGGCCACAGCACTGCATGCACGAGCACGAACAGCAGGCTGCCGGTGCCGAGCCCGAACCACAACAGCGCGATCGGCAGCAACGCGATCGACGGCAGCGGATTGAACATCGACGTGAGCATCGTCAACAGGTCGCGGCCGATGCGCGTCGACACCGCGAGCGACGTCAGCACGAACGCGAAAAACACGCCGAGCGCATATCCGCGCAGCAGTACCGACATCGAGATGCCGGTCTTGACGAGCAGTTCGCCGGACTCGATGCCCTGCACGAATGCAGCCAGCGTCGCGCCGAAGGTCGGCACGAGCAGGTCGTTCGCGACGATGCGCGCGACGATTTCCCATGCGGCGACCAGGACGAGCGCAATGACGCTGCGACGAAACCACCCGGCGTCGACGATGCGACGCGCCAGCGGGGCCGGGGCCGCGCGTTCGGCATCGGGCAGCGTGTCGAGCGTGCGCTCGTACTCGGCGCGAACGGGCGGCAGCGGTGTCAGGGACGGATCGATCGTGCTCATGATGCGGCTGCCTCCGTCGCCGGCGCGCCCGTCGCATCGGTATCGAACAGCAGGCGATGAATCCGTGCGACGTTGTCACGGAAGTCGCCGGTATCGACGTTGTCGAGCGAATGTTCGTGACTGTTGAGTTCCGCGCGTACGCGGCCGGGATGCGGCGACAGCAGCAGGATCCGGTTGCCGACGACGAGCGCCTCCTCGATCGAATGCGTGACGAACAGCAGCGTGAAGCGGAACTCGTCCCACAACCGCAGCAGTTCCTCCTGCATCTTGCGGCGCGTGAGCGCATCGAGGGCGGCGAACGGTTCGTCCATCAACAGCACGCGCGGCTGCATGGCGAGTGCACGCGCGATCGCGACACGCTGCTTCATGCCGCCCGACAGCGTGTGCGGATAGGCGTCGGCGAATGCACTCAGTCCGACCTTGTCGAGATAGTGCAGCGCACGTTCGCGCGCCTCGGCACGCGACAGTTTCGCGGCGACGCGCAACGGAAACGCGACGTTCTCGACGACCGTCTTCCACGGCGGCAACTGGTCGAACTCCTGGAACACCACGACGCGATCGGGTCCCGGCCCGCGCACGGGTTTGCCGTCGAGTGCGATCGAACCAGATACGGGCTCGATGAAACCGGCAATCGCCTTCAGCAGCGTCGACTTCCCGCACCCCGACGGGCCGAGCAGCACGAAGCGATCGCTGCCGTACACGTCGAAGCTCACCTGGTGCGTTGCGCGGACGATCCGCGCGCCGCTCCGGTATTCGAGGCTGACGCGGTCGATGGCCAGCAGGCGCTCGCTGTGCGAACCAGCCGGCGCGGCGTCCACACCGGACTGCCCGGCAACAGGCGTGGCGGGCGCGGCCTGAGCGGCGGACGACGCACCGCGACGCGACGCATACGGCGGCAGCCAGGTTCGGAGTGAATTGGCGTTCACGATCGGGACTCTTGCGGGGAAAGCATCAACATACGGCCGCGCGTGGCGCGGACCAACCATCGATTGCGCATATCGAAACCGCGCCGACGCATAAGCGTCGATCGCGGCGTCGAAGCGCCGGTGCGGTTCAACTGCCGCCGGCAGTCGCCGGATCGTCGAAGAAGTAGTCGCGCCACGATTTCGGTTCGTTGCGGATCGCGCCGGTGCGATGCATGAACTGCGCGAGCGGCAGCGTGTTCTGCGGCGCGGTCTTGAACTGCACCTGCGGATTGCGCAGGATCTTCAGCAGCAATGCGCGATCGATCTTCGACCCGTTCACGCGAATATACGTATCGGCCGCGCGCTCGGGATCGGCCGCGATCTGCCGCGCGGCGTCGGCCAGCGCGGCGACGAACGCGTGGTAGGTCTTCGGGTTGTCGTCGCGGAATTTTTCCGTCGCGTACAGCACCGTCGCGGAGCTCGGGCCGCCGAGCACGTCATACGAATTCAACACGATGTGCGCGTTCGGGTTGCCGGCGAGTTCCTGCTCCTGGAACGGCGGATTGCCGAAGTGCCCGGTGATCACGTTGCTGTTCGCGAGAATCGCGGCGGTCGCGTCGGGGTGCGGAATCGCCTGCGTGAGCGCGTCGAGCTTGTCGAACTGCTTGTCGCCCCACTGCTTCGCGGCCGCATACTGCAGCACGCGCGACTGCACCGACACGCCGACTGCCGGCACCGCGATGCGGTCCTTCGCGCTCAGGTCGGCGATCGTCTTCACGCTCGGGTTGCTGCTGACGAGGTAGTACGGGAAATTGCCGAGCGACGCGACGCCCTTCACGTTCTGCCGGCCGCGCGTGCGGTCCCACACGGTGAGCAACGGCCCGACGCCCGCACCGGCGACGTCGACCGCGCCCGACAGCAGCGCGTCGTTCACGGCCGCGCCGCCCGACAGGCGCACCCAGTCGACCTTGATGTCGAGGCCGGCCTTGCGCCCTTCCTTTTCGATCAGTCGCTGGTCGCGCGCGACGTTCAGCATCAGGTAGACGACGCCGAACTGCTCGGCGATGCGGATGCGGCCCTCCGCATGCGTGGCTTGCGGGAAGGCAGTGCCCGCGAATGCGAGCGCGGCGGTGAGCGTGGCCGCCAGCGCGCGGCGCGCCGGCAAAAACGAAAACGACATCGGGACTCCGGTCGGGATGGGGCGGGAATGAATGACGCGGCGCGCGGCTCAGAAAGGCGCGTCGCCTTCGATCGTCGTGCGGTACAGCTTGCGGCGCAGGTGGTCCGGCGTGCCGGCGGCGAGATGCATCAGCGAACGGTTGTCCCAGAACACGAGGTCGTGCTCGCGCCACCGGTGCCGGTACTGATGCTCGGCGCGGACGCTGTGCGCGAACAGTTCGTCGAGCAGCGCGCGGCTTTCATCGTCCGGCAAGCCGACGATGCGCGTCGTGAAATGCTCGCTGACGAACAGCGCCTTGCGGCCGGTTTCCGGATGCGTGCGCACGACCGGGTGGACTACCGCCGCAACCTGCGCGACCTGCTCGTGCGACAGCTTCGGCCGCCATGGGCTGCGCGCCCGCAGCTCCTCGTAGCGCGCGAGATACGTATGCTCGGCGCGCAGCCCTTCCACCGCGCGGCGCAGGTGGGCCGGCAGTGTGTCCCACGCGAGATGCATGTTCGCGAACAGCGTATCGCCGCCTTCCGCCGGCAATTCCTGCGCGTGCAGCAGCGAGCCGAGGCTCGGCTTTTCCTTGTAAGACAGGTCGGAATGCCAGAAATGGCCGGCGTCGCCGAGCCCGACCGGTTTGCCGTTCTCGACGATGTTCGACACGATCAGCACTTCCGGGTGGTCGGCCAGCGCGAACTGGTGCAGCACGTGGATCTGCAGCGGGCCGAAGCGGCGGCTGAACGCGATGTGCTCGTCCGGCGTGATGCGCTGGTCGCGAAACACCAGCACATGGTGATCGAGATGCGCGCGATGGATCCGCGCGAAATCGTCGGCGCCGACCGGTTGCGACAGGTCGAGGCCGATTACCTCGGCGCCGAGCGGCGCGTCGAACGGCACGATGTCGAAATGCTGCGCCGCGCCGTCCGGCCGCAAGGCGGGATGCCCGGCGGAAAGCGTTGCGGCGTCGCGGATGGCGGTAGTCGTCACGGCACGGCCCCTGATTCGGTCAAAACGCGAATCTACGAGGGCGTGCCGGCGCGCGTCAACGAAGCGATTCGGATACGTTTATCTGCTGCGGTGATAAAGATCGCTGCTTGCGCATACGGCAGCGATTGGGGGCCGAATCGTCCAACCGGCGCCGGCGTCCACTGGGCGTCCTTGCCGGCGTGCCGGTCGGAACCGCAAGCAAAGTCGCCCCCTGTCTCTTTTTCCGTATCCGCTCGGATGCGGACAAGTTGCCACAACCTTGTGTGTGGACAGATAGAGATCGCTGCGTGTCCTTCTTTTTGCTCCGGTCCTAGCGGTCAGCCATCGCCAGTCACTTTATAGCGGAAATACTGCTTGTCGACCCACTCGACGCCGCGTCGCCCGTCGCCGAGCATCTCGCTCATCTCGTTCGGCACCCGCACCGAGCCGAAAGGCTCGAACCCGAGCCGCCGGTAGAGTCGGTGCGCCGCAAGCGCATTGCCGTTGCTGCGCACGATGATGTCGCGATAGCCGGGCGCCGCCTCGCCGACGCAGTGCCGCACCAGCGCCTCGCCGAGCCCGCGCGAACGCCAGTCCGGGGCAACCGCCAGCTCGGCGATCGACATTACGGGCCCGTCGCCGAGCGTCGCGCGCAGCGACACCGGCAATTTGCGGTCGTAGCCCGCATCGGCGGACAGCAGGAAACCGGCCAGCGTGTCGCCGGCCGCCCACAGATGGCAACGCGCGGCATGCTTGGTGAACAGTCCGTAGATCCAGCCGCGCTCCGCCGCCTCGTCCAGGTAGTGCCCGGCATATGGCCCCGTCGTAAACGCGTCCATGTACAGCGCGAGCACCTGCCGCTCCCACGCATGGAACAGGCCGATTCCGCCGGAACGAATCTCGCTCGTCGTCATCCCGCCCTCCTACCAGTCGAGCTGATAGGCCGTGCTCACCAGCAGCGACGAGCACAGCGTGGCCAGCTTCACGAGCGGCAGTCCGGCCGAATCGAACCCGTAGTTCGGATAGAAATACTGTCCGAGCCCCTGCACCTGCCGCTCGATCACGATCACGCGGCGATCGCGCGGCGCCGTCTCAATAATCCGTTCGACGATCTCCACCTTGTTCTCGATGTGAATCGACAGGATAACAATGTCGCATGCGCCGTAGTCGTACACCGCGCCATCCGCGTGAACCATCTCAATCGCCGCTCGGCGATAACGCGCCGGGTGCGATGCGCACAGGTGATCGACGAACCGCTCGCCGGTTCTGAGCGATTCCTCGCTGATATCCAGCCCAACGATGCGGGCGCCGCTGAACGACTGCATGAACAGGAGCGACAGCGGCATCCCGCCGGAGCCGACCATCGCCACCGTCGAGCCGGCAGACATGTCCGACAGGAAGATCTCGGTTCTCGCGAGCAGCCGGTAGATCTCCGCGTAGTATTCCTTGATGATCAGCAGCAACCCTTCGCTCGACGGCCCGGCGCGCAGCACGTCGCTCATCTGCCGCTCGAAGCGGACCTCGTTGTCGAGCGACAGCGCCTGAAAGCGCTTCATGTACTCGCGCACCGTCGCGTCGCGCAGGAAGCGCTCGGTCTCGTTCGCGTCGAGCACCGGAGACAGCAGGTAGTTGCGGATCAGCAGCGTCTTCGCGAAACACGCGCGCAGATCGTGCCGGTCGGGCGAGACGAACATCTCGTCGATCCAGCGATGGATCTGCGTCTTCACGAAGTCGATGCGGTGCTGGGTATCGTTGGCCGCGCAATGCGGTGCAAGCGGCAGGTTGGTCAGCATGTCGGTGTCGATCCAATCTCGGGTTGAGGGGCGCCGGCGAGCCGGCGTCAGATCCAGGCCTTCGGCAGCGCGGCAAGGCGTTCGCGCGCGACCGGCCGGGTCTGGCCGAACGGCGGATGCGCCCGCTTCTGCAACGCGTGCGCGAGCATCGTCGGCATCCGCGCAAACAGGAACACCGGCGTGGCCAGCACGGCGGGCACGCCCAGTTCGAGCAGGATCGCCGCGGCGGCCGAGTCGATGTTCGGCGGCAGTCCGCGCAGGTCCTGCATCGCGCCGCATACGGCCCGGTACGCATCGAACGCCGCGCCGTCGACTCCCAGCCGCACCGCGTGGCGCTCGAGCGCGGCCGGCCGCGGATCGCACTCGAGCAGCGGATGACCGAAGCCGGGAATCCGGTCGCCCACCTGCACGCGCTGCGCGACGCGATCGCGAATCTCCGCGGAAGGCCGGCCGACGAGGCTCGCGAAAAACCGCGTCGCGTCGCTGCACGCGCCCACGTGCGCGGAACCGCTGCCCGTCATGCCCGCGATCAGGTTCAGGTCGATGCTCGCGTAGGTGCTCGCCGAGAAGCGCGGCAGTGCGATGGTCGGCGCGACGAGACCGAAGCCGCCATGCAGCGCCACCAGCAGCACGTCGAACAGTCGGGCCTGTGCGTCGCGCGATTCTCCGCCGCATAGGCAGTCCAGCACCGATGCGCTGAAACCGCGCGCGGCGTCCGTCGGCCGAGGCCGAACCGGCGCCTCGTCGTCCACCGCGCGCCACGCCGCCAGCAGGCGCGGCAATACGGCGACGATGCCCAGGCCCGTCGCCACGTCGTCGTCCTGCCCGATGCCCGACAACGCGTCGGGCCACGCAACCGGCCGCGCCTGCGGCCCGGCGGCCAGCCCGGCCGCGATCGCCGAGACCAGGAACACCTCGGGCCGGCGCTGACGGCGGGCCAGTTGCGCGGCGAGCAGGCCGTCGTCGGTCGGCCCGTCGTCGGCCAGCCGCGCCGCCAGTGCGCGGTCGAGGGCGCGCACGTCGCCCGCGTCCGGCATCCGGCCCGTGAGCACGTGCAGGATCGCGGCAGTGAAATCGACGGATTCGATCAGCTGCAGCAGATCGACGCCGCGTACCGACAGCCGGTCGGGCGAGATCGACACCGCATCGATCTCGCCTTCGTCGCGTGCGGCGCGCGGACGGGCGGCGTCCGGCGCCGGCAGGTCGTGATCGGTTCGCATCGGCAATGCTCCGCTTACTGCTCTGCCGGTTTCGCGATCAGCACCTCGAAGCCGATCGCGAGCATCCCCGACCCCTTCGATACGCTGGCGTGCTCGCCGATACCGGCTTCATGCAGGTGCCCGACCGATTCCGCGACCGTGAACTTGCCGTCGAGATGAACCGGATGAACGCCCGCGGCCGCGCGCCGCTCATTGAAGAACGCGAGCGCCTCCGGCGCCGGATCGCTGCAGGGTTCGTGAATCAGCGCGAAACCGCCGGGCGCCAGCGTGCGGAAGATCTCACGGTACGCGCCGACCGGGTCGGCCCAGTGATGCACGACCGAACGACCGATCACCGCGACGAACGTGCCGTCGTCGAACGGCAGCGCGTGGACATCGCCGGCGCGGATCGCGATCCGTCCTTCCAGCCCTTCCGCGCGCACGTTCTGTTCGGCGCGCTGCACCATGTCGTCGTAGTAGTCGACGCCGACGAAGCCCAGCGGCGCGAGCGACGGGACGCGGGCCAGCTCGATCAGCGTACGCGCGGTACCGGTGCCGACATCGAGCAAGCTGCCCGACGCGATGCGCCGCTGCGCGAGCTCGTGCTCGACGCGCTGCACCAGATTGCGGTTCCATTCGAGCGTGAACGTGTCGACATAGTGATCGTAGGTGTCGGCGTTGACTTCGGCGGGGGTGTTGGTACGCATGCAGGTCTCCAGTCGTGAGGTCTAGGGGTACAACGGTCGTGGAATCATCCGGCTGCGGGGCGCGCGCCGGCCGGAGCTGCGGCCGGCGCGGCGCCGAGCCTGCGCATGAGCCGCAGGAAAATCGTCAGGTACACGGCCTGGCGCACGACACTCACACCCGCGAGCAGCGCGAACAGCTGGGTGAGCGCGAGATGGTGCGTGACGCCGAAGTAGATCGCACCCGGGGTGACGATCCATGAAAAGAACAGCCCGAGCGCCATCGCGCGCGCCGGGCGTTCGAGAATCTGGAAGCAGCCCGTCACGAGGTTCGTCAGCAGATAGCTGAAAATGAACAGCGGCACGTAGTCGAGCAGCGCGGTCGCAACCGCGATCACGCCGACGTCGGACGCGAGAAAACGCAGCGCGAGCGAGCGCAGCAGGAAGAACGCGATGCTGATCGCCGCGGTGAACAGCACGCCCAGCAGCATCACCGACTGCAGGGCCGCACGGGACGGCGCGCGGCTGCGCACGAGATGGCCGATCCGGATCATGAACACCATGCTCAGGCCCTTGATGAGGATGAATCCGATCGTCATCAGCTCGAAGCCGATGCCGTAACCACCGATCGCGCGCACGCCGTAGCGGGCGATCAGCGAATAGACGGCGGTATTCGCGAGAAAGGTCAGCGCCTCGAGTGCGGCCGAGGGCAGGAAGATGTGCAGCAGCCGGCGCTGCGTCGGCCATTCCACGCCGGGGCGCGGCAGCACGACCTGCTCGCGGCGCAGCCGCGGGCGGATGCAGCGGACACACCAGCCAAGATACAGGCTCTTGGTGATCCACGAGGTCAGCGCGAGGCCGAACAGCTGCAGCGACGGATGCTGGCCGAACAGCCCGAACACGAGCAGCGGATCGAGGATGTTGTTGACCACGCCGCATGCGATGCTGATGCGGGCGGGCGACTTGGTGTCGCCGTACGTGCGCATCGCCGCGGAAAGCGCGGTGCTGAGCAGCGTGAGCGGAAAGCTGCCGATCACGAGCGCGTAGTAGCTGAACATGCGTTCGCCGTGAAAATGGCCGCCGGAAATGAACGTCATCAGCGGCACCCGCGTGCCGATCAGCGTCAGCACGACCAGCGCGCCGATCGCGCCCGCGAACACCAGGCTCTGCACGAACAGCCGGCCCTGGTCCTCGCGCGGCGCCTTGGCGAACACCGCGACGAACGACTCCTCGAAACTCTTGCCGAGCAGGAACAGGAACGTCGCCACGCTGCCGTTGACGAGCGCGAGCAGCGCCATGTCCTCCGCCGGCAGGTCGCGAATCCAGCGATAGTCGAACAGCGTCATGCAGTAGCCGAAGATCGACGACAGCACCATCGGATAGAGCATCAGCCAGGTCGCACGCACTTCGGCCGCGAACTGCCGCATGCGGTCGGCCCGCGACGCGCGCGTCGAAGCCAACGCGGCAGACGTCGAGGTCGCGGCAGACGCGGCAGACGCGACGGTAGCGCGATCGTCAGACATGGGCATGCCTCTCGTCGATCAGGCGCGGCAGCTTCTGGCGCGCGGAGAAGCGCAAGGCGTCGCGACCGAGCACGTCGAGGCGGCCCTCGCCCTTGTCGATGCATTCGCGCACGTCCTCGATCTCGAGCAGCGCGCCCGCGAGCCGCGACGCGAGCGGCGCGAGCTCGTCGTCGCCCAGATCCAGCGCGACCGTCAGGCAGTCGCGCCCGTGCGTGTCGACGGCCAAGCGAAACTGGCAATCGAGCGGACGGCCGGCGCACGCCGCCAGCCGTTGCGCCAGCAGCTCGGTGCTGACCAGGTTGCCCGCGAACTTGAAGCGCTGATCGGTCCGGCCCTGCAGCACGACGACCGAGCCGCCCTCGCCGCACGTGCAGCGCACCGACGGCCCGACGCGCACGCGATCGCCGATCCGATAGCGCAGCATCGCGAGGCCAGGGTTCGCGCGGCTCGTCACGAGGAGTTGCCCGTCCTCCTCTTCGAGAAAGAACCAGTCGTCAAGCACGTGGTAATGCCCTTCCGCGCAGCGCGGCGTGTGATAGCCGAGAAAGCCCGTTTCGGTCGCGCCGTACAGCCCGAAGAATGCGGCATCGCGCCAGCGCCGCTGCACGATCGCGCGCTTGCGCTCCGTGAACGCCTCGCCGGTGTAGAGGATCTTCGTCACGTCGAGATCGACGCCGTACGCGTCGAGCAGCCGCAGGCATTGCAGCACGCTCGTCGGCGTGCCGACCAGGACGTTGGGGCGGGCGCGGCCGATCAGGTTCAGCATCGCGGGCAAATCGGCGCCGTATGCGTCCAGCCGCCCGATCGGGAGTACGTTCGCGCCGATCGCTTCCAGCAGCCGGTTCACGCCGTCGTACAGCGTGGAAAAGCCGCCGGCGGTAAACAGGTTCGCCACCCGGTCGGTCGGCGCGATCGCCGTGCCCGCCAGCGCGTTCGCGAGCGCCCGGCCGTAGGTCGTGTCGGGCCGCTTGCGCGCCGGTGCGTTGAGCAGCAGCTTGACCTCGCCGCTCGTGCCCGACGTGGTGTAGAACGTCGCGCCGGCGAGACCGTCGTGATCGAGGCGGTCCAGCACGCGCCGCTTCAGGTCGT
Organism: Burkholderia sp. BCC1972; assembly: GCF_905339605.1. Lineage (NCBI taxonomy): Bacteria > Pseudomonadati > Pseudomonadota > Betaproteobacteria > Burkholderiales > Burkholderiaceae > Burkholderia > Burkholderia sp. BCC1972. Next base: position 271,803 of record NZ_CAJPGH010000001.1, on the reverse strand, counting down.
CGGCCGTCTCGATCGTGACCTGCGAGCGGAAAGCCGCGTAGCTGGCCACGCCCGCCGGCAGCAAACGCGCATAGCGGGCATCGTACGAAAGCGCTTCGCTCACGGCGGAGGAATCGAAGCGGGTCGTGCGCTCGGACATCGTGGGCTCCTGGTTCAGGCCGCGGTCACGCGCTTTCGCGCAGGAGCCGCAATGAGATCTTGCCGGTGCTCGTGACCGGAAGGTCATCGACGAACAGCACGTCGGCGATGCGCGGATACAGCGGGAACGCGGCCCGGTAGCGGCTCAGGATGCGTGCCTTGAAATCCACGTCCGCGCCGGCCGGCGTCAGGCCGGGCACGACGAACACCGTCAGCGCGCCGGTCTGCGGATCGGCGAGAAAATAGCTCTTCGCGATGTCGTCGAACGCATCGAAATGCTGGTGCAGCAGGCTGACGTTGATGAGCCGGCCGTTGCACTTGACCGTCTCGTCCCGGCGGCCGACCCAGAACACCACGCCGTCGTCGCGGCGGAACACCAGGTCGCCGGATTCCAGCGTCGTGAACCGCCGCAGGCTGCCGTCGGGCAGCAGATAGCCGTGCATCGCATACGGCGTGCGGTAAAGCAGATGGCCGGGCTCGCCGGGCGCGCACGGCCGGCCCTGCGCGTCGACGATCGACAGCTCGATGCGCGGATCGATCGGGCGGCCCGGCGCGAGGACGCCTTCGAAGCAGTACGAATCGACGTGCGGCAGGTCGTCCGGCGTGAGCGGCAGCGCGAAGATTCGCGGCCCCGATTCGGTCTGGCCGAAGTTGTTCCACACGCAGGCGCCGAGCGCGAGCAGGCGGCGCACCTGCGCCGCGTAGATGCGGTCGGATGCATTGAGCACGACGATTCCGTCGAACCGCATGCCCGGCGTCGCCTCGGCCAGGTCGCACACGCGCTCGGCAATGCTGCGGATCAGCGGCACGAAGCGGATCCGGCCGCTGCCCAGGTAGCCGAGTACCTCGTGCGCGGTCAGCGACGCCCGTTCGAGCCAGACGGTCGCGCCGGCCAGCAGGCCGTTCATCATCGTCGAGAAGCCGTACATGTAGTGCGTGGGGAACATGCACAGCACGCCGTCGCCGGGCTGCACGCCCAGATAGCGGCCGACCGCCAGCGCATTCTCGACGAGCTGCGCTTCGTCGTAGACGACCAGCTTCGGCGCGCTCGTCGTGCCCGACGTCATGAAGACGATCTGCGCGCGCGGCGCGCCGGGGTCGGCCCACGCGAACGTATCGGGCGCGGACGCTTCGGCATCGGCCATGGCCGGGTCGAGCACGACGACCGGCGGCCCGTCGCACGCGATCGACCGCGTCGCGACGACCGCGAGCGCATCGAGCCGGTACTGGCGCAGCGCGGCGGACAGCATCTTCGGGTCGCACAGGACGATCCGGCAGCCGAGCGTCGACGCGAGCAGCGTGAACAGGAAATAGTCGAACCCCGAGAAGCCGACCGCGATCAGGCAACCGCGCCCGCGCAGGTGCGGCTCCAGCGTACCGAGCGCGCGCCGGGCAGCCCTGAGCCGCGCGCGCAGGTCTTCCGCCGTCAGGCGCGCCCCGTGCAGCACGATCTGCCAGTTCGCGTCCCGTGCAAGCAGCGACGCGAACTTCATGCGGCCGCTCCTTCCAGCACGAGGGAGGCCGCGAGGCCGCCCATGCCGAACGAATTCTTGAGCACGCGCCGTGCATCGCTCGGTGTCGGGGCGCGCACCACGTTGACGGGGCACTCCTGCGCCTGCTCGTCGAGGTTGATGGTCGCCGGAATGAAGCGCTCCCGCAGCCCGATCGCCGTGTTCAGCACTTCCATCGCGCCCGCCGTCGCGATCAGGTGGCCGTGCTGCGACTTGTTGGCGGTGACGGGCATCCCGGGCCGCGTCGGGAAGATCGCGCGGATCGCCTCCGATTCGTGCTTGTCGTTGAGCACCGTCGATGTCCCGTGCGCGTTGACGTAGTCGATATCGGCCGGCACGCAGCCCGCATCGTCGAGTGCACGCTGCATCGCGAGCCGCATCTCGAGCGACTGCAGATGCGGGATGACGATGTGCTCGGCGGCCAGGCTTGCCCCGTAGCCGGCCACGCGCGCGAGCGGCGTATCGCCCCGGGCGCGCACCGCCGATTCGCGCTCGATCAGGAACAGCACCGCGCCTTCCGCGAGCACGAAGCCCGAGCGACGCACGTCGAACGGCCGCGACCGGTGCCGGGGATCGAGATTCAGGTCGGTCGAGATCACGTCGAGCGATTCGAGCCGCGCGAGATTGAGCGGATTGACCTTGCCCGACACGCCGCCGACGATGGCGGCGTCCACCCGCCCTTGGCGCAGCGCGAGCATGCCCATGCCGATCGCCTGCAGCGACGCGGAGCACAGGCCCACGTGCGCGAGCGCGCAGCCGCTGAACGGAATGTGGCGATGAATCGCGCCGAACACGGAGGTTGCGTCGCCGCTCACGAACTCGCTCATGCGCATGTGTGACACGAGCCCGCGGATCAGCGCGTCGCGCGATTTGTCGCCGTTGACCTTCTCGACGAGCTCGAGCGCGCTCTGCACGTCGGTGGCCGGCACGTCGACGCCGACCAGGCAGCCGATGCGCTCCGGCGCGTAGTCGCGCACGACGAACGGCGCCTGCGCGAGCAGCCGCGCGGCGGCGAGATCGCCGTACAGCTGTTCGGTCGCGATCCGTCGCGACGAAGGCCAGCGCACGCGCTCGTTGCCTTCGTCGGGAACGCCCGCGTGCTGGGTCGTATAGGTCGAGCAATCGAATTTCTCGATCTTCCGGATGCCGGAGCGGCCTTCACGCAGCGCGGCATGCAGTTCGTCGTAGCTGCCGCCGAGCGGCGTGACGGCGCCGAATGCACTGATGACGATGGCGTCCGATCGCGATTTCATCGCCCCACCCCGCTCAGCTTGCGTACCAGGATCGCCCCGAGGCCCGACGACACGCCAATGCCGTTGACCAGCACGGGCGCGCCGACCGGGATGGCCGGATCCGCGATCGCGAGGACCAGGTCGATCAGGTTGTTCGCCCGGCCGGTATAGCCGACATGCGGCTTGTACGCGTGCACGACGGCATTCGGCCACGCATGCTGCACGGCATTGCGCTCCGCCTTACCGAGCGACGGCTCGCCGTTCTGGTACAGCACGACGTGCGGCACGCCGAGCGCGGCCTCGCCGGGAAAGCGGGCGAACAGCCTCGACCAGTCGGCGCTCGACACGGACGTGTCGGGCTTGTACAGCGAATGCACGTCGAGCACCTGCGCGCAAGGCGCGCACCCGTCGCGCGGCGTGCGTTCGACGACGGCGCCAACCGCCCCGAACGCGGGCACGATGCCGACCGGGTGCGACGTCGTGCGCAGCAGACCCATCTTCTCGAACGCCGCGACGTTGTCGGCCGACGTCATGTCGCCAACGGCCGCGATGACTGCCCGGTCGATCGCGCCGCCCTCGATCTGCCGGTGCGCTTCCTCGAGCGCGCACAGGCTGGTCAGCGACATCCGCTGCAGCGGATAGCCTTCGCCGCGCAGCGCGAACAGCTTCGATATCTGGTACAGCGCGTTGGTGGTCAGCAGGCGCAGCATGTCGAGCGGATTCAGGTCCGCCTTGACCTCGCCGAAGTAGCCGCAGCCGTCGAGGCCGTGACGCGCGTGCAGCGGCGCGAGCACGGCCATCGTCGCGTCCTCGCCCTCGACCCCCGTGAATACCGCGAACCGCTCGCGCTCTTCGTCCGTGTAGGGCCGGCCGACCGATGCCGCGTCGAACGCCTCGGCGGCCACCTGCAGCGCGAGACGCGAACCCGGGTTCAGCAGCGAACGATCCTCGCGCGCCATGCGCTGCACGAGCGGAAACGGCAGGTTGGCGCGCACGTAGTCGCCGGGCTTCTCGGCCGGCGCGAGCGGCGCGCGCGCGGCGAAGTCGACGTCCAGCAGCGACGCGATGTCGGGAAAAGCGGCCGTCGCGATGCCGAGGCCGGTGATGTACGACATGGCAAGTCCCCATTCACATGAGTCGAAAATCGGGCGGGCGCGCGATGCCGCGCCGCGCGGTGCGGCGTTCCTGCGACGCGGGCGGAACGCCCGGGTCAGCTGAACTGCGCGATACGGCGCTCGATGTAGTTCACCGAGAAGTGCTCGTAGAGATCCTGCAGGCTGCATTTCTCGTGGCCGTTCCAGCTCATCACGTCGCACACCTGCCGCCAGCCGGCCTCGGTCCACTCGGTGCCAGTGTGGTATTGCGGATCGAGCAGCATCCGGTTGAACGGCCACAGGTTTTCGAGGCTGATGCGGTTGTCCACCTTGTCCTTGAGCTCGTAGCACAGGTCGACGTAGTCGATCGAGCTCATGTTCAGCTCGCGGAACAGCGACGCGGAGTCGGCCACCTGTTCGGGACCGCTCAGATACAGGATTTGCGCGACGATGTTCTTGATGTCTTCCTTCATGGTCCACTCTCCTTGATTCACTGGGTCAGCCACTGATGTTTTCGCCATTGCCGAGATCGACGACGCTTCCCGTCGTTTCGAGCGAGCCGTTCGCGAGCAGCAGGACCGTGCGCGCGACCTGGCCGGGCTCGAGGATCTTGCGCATCGGAATCTGGCGGTAGAACGCCGCGGCGTCCTGCGACGCGAGAAAACGCTCGAACAGGTCGGAGCGCACGAACCCCGGTGCGACCGCGTTGACGCGCACGCCGAAGCGCGCCATCTCGAGCGCGAGCGTTTTGGTGAAGCGCTCGATCGCCGCCTTCGACGCGCCGTATGCGCCGTTGCCGGTCTTCGGCTTGCGCGCGGCGATCGACGACACGTTGACGATCGCGCCGCGCCGGCGCGACTGCATCCCGTCGCCGAACGCATGGCAAAACGCCATCGTCGCGCCGAGGTTGATCCGCAGCGTTTCCCAGTAGCGGGCGAACGGGCTGCCGATCAGCAGCGCATCGTCGTTGACGCCCGCGTTGTTCACGAGCACGTCGACGGCCGCCTCCGCGTTCACGTGGTCGGCGAACGCCTGCACGGCGTCCCAGTCGCCGCCGTCGACCCGAAAGCCGCGCGCCGCGCCGTCGTACGCGCGCTCCAGTGCGTCGGCCAGTTCCGGATTCGATCGGTAGGTGAAGTAGACGGTGTGGCCGTCGGCGATCAGCGCGTCGACGATCGCGCGCCCGATCCCGCGGGTGCCGCCCGTGACGATGGCGAGCTTCGTCATGCCGCGTGCTCCCAGCTGAGGATGCCGTCCATCACGCCCTGCCCTTTGGCATTGCGCAGTTCGACGTGCGCGGTGGTGCGCGCCCCGTCCTGCTGCAGGCGTCGCAGGCGCGCGGTCAGGCGCTCGCCCGGCCGTACCGGGCAGATGAAGCTGATCTTGCGAACCGTGAGCGCCGGAATCGGCCGGTTCGCCGCGAGGCCGAGCGCGTCGAACAGCATCGAGATCACCAGGCTGAGGCTGAACGAACCGGGCAGCACGGGAAACTGCTCGAAGTGCTCGTCGAAGAGCGGTGCGGCGCTCGCCACGTCGATCACGCCGAACTGATCGCCGGTGATCGTGGCCGAGGGCGTTGCGACGGCGGGCATCATGGCCGGTCTCCCGGCGCGGCCGACGCGGGCGGGCGGGCCGGCATCAGCGCGACGAACACGGTACCCGATGCGACGGCCGGAAACATGCCGGCATCGGCGTCGCGCGCCGACACCTCGACGCGGTATCCGTCGCCATGTTTCGCGACGGTGCCGGCCAGCGCCAGCCGCGGATAGCCGTCGACGCGGTGCAGCGTCAGCTCGCGCAGCTGTGCCGGCACCATCAGCGCCGGCTCGCCGTGCATCGTGCGCGCCGCCTTGACCGCGAACTGATGCAGCGCCTCGATGACGAGCAGCGCGGGCCGTGCGCTCGACCAGTCGTCATACCGCCGCGGATCCGCGTCGCCCGCGAAACGCGCGGGATCGGACGGATCGCGGATCACGCGACAAAGGGCAAGAAAGCCAGGCCGCGCCGTCTCGCTCCCCCTCTCAAACCTGGTATGGCTCATTTTTATGCCTTGTTATGTCTGTGTTTTGGCTTCTCGCACCCCGGTGACCGCTCTCACGTCGGCCGATGTCGTGCGGATCAAGTGCTGATCGGCTGCGAGTGTATCGATTCGTCGCCGAAAGAAACGATCATGCGACCAATTGCAGAAACGGGCGACGAACCGCGCGTGGGGCCGATGGAATGCAACGCGGTCGTGCGGCCGCCGACGGGCCGCGACCGGCTCGCCGCACCGCTGCGCGGCAGCGCTCGCTGACGGCCGCCATTCGTCGCGAAGGAATGCCGTTCGTCCGCGCGTTCCGCCGTTCGTCGCACTGCGCAATACGGGGCCGCGGTTCCCGCTAAGGTGGCGACATCGATCGAATACCCTGGGAGGTGCCCGTGTTGGCGGCCAGCTTGAGTCATGTCACGAAAACCTATGGAACCGGCCCGCTCGCGGTCGCGGCGGCCGACGACGCGTCGCTCGATATTCTCGCGAACCGCTTCACGGTGCTGTCGGGCCCCTCCGGCAGCGGCAAGACGACGTTGCTCAACCTGCTCGGCGGCATCGATCGGCCGACGCGCGGCGCCATCACGGTCGCGGGCCAGCGAATCGACGCGATGCGCGAGAATGCGCTGGCCGATTTCCGCGCGCGTCACGTCGGGTTCGTGTTCCAGTCGTTCAACCTGCTGCCGGTATTCAGCGCGTTCGAGAACGTCGAATATCCGCTGACCCTGCTGGGCGTCGCCCGCGCGCGGCGACGCGAACGGGTGCTCGCGCTGCTCGACGCCGTCGGCATGGGCGACAAGGCGAATCGCCGGCCCGGCCAGTTGTCGGGCGGCCAGCAGCAGCGCGTCGCGATCGCGCGCGCGCTCGTCACCGAGCCGGCACTCGTGCTGGCCGACGAGCCCACCGCCAACCTGGACAGCGCGACGGGCGCGACCATCATCGCGCTGATGCGCACGATGCAGCGCGAGCGAGCGACGTCGTTCGTGTTTTCGTCGCACGACCCGCAGGTGATCGCCGCCGCGGACGACGTCGCGATGATTCGCGACGGATGCGTCGTCGAAACCCGCTCCGCCGCCGTGCACGAGGAGGCCTGCCAATGAGCACCTGGGTTCTCGCCTTCCGCAATCTGCTGCGCAACCGCCGCCGCTCGTCCACCACGCTGCTCGCGATGGTGGTCGGCCTGTCCGCCATCCTGCTGTTCGGCGGCTATGCACGCGACATCAATTACGGACTCCAGACCAGCTACGTGCGTCAGGGCGGCCATCTGCAGATCCAGCACCGCGACTATTTCCTGTATGGCAGCGGCGACCCCGTCTCGTACGGGATCGCCGACTACCGGAAGATCATCGACACCTTGCTCGGTGATCCCGAGCTGGCTCGCGAGGTGACGGTCGTGACGCCGGTGCTGACGATCAACGGCATCGCCGGCAACTTCGCGGCGGGCGTATCGCGCACCGTCTCGGGCAGCGGGATCGTCGTGGCCGACCAGAACCGGATGCGACAGTGGAACGACTACGGCTTCGCCGACCGGGCGACGCCCGTCGCGCTGACCGGCAGCGCCGCGAATGCCGCCGTGATAGGCACGGGCGTCGCGCGCGTGCTGCGCCTCTGCGATGCACTGCGCGTACCCGATTGCCACGATCCGGTGACGGCGGCGGCCCCGGCTGGCGCGTCGGACCTGCCCGACGACATCGCGTCGCTCACGCGGGCCGAGGCCGCGGCGAAGCCGGTGCGGCACGGCGGGCTCGCTCGTCTCGAACTGCTGACGTCGAATGCGTACGGCGCACCGAACGTCGCCGAACTGTCGGTGATCTCGGCTCAGAAGCAAGGCGTCAAGCAGATCGACGACATGTTCGTGCAGGTGCATCTGCCGCAGGCGCAGCAGCTCGTCTACGGGACCGGCCCGAATGCGAAGGTGACCTCCATCGCCGTGCAGCTGAAACACACGGCCGATCTGCCGGCCGCGCGCGCCCGCATCCAGACGCTGCTGCGCACCCGGCTCGCGGGCGAGCCGATCGAGGTGCTCGGCTTCGCGACGCTGAATCCGCAGTACGGCCAGGTCACCGGCATGTTCGGCGCGATCTTCGGCTTCATCGCGGTGCTGATCGCCACAATCGTGCTGTTCACGGTCGGCAACACCATGAACATGGCCGTGATGGAGCGCACGCACGAGATCGGCACGCTGCGCGCGCTCGGCCTGCGTGGCGCGGGCATTCGCCGCCTGTTCGTCTGCGAAGGCTGCCTGCTCGGTATGTGTGGCGCGATTTCAGGCACCGTCCTCGCGCTCGCGGCGGGTGTCGCGATCAACCGCGCCGGCCTGCACTGGACGCCACCCGGACAGACCGATCCGGTCGCGCTGTCGGTACGCGTGTGGGGCGAGTTCGGGATGATCGCGCGCTACGCGCTCGGCGTGACGGTGGTCGCGACGTTCTCGGCCTGGCTGCCCGCGCACCGCGCTGCCCGCCTGCCGATCGTCGATGCGCTGCGTTTCGCCTGACCAGGAACCGCTACCATGATCGTTCCCATCCGGATCCTGCGCGCCGCCGCGATGCTGCTCGCGTTCGCCGCCACCGCGGCCGCGGCGGCGGAGCCGTCGGCGCAACAGCTGCTCGCGCAAAGCGACGCGGTGCGCAATCCCGACAAACCGTTCGGCCTGACGACGACCCTGCTCGAATTTCGCAATGGACAGCAGACGGACAGCGAGGTGCTGAAGATCTACTCGAAGGCAGACCCGGCAACCAGCCAGTTCCGCACGCTGGTGCAGTTCGTCGCCCCGGCCCGCGACGCGAACAAGCTGATGCTGAAGAACGGCAACGATCTGTGGTTCTACGATCCGTCGAGCCAGGCCAGCGTGCGAATCTCGCCGCAGCAGCGCCTGCTCGGCCAGGCCGCGAACGGCGACGTCGTGACCGTCAACTGGGCGAACGACTACGACGCGTCGCTGGCGGGCGAGGAGAACGTGGCGGACGGCGAGCACCAGACCCGGCACTGCTACCGGCTGCACCTGACGGCGCGCGCGGCGGACGTCACGTACCACGCGATCGACCTGTGGATCGCGAACGATACGAAGCGGCCGGTCAAGGCGCGCTTCTTCGCGGCGAGCGGCAGCGTGCTGAAGATTGCGTACTACCGGCACTACCAGGACCGGTTGGGCGCGGCGCGGCCGACGGAAACCGTCATCATCGACGGGCTGGATCCCGGCTGGGTCACGGTGATGCGCTACTCCGACTACGCGTGGCGCGACATTCCGGACGCGTGGCTGCAGCGCGCGTACCTGGCCCGCTTCAAGGCCGACTAGACGATGGCGCGATCCCGGGTCGCGATACTGATCTGTGCGGCGGGCGTCGCGACCGCGCAGCCGGCCCTCGCTGCCGACGACGCGGACGGCGACGCGCTGCGGCTCGCCGATACGGCGGCAGCGGCTCCCGTGACGCCGAGCAACTGGCGCGGCACCTTCGAGGCGGCCGTCGCGAACTACACGGCGGCGAACCAGGCCGCGTCCGTGACGCTCAACGACAACGCGCGCGTATCGAACACGCTGTCGTACGACGGCACGTCCGGCAACTGGCGGGCGATCGTTTCGAATCGCTTCGATGCGGGATGGCGTGCGGGCACGTCGCGGTACAACGCGGTCGACACGCTGAAACAGGCGTACGTGAGCTGGCAGGCGAGCCCGAACGCGCTCGTCGACCTCGGCCGCGTGAACCTGCGCGAAGGCGTCGCGTCGGGCTTCAATCCCACGGACTTCTTCAAGGCCGGCGCACTGCGCTCCGTCGTCTCGATCGACCCCGAGAGCCTGCGCGAAAACCGGCTCGGCAGCGTGATGATGCGCGGGCAACTGCTCTGGAGCGGCGGCTCGATGACCGCGCTGGTGTCGCCGCGGCTCGACACGCATCCGAACGAGGCGACCTTCAATCCCGATCTCGGTGCGACGAATGCACGCACCCGCTACATGCTGAGCGGGTCGCAGCGCCTGTTCGGCAATTTCTCGCCTCAGTGGCTGCTGTACGGCGACGAAGGTATCGCACCGCAGTTGGGCGTGAACGCCACCACGCTGATCGACGATGCGACGGTCGGGTTCGTCGAATACGCGATCGGCCGCGGCAGCGCGGTCGGCGATTTCGCGCAGACCGCATCGTCCTGGGTCTCGAAGCTCGCGACGGGCGTCACCCATACCTTCGCAAACAAGCTGTCGCTGACGCTCGAGTACGACTACGACGGCGCCAGCGCGAGCGGCGCCGCATGGCGGGCACTGCAAGGCGACCCGTCGCGATACTGGCGCTATCGCGACATGGCCGGCACCGCGCAGGAACTGATGACACGGCGCTCGCTGTTCGTCTACGCATCGATGCCCGACGTCTTCGTCCAGCACCTGGGGTTGACCGCGATGGCGCGCTACAACCTCGACGACCACAGCTACTTCACATGGCTCGAAGCGCGCTATCACTGGCCACGCACCGACTGCGCCGTGCAATGGCAGAGCAACCACGGCTCGGCGCGCAGCGTCTATGGCGCGCAGGCGCAGGGCGAGATCGTGCAGGCGATCGCGACGTTCTTCTTTTGAGCGCGGAAACAGGGGAAAGCGCGGCCGCCGACGCGCATCATGCAAGACGCGCCCGACGCGATGCGTCGGGCGCGGAAGGCGGCGTAGCGGCGTAGCGGCGCACGGACCGCGAACCCGCGGGAGCGGGCGGCGCAACCGCCCGGGTCGCCGGGATCGCGGCGGACCCAGACGTCCGCCCTCGCCGGCGACGCGGCCTCGTTCAGCGCGATTCGAGCGCGGATCCGCCGCCGTCCTCCAGCACGCCGTTCGAATGACGGACGCAGCGCGTCACCACGTTGATCGCACGTCCGAACGGCATGCCGACGAGCCCGCCCCAGACCGCGAACGACAGGACTGCGAAGGCGTCGGTGGCCGCCCACGGCTGCGCGGCCTCGATCGAGTAATGAATGAAGGTTTCGGCGACGAAGGTCAGGAGCAGCGTGACCAGCAGGCTCGCGTCGCCCGGCAGGCGGACGAACATGCCATCCGGCCCGGTCCTGAACTGCAGGCGCCAGCCGCGCGCGTGGAACCAGCCGCCTGTCGAGCCGACCACCAGCATCGCAAGGGCCGCCGCGTACGCATCGACGCCCGCCTTTGGAAACAGGTGACCGAGGCTCGACAGGCCGAGGCCGACGAATACGACCGGAAACAGGAGGGGACGCACGGGACGCACTTCGCGCACGAAGCAGCGCTTCACGCCGATATAGACGAGCGCGCAGAACAATACATAGACGTAGGTCGGCAGGTGGGCCAAGGGGTACCTCGTTCGGAAGCGCCGCAACCGGCGGGATGTCAGCAACTTTAGCGGCCGGCCGCATCGAGCGCTGCATGTTGCGATGAACGGTCGAAATCGCCGGATGAACGGCCCTCAGGTCCGGCGAACGTCCTTGCGGATCGTCACCTGCGCGTCGCAGCCGATCGCCGATGGCAATGCCGTCGCAAATTACGCTACCATCTCCGCAAACCTCCCCGCTCGCTGCCATGCCAAGCAAGCCGCTCGCCTTTCTGTCGTCCGAACCGCACGTCGGCCCCGCACATCGAGGCCGCTCGCTGCTGGGTCTTTTCTGTTTCAACTCGGCGGTCGGACTGATCTTCTGGGCGACGCGCCGCAACGAAGCGCTGCTGCCGTACTTGGTCGTCGCGAACGGCATCGGGTTCAGCGCGACACTGCTCGGCGTCGCCATCGACCGGCTCGTGCGCGGCAAACTCGCGCTGGTTCCAAAGATCCTGATCGTCGCGCCGGCCAGCGTGTTCATCGGTTTTGAGGTCGCGGCCTCCACCGTCGGCCACGTTCCGCACCTGATCGGGCATGCAGGCATCAAGGTCTGGCTGGCCTACGGCTCGTCGTTCATTGTCGCCGGCGCCGCCTGCGCGTTCGTGTCGGTGTTCGTGCAGGCCGCCCGCATGCGCACGTCGCTCGAGACGCAGCGGCGCGAGGCCGCCGAGGCGCGCCAGGCCGAAACGGCCGCGCGGCTCGCGCTGCTGCAGGCCCAGATCGAGCCGCATTTCCTGTTCAACACGCTGGCGAACGTGCAGAGCCTGATCGAGCGCGATCCGGCTCGCGCCACGACGATGCTCGACAGCCTGAACCGCTATCTGCGCGCGAGCCTGGGGCGCACTCGCAAGGCCACCTCCACGGTGGGCGAGGAACTGGAGCTGGTCGAGGCGCTGCTGAAGATTGCGACGATCCGGCTCGGTGAGGAACGCCTGCGCTATTCAATCGACGTCCCGGAGGCGCTGCGGGCCTTGCCGCTGTCGCCGCTCCTGCTGCAGCCCCTCGTCGAGAATGCGTTGCTGCACGGCATCGAGCCGTCGGTTGCCGGCGGTGAAGTGCGTGTTCGCGGCACGCGCGACGGCAATTTGCTCGTCCTGAGCGTGAGCGATACCGGCGTGGGCCTCGGCAACGGCGGCACGAAGCTCCACGGCGGCGTGGGACTCGCAAACATTCGTGCCCGAATTATCAGTCTCTATGGCGAGCGCGGCCGCGTGTCGGTCGGCACGAATGCCGAAGCCATGCGGGGCGTAACCGCAACCTTGCAGATTCCGATTGCCTGACATGCCGACAGCCCTGATCGCCGACGACGAACCCAACCTATCCGCCGAACTTGCCGCGCGCTTCGGTACGCTGTGGCCCGAACTGGAGATCGTCGGGATGCCGCGCAACGGCGTCGACGCGCTCGCGGAGCTCAATGCAAAGCGCCCGGATTTCGCTTTCCTCGACATCCGGATGCCCGGTATCGACGGGCTGAAGATCGCGAGCCTCGTGCCGCACGTGCATGTCGTATTCGTAACGTCCTACGACGAGTACGCGGTTCAGGCATTCGACCAGTCGGCGATCGACTATTTGCTGAAACCCGTGACCGATGATCGCCTCCTCCGCTGCATCGTCAAGCTGCAGCGCGGCGGCCCTGCACCGGCCGACACCGCGCTGTTGGCCGGTGCGCAGGAGCAGCGAGATGCCGCACTCATACGGTGGCTGACCGTAGGGATCCGGGATACAACCCGACTCGTTTCAGTGGACGAGGTGCTGTATTTTCAAGCAGCGGACAAATACACAGAGGTCGTTACCGCGAGCGAGCGGCACGTGATCCGAACACCCCTCAAGGAGATGCTGCTGCGCCTCGATCCGGGGCGTTTCGCGCAGGTGCACCGCGGCGTAATCGTTGCCTACGCAGCGATTGATCACATCGAGCGAGACCTGCTTGGTCGACTGCGCATCCATTTGCGCGGAAGCTGCGACGTTCTCCCCGTGAGCCGCGCCAGCGCCGGCCTCTTCAAGCAGATGTAAAGGGTTGGCCGATGCGGTTCGCGAAATATCGAGTGCGACGATATCGGCGCTGATATCGCCCGCGCTCACGTCCCCCGATTGCAGGACTGGATCCATACCATCCCCGCTGCCGAATCGAGCACCTTGAGATTGGCGGCCAACCCTCCTATTCGCTTGAGGCTGCCATTGAAGGCGGATTGCGGGAGGACTTTGCAGGGCAAGGATAGCCCCTTCTACGTTACTGGCAACGACTCGATCCCGACTCGGACATTTTCGAGAAGCTCGACAGCCGAGGCGCGCTGCTTTGCGCTTGGACCAACGGTGAACGAGAGCTGTGGTTCGCCTCGTTGATGCTGCGTTTTGACACCCTGTATGGGTATTCGTCGTCGCTCCCGGGCCATCGACAGGCGCCGGACGCCATATCACCGCACGAGCTGGAGTGATGGCAGGGTGTCGAATGGCCCGAACCGAACCGGTAGTTGGCAATCTCCGCGGCCAGCAGCTCGGAAAAATGCTCCTCGAGACATTCATTTTTGTAGCGAAATCAATAACGTAGGTCGAGATGCGGCGGATTTTTCACGAATCCCGGCCAACCCTCTGTATCACGCGCCGACGCACCGGCCCGACCATCACGGCGATCACTGGCCGCACTGCGAGCTGACGATGCCGCTCGGGAATGCGACGCGGTTCGCCGATATCGACATGGATGCGCTGGTTGCGTTCGGTCAGGCACTCGGGCTCAGGGACAAGGCGGCCGCGAGCGAACTGCAGCGCTTTCTCGAACCACTCGATCGTCACGTCGAGCAGACGCTCGATGATGTGCGGCACATCGCGCACCCGGACGCCGGGGAAATGCGCTTGCTGAATTCGATCGCCGCGATGCCGATCGCGGAAATGGGGCGCGCGCTGCGGCAGACGCGCGGATAGGCTGCCGCGCGCGGGTGTCGCGCCGTTGCCGATACCCGCGAGCGCCCTCTCCCCGCCGAACCTCAGGCCTGCTCTGAGCCGCTTCGCTTGGCGGGAGCATGCTTGCCCTGGTCATAGCGTGCCCGGTTGTTCTCGATCTCTTCGAGATGCTCTCCCGCCCACGCACCCAGTGCGCGAACCGGCACCGCCAGGGCTTGTCCGAGCGGCGTCAGCGCATATTCGACTTGCGGCGGCACCGTCGGGTAGACCGTGCGGCTGACCATGCCGTCTCGCTCGAGCGCCTTGAGGGTACGCGTGAGCATCTGTTGCGAGATGCCGCCGACCGTCCGCTTGATCTCGTTGAAGCGGTGTGGCCGCTCGACCAGCACCCTGACGATCATCACCGTCCATTTGTCGCCGACGATTGCGAGCACCTTGCCGACTTCATGGCAGCGGGTGCTGACGCCCGGTTGGGCAGGCATATCCATCTGACCTAGTCCTAAAAATGTGCGTTCTTGGCGTATCGCCTCCAGTTACATAGCATAGTGCCGATCGCAAATCCACACCGGAGGTATCCAGTGAACCTGCTTCATCTCGATTCCAGCATCATGGGCGCGAACTCCGCCAGTCGCTTGTTGTCTGCCGCCATCGTCGAGCGGATCGTCGAATCAAATGACGCGGTGAATGTCACCTATCGCGATCTTGCCAGCGAAACGCCCCCGCATCTGTCCTTCGACGCGTTCATGGCGCTCGACGCCGGCAAGGACGTGCAGCAGTTTCTCGACACCGACGTCGTGGTGATCGGGGCGGGCTTCTACAATTTTTCGGTTCCCACCCAGCTCAAGGCCTGGATCGATCATATTGTCGTGCGCGGCAAGACTTTCGCGCGCGGCGAGAACGGGCCGATCGGTCTCGCCCAGGGCAAGCGCGTGTTCGTCGCGCTGGCGCGCGGCAATGTTTACAGCGAGGGATCCCCGTATCAGGCGTTCGAGCACGCCGAGACCCTGCTTCGCTCGGTGTTCACCTTCATGGGCGTCTCGGATATCGAGTACATCGTCGCTGAAGGGCTCGGGCGCAGCGAGGAGGTACGCCACGCGTCGATCGAGAGTGCACTTGAGAAAGTGCGCAAGCTCTCTCCGAAAGCTGCGGCTTCGGCTACACCCGGCGCTTGAGAGCACGGGCGCGAATACACGGCATATCCGGATTTCGCGCCCCCTGGTTTAGATGCGTTTCGGCATCAAGCTGCCGAATCCAGCATGGCACTTCGCTGTATCGACAAGGCTGCGACAACCGATCAGCCGGAACAGTCCATCGCCACCATTAATCTTCCTTCATGCCGAATCGCGTTAGGGAACGAGCATCAGGATAAGTATTCTTATCACAATACATCCATTTAAAAATGAAACCCGCCAATGCATGATTCGTCGCACCGCGCGCGACGCATTGCCGAAACACGGGAACCATGCACCGCGCCGGCTCGTTACCCGCCGGTATGCCGCAATTCGCCGTCGATATGCTGCGGCAGCTTCAGCAGGTTGAAGATCGGGCAGACGGCTTCGACCGCCTGATGCAACGCACGGATGACCTCCGGCGGCTCGGGTGACGCGATGTCCAGCGTATAGCGGATGTTGTGCGGGAAGACCGGGACATGCTCGAACCCCGGCTGCTGGGCGAGCGGATGCTGGTCGCCGGTCACCTCGACTGCGATCGAGTCGATCTTCAGGCCGCGCTCCGCAGCCTGGATCAGCGTGATATGCGTGAGGCAGCTGCCGAGCACGCCGAGTTGCAGTTCGGGCGACGCGGGCCCGAGGTTATAGCCCGCGAAGTCGGGCGGACTGTCGCTGATCACCTGGAAATCGCGAATCCGGATCTCGCGCACGCCGCTGCGGCCGAGCGCGCGTACGGTCGCCTTCAGCGGCGTCGCCTTGAAATCGGGATCGTTGCGTGCCGCCTGCTGCTTCGCGTGCCACGCGGTGCGTTTCTGGGCGAGATAGTCGTTCAGGGTCGTCATGGTCGGGTCATCGGTAGGCGACGCGCGGAAGGAGGTCGCGTCGCGGCGTTCAAAGGCGATCAGTCGATCGCCGGAATCCATGCGGCCGTCGCGGCATCGCTCGCGCGGAACGCCGGAAACTTCGCGCCGAGCTCGGCGACAGTGCGAATGTCGTTTTTCACGAGATCGTCGCGCGTGATCAGCGTCGGCTTGACCGCGATGCGCGCGCCCGGGTTCTGGCCGGCGACGAGCAGCGCCGCGGCGCGCACGGACACGGCGCCGACGACCGCGGGATTGGTCGCGGCCGTCGCGACCCATGCGCTGTTCGGCGCGCGGATGGCCTCGATGTCGGCCGTCGAGATGTCCGCGCTGTAGATGCGGACTTTCGACGACAGCCTGGCCTCGTCCGCCGCAAGCTTCGCGCCGCGCGCAAACTCGTCGTAAGGCGCGAACACGACGCGGATGTCCGGGTTCGCGCGATAGGCCGCCGCCGCCTGATTCGCGACCGATTGTGCGATCGGATTGTCGACGGTGCCCCAGCGCGCCTTTTCCTGAACCTTCGGGTGTGCGCGCTTGAAATCCCGCCACGCCGCATCGCGCCGGTCGAGCGGCGCGAATCCGGCCACGTAGACGTAACCTGCCGCGAACGCGTCGCCGTTGTCCTTGACGGCCTGATCCAGCAGCAGGTTCGCCAGGTCGCGATCGTTCTGCTCGATCTGCGGCACCTTCGGATTGGCGAGGTCGACGTCGAACGCGACGACCTTGATGCCCTTGTCGAGTGCGCGCTGAACGACGTCCTTCAGCGACTCGGGCAAGCCGTGATTGACGATGATCGCGGACACGCCGATGCTGATCGCCTGCTGAATCTGCTCGCGCTGCTCGGCCGCATCCTGCCGGCCTTCGTAGATGCGCAGATCCACGCCGAGCGCACGCGCCTGCTTCTGCGCGCCGGCTTCGTAAGCCTGGAAGAAGTCGCCGGTCGACAGGTAGTTGACGAGCGCGATCTTCACGCCGCCCTTGTCGAACGGCGCCGGCGCGCCCTTGAGCGGGCCGGCCTGCACCGCGGGCGTCCCCAGCACGAGCGCGGCACCCAGGACGAATGCGCCGACCTTCAGGTCGATACGCGAGTTTCGGCGAAGCAACGATTGCATGGCGTGTCTCTCTCCCCATCGAACGATATCGGCCCAATCTATCAGTGCGACGCACCAACGCAAACCGACCGATTCGGCAATGGTTATTACTCTGGATAACAAACCGTCCGGAACCGGCTAGCCGGCGAACCGATGAACGCTGCCGCACCCGCGCCGCGTGTCGCGCCGCCCGCCATCACGCGCGGGCATCCGCTCGGCGACCGATGCCGAACGTGAACGCAAGCGCCAGCACCAGCAACACGCCCTTGATGAAATCCTGCATGTAGTAAGGCGCGTTCAACATCGTCAGCCCGTTGAGCAGCACGCCGACGAACACTGCCCCAACGACCGTGCCGAAGACGTTGGGCCGCTTCGCGCCCCACACGGCATACCCGATCAGCGCGGCGGCCACCGCGTCGAGCAGCAGCGAGTGCCCCGCGCTCACGTCGCCGCGGCCGACCCGCGCGGCGATCAGCATGCCGCCCAGCGACGCGATCGCGCCCGACACGACATACGCGGCGACACGGTAGCGCGCAGCCGGCGCGCCGGCCAGCCGTGCCGCCGTTTCGTTGCCGCCGATCGCGTAGATCACGCGGCCCCAGCGGGTCGCCTCCATCGTGACGCAGGCCAGCACCGTCACGGCCGCGAGCATCAGCACCGGCAACGGTACGACGTCGAACACGCGCAGCCGGCCAAGCGCGAGAAAGGCGGCGGGGAACACGCCCGTCGCGTCCGTGCCGTCGGGCAGCACCGAGCCGGTCGCGAGCGAACGGCCACCGGTCGGGATCAACTGCAATCCGGCCAGCAGGAACAGCGTGCCGAGCGTCGCGAGCTGATCGGGCACGCGCAACCGCGTAATCAGCAAGCCGTTGAACAACCCGGCGGCCACGCCGAGCACGATGCATGCGATCACGGCCGCCAGCGCGCTGCCGTGCCAGACGACCAGCACGTAGCTCGCGGCCATCTGCGCGGTCGCGGCCACGCTGCCGACCGACAGGTCGAAGCCGCCGGCCGCGAGCGTGACGGTCACGCCGATGCCGAGCAACGCGACGATCGACACGGCCTGCAGGATGCTGAACAGATTGTCGAGGTTCAGGAAGGCGGGCTCCCTGAGCCCGAACACCGTCACGAGCGCGGCCAGCACGAGCAGGATGCCCGTGCGTTCGAGTGCATCGCGGATGCGTGCCGGCGCGGGGCGCCGCCGTCCGCCGGGCGACGCGGGCTGCAAGACGGAAGGAGGAACGGATTTCATGAGGTAGCTGGCTCGACGGAAGAAGTCGGATGCAGGCGATCGAGCGTGGCGCGATCGAACCGCACGATGCGATCGGCGATCTCGGCGGCTTCCTCGAGATCGCTGACGAATACGATCGTCGCGCGCTCGGGCGCATGACGCCTCAGCGTATCGACGATATCGGCACGCGCCCCCGCATCGATACCCTGAAACGGCTCGTCGAGCAGCAACAGCCGCGCGGGCTCGGCGTGCCAGCGCGCGAGCACGACCTTCTGCTGATTGCCGCCGGACAGGCGGGCCACGCGATCGTCCGGGCCCGTGCAGCGAATGCCGAACCGGGCGATCGCCGCCGCCGCGGCCGCGCGTTCGCGCGAGCGACGCACCGCGCCGCTCGCGAACCAGCGCGACAGGAACGGAAAGCCGATCGTGCCCGCGATCGATGCAAACGGCACGCCGTCGGGAAACAACGAGGTACGCCAGCGATCTTCGCCGGCCAGGAATACGCCGGCGCGAATCGCGTCGGCCGGCGAACGCGGCCGCCATGGCCGGCCGTCGAGCGTCATCTCGCCGGCCGCCGCGCGCACCGCGCCGAAGATCGTATTGGCGAAGCGCGACTTGCCGCCGCCAACCGGGCCCGCGATCGCGACGATCTCGCCGCGCCGGACATCGAGGTCGAACGGGGCACTGGTGGGCGTCAGCCGGATCTGCCGCGCACTGAAGCCCGGGCCGGACCCGGACTGCCCGTCGCGAACCGGCGCCGATGCACGCGCTCGCGGCAGAGCGCGTCCGATCATCGTTTCCACCGCGGCATCGAAATCCACCGGCGCGGCCAGATCGGCGACGATCCTGCCATCGCGAACGATCGCCACGCGATCGGCGATGCGACGCAAATCGCCGAGTCGATGCGACACCAGCAGGATCGCGACGCCGTCGCGGCGCAGCGCGTCCACCAGCACGAACAGCCGCTCGGCCTCCGGCGCGGACAGGCTGGCGGTCGGCTCGTCGAGAATCAGCAACGACGGCTGCCCGGCCAGCGCGCGCGCCAGCGTCACACGCTGCTGGTCCGCCAATGACAGCGAGGCCAGCGGCGCCGCAAGGTCGACGTCGAGCCCGACTCGCTCGGCGAGCGGCCGCGCCGCGGCGCGCCGCGCGGCCGGCGGCACGTGCCAGGCCGACGCCGGATCGCACAGCCGGTCCAGCAACAGGTTGTCGGCAATCGACAGCGTCGGCACGACGGCATCGGCAACCGACTGGTGCACGGTCGCGACGCCGAGCCGCTTGGCGGCATGCGGCGACGCCGGTCGATACGGTTCGCCGCGCAGCGCCAGCGTGCCGCCATCCGGGCGCAGCGCGCCGCTCAGGATCTTGACGAAGGTCGACTTGCCCGCACCGTTCGCACCCATCAACGCGACGACCTCGCCTGCGTCGATCGACAGGTGCAGCGCCGACAGCGCGACGGTCGCGTCGAAGCGCTTCGCGATGCCCGCGGCGCTCAGGACGGGCGTCGGCATGAAGCAATCCGGCCGGTCGTCACGAATGGCGGCCGCGTCCCGTCCGCAGCTTCCGGTTTCGCCGGTATCGGTACGTCGTGGTTCATGTCACGCGACTCCCTGTCGTTCGTTTCGCCGTGGCCGACGCACGGTCCGTCGCCCGGCACATCGCTCACCCGGCGCCCGTTCATGCCGTCGCCGTCTCGCGCCGCAGCGCCGGCAGTTCCAGGTTCGCGCGGAAATCGCCGCCCA
Source organism: Burkholderia sp. BCC1972 (assembly GCF_905339605.1). NCBI lineage: Bacteria > Pseudomonadati > Pseudomonadota > Betaproteobacteria > Burkholderiales > Burkholderiaceae > Burkholderia > Burkholderia sp. BCC1972. The sequence continues at coordinate 251,493 of NZ_CAJPGH010000001.1, read as the reverse complement.
CATAGTCGGTGTCGAGCAGATCGCGGCGCCGCAACTCGGGCAGCAAGCCATTGAGCAGCAAGTCTTCCTGGTCGGGCTGGCCGAGCCCGTGCAGCGACAGCACGTCGACGAGCCCCGTGCGATAGCGCAATTCGATCGCATCGGCGAGTTGCTCCGGCGTGCCGGCCGCGAACCAGTGGCCGGTCTCCTGCGCGCGGACGATCAGCTCGCGCAGCGTCAGCCGCTGGCGTGCGTAGCCGACGAAGATCGCGACCCGCCCGCGCCGTCGATGCACGCTGTCGATCGCCGGCAACAGCGAGTCCGGCAACGGCCGGTCGAGCGGCAGGCCGCGCAGGTCGACATTGCCGCCGAGCATGTCGGCGAGCTTCAGCCTGCCTTGTTCGTAATCGATTCGTTCATGCTTGTCGCGCAACCGCCGTGCGACATCGGCATCGGATTCGCCGATCACCGAATGAAACGAATTCATCACGAGCGGCAACCGGTTGCCGCGACCGAATGCGGCAGCCTGCCGGTGCAGCTCGGAGACGAATATGCGGGCATCGTCGAGCGTCGGCTGCGACGTATAGACGACTTCGGCGTATCGCGCACCGAGCGACACGCCGCTCGCCGACTGCCCTGCCTGGAACAGCACTGGCCGCCGTTGCGGCGAGGGCGGCACGTTCAGCGGCCCCTGGACCTGAAAATGCGCGCCACGGTAGTCGATCGGGCCGAGCCTGAGCGGATCGACCGAAATGCCGCCGCCCTGCCCGCGCCGCACCGCATCCGGATCGTTCGCGTCGAACAGCGCGTTGACGACTTCGACGAATTCGGCCGCGCGTGCGTAGCGTCGCTCCGGGTCGGGCAATGCCGCGTCACCGAAGTTTTCTTCGCCGACCGACGACGTGACCGCATTCCATGCGGCGCGGCCGCCGCTCACGTGATCGAGCGTGCCGATCAGGCGCGCGAGATTGTAGGGATGGTGATACGTCGTCGACACGGTCGCGACGAGCCCGATGGCCGAGGTCGCCTGGCTCAGCGCCGCCAGCGCGACGATGGGCTCCTGGCTGCCCGTGCTGCCGGCGAGACCCGCCGTATCGGCCTGCAGGAGGTCGGCGGTAAAGAGGCCCGTGATCTTCTCGGCTTCCGCCTTGCGTGCGAGCGACGCCGCACGCCGCACGCCCTGTGCAACCTCCGCGTCGCCGGGCGCGTACAGCACGCTTGCCGCGCCGACGAGCGTCTTCAGCCGTCTGCGGGCGCGGCTCATGACGCGGCCCCGGTGGGCGCGCCCGTGCGTGCGGTGCGCGCCGTGCGTCGTTCGCCATGGTCGTTCATCTGCAATCCTCGTGATTCCGTCGGTTCGGGCAACGCATGTCGGCATCACGATGGCGAGCGCACTCGCGTCGGATCGTCCGGCAGGCTCCAGGCACGCGCCGCAAGGCGCGCAGCCAACGACCATAACGCAAGCCCCCCGGTCGGCCGGAACGAATATTTTCGGCTTTCGATATTCTTCTTGATTGTTTGACCGCGCGAACGTCGGCGAAAAATAATTCTGCATGCCTAACCCGTTGATCAGGCCGCTTCGACCCGCGCCGATCGCCTCATCATGACGTTCGACGCCATCCCTTCCGATTCCGCGCTGTCCGCGTTGCCGTTCCGCCTGAGCGTGCTCGACAAGAGCCCCGTTGCGCCCGGAGAAAGCGCCGCCGACGCGCTGGCGCGCAGCGTATCGCTCGCGCGCTTCGCCGATGCCGCCGGCTATCACCGCTACTGGCTCGCCGAGCATCACAACACGGCCGCGCTCGCGTGCCCGTCGCCGGAGATCCTGATCGCACACGTGCTCGCACACACGCAGCGCATCCGTGTCGGGTCGGGCGGCGTGATGCTGCAGCACTACAGTCCGTACAAGATCGCGGAAAACTTCAACCTGCTCGCGTCGCTCGCGCCGGGCCGCGTCGATCTCGGCATCGGCAAGGCGCCGGGCGGGCTGCCGCTGTCGACGCGCGCGCTGCAGGACGGCTACGATCCGGCGCGGCGCGCGTCCTTCGCCGATCTGGCCGACACGCTGAACCGTCATCTTCAGGGAGCCGCCGCGACCGGCGATGCGGCCGGGCAGGATGCCGGCGCACTGCACGCGACGCCGCACCCGCCGGTCCCCGCCCAAGCGTTCCTGCTCGGCGCCAGCGCGGAGAGTGCCGCGCTCGCGGCACGGCTCGGCTGGGCGTTCGTCTATGCATCGCATCTCAACGCATCCGTCGCGGATCTGGAACATGCATTCGACGCATACCGTCGCGCGTCGGGCAACCGCACGCCGCTGCTTGCGGTCTCCGTGATCGTCGCGGCAACCCGCGACGCGGCCGCTCGACTGGCGAGCGGGCATCAGGGCTTTCGCGTGCAGGTGGGCGACACGCCCGCCGTCAACGTCGGCAGCCTCGAACAGGCGCATGCCTACATCCGCCAGGCCGGTGGCGGCCCGCACCGGATCGACCCGCGCGAAACGCGAATCGTGCACGGCACGCGCGACGACGTGCTGCGCGAACTCGACGCATTGCACCGCCGTCACGGAATTGCCGAATTCGTCGTCGACACGCCGGTCGCCGATGCCGCACCGCGGATTGCGTCTCTGCAATTGCTGGCCGGCGCGCGCGCCGACGACCACGACGCGGCGGCGTCACGCGGGCGGCCGGATGCGCGAAACGAGAACCCGCGCCCCGTCACCCGCCAACCGGACTTCGAGAGCTCGGCGCGATGACCGATACGATCCGCATCGCCGGCGCCGACGACGTGCCGGCTGTCTATGCGTTGCTGCAGGACGCATACGCGCCGCTGGTCGCACAAGGCGTGCACTTCAACATCACCCGCTCGCCGATCGGTCTCGTCGCGCAGACGATCGTTCGCGAAACGACATTCGTGCTCGAACGGGCAACCGACGACGGCCGCACCGCGCTCGCCGCGACACTGACCGTGCGGTTCCCGTGGGTATCCGGCGAACCCGGCCGCACGCCGTATCCGTTCCTGCACTGGTTCGCGGTCGCACCCGCGTTCAAGCGTCAAGGCCTCGGTCAGGCCCTGATCGAGCACGTCGAATCGCGGTTCCTGGCCGCGCAGGTGAAGGCCCCCGCGACCTATCTCGCGACCGCGACCAACCATCCGTGGCTGCAGCCGTATTACGAGCGCCACGGCTACGTCGCATTCGACCGCTCGACGAATACGCTCGGCACGCCGCTCGTGTGGTTGCGGAAGATCCTGATCCCGGATCTCTATCGCGATCCGCCGGCGGTCGAGGCCGCCGGGAACGGTGCACGCGTCCGCGCAAGCGCGTGACGCACGGCCCGTCGCGCCGAACCCTCCTGCCATCCCTATCGTGAAAGGCTTCCCAGCATGACATTCGCATTTCCGGATTCCGCCCGCTTCGTGTCGCGCCGCACCGCGCCGGCCGCGCTCGTGCTCGCACTCGCGTTGCCGCACGCCGCGTTCGCGCAGGGCACGCCCGTCTCGGGCGGCACACTGACCTGGGGCGTCGAAACGGAGCCCCGCACGCTGAACCCGCAACTGAACGGCCAGGACAAGGTCGAGTTGCTGCTGCGCAATGCGTACGAGAGCCTGCTCGTGCAGAAACCCGACGGCAGCTACGTCCCGTGGCTCGCGACCGGCTACAAGGTCTCCGCCGACGGCAAGACCTATACGTTCACGCTGCGCGACGGCGTGAAGTTCACCGACGGCGCGCCGTTCGACGCGAAGGCCGTGGCGCGCAACTTCCTGAACGCACGTGAACTGTCGTATGCGGCCGGCAGCCAGCTCGCGCGGCTGAGCTCGCACGTCGCCGACGTCAAGACCCCGGACGAGCGCACGGTCGTCATCACGCTCGACGCACCGTATGCGCCGTTCCTGACGTTCGCCGGCCGGCTGCCGCTGCTGTCGCCCAACGCGTTCGACCGGCCCGGCCTGAAATCGGGCGGCACCGACATCGCGGGCACCGGCCCGTTCATCCTGCGCCGCTATGTGAAGGGGCAGGAAATCGAGTTCGCGAAGAACCCCGACTATCGCTGGGCACCGCCGACGGCCGGCCACCAGGGGCCCGCCTACCTGGACCGGATCGTCTACCGGTTCCTGCCCGAATCATCGGTGCGCACCGGCGCGCTGCTGTCCGGTCAGGTCGACGTGATCGAGGGCGTGTCGGGCAACGACGCAGCACTGATCCGCAAGAACGCCGATTTCACCTACCGCCGTGCACTCAACACCGGTACGCCCTACTCGCTGTTCCTGAACGTCGCCTATGGCCCCACGCAGGACGTGAAGGTACGCCGCGCGCTGCTCGAGGGCCTCGACACGACCGGCATCGTGCAGTCGATCTACCGCGGCGAACGCACGCGCGCGTGGGGGATCACGTCGCCGATCGATCCGTTCTACGACGCCACGATCGAACGGTCCTACGGCAACAATCCGAAACTCGCGAATCAGTTGCTGGACGAAGCCGGCTGGAGCACGCGCGACAGCGACGGCTACCGCACGAAGAACGGCGAGCGGCTGACGATCGCGGTGATCCAGGCACAGGCGACGGTGCGCGACCAGCGCGACGTGCTGCTGCAGGCGCTGCAAGCGCAGGCGCGGCAACGACTCGGCATCGACCTGAAGATCCAGTACGTCGACGACGGGACGTACGTCGAGGCACGCAAGAGCGGCAAGTTCGGCTCGATCGCGAACTCGAACACGCCGCCGGACGGGATCGACATCGAAGGACATTACCTGCCGGTCGATCGCGGCGGTGCGCTGAACTACAGCCGCGCGTCGGCCCCCGAACTGACGCGCTGGCTGCAGGCGGCCGCACGCACGCAGAACGTGGCGGAGCGCAAGAAGCTCTACGGCGAACTGCAGCGCTTCGCGATCAACGAGCAGGCGTACGCGGTGCCGCTGTATGAGCCCGAAGACCAGATCGCCGCCGCGAAGACGGTCCAGGGGTTGCGCTTCCGCTCGTTCGCGCAGATGCCCGAGAACCCGTACGACGTGTGGGTGAAGAAGTAGGCCGACGCGCGCCGATCCGACTGGAGAATTCGACCATGAACCGTTCGCCGTCCACGCCCCTCGCCGTCCCGGACACGCTGCCGGTCGCCGCGCCGCCGGTGGCATGGCGCCGCTGGTTGCGTTCGCCGATCGCGACGCGGCTCGCCACCGGCGCACTCGTGCTGTGGGCCGCGGTCACGCTGTCGTTCGCGGCCGTGCATCTCGCGCCAGGCGATATCGTCGGCATCCTGATCGGCGAGCAGCTGAGCACGCCGGAGATCGAAGCGGCCATCCGCCAGGAATGGGGACTCGACGAACCGCTTGCGCTGCAGTACCTGCATTACCTGTGGCGCGTGCTGCACGGCGAGTTCGGCCGCTCGTACATCCTGAACACCGACGTCGCGCCGCTCGTGCTCGGCCAGCTGTGGCCGACCCTGAAATTGACGGGCGCGGCGCTCGTCGTGACGATCGGGTTCGCCGTCGGCCTCGCGGTGCTGACGGCCGGCCGCCGCTGGGCCGGGCGCGTCGCGTCCGGCGTCGAGCTGCTGCTCGCGTCGACGCCGTCGTTCTGGCTCGGCATCATGCTGCTGTTCGTGTTCAGTTTCACGCTGAAGCTGTTCCCGGTGGCCGGCGATCGCGGCTTCGCGTCGCTCGTGCTGCCCGCGCTGTCGCTCGGGCTGGCACAGGGCGCGGTGATCGGCCGAGTATTGCGGCAAGGCATCGAGCGGGCGCTCGACGAGCCGTACGCGCTGACGGTGCGTTCGTGGGGCGTCGGCGGGCTTGCACTGCGCGTGCGTCATGCGCTGCGCCACGCGGCGCTGCCGGCCGTCACGCTCGCCGGCTGGCTCGTCGGCGGCTTGCTGAGCGGCGCGGTGATTACCGAGCAGGTGTTCGGCCGTCCGGGGCTCGGCAAGGTGACGGTCGACGCGGTGCTGTCGCGGGACATGCCGGTGATCCTCGCGATCGCGATCCTGTCGGCCGCCATCTATGTCGCGCTCAGTACCGCCGTCGACCTGCTGTACCTGCTGATCGATCCCCGCCTGCGCGACCGCCGCGCAGCGCATTGAACCGGAGGCACCGATGTCCGTTCCCGTCGATCTCGCGCTGCACGCACCGGCGACGTCCCGCGCGGCCGGCTGGCTGCGCCGCCACCCCGGCCTCGCGCTCGCGGCCGTCTACCTGCTGCTGAACGCGGTCGCCGTCGTCGCACCCGGCTGGCTCGCACGCTACGATCCGCTGGCGGCCGACCCGCTGTCCGCGCAGCTTGGCAGCAGCGCCGAGCACTGGCTCGGCACCGACCAGCTGGGCCGCGACATTTTTTCGCGCGTCGTGCATGGCGCCCGCTACTCGCTGTCGATCAGCGCGGCGGCGATCGGCGTCGCGACGCTGTTCGGCACCGCGCTCGGGCTGTTCGCCGGCCTCGCGCGCGGCTGGCTCGACGAGCTGATCACGCGCTTGCTCGATGTCGTGTCCGCGTTCCCCGACCTGCTGCTCGCGTTGATGCTGATCTCGTTCACCGGCCCGGGCGCGACCAACCTCGTGTTCGCGCTCGGCGTCGCATCGGTGCCGCGCTTCGCACGCGTGGTGCGTGCGCAGACCTTCGTCGTCGCGGCGTCGGGCCATGTCGAGCATGCGCGCACGCTCGGCCTCGCGCCGGCGGTGCTGGTATGGCGGCACGTGTTGCCGCATGCGATTGCACAGGTGCCGGTACTCGCGACGATCGGGCTGGGCACCGCGATCATCGGCACGTCGGGACTGAGCTTCCTCGGCATGGGGCCGCAGCCGCCCGCCGCGGAATGGGGGTTGATGCTCGCCGAAGGCCGCAACTACCTGTACAACGCGTGGTGGATCGCGGTATGGCCGGGCCTCGCGATCACCGCGGCCGTCATCGCCGTGAATGCGCTCGGCGGCTACTGGCAGACGCGCTTCGAGCGCCGGGAGGCCGCATGAGCACCCGTGGAAACGTTTCGCGCGCGACGAGCGCCGCCGCGCCACTGGTCCGCATCGAGCGCCTGACGATCGGGTTTAGCGGCCCGCAGGGGACGCGCGCCGTCGTCGGCCCGCTCGACCTTGCCGTGCATGCCGGCGAATGCGTCGCGCTCGTCGGCGAGTCGGGCTCCGGCAAGTCCGTCACCGCACGCAGCCTCGTCGGGTTGAACGGCCCGCGTGCCGTGATCGATGCTGCGTGCTTCGAGATCGGCGGCGCGGACGCGCGCGGCCACCGGGAACGCGACTGGCGCGCCATACGCGGCCGCCGGATCGGCTACGTGCTGCAGGACGCGCTGGTGTCGCTCGACCCGCTGTGGCGCGTGCGCGACCTCGTGGCGGAGGCGTTGCACGACACGCGCCGGCGCGACGTCGCGGCGCGCAGCGCCGAGCTGCTGCGCTCGGTCGGCATCGACGACCCCGAGCGGCGGCTGCCGCAGTATCCGCATCAGCTGTCGGGCGGCTTGCGGCAGCGCGTGCTGATCGGCACCGCGATCGCGGGCGGCGCGTCGCTGCTGATTGCCGACGAGCCGACCACCGCGCTCGACATGACCGTGCAACGCCAGATCCTGACGCTGCTGCGTGCGCGGCGCGACGCCGGCGACGCGATACTGCTGATCAGCCACGACCTCGCGGTCGTCGCGGACCTGGCCGACCGCGTGCTCGTGATGCGCGCCGGCCAGGTCGTCGAGCAAGGGCCGGCACGCGACGTGCTGAGTGCGCCGGCGCATCCGTACACGCGCGAGCTGCTCGCCGCGATTCCCACCGCCGCATCGCGCGGGTTTCGGCTCGCGACCACCGCACGCGTACCGCTGCCGCCGAAGCGCATCGATGCGCACGCACCGGTACTGGCCGTCGACGCGCTGACGAAGCGCTATGGCGGACGCGACGCGCCGGCCGCGGTCGACGACGTATCGTTCTCCCTTTCGCGAGGCGAGACGCTCGGCATCGTCGGCGAATCCGGCTCCGGAAAATCCACGGTCGCGCGAATCGTGCTCGGGCTCGTCGAGCCCGACAGCGGCACCGTCGTGCTCGACGGCCAGCCGTGGAACGGCGTACCGGAAGCCGCACGACGCGCCCGCCGTGCGCGGCTGCAGTTGATTGCACAAGACCCGTACAGCTCGTTCGACCCGCGCTACTCGGTCGGCCAGATCATCGGCGAAAGCCTCGATGTGCTCGGTATCCACGGTGACGCACGCCGGCGCCGCGTGCTGCAGCTGCTCGACGAAGTGCAGCTCGGCGCCGCCTGCCTCGACCGCTACCCGCGCGAATTGTCCGGGGGCCAGCGGCAGCGCGTCGCGATCGCGCGCGCGTTCGCATCGAACCCGGCGCTGCTCGTCGCGGACGAGCCGGTCAGCGCGCTCGACGTGTCGATCCAGGCCCAGGTGCTCGATCTGCTCGCCGATCTGCAGGCCGAACACGGCACCGCGATGCTGTTCATCTCGCACGACCTCGGCGTGGTCCATCACGTGGCCGACCGGATTCTCGTGATGCGGCGCGGCCGCGTGGTCGAGAGCGGCCCCGTCGGGCAGGTTTTCGATGCGCCGTCGCACCCGTACACCGTCTCGCTCCTCGATGCGCTGCCGACGCTGCCCGCTGCGTACGCGGCACCGACGCTCGCCGCGCTCGCATGAGCGTTCCCGGGCGCCGACGCGCGCGTCAGCGACCGATCGGCAACCCGGTCGGTTCGATCCAGCCGAGCTTGTACGCGATCAGCAGCGACAGAAACAGCGTGACCGACAGCCCGACGCGGGCGGCGAGCGACCATGCCATCCGCTTGGACTTGCCGCGATCGTGATTCATGAAATACAGCGCGAAGATGAGGCTCGCGATGATCATCGCGAATGCCACGGAGACCAGCAGGGTTTTCATTGCTGTTGCCTTTGAAGATCCGAATCGGCCTGAATGAGTTCGGCCAGTTTATTCCGTTCGTCGGCGACGCCGCCGACGCCTGATGCGGGCCAGTCCAGCGCGACACCGTTGCCCAGCGAATCGCGCACGAGCGTCTGGTAGCGCCGGTCGTTGATCCGGCCATGGTCCATGGCGTCCGAGATCTCGTGCCGGAACGGCAACGGGAAACTCGCGTACGCGCGCGACAGCGCCGCATATTGTCTCGCATCGATCTCTTTCGACGATGGTATGACGGTCCAGAGCACCACGGCCACGATGGCCGTGAACGGAATCGCCGTGTAGCGGAGAATGAACTTGATCGGGGTCATGACGCGGTAGGTCGAAGGGAGCGCGGCCGCGAAGCCGCAGGCTGGCCGTACCGTTCGCATTGTACTGGCAGCCCCATGAGGCTAACAGAGTATGATAATGACATTATCATGTTCATCACATGAATCGACAGACCCGGCCTTCGGCGCAGGCGGCGTGCCCGCCCTGCCGCCGGGCGCCGGTCTTCATGTCCGTGCCCGCGATCCGCGGCGATTGAGCGAAGCCCCTATGCCAGCGCAGTACTTTCGAAACCTGACGGGAAAACACCGCAGCGCGACCGCAAATCGCCAGCTCGGGTTTTCGCTGGCGTTCGTCGCCGGCGCGGCCAATGCCGGCGGCTTTCTCGCGGTCAAGCAATACACGTCGCACATGAGCGGCATCGTGTCCGCGATCGCCGACCAGACGGCACTCGGCGACGTTCGGCTGGCACTGGCCGGCATCAGCTCGCTGGGCTCGTTCCTGATCGGCGCCAGCTGCTCGGCGATCCTCGTCAACTGGGGGCGCCGCCGCGGCCTGCAGAGCCAGTTCATGCTGCCGCTGCTGGTGGAGGCCGCACTGCTGCTCCTGTTCGGGCTGCTCGGCAGCCATCTCGCGCTGTGGGAAACCTTCTTCGTGCCGGTGACCGTGACGCTGCTGTGCTTCATCATGGGGTTGCAGAACGCGACGATCACGAAGCTGTCGGGCGCGGAGATCCGCACGACGCACATGACGGGCATCGTGACCGACCTCGGCATCGAACTCGGGAAGCTGTTCTACTGGAACCGGTCGGCCGTCGACGTCGACGCGCATGCGGTGATCGCCAACCGCTCGAAGCTCAGGATTCACGCGACGATGCTCGCGTCGTTCTTCGTCGGCGGGCTGGCCGGCGCGATCGGCTTCAAGCATGTCGGCTACGTGTCGACGGTGCCGCTCGCGGCGGTGCTCGTGCTGCTCGCGATCGTACCCGTGATCGACGACCTGCTCGCGTTGCGCCGCAGCAGCCGCTGATCGGCGCGCAGAACCGTCATTCCGGCGGCGGCACCGAAGTCGGATGGATTATAATTTGATTAACATACCGACCACGCTCGCCTCGTCATGGAAACGAAAACCGCCCGCCTGACCGTCCTGATCGACCCCGCGAAGAAGGAAGCCTTCGAAATGCTCTGCGCGGAGCAGGATCTCACGCCGTCGCAAGTCGTGCGGCAGTTGATCCGCGAATATCTCGACCGGCACGGCGTCACGTACAAGACCAAGAGCACGCTCGGCAAGCGCGTGAAGTAAGCGCGGCCGCGCTCACGCACCGCTCACACACCCGTTACGCGCCGATTTCCCAGCGCCCTTGCGATTGCGCGCGCCGCACCAGCCGCTGCGGATCGACGCTCTCCCCTGCCTTCATGCGCCTCGCCGTAGCCCCTAGCTTGAGCGTGCCGGCCTGCGCGCACGCGAGCGCGCGTTCGAGCAGGATCCGCAATGACGGCAGCCGGTTGTCGTTCTTCCATGCGAACGCGACGAAGTTGTTGTCGTCACCGCACGGTACCAGCGCATACGACGCACCGAATACCGCCCGCAACTGCTCGACGTGTTGCGGCAGCGCCGGATCGTCGTCCATCAGGTTGATCGCCAGCACGCCGGTTTCGCCCAGGCGCGCGCGGCACGCGTCGAGGAATGCCGCGCCCGTGCACCGGCCCGGCGTGCCGTCGGCGACGAACGCGTCGTGCAGGATCACGTCCGTCCGGACGTCCGCCCGGTTCACATGATCCGCGGCGTCGGCGCATAGCACCGCGAACCGCGCGTCATCGGCAGGAATCCTGAAGACATCGCGCAATGCGATCACGTCCGGATTGATTTCGACCGCGTCGATCGCCGCACCGGGCAGGTGCCGGTAGCAGTACTTGGCGAGCGAGCCGCCGCCGAGCCCGAGCATGCAGATGTGCGCCGGCTCGGGCTGCAGCAGCAGGAAGCCCATCATCACGCGCGTGTAGCCAAGCTCGAGCCGCACCGGATCGCGCAGCGACATGAAGCTCTGCGTGCCGAAATGATCGAAGTGCAGCGACAGCGCGTGCCGCGTCTCCAGCACGAACGGCCGGCCGTCGTTCAGCGGCGTCGCCAGGAATTTGACGAACGCGTCGTAGGAAGCTCGATCGTCGATCATGGCCGGGCAATCGGACGGAAATGAACGGGCACGCGGATGCTCAGACCTTCTTCAGGTAGCAGGCCTTCAGCATGAAGCCGCCCATGTCGGTCTTGCAATCGACTTCGTGATCGCCGCCGACGAGCCGGATGCTCTTCACCTTGGTGCCCATCTTCAGCGTGATCGATGAACCCTTCACGCGCAAGTCCTTGATCAGCACGACCGAATCGCCGTCCGACAGCACGTTGCCGTTCGCGTCCTTGACGACGTCGCCCGCGGGTTCGTCGCCCGCTTCGGTGCCGGCACCGGCCGACCATTCATGGCCGCAGTCGGCGCAGACGGTCAGCGTGCCGTCCGGGTAAGTGTTTTCCATCGCGCATTGCGGGCAGGCGGGGGCGGCGTTCATTGCAGCTTCCATTCGGGAGGAGTCGGGTCGATCGAAAAAATGCCGGGCGAGCAGGTTGCGCGCCCGGGCGGCCATGCGGCCGGGACACGCCGGCCGGCGGAGCGGCAGGCCGGCATCGGCGCACACGGTATTATAATGCAATACACATGTTCTGACCGATGCATTATAATCCTCGACTTCGCGACATTCCGCGAACTTGAAGGCAGCTTTACCGAGGTTGCCGGCATGTTCGCACCGGATCGTGCGCCGCGGCCCTGCGGGAAACCGCGACAGCGCGGCCCGACGGCGCACGCGGTACACGTCCCGGCACTGCATTTCACGCGGCCCGCTGCGTGGCCGGCCCGGCGCCGCGCACCGATTCCGCCCCCGTCCGGAGGATTTCCAGCATCGTGGCAACCGTTGTATACGTTCAGGTCGGCCCCGCGTGGAACCGCAATCGCGGCGCCGCCGCCCGCGACGCAATCGTCGACGCAGCGCGCCGCTTCGAAAGCGACATCCAGCTGATCGCGAACGGGATCAGCGGAAACGCGAAGGACGGCGCGGCCATCGCGTCGTTGCAGGTACACGGCGGCACGTCGGCCCAGGTGCTGGCCACCGGGCCCGACGAAGAAGCGGCGCTGCACGCGCTGCTGCCGTTGCTCCAGGCGTGCTGATGCTTGTGCCGCCAGTCTCGCGGCGTTGCGCCGCCCACCCCGAATCTCCACTCCCCGAGGAAGCGATGAGCGATACCGACATGTCCACCACCCCCAACCTGTCCGCCTCCGCCATCTGGGCGCTCGAACGCCTCGCCGACGTCCGCTACGGACGCGATGCGCCGGCGCTCGGCTGGTCGATCGCGCGGGAGCTCGTCAGCGCCGGATTCGTCAGCCATCCCGTGCACGGACGCTCCGGCGCATCGATCACGGCCGAAGGGCGGACGTTCCTGAAAAGCCGGAAGTAGATCGCCCGCGGCGCTTGCGAGCGGCCGGGCGGCAAAGGCGATCGAATGCCGGTGACGGCCGCACGCGACTCAACGGCGGCAATGCGCGCGGGTATGCATGCCGTCCGCTTCGCCGCGAAACGGCGACAGTGCAATGCCGGCATCGTCGCCCAGGGGTTTTGATATGATTTCGGCGCCTTGACGGCGCGGTTGTTCTGTTCAACCCTGTTCCGGAAAATTCGATGCCGCCCATCTCTTCCCCACCCGTTCTCGACACGCCCCGCCTCGTCCTCGAAGGCCATCCGCTCGGCGACTTCGACGCGCTCGCCGCGATGTGGGCCGAACCGGAGGTCGTCGCACACATCTTCAATGGCGAACCGTCCGCGCCGCGCGATTCGTGGATGCGCATGCTCGCGTATCGCGGCCTGTGGCCGCTGCTCGGCTACGGCTACTGGGCGATTCGCGAGAAGGCATCGGGGCGCTATGTCGGCGATCTCGGCTTCGCGGATTTCCACCGGAACATCGAGCCGTCGGTGCGCGGCGTGCCGGAAGCCGGCTGGGCGCTCGCGACCTGGGCGCGCGGCAAGGGCTACGCGACCGAGGCACTCGCGGCCGCACTGGCGTGGCTCGATGGGCAGCAGCGCTTCGAGCGCAGCGTGTGCCTGATCGCGCCGACGAATGTCGCGTCGATCCGCGTGGCGGAGAAAGCCGGCTACGGCGAACCGGAACGCATCCGTTTCAACGACGCCGATTCGTTGCTGTTCTCGCGCAAAAGCCGATAGGCGCAGGCGCCGCGTCGATCCGGTGGCCCGGTCACTCCGCTACCGGTTCGTAGAAATGCTTGAAGAGGCTGTTGTCCATCGGCCAGCAGTTTCCGCATTCATCGAGCAGGATCCAGTCGCCCGGCTTCACCGAGCGCCAGCCTTCGGGCGTCGCGACGGCCCAGATGCCGTGACGGCTCTCCACCCGGTCATGATCGCCCTCGGCGAACCACCGTGTCGCATCGACATAACTGGTGCGTTTTCTGAATCTCATGCCATTCCAAAGGGAAGCGAATATCAGCTTCGTGTTGCAGGGCGGGAATCGGATCGGGCGCCCGTGCGGAAAGCACGGCGCGGTGCTGCAGCGCCCACCCCGAGCAGCTGCTGCCTGGCCTTCAACGCGTTCGTCGCCGCGCGGGTTTCGTGCAACGCAATCCGGCTCTCGGCTATGTGCACCTGCAACTTGTCGCGTGCGACCGTGGAAATCCGGACATCGATCTCCTGCATGCGCCTGAGCGCCGCCCGCACCTCGTCCGGTGATTCGGTTGCGAGCGCAACCACAAACCTCAAACGCGCATCGGCGGCCTGAACGGCCTCGTCCCAGTCGGCCCGCACCACCGCGACTTCGATCGCGTTCGTGAGCACAGCGAGATGCTGGACGACTTGCAACGGCGTCATTTCACCCCCGTCGATGGCACGCGGTTCGTTTGCCTGCCCGGCCGACGCCGGCGCGCATCACGACCGCGAACCCGACGAATCGCCATGGATCATGCAGTACGTGGCAGGTGCTGCAATTGTAGGGACGGATATCCGGCGATATTGGTAATATTTTGTAATGATATGTCGAGTAACCTTGCCTGGCCTTGGTTCCGCCGATGCGGACGGCGTTCCGGACGACGGATTTTCGCAAACGTTTTCGTCTGAAGGATGCCCGATCGCGCATCCTCGCCGGCCCGCGCCGGCTATCGCGCCGAGCCGTTTCGGCCGAACGCACGCCCCCGCCCCGCCAGCCATTCATCGCTCCGCCAGGCAGCGGCACTTTCCACATCGATACGCTCACCGAACGAATCAGCTTTCGTCACATTCCGGCGGAATGTTGCGCAGTACCATGCACGTCGCGTCGGCTGCCACGCATTCGGACTGGACCTGACCGCTCGCCACTTTCCCGTTTTACCCCCTCGTTCAGCGATGCCCATCCGAATCCTGCTCGTCGAAGACGACGCCCCACTGTCCGCGCTGATCGCCGACTATCTGCGCAAGCATCATTGCCAGGTGGACACGCTGTTCGACGGCACCGGCGCCGCCGCCACGATCGTCGCGAGCCGCCCCGACGTGGTGCTGCTCGACATCAACCTGCCGGGCAGGGACGGCTTCGAGATCTGCCGCACGGCACGCACGCAATACGACGGCGTCGTCATCATGCTGACGGCCCGCGACGAGCCGTTCGACGAATTGCTCGGCCTGGAACTCGGCGCCGACGACTTTCTCCGCAAGCCGGTCGAGCCGCGCATCCTGCTCGCACGGATCAAGGCGCAGTTGCGGCGGGTGCGGACGCAGCCGGCCGACTGCGTGCCGGAATCGCCGCAGCGGTTCACCTTCGGCAAGTTCTCGATCGACCGCACGGATCGCCGCGTCCATCTTCCCGACGGCAGCGTACCGCGCCTGACGTCGACCGAATTCGACCTGCTGTGGGCGCTGGCGTGCCGCGCGGGCGAAGTGGTCAGCCGCGCGGAGCTGACGTTGCTGCTGCGCGGCATCGCATTCGACGGCCTCGATCGCTCGATCGACGGCCGCATCTCGAAGCTGCGCCGCAAGCTGTGCGACGACGCGGCCGAGCCCAAACGGATCAAGACGATCCGCTCCAAGGGCTATCAGTTCAGCAAGCACGCGTGGGAATGACGCGGCGCGTGTGACGAATCAGCGTCCGGCCTGCCATCCCCCGCCCAGCGCCTTGTAGAGCGCGACGAGATCGGTCGTCGTCTGCAGCGCCCCCTGCTCGGCCTGTTGCCGCCCTTGTGACCACTGTCGTTCGGCATCCAGTACGTCGAGGAAAGGCGACAACCCCTTCCGGTAGCGATCGCGCGCGAGGTCCAGCGCGCCCTGCTCGGCCTTCACTGCATCGTCGAGCGCCGTCGCGCGCGCCTGGTCGGTGCGATACACGACCAGCGCATTGTCGACGTCGCGCAGCGCGACGAGCACGGCCTGCCGGTACGCCAAAGCCGCTTCCGCCTGACGCGCCTGCGACAGCCGCAGGTTCGACACGAGCGCGCCGCCGGAAAAGATCGGCAGCGACACGGCCGGCCCGAACGCATAGAACAGGTGCGACCAGTGCGCAAGCTCCCGCACGTGCGACGCGCGCAGGCCGACCTGCCCCGTCAGCGAGACGTCCGGATAGAACTGCGCGACCGCGACGCCGACGTCGGCCGTGGCCGCATGCAGGTCGGCCTCGGCCCGGCGGATGTCGGGGCGCCGGCGCGCGAGCGTCGACGGCAGGCCGACGGGCACGGTCGGCGGCACGCCCGGTAACGCGGCCGGCGCGGCGAGCCAGTCGTCGAGCGCGCCCGGCGCGCCGCCGACCAGATACGCCAGACCGTTGCGCAGCAGTACGATCTGCTGGTCGAACTGCGGCAGTTGCGCGCGGATCTGCGCGAGCCGTGCCTCGGCCGCCCGTACGTCGAGGTCGCTCGCGAGCCCGTGCGCGGCCTGTTCGCGCGTCAGGTCGAGCAGTTCGCGCTGCGCGCGCTGCAGGTCGTCGGCCAGTGCGCGTTGCGCCTGCGCGCCACGCAGTTGCAGATAGGTCTGCGCGACCTCGGCTTCGAGCGACAGCAGCGCGTCGTCGCGGCTCGCGACCGCCGCACTCGCCTGCGCGCCGGCCGATTCGACCGAGCGGCGCACGCGCCCGAACAGGTCGAGTTCCCACGATGCGTCGAACCCGGCCTGCCACAGGTTGACCGGCGCTTCGAGGGCATCGAGCGCGCCGCGCGCGCCTTGCCGCACGCTCGCGCCGGTGCCCGGCCCGAACCGGTCGAGCGGCGAGCCCGGTGCGCCGAGCCGGTCGACACGCTGGTCGATACCCTGTTCCTCGACGATGCCCTTCACGCCGAGCTGCTCGCGCTGGTAGCTCGCGCTCGCGCGCACGTCGGGCAAGCCCTGCGCGGCGGCCGCGCGAACCTGCGCGCGTGCCTGAGCGATACGCAGCACGGCGGCCTGCACATCGAGGTTGTCGCGCGCGGCACGCTCGACGAGCCGATCGAGCAGCGGATCGCCGAACGCGTGCCACCAGCGCGGATCGGGATCGGCACTCGTCACCGGCGACGACGGCGCACGCGCACCGGGAGCCGACGCCGCTGATGCCGCCGATGCGCCCGATGCCGGCGATGCCGCGTCCGCGGCCTGCAAGTCACGCCAGTTGGCCGGCGCCTCAGCCTGCGGCGGCTTGAAATCCGGCCCGACGGTACAGCCTGCGAGCACCGCGCAGGCGGCGAGCATCGCGGCGATCCCGCGTGCTCGTAGCGAATGTCGGCGACGGCCGCGTCGATGCATCGTCATCGTCAATGCCCTCCCGCGCCGCGCGCGGCCTTTGCCGGCGAGAAGAGGAACGTCAGTGGAATACTGAACGCGCAGAACACCGCGAGGATCGCAAACACGTCGATATACGCGAGGATCGTCGCCTGCTCGATGAATGTCTGGTACAGCCGCCCGTTCGCCGTCTGCAGCGCAGCCGACAGCGGCGCGCCCGTCAATTCGCCGATCGCACGCGCGTTCTGCTGCAGCGCGTCCCGGAAGTTCTGCGACAGCGTCGACATGTGCGTGGACAGATGGGCCATGCGCGCCTGCGTGCGTTCGCGGATCAATGCGGTCGACACCGAGATGCCGATCGAGCCCGCGACGTTGCGGAACATCGTGAACAGCGCCGAGGCGTCGTCGTTGAGCCGCTGCGGCACGGTCAGGTACGCGAGCGTCGTGATCGGCACGAACATGAAGCCGATCGCGAGCGATTGCGCGCAGCGGATCATCATCAGGTGCGTGTAGTCGATGTCCGGCACCAGCGTGCGCGAATAGATCAGCGAAACGCACAGCAGCACGAAGCCGAACCCGACCAGATAACGCGTCTGCACGTGCGGCATCAGCCGGCTCACGAGCGGAATTTCCATCGTGATCAGCAGCGCGCCGGGCGACAGCACGAGCCCCGCGAGCGTCGCCGTGTAGCCGAGATGCTGCTGCGCGAGCTGCGGCACGATCACCGCGCTGCCGTACAGCACGGCCGCGAACGTCGCGATCGTCACGCAGCCGAGCGCGAAGTTGCGGTCGCGCAGGCACGACAGGTCGACCACCGGCTTTTTCGTGCGCAGCAGCCACAGCGTCGCGCCGACGAGGCCGAGCGCCGACAGCACCGCGAACACCCGGATGAAGGTGGAGCCGAACCAGTCCTCGTCCTCGCCGCGATCGAGCATCACCTGCAGGCAGCCGAGCCCGATCGCGATCAGCCCGATGCCGACGTAGTCGATCGAGATCCCGCGTTCGGCACCGCGCCGCCACGGCGGATCCTCGACGAGCTGCATCACCGCGAGTACGGTCAGCGCGCCGATCGGCACGTTGAGCAGGAACACCCAGCGCCACGAGAAATGGTCGGTGATCCAGCCGCCGAGCGTCGGTCCGAGCACGGGAGCAACGACGATCGCGATCGCCGAGATCGAGAATGCGCGATTGCGCTGCTCGGGCGGGAACGTGTCGAGGATGATCGACTGCTGGTTCGGCTGCAGCCCGCCGCCGAACAGCCCCTGCAGCACGCGGAACACGATCAGTTCGCCGAGGTTGGTCGCGACGCCGCACAGGAACGAGCACGCGGTGAACGCGGCGATGCACAGCAGGAAGTAGCGCTTGCGGCCGAGCAGGCGCCCGAGGAACCCCGAGATCGGCAGCACGATGCCGTTCGCGACAAGGTACGACGTGAGCGTCCAGGTCGCCTCGTCGTAGCTCGCCGACATCGTGCCGGCGATGTGCGGCAGCGCGACGTTGACGATCGTCGTGTCGAGTATTTCCATGAACGCGGCGAGCGTGACGACGATCGCGACGAGCCACGGGTTCGCGGCGGGACGCCACGCGCCATCGGACGCACCGCTGCGGTCGGGCGGCCGGTTCATCGGCGGGCCTCGTCAGGCGGGAACGGCATGCGGGTATCGGGCATCGGATCGCTCCGGTCGAAACCGGCCGCGGCACGGCGGCCGGTCATTTCAGATGGACGGTCGGCACGACCGACAGGCCGAGACCGAGCGGCGGACGGGTCGGCAGCGGGCCGTCGAGCACGATCTTCACCGGCACGCGCTGCACGATCTTCACGAAATTGCCGGTCGCGTTCTCGGTCGGAAACGCCGAGAAGCGCGAGCCGCTGCCGAGCTGGAGACTGTCGACGTGGCCGTGCAGATCGAGATCGGGATACGCGTCGACCGACACATCGACGCGATCGCCGATGCGCATCCGTTCGAGCTGCGATTCCTTGAAATTCGCGGTGATCCACACGCGCGGCGTGACGATCGAGAAGATCGACGTGTCGGGTTGCAGGAACGAGCCCAGTTGCACGTTGCGCCGCGTGACCCAGCCGTCGGACGGCGCGCGCATCTCGCAGTACGACAGGTTCAGCTCGGCCGTATCGAGCTGTGCTCGCGCCTGCAGCACCTGCTGGCGGCGTTCCTCGACCGTCGTCTCGGCCTGCCGGATCTGCTGCGGCACGAGGCTCGCGGTGCGCGCCTGCGCCTGGGCCATCGCGACGTTCGCGTCGGCGCTCGCGCGCTGTGCGTCGGCCGCGTCGATCGCCTGTTGCGACGTCGCCCGCGCATCGACCGCGCGCTGCCGCTCTTGCGCGGCGAGCGCCTGCCGATACGCAGCTTCCGCCGATTCGATCTGGGCACGCGCTTGCCGATACTGGGCCGGATACTGCACATGCGCGATGTCGAGCTGCACGCGCGATGCGTCGAGCTGTGCCTGCGCGAGACCGAGTTGTGCACGCGCCGCATCGACCTGCGCGCGATAGTCGCGCGGATCGATCTCGACGAGCACGTCCCCGCGTCGTACGAACGTGTTGTCGTCGACGGCCAGCCGCGTCACGTAGCCGGACACGTGCGGCGCGACTGCAATCGCGTTGCCGTCGGTGTACGCATCGTCGGTGCTTTCCTGGTTGCGCGTCGCGAACCACCAGACGAGCCCGCCGATGAGCAGCACGAACACCACCGCGCCCAGGATGATCAGCGGCTTCTTGCTGCGCCGCTTGCGTTCGCCGTCGCCGTCGCTGCCATTCCCGTCGCCGCCGGTGCGGCCGCCGCGATCGTCGTGCGGATGGTCGTCGCCGCCACCGCCGCCCGGCGCATCGGTCGGGCGCTCGCCGTTGCGGCCCGGCGCGTCGCCCGAGCCGCCGCCGGACTGGCCGTCGCCTGCACGGGCGACGGCGGCCGGCCAGCGCTCGAACGTCGGCCACGGCACGCGCAGCGGCGTCGACAGCAAGACACCGGCCATCGCCGGCACGAACGCGTCCGGCGCACCGGCGCCGCATCGTCCGGGCGTCAACGCGCGCCGCAGCACGAGGCCGAATCGCTCACGAACGGGTAACGGGCACAAGATCGCATCGGGCATGAAACGGGGCTCCAGGCGGCGGGCGCAGGCGTCATTGCCCGCGCCGACCTCAAGCGCGCGATCAAGCAAACAGCGAGCCCGGCAACGGCTTCGTCCCACCGCGGCACGCCCGATGCGCGACGGGTGCCCGTCGACCGCCCCGACAGGACTCGCGAACCATGACACGCTCGACCTCACTCGACACCGACACACGCGGCGAAGATCGCGGCGACAGCACGCCCGGCCCCG
Source organism: Burkholderia sp. BCC1972 (assembly GCF_905339605.1). NCBI lineage: Bacteria > Pseudomonadati > Pseudomonadota > Betaproteobacteria > Burkholderiales > Burkholderiaceae > Burkholderia > Burkholderia sp. BCC1972. Next base: position 231,262 of record NZ_CAJPGH010000001.1, on the reverse strand, counting down.
AAGGCAAGCGCCGCGGCACGGCCACGCCGCCACCGCGCAGCGCGCACGACCCCGCCGAAGGCAAGCCGGCCGGGACGGAAAACGGGGCGCCGCCGCCTCGCGCGCCAGGCGGCGAACACGGCGACGCGTGATCGCCGCGCCCCGCACCGAGCCGCCCGCCCGAAGCGGGCGCGACGGCCGGCGGCAGAAATGACAAGCCGTTGAAAAATCGCGGACGACGGTCACCAAGCTCGCGGGACACGTTCACAGGGCAGCCCGCGCGGCGACGACGCAGGAACGCACGTTGCGTCACAGGCGCATGGATCTTTCAATTGCCCGCCGCCTGCACTGCATGACGCTACCCGACCCGCCCGATTTCCCCGTTCGCGCAGTGCCGCTCGCGCCGCTCGCGAAGGAACGCGCGACGATCGTCTGCCATCGCAACCAGCGCGTGCTGCTGGTCGCGCGCGGACGATCGTCGCGCTGGACGCTGCCGGGCGGCGTGATCCGGCGCGGCGAATCGGCGCTCGACGCCGCGCATCGCGAACTTCGCGAGGAAACAGGGCTCGCCGATCTCGAACTCGCGTATTTCTTCTACGTGGACGGCAGCGTGAAACGCCATCATGTCTTCGTCGCGAGCCTGCCGTGCGGCGCGCACGCGTGCCCGGGCCGCGAAATCGCGCTGTGCCGCTGGGTCGGCATCGACGCGGTGCCGCACTGGCCGGCAAGCGCGCCGACGCAGCGCATCATCCGTCAGTTTGCCGGCCTGTGGGCGGCGTACGATCTGCAACCGGACCCGCTCACGCGTCTTTCGTCGTCTCGTTGAGCCCGGCGACCGGCGACTGCGGATCGCGCGCGAGGCCCTGCGCGAAAACCTTCAACCCTTCGAGCAGCGGCGTCAACGCATCCCACAGCGCCTCGTCGTGCAGCAGCCGATAGACGCCGCGCACGCCGGGCGCGACATGCGCGTGCTGCCCCGGCTGCCAGGCGCCCACGTGATGCAGCGCGTCGGCCGCCGCGAACGCGGCGCGACCGAACTGTTCCGGCGGAATGCGCGACAGCGCCGTCACGAGCATCGCGAGATTCTGCATGCCGCTCTGCATGCCGGGCTTGTCGAGCGCGTCGACGAACGTGTCGGCCAGCCGTGCGTTCGCGCTGACGACCTCGTTCGCGAAGCGCAGGAAGCCGTGTCGATGCAGGCTGCCCAGCAGGTGTTCGAGCGCGTCGTGCGCGCCGGACTCCGGTTGCGGCGGCGTCGTGTCGGGGGGCTGGCGTTCGGTCATGGGCTTGCTCCGGTTGAGGCGCCGGGCTGCCGTCGCGCCGGCAGCCGTGCGTGCGCCGAATGCGTGTCGTACTCGTTCGCCGGCCCCCGCCAGTGCGGGCAGCCGCGGCCGCGTCAGTGCGAATGACCGCCGGGCGGCGCCTTGTATTCGCTGCGCGCGCCCAGCGCGTCCTCGACGCGATGCACGCCATGCAGCGCGGCGACGCCGTCGATCAGCGCCTGCCGTTCGCCCTCCTCGACCTGTCCGGTCAGGCACACGTTGCCGCGCTCGACGCTCACGTCGATGTCGCGCGGGCGAGCGACGAGCCGGCCGAGCGCCGCACGCACGCGCTCGGCGACCTGCACGTCGCTCGCATCGCCCGCGAGCCAGTCCGCCCGCAGGCCGGCGATCGCGCCGCGCGCATGGTCGGCCGCCCGCTTCACCTGCGTATTCGCATAATCGGCCACGTCGTGCCGGCCCGCAACCGCCTTGTCGCGCAGATAAGCGCGCCGGCGCCGGCCGGACGACGGATCGAGGAAGTACATCGCGGCCGCCCCGCAGGCGACGGCTACCGCAAGATTCAGCAACGGATTCGAAGGGGTTCTCGAGTTCATGGAAGCACCGTTGGCAATACCCGGAACAGCCGGGTTTCGTTTCTGTGTACAGCACGTGCCGTTCCCCGCTGCGAGCGTCGCATGCTCGCGGTCGCGCCGCGGGGCGGCGCCAGAAACGACAAGCGTTTGAAAAATCATCGGGCCGTGCATCGTTCGAACGCTCGATCGAAAGATCACGATTCGGGTGGCGCGTCAGCCGTTTCCGCGCGCTTTCCCCCCGGCTCGTCGTCACCGCGCTCGGCCGCGCGCTGCGCCATCTCGACATAGGTCTGCGCCAACGCGCGCAGTTCGTCCTCCGACGCATCCTCGATCCCGATCAGCCGGTCGCTCGCCGCGCGCGTGACCGCGAGCAGCTCGTCGAGCTTCAGGTGCAACGCCACGCTGTCGCGGTTCTGGTTGCGCTGCAGCAGGAACACCATCAGGAACGTAATGATCGTGGTGCCGGTATTGATGACGAGCTGCCACGCGTCGGAGTAATGAAACAGCGGCCCGCTCACGAGCCACAGCACGGTGATGGCGACCGCGCTGCCGAACGCCACCGGCGAGCCGGCCCAGGTCGTGACGCTCGACGCAAAACGTTCGAATGCGCGCGTGACGGCGTGCCCGGCCGACTGGGCACTGGCGCCGGGCTCGCACGCCGTGTCGCGACGGTCGCTCGGTGGGTCGTTGGGTTCGCGCATGAAAGCCTCCGGATTCGATCGTTCGTTTGAATGCGCGCATGCACCGCCATCCCGCCCGCCGCGAACCGGTCGCTAGCCGGGACTTGGGGTTCGGTCCCGTATGCGCGCCATGAAACAAGCATCTCGCGTGCCCGGCCCGTACGGCCTGCGCGGGCTTTACCGCGGCGCGTGCGTGTCCACGTCGTCCGGGAAATAGCGCGTGTCGATCAACTGCGCGATGCCGTCGAGATCCGGAAAGATCGTCGCGATGCTCACGCCGACGCCGGCCAGCTCCCGCCGGATCGTCGCGAACCGGGCGCCCGGCACGACGATCCGCATCAGGCGGCCGGCGAGATCCGCATGCTCGTCGAGCGGCACGAAGCGCTCGGCACCGGCGTCGTAACAGTGAATCGTGAACCAGCCGTCCTGCGCGGTGATCCTCGGCATCACGTGGCGCGGCCGGAACACCTTGGTGCACGTGACCTGCAGCGGCGCGCGCCGCTCGGCGGCGGTCGCGATGTCGTCGGCGTCGTGCGACAGGCACCACACCACGCCGTCGCCACCCGATTCGCTCGCGCGCCGGACCGCGAACCACAGCGCGGCCAGCGCGTTGCCGGACCAGTCGAGCAGGCGCGTGCGCATCCCGTGCTGCTGCGCGAGTGCGAGCCAGTCGCACGCATCGAGGGCCTGCCCGGGTTCGAGATGCGGCAGCGCATGCCGCGTGAATTCGTCGAGCATCCGCGCTTCGACGTCGGGCGACGCACGCTGCCGCGCGATGCCCGGCACGAGCGGCCAGCCTGCGTTGCACTGGCCGCGAAAGAGCCGCAGCGCCATCGTCTGCCGCTGCGCGCCGATCACGGCCATGTAGCCTGCCACACTGTCGATCGAGCGATCTTCCGCCATGTGCTCACCGTCCATGCATCGCGCCTCCTGCCGCGGCTGCCCGTGCTTGCGGCCATTGCGTCGGCGCGTGTTCGTTATTGCCGCTTGCCGGAGGCGGAACCGCCGGTGGGGCCGGCTGCGTATCTCCGTCCTGCATCGCGGTTCACGGCGTCTTGCCGTGCTCCTTCTGCCAGCGCTCCATCAACGCGATCTCGTCGCGCTGCGCGGCGACGATCCGGCTCGCGAGCTGCCGCAGTGTCGGGTCCTTGCCGTATTTGAGCTCGACCTGCGCCATGTCGATGGCGCCCTGATGATGCGGCGCCATGTGCGCGACGAAATCGCGGTCGGCGTCGCCCGTGTACGGCGCGCTGTCCATCGCTTCCATCATCTTGCGATCGGCGCGCTTGAACGCCTGCGTGGACGTGTCGGGCACGCTGGCGGGACTCGGAGGGCGCAATTGTCCGGCCGCGGGCAGCGCCGTCACGCACACCGTCAGCAGTACGCAGGCGGCACAGCGGTGTATGGATGAACGGTTGAATGCAGGCATGAGACGATTTCTCCATAAGAATGTGAACGGTTCACGTGCGGCATCCTCGCTCGTACGCAACGTCGTATCGGCCGCTGCCGGAGCCGTGCGGCACGATTCACCGCCATCGCGCACGCGCATGCGCGTCGCCACGCGCGACCAGCGCGCGGATGCGGTCGGCGGTGCGGCACGCGATCGCCTGGATCGTCAGCGACGGATTGACGCCCCCCACCGTCGGAAACACCGAGCCGTCGCACACCCACAGGTTCGGGATGTCCCAGCTGCGGCAGTCGGCATCGACGACGCTCGTCGCCGGGTCGTCGCCCATCCGCACGGTGCCGGCGAGATGGCACGTGTCGTCTTCCTCGTGCCAGATGTCGCGCGCGCCGGCCGCTTCCAGCGAACGCGCCATCTGCGCGAGCGCGTGGCGGATCATCCTGCGATCGTTGTCGTCGTACGAATAGGTGACGCGCGCGACCGGCAGTCCGAACCCATCGCGTTCGTCGGCAAGCGTCACGCGGTTGTCCGCGCGGGGCAGCGTCTCGCCGACGATCTTCAGGCCGGCCTGGAAGTTGTAGCGCGCCATCTCGCGCTTCAGCGCGTCGCCCCACAGCCCGCGCGCGGCGACCTTGCGCGCCCATTCGATCGGCAGCGGCCCCTGGCTCATCCAGCAGTAGCCGCCGAAGAAATCCTTGCCTTCGTCCGCGTAGTTCCAGTGCTCGGTGATCGACAGCGACGGCGGCCCCTTGTACCAGCGCACTTCGTCGTCCATCGTCCCCCACGACGCCTGGTTGAGCTGCGCCATCAGGTAGCGGCCGACGAGGCCCGAGCTGTTCGCGAGCCCCTGCGGATGCCGCCCGTTCGCGGACAGCAGCAACAGGCGCGGCGTCTCGATCGCATAACCGGCGACGACGACGTTGCGCGCGCGCTGGAACCGGGTGCGGCCGTCGCGCTGGTAGTGCACGCCGGTCACGCGGTCGCCTTCGGCCTCGATGCGCAGCGCCATCGCGAGATCGCGCACTTCGGCGCCGGCCGCGACCGCGCGCGGTATCCACGTGATCAGCGCGCTCTGTTTCGCATTCGTTGCACAGCCGGCGATGCAGAAGCCGCGATACACGCACGGATGGGCGCGGCCGCGCGGCGCGGATAGTGTCGCGAGCGGCGTCGGCGTCCAGTCGATGCCCATTGCCTCCGCGCCGCGTGCGAGCACGAGCGCGGCCGCGTTCAGTTCGTGTGCGCGATACGGATAGCGCGGGCGCGGCGGGCCCCACGGGTAGTTCACCGGCCCGCTGATCTTCAACGCCTGTTCGACCTCGCGGTAGTAGCGCCACATCTCGCGCCAGTCGAGCGGCCAGTCGACGCCATAGCCGAGCGCGCTACGCGAGCGAAACCACGCGGGCCGGAACCGCAGCGACACCATCGCGAAATGCACGGTGCTGCCGCCGATCGCGCGGCCGCTGTTGTTGGTGCCGAGCGTCAGCGGATCGGCGCCGTCGCAGATCCGCTCGTCGGTCCAGAACAGCTTGTGCTGATGCGTCTCGTCCGATGCGAATTCCTCGAGCGGCCGCCACCAGGCGCCCGCATCGAGCGCGACGACCGAGAAACCGTATTCGGCGAGCTTGCATGCGAGCGTGCCGCCGCCTGCCCCGGTGCCGACGATCACGAAGTCGACCGCGTCGTCGTCGCGGAACATCCGCATCGGCGACCAGCCGCCCACGCGTAACGGATCGGGTGCACGGCCGTCGCGGCCGCGCGGCGTCGGCGCGGACAGCGGTTCATTGGCGGCCATCGCGATCGCCCTCCTCCACGCGCATTTCCGCTTCCCACGGGTCGCGGCGGTTGAAGTCCATTCGCACGTAGCCGCGCGGGCTCGCGGGGCCACCGAAGCCGATTTCGTTCCATGCGAACGGATGCCCGTAATACGCACCGCAAATATCCATCAGCACACGCTTCATGAAGAACGTCTGCGGGTCCATGCCGGCCCAGGCCTGCGCTACCTGCGGATCGATATCGCCTTTCTGTACCGCGTGCAGCAACGCATCGGCATCGCATGCGCCGAGCGCCGCGAACGGGCAGCCATGCGCGTGGCGCGCCATCGCGTCGAGTGCGGCGAGGCCCGTCTGCCAGGCGGCGCGCAGCGGCGGCAGGCGCGCATCGCGATAGCCGTCGCCGTCGTCGGCCGCGAGCCGCGCGTCGACCAGCGCGGCGGTCGGGATCGCGCCCGCGCCGCCCGGTTGCTGCGGCACGATGCGCGCACACAGTGCACCGAGCGTCGCAAATCGTTCGGGGTCCAGATAACGCGGCGCATTGGCCGCGACGCGCAAGCGTGCATCGATCGCGCGCCGCGTCGCATCGTTCCACGACGGCGTATCGCGCTTGGCGAGCACGTCGTAGCCCGGATAGCGCGGCAGCGCGACCGGCTTGCGGCTTGCGTCGTTCATCGCGCCTCCTGTTCGGCGAGCGCGGTCGCGGCGAGCCCCGCGATCGCGAGCGCAGTGAAGCTCGGCGGCGCCGGCAGCGGCGGGCCTGACAGCAGGTTCTGCGACCAGTTGCGCCAGCCGCCCATCTGCCGCGCGACGCCGCGCGCATGGAGTGCGACGCCGATGAAGCCGAGCACGGCCGTCGCGCGCAGCCACCCGCGGCAGAAGCGCCGGTCGGCGCGCGGGCGCGACAGCGCGAGCTGTGCGGTCGCCAAGGCGGCCGCCGGCGGCACGACGACCGGCGCGAACATCGCGCGATGCTGGAACGCGCCGCGAAAATGCAGCAGACCGACTTCGCCGAGCGTGCCGACGAGCCCCGCCGTGACGAGCCCGGCCAGCGCGCGCCCGGCCGGCAGTCCGGCGAGCCGCGGCGCGTCGGCCGGGCTCTCGCGCAGCCGCTCGCCCGCCGCGCCCAGCGCGCCCGACAGCAGCAGCGCGAACGGCGCGCCGAGCGGTGCGCCGTAGAACAGGTTGTGCCAACTGAACCCGCCCGGCCGCTTTGTCACGTTGTACAGGTGGAACGCCGAACCGGCGACGCCGACCGCCGCCGACGCGACGTGCACCGCGTCGCGCAGCCGATGGCGCGCGGGCGTGTCGTCCGCATGGCCGTGCACGCTCGCGATCACCGACAGCGTGGACATCGCGAGCGGCGCGAGCATCGCGCGATTGTGAAAGGTGCCGCGGTAATGCTCGACGCCGCTGTCGGCGAGTACCGAGCCGGCCAGCAGCAGCGCGCTGCGGTTGAGCAGCCGCGCGGCGTCGGCCAGTAACCTGTCACGCTCGGCGGCGCGGTATCGGCGGTGTCGCATCGTTCCTCCTCGTCGGCATTCAGCGCGCAAAATCCAGCAGGTCGGCGGCGCGCAATTCGAGGCCGAGCCCCGCGCGCGTCGCGTCGATTTCCAGTGCGCCGTCGACGAGCATCGGCGCGCCGTCGAACAGCATTCGCTCGATGCGGACGTGATCGTGAAACCATTCGACGTGACGCAGGCGCCGCGCCGCGCATCCGACGTGCCGGTGCAGCGCGGGCGCGCAATGCGCGGACAGGTCGACGTGGTATGCATCGGCAACTGCGGCGGCCGCCAGAAAGCCGCTGACGCCGCCGCAGCGCGTTGCGTCGGCCTGCAGCACGTCGACTGCTCGGCCCTCCAGCAGGCGACGGAAATCGTCAGGCGTATACGCGTATTCGCCGGCCGCGACGTCGATTCGCGCGCCGACGTGCTCGCGCACGAACCGCAACCCGGCGACGTCGTCGCTGCTGACCGGCTCCTCGAACCAGCGAATGTCGCAATCGGCGGCGGCCTGCGCGAACGCGAGCGCAGTGCGTGGCGCATACGCGCCGTTCGCATCGACGAACAGGTCGACGCCGGGCCCGAGCGCGTCGCGCGCCGCGCGCACGCGCAACGGATCGTGCGCGTCCGCCATGCCGATCTTGATCTTGCATGCGCGTACGTGTTCGGCCCGCCAGGCGTCGAGCTGCGCGGCAAGCGTCGGCGCATCGTAAGTCGTGAAGCCGCCGCTGCCGTACACCGGCACGCGGTCGCGCACGCGGCCCATCAGCAGCGCGAGCGGCACGTCGGCGAGTTTCGCCTTCGCATCCCACAGCGCGACATCGAGCGCCGAAATCGCGGTCGCCGCGATCCCGCTGCGGCCGACGTTGCGCACCGCGCGCCACAGCGCATCGACCGCGGCCGGGATATCCACCACCGGCCGGTTGCGCAATACGCCGGCCAGCAGCGACGCCACGAGCGTCACGGCGCTCGCGTCCGTGTACGTATAGCCGAGCCCCGTCACGGGCCCCGCGTCGATCTCGACGACGACGACCGTCGTCGCGGTCCATGCGTAGGTGCCGTCGGCTTCGGGCCCGTCGGTCGGCACGCGGTACGCGCGAGCGCGCACGTCGTCGATCGTCGGTGCGGCGGAAAGTGGCATCGTTGGGCTCCGGTCAGCTTGCTGTTGCGTGCGGATGCCGCGTGCAACCGCTGTGCCCACCGCATGCGGCGCGGCATGTGCCTTGCGCGGCAGCCTCGCATCGACTCATCCCGAACCAAGGAGAAACGGCATGGCGACAGTGGCGGATTTCATCGTCGAGCGGCTGTACGACTGGGGCGTGCGCCGCATCTACGGCTACCCGGGCGACGGCATCAACGGCTTTTTCGGCGCGCTGAACCGCGCGGACGGCAAGATCGAATTCATCCAGGCGCGCCACGAGGAGATGGCGGCCTTCATGGCGTCCGCGCATGCAAAATTTACAGGCGAGCTGGGCGTATGCGTCGCGACGTCCGGCCCCGGCGCCTCGCACCTCGTGACCGGCTTGTACGACGCGCGGCTCGACCACATGCCGGTGCTCGCGATCGTCGGCCAGCAGGCGCGCGCGGCGCTCGGCGGCCACTACCAGCAGGAAGTCGATCTTCCGGCGCTTTACAAGGACGTTGCGGGCGCATTCGTTCAGCTTGCGACAGTGCCCGGCCAGGTGCGCCACCTGGTCGACCGTGCGGTACGCACCGCGCTCGGCGCGCGCACGGTCACGGCGCTCGTGCTGCCGAACGACCTGCAGGAGCTCGACTACGCGCCGCCGAAGCGCGCGCACGGCACCGTGCATTCGGGGGTCGGCTATACCGCGCCGAAAGTCGTGCCGTATGCGGACGACCTGCGGCGCGCGGCCGACGTGCTCAACGCGGGGTCGAAAGTTGCGCTGCTGGTCGGCGCCGGCGCGCTGAAGGCGACCGACGAAGTCATCGCGGTGGCCGACCGGCTCGGCGCGGGCGCCGCGAAGGCGCTGCTCGGCAAGGCCGCGCTGCCGGACGACCTGCCGTGGGTCACCGGCTCGATCGGGCTGCTCGGCACCAAGCCGAGCTACGAGTTGATGACCGAATGCGACACGCTGCTGGTCGTCGGCTCCGGCTTTCCGTACTCGGAATTCCTGCCGAAGGAAGGTCAGGCGCGCGGCGTGCAGATCGACCTGAAGGCCGACATGCTGAGCCTGCGCTACCCGATGGAAGTCAACCTCGTCGGCGACAGCGCCGAGACGCTGCGCGCGCTGCTACCACTGCTGAACGAGCGTCGCGACACCGCATGGCGCGACCGGATCGCGAAATGGAACCGCGACTGGCACGACACGCTCGCGGCCCGCGCCGCCGCGAGGGCCAGCGCCGGGCGTGGCGTGAATCCACAGCGGGCGTTCACCGAACTGTCGCCACGCCTGCCCGACGACGTGATCCTGACGAGCGATTCGGGCTCCTGCGCAAACTGGTATGCGCGCGACCTGACGATGCGGCGCGGAATGATGGGGTCGCTGTCCGGCGGGCTTGCGTCGATGGGCGCGGCGGTGCCGTACGCGATCGCCGCGAAGTTCGCGCACCCGGTGCGCCCGGTGATCGCGATGGTCGGCGACGGCGCGATGCAGATGAACAACATGGCCGAGTTGATCACCGTCGCGAAATATTGGCGCCAGTGGCCCGACCCGCGCTGGATCTGCATGGTGTTGAACAACGAGGACCTGAACCAGGTCACGTGGGAACAACGCGTGATGGAAGGCGACCCGAAGTTCGACGCATCGCAGCAGATCCCGAACGTGCCGTACTACCGCTTCGCGACGCTGCTCGGCCTCAAGGGCATCTACGTCGACGATCCGGAACAGCTCGGCGCCGCGTGGGACGAAGCGCTCGCGTCCGACCGGCCGGTCGTGCTCGAAGTGAAGAGCGACCCCGAGGTGCCGCCGCTGCCGCCGCACGTGACGCTGCAGCAGGCGAAGCATTTCGCCGAAACGCTGGTGAAAGGCGACGCGCGGGAGGGCAACGTGATCGTCGAGACCGCGCGGCAGGTGCTGTCGGCCGTGCTGCCGGGCAACGGCGAACACGGCGACAAGAGCAGCAAGGGAAGCAAAGGCGAATCGTAAGTAAGCCAGGCGCGGGACGGCTGCGCGACACCCTAGCCGATGTCGACGTCGTCCCGCCCGTTCCCCTGCAGCGCGAGCGCCGCGTTCACGAGCCCGACCTGCGCGAGCGTGAACGGAAAATTCCCGCACAGGCGCCGCGCGTTCACGTCGTATTCCTCGGACAGCAACCCCACGTCGTTGCGCAAGCCGAGCAGCCGCTCGAACAGCGCATGCGCGTCGTCGTCGCGGCCCTGCATTCGGTACACCTGCACGAGCCAGAAGCCGGCCGCGACAAACGCGCCCTCGTCGCCTTCGCAGCCGTCCGCGAAACGCGGCGGCCGATAGCGGAACGGCAAGCCGTCGTCCATCAGTTCGCGCTCGATCGCCGCGACCGTCGCGACCACGCGCGGGTCGGACGCATCGAGCATCCCCGTCAGCGGAATCAGCAGCAGGCTGACGTCGATGCCGTCGCCGTCGAAGCGGTCGACGAAGCGGCCGAGCTGCGCGTGATAACCGTGTTCGAGCACCTCCGCGCGCACCGCGTCGGCCCAGCGCCGCCACACGTCGAGCGGCGCTTGATGGCCGAATGCGCGCGCGGAGCGGTACGCGCTTTCGACCGCGGCCCACACCATCACCTTCGACGACGTGAACGGATGCCGGCCGCTGCGCACTTCCCAGATGCCTTCGTCCGGCTCGCTCCAGATCGTCGCCAGATGTTCGAGCAGGCGCCGCTCGAGCGTCCACGCGTCGTCGTCGGGCGGCAGCCCGTGCCGGCGCGCCTGGTACAGCGCGCCAAGCACCTCACCGTATACGTCGAGCTGCAACTGGTCGGCCGCCGCGTTGCCGAAGCGCACCGGCTGCGCGCCTTCGTAGCCGGCCAGATGCACGGCCTGCCACTCGGCCGCGCGCCGGCCGCATACAGCACCTGCAGTTGCGACGGATGATCGGCGATCGCACGCACGAGCCAGTCGCGCCAGCGCACGGCCTCGTCGCGATAGCCGCAGCGCACCAGCGCGCGCAGCGTGAAGCTCGCATCGCGCAACCAGCAGAAGCGGTAGTCCCAGTTGCGCTTGCCGCCGAAGCGCTCGGGCAGCGAACTGGTCGGCGCCGCGACGATGCCCCCGGTACGCACGCTCGACAGCAGTTTCACCGTGATCAGCGCGCGTTCGATCGCGTCGCGATGCGGGCCCTTCGCGACGTTGCAATCCGACCAGACGCGCCAGAACGCCTGCGTGTCGTGCAGCGACGCGTACGCATCGGGCACGGCCGGCGCCGGGTCGAACGAGCGCGCGTAACTGATGCAGGAATCCACCCGCTCGCCCGCCGCGATCCGTCGCGTGCCGACCAGCCGGTCGTTCTGCACGTCGAGTCGCGCATCGGTGTCGAGCCATATCGCATCGCCGCCCGTCGTCATCCGCCAGCGCCGGCCCAAACGCCGGCACCACGGCAACGCGCTGCCGTAGTCGAAGCGCACGCCGAGATCGACGTCGACCGTCCCGCGCTCGCCGCGCTCGCCGCGCACGCTGCGGATCAGACACGGATCGCGCGCGTTCCAGCTCATCCAGTCGGTGATCGAGATGCAGCCCGACGCCGTTTCGAACGTCGTTTCGAGGATCGCCGTGCCCGGCAGATAGCGGCGTGTGGCGCGGGCATCGCACTCGCGCGGCGCGATCCGGAACCGGCCGTTGTCCGGCGTACCGACGAGCGCGGCGAAGCACGGCGGCGAATCGAAGTCCGGCCAGCACAGCCAGTCGATGCTGCCGTCGCGCGCGACGAGCGCCGCGCTGCGACCGTCACCGACGAGCGCGTAATCCTCGATCCGCATCGCGCTCACCGGCGCCATTTGCGTGCGGCGGCACACGCGGCCGCGAGCACCGCGACGGCCGCGCCGAATGCGAGCGCGCGCGACGCGCCGAGCCCGGCCTCGGCGCCCGTGCGGTGCGCTTCGTCGCTGAACGCGCCACGTGTCGCATGCCGGCCCGGCACGGGCGTCCACAGGTTCGACACGCGCGGGCCAGCCGGCGCCGCGCGCTGCTGGCCGCGCACGGCAGTGCGCGCGAGATAGCGGTCGAAGCAGCCGGGCGCGATGCCGTTCGCGACGATCGCCGCGAGCGACGACCAGCCGACCCAGCGCTCGCGGCACGGATGCCGCGCGGCGTGCACGATCGCATCGGCCGCCACCTCCGGCGCATAGACCGGCGCGACCGGACGCGGTGCGTGCGGCAGCACGGATTCGGCCCAGTCGAACTGCGGCGTGTCGATCGCCGGCAGTTGCACCATCGTCACGCGCACGCGGCTGCGTGCATGCAGCAGTTCGCAGCGCAGCGCGTCGGTGAAGCCGCGGATCGCATGTTTCGCGCCGCAGTACGGCGCCTGCAACGGAATCGACCGGTACGCGAGCGCCGAACCGACCTGCACGATCGTGCCGCGGTTGCGCGGGGCCATCCGTGCGAGCGCGGCACGCGTGCCATAGACGCAGCCGAGGTAGGTGACGGCCGTCACGCGCGCATAGTCTTCCGGCGAGATGGCGTCGAACGGCGCGAACACGGTGACCATCGCGTTGTTGACCCATACGTCGAGCGGCCCGAATTCGTGTTCGATCCGCTCGGCCGCCGCGTCGAGCGCGGCCGCGTCGCTGACGTCGACGGCGATCGGGAGCGCCTGGACGCCATACGCACGCACCTCGCCCGCGGTGTCGTGCAGCGCGCGCGGGTCGCGAGCGAGCAGCGCGACGTTCGCGCCCAGCCGTGCAAATGCGTGGGCGGTCGCACGGCCGACGCCGGCGCTCGCGCCGGTGATCGCGACGGTCTTCACGGTCGGTCCTCCCATTTTGAGATGAGGGCCGGCACGCCGCCGACGCCTTCGCGCCGCAGCGTGCCGGAACGGGATCCGCCCAGCAAACGGTATGCCGGCGCGCACGCGAGCCGTATCACCCCGGCGCATGCCGGGAACGCTCGCCCAATTTACAAGCCAGCTGTAACGCACAGGCCGTGGCGCGCGCAATTCCGCATCCCCAAGGCTGGCTATGAGCGAGCCCGTCGCGCACGAAACTTGCTCTGCCGGGAACGGCTGTCGTCACGCCGCCGAATGCGGCAAGGAGTCGTGTTGCTCGTTGCGCCGTCCAGGAAAACGCGTCATATCGCGTGCATCGCACCGTTTGCGTGGGCGGTCGCGCCGCTCGCCGCGCGCGCGGCCGCCAATCCCGCCGCGCCGCTGCCGCTCGCGTACGTCGTACATGCAGCCGGCCCCGCCGCGCAGCCGGTCTTCGTGCTCGGCTGGGCGCTGCTCGCGCTGTGCGTGGCCGTCTGCGTCGCGATCGCCGTGCTGCTGCTGATTGCGATGTTCCACCGGCGCGCGCAGGCAGGCGGCAGCCACGGCAGCGGGATGACGATCGTGACCGTCGGCAGTGCGATCTCGATCGTGCTGCTGTTCGGCGCGCTCGTGTCCATGCTGCGCGTGCTCGGTGCGGTCGCGACGCCGCCGCATCCGCCCGCGCTGACGGTCGTCGTCACCGCGCACGACTGGTGGTGGGCCGCGCGCTATCCGGACGACGCGGGCGGCAGCGCATTCGTCACCGCGAACGAGCTGCACATCCCGGTGGGCGAGCCCGTCGCGATCGAACTGAAAAGCGCCGACGTGATCCACGCGTTCTGGGTGCCGCAGCTCGCCGGCAAGACACAGACGATTCCCGGCCAGACGAATCGCCAATGGCTGCAGGCCGACCGGCCGGGCATCTATCGCGGGCAGTGCTCGCAATACTGCGGCGCGCAGCACGCGCACATGGCGCTCGAGGTCGTGGCCGAGCCGCCCGCCGCGTTTCGTGCGTGGCTCGCCGCGCAGCGCCAGCCGGCACCCGTGCCCGGCACCGACGCGCAACGGCATGGCCGGCGCGTGTTCGCCGCGCGCTGCGCGGGCTGCCACACCGTGCGCGGCACCGACGCGACGGGCGACGCCGGCCCCGACCTCACGCACGTCGGCTCGCGCCGGCTGCTCGCGGCCGGCACGCTCGACAACACCCCCGACGACCTGCGCCGCTGGATCGCGCATGCGCGGCAGGTCAAGCCGCAGTCGCTGATGCCGTCGATCGCGCTCGCGCCGCGCGACGCCGACGATCTCGCCGCGTATCTCGCGACGCTGCGCTGAACGGAGGATGCCGATGGACGTTGCCCGCGACACGCCCGCCCCGCTCAGCCGCGTACCCGACCTCGGCGAAGCGCCGCCCGGTTCCGCGCACGAGCGCGCGCTGGCCGAGCTCTGGGAATCGGCGCCCGGCTGGCGCGGCTGGCTCGGCACCGTCGACCACAAGCGCATCGGGCTGCGCTACATCGTCACCGCGTTCGCGTTCCTGCTGCTCGGCGGCGTCGAGGCGCTCGTGATGCGCATCCAGCTCGCGCGGCCCAACGCGACGCTGCTCACGCCCGCGCAATACGATGCGCTGTTCACGATGCACGGCGTCACGATGATCTTCCTGTATGCGCTACCGGTGCTGTCCGGCTTCGCGAACTACCTGTGGCCGCTGATGCTCGGCTCGCGCGACATGGCGTTTCCGCGGCTCAACGCGTTCTCGTACTGGTCGTTCCTGTTCGCCGGGCTGTTCCTGTACGCGAGCTTTCCGCTCGGCGCCGTGCCGGACGGCGGCTGGTTCAACTACGTGCCGCTCACGTCGCTCGACTACAGCGCCGGCGCGAACATCGACATCTATGCGCTCGGGATGATCCTGCTCGGCATCTCGACGACGGGCGGCGCCGCGAACTTCGTCGTCACGCTGCTGCGGATGCGCGCGCACGGGATGTCGATCGACCGGCTGCCGATCATCGTCTGGGGCACGCTGACCGCGTCGGTCGCGAACCTCGTCGCCGTGCCGTCGGTGAGCCTCGCGTTCCTGCTGCTGTGGCTCGACCGCAACGCGGGCACGCACTTCTTCGACGTCGCGCAAGGCGGCCGGCCGCTCCTGTGGCAACACCTGTTCTGGATGTTCGCGCATCCGTGGGTGTACGTCGTCGTGCTGCCCGCGATGGGGATCGTGTCGGACGCACTGCCGACCTTCTGCCGGCGGCCGCTCGTCGCGTACGAGGCCGTCGCGGTATCGACGGTCGCGACGATGCTGATCGGCTTCGAAGTGTGGGTCCATCACATGTTCGCGACCGGTATCGCGCCGCTCGCGCTCGCGTTCTTCGGCGCCGCGAGCATGCTGATCTCGATCCCGAGCGCGGTCGCGGTGTTCGCGTGGATCGCGACGATCTGGACGGGCCGCCCGGTGTTCCGCACGCCGTTCCTGTATTTCGCGGGCTTCGTGCTGATGTTCGTGATCGGCGGCGTGTCGGGCGTGATGACGGCCGCGGTGCCGCTCGACTGGCAGCTCACCGACACGTACTTCGTCGTCGCACACCTGCATTACGTGCTGCTCGGCATCAACGTGTTCCCGGTGCTCGGCGGCGTCGCGTACTGGTTCCCGAAATTCACCGGGCGGATGATGAACGAGCGGTTCGGCCGCTGGACCTTCTGGGTCGTCCTGGTCGGCTTCAACCTCGGCTTCTTTCCGATGCACCTCTCGGGGCTGCTCGGGATGCCGCGCCGGATCTATACCTATCCGTCCGGGATGGGCTGGGACACGTCGAACCTGCTGACGACGATCGGCTCGTTCGTGTTCGGGATCGGCATCGTGATGTTCGTCGTCAACGCGCTGGTGAGCGCACGGCGCGGCGCACGCGCCGGCGACAACCCGTGGGGCGCGCCCGGCCTCGAATGGTCGGTCGCGTCGCCGACGCCCGTGTACAACTTCGCGGTGCTGCCGCTCGTCGCGTCGCGGCACCCGCTGTGGGAAACGCGCGACGATCCGACGCGCACCACCATGCGCGTCGGCTACCGGCTCGCGGATGGGCGCGAGGCGCTCGCGGTCACGCCGCTTGCCGCGACGCCGGACGCGATCCTGAAGATGCCCGACGACAGCTGCGTGCCGTTCGTGCTCGCGCTGCTCGCGACCGGCGTGTTCGCGGCGATGCTCGTGCGCTCGCCCGCACTCGTCTGTGCGGCGGTTGCGGGCTGCACGATCGCGACCGGCGCGTGGCTGTGGCCGCGCCGCACGCTCGGACAACGCACGCGCCCGCCGGCCCGCGCCGACACGCAGGCGCCCGCCGGCGCGGCCGGGCTTCATCCGGACGAACCGCCGTCGGCGACGGTGCCGGCCGGCGCGCCGGCTGCCTGCATCGACCCGCTGCCCGTCGGCAGTTGCGGCGAGCGCGCGGGCGGCTGGTGGGGCGTACTGACGCTGATCGTGACCGAGGCCGGGCTGTTCGGCTACCTGCTGTTCTGCTACTTCTACCTGCAGTCGCAATCTTCCGCGCCGTGGCCGCCCGAAGGGATGCCGAAGCTCGCGCTCGCGGCCGGCAACACGGTCGTGCTGCTGTCGAGCAGCGTATTCGTGTGGCTCGCGGAGCGTGCGGTGCGGGCCGGGCGGCAGGCGCGCGCGGTCGCGATGCTCGCCGTCGCGCTGGTGCTCGGCGCCGCGTTCGCGCTCGTCCAGCTGCACGAATGGCGCGAGCATCCGTACGGCCCGACCGCGCACCTGTACGGCAGCCTCTATTTCACGATCACCGGGTTCCACCTTGCGCACGTGGTGGCGGGCCTCGTCATCCTCGCACTGCTCGCCGGCTGGACGACCGCCGGCTTCTTCGATCGCGAGCGGCGCGTCGCACTGACGGTCGGCGGGCTCTACTGGCACTTCGTCGACATCGTGTGGCTGTTCATCTTCACCGCGCTGTACGTGTCGCCGTTCTGGCTGAGGAGCGCGGGATGAACGACGCCCGACGCGCATGGACCCCGCTGCTCGCGATCGCCGCCGGCCTCGTCGGTGCGCCCGCGCTGTGGTTCGCGCAGATGCTGGTGTCGGAGACGCTTGCGTCCACCGCGTGTTATCCGCTCGGTGTCGCGCAAGCCGTGCCGCGCTGGGCGCATGTCGGCGTGTGGCTCGCGCTGATCGCCGCGGGCGCGTTCGCGCTGGCCGCGGCCTGCGCGACGTGGCTCGCACGCGCGTGGCGGCACCGGCACGATGCCGAGGCGTCCGTCGCGACGCGCGACGACAGTACGCGCTTTCTCGCGCGCTGCGGAATGCTTGCCGCGCTCGGTTTCGTGATCGGTCTCGTGTTTACGGGGATCGTCACCGCTTTCGTGGGGCCTTGCAGCCCATGGCGCTGATCTCGTTCGCTTCGTTCACGTTCCGAGTTCCGGGCCGCCGCGCGGGTGTCTTGCTCGCGATATGCGTCGCGCTCTGCGGATGCGACAGGCAGCGCGACGACAATGCGGCCTCGGCCGGCGAGACAGCCGGCGCCGCATCGGCGGCGGAAGCGCCCGAACCCGCGTCGGGCTGGCGGTTCGTACGGATTGGCGCGTCGGCGGCCGATGCCGGCGCGTCGATGTCCGCTCGCGCGAGAGACGATCCGCGGCTTTCCCGGTCGAGGGACGCGGCGCAGGGTTCGGCCGCGTCCGCCCCGCCGCCCGACGCCGCTTCCGCTTCGACCGCCCGCCGCCCGGTGATCGCCGCGGCTGCCGCGAGCGCCGACGCCGCGACGATCGCGCGCGGCCGCTACCTCGCGCTCGCCGGCGATTGCGCCGCGTGCCACGACGCGGCCGACCATACGCCGTACGCGGGCGGCCAGCCGGTGAATTCGCCGTTCGGGCCGATCTATGCGCCGAACATCACGCCGGACCCGGCGCACGGCATAGGCAACTACACGCTACGGCAGTTCGACGATGCCATGCGGCGCGGCGTGCGCGCGGACGGCAGCCGGCTGTATCCGGCCATGCCGTACCCGTCGTTCGCGCACCTGAGCGACGACGACGTGCGCGCGCTGTATGCGTATTTCATGCGCGGCGTCGCGCCATCCGCGAACGCGGCGAAGCTCACGCAGTTGTCGTTTCCGTTCAACCAGCGCTGGGCGCTCGGCCTCTGGAGCCTCGTGTTCTCGAACCGAGGCCGATTCACGCCGCAGCCGTCGCAATCGGCGCAATGGAATCGCGGCGCGTATCTCGTGCAGGGGCTCGGCCATTGCGGCGCATGCCATACGCCGCGCGGGCCGGCCTACAACGAACGCGGCTACGACGAGCGCAGCCCCGCGTTCCTGACCGGCGGCATCAACGACCACTGGTTCGCGCCGAACCTGACCGGCGCGGATACCGACGGCCTCGGCCGCTGGTCGGCCGACGACATCGCCGCGTTCCTGCGCAGCGGTCACGCGCAACGCGGCGCGGTATTCGGTGCGATGGCACCGGTCGTCAGCGAAAGCACCGCGTTGCTGACGGATGCCGACCGCCAGGCGATCGCCGTGTACCTGAAGTCGTTGCCCGCGCAACCGACTGCCGCGACGAATCCGCTGGGCGTCGGCGTGCCGCGGCTGACGGCCGCCGGGCCGCGTCCGGAAGGCGGTCAGCAGGCGCCGGGGGGCGGTGTGTACGTGGGGTTCTGTGCGCGTTGCCATGGTGCGGACGGCATGGGGGTGCGCGATCGGGGGCCGGCGCTTGCCGGGAATCCGGCCGTGCTCGCGGCGGATCCGACGAGTGCGATCCGCATCGTCGTCGAAGGCGCGCGGCCGGCGCCGGGCCAAACCGGGCCCGTGCGCCGGATGCCGGCAATGCGCGGCGCGCTGACGAGCAGCGAGATCGCGGCGGTGGTCAGCTATGTGCGCGGCGCGTGGGGGAATCGGGCGGCGCCGGTGTCGGAACGGGAGGTGAGGCGGTTGCGGGAGGCGATACATCGGTAGCGGCGTGCCGCACCGTTCGATGCCGACCGGATCAATACGGGTGGGCCGGCGCGAAGTTTGCAGCCCCTTGAGGACATCATCCGTGGGCCGCCGCACGTGCGTGCGAGCGCGCGCGCGAAGTCGGTTCAGGCGCGGGTGCGGCTTCGGCGGTCTGCGTGGTCGGCGCAACGGTCAGATGCAATCCCAACGCGGCGACAACCTTCATGATCGTTGCAAACTCCGCGTTCCCACCCTCCGACAACGCACGGTAGAGCGCTTCACGCTTCACACCGGACTCCCGCGCCAGCGCCGTCATGCCACGCGCCTTCGCGACGTTCCCGAGCGCGGCCTGGATCAGTCGAGGATCCCCGTCTTCGAACGCCTGCGCCAGATAGTGACGAATCGCTTCCTCATCCTTCAGGTACTTCGAGCCATCGAATTCGGCCAGTTCGCTGATTTTCATATTCAATCCTCCAGTTCGGCGGCGATTTGCTTCGCCGTCTTGATGTCCTTCTTCTGCGTCGACTTGTCCCCGCCACACAACACCACGACGATGATCTTTCCGCGCCGCACGAAGTAGGCCCGATACCCCGGCCCTACGTCGATCTTCATTTCATTGACGCCATCGCCGATGGTACGCCACTGGCCAAGGTTGCCGAGCTTTGCCCGCTCGAGGCGCAGGCTGATCGCGGCGCTGCCGACCGGGTCGCGAAGGCCGTCAAGCCATTTGTCGAATTGGGGGGTGGTCAGGACTTTGAACATGAATCGATTGTAACTCATGGGGGACAATTCGACTACTGCTCCGCGTTGCTCATCAGATCCGCAGGCACCGTGGACGCGCACTGGGCACGGCGCCGGGCATCGCAATCATTCGACGCTTGTCCGGTCCGACCGATCAGGTTCCGAAGTTATCGCTACCGGCTCGCAACAGCCTGCGCTTCCGGCGCCTGCCACCCACCGCCGAGCGCCTTGAACGCCGCGACCGCCGCGCGCGCCGATTCGGTTCGTGCCTGCACGCGCTCGTCCGATGCGCGCAGCAGGCTTTCATCGGCCTGCAACACTTCGATCAGGCTCACGACGCCTTTCTGGTACGCCGCAAATGACGCCGCCCTCGCGCGGCCAAGCGAATTGACGCCGTCGGCCAGAACGGCCGCCTGCTCGTCACGCTTGACGAGCGCCGAGAACGCGTTCTCGACGTCCTCGGTCGCATGCAATGCCGCGAGCCGATACGCGGCCAGCATTTCGGCATCCTGCCCTTTCGCCTGCGCGATTTGCGCATTGATCCGGCCGAAGTCGAACAGACGCCAGCGCAGGCCGAGCACGCCCGCCGCCTGGTTCGCGCCGCCGGCAAACAGATTGCCCGCGCCCATCGTGGTCGCGCTGCCGATCAGTCCGCTCAGCGAGAACTTCGGGTAATACTCGGCGATGGCCACGCCGATGCGGGCGTTCGATGCCGCCACACGCCGCTCGGCGACGATCAGGTCGGGTCGGCGCCGGAGCAGTTCACCGGGCGTGCCCGTCGCCGCGATCCGCGGCGCGACCGGAACTTCGCCGCCGGCGAGCAATGCCGCGCGATGCGTGCCGGGCTGTGCGCCGAGCATCACGTCGAGCGCATTCATCGCCGCGTCCAGCGCCGCTTCGAGCACCGGCACCGTGGCGCGAACCTGCGCGAGCGCGCCCTCGGCCTGCCTGACCTGAAGTTCCGCCGCGAGGCCCTTTCCATAGAGCAGATTGATGGTCGACAGCAGGTCCTGCTCGGTCTGCACCTGGTGCCGTGCGACTTCGAGGCGGCCCTGCAACCCGCGAATCGTGATGTAGGTGTCGGCGGTTTGCGCGGCGACCGCGAGCCGCGTCGCGACCGCCGCCGCTTCGGAGGCCTGATAATCGGCGAGCGCCGCTTCGCGGCCGCGGCGCAATCCGCCGAATACGTCCAGCTCCCAGCTCGCGTTGAAATCGGCCTCATAGTCGTTACCGTGACGGTCGAAACCGGGCGTCGCATTCAACACGCGCCCCAACGGTGTCTCGACCGACTGGTAGACGCGCGCCGCCTGGCCGCTCACGTTACCCGACGGCAGCAGCGCGGCATTCGCCGCACCGAGCCCCGCGCGCGCTTGCTCGACGCGCGCCGCGGCCTGGGCCAGATCGAGGTTCTGCGCGAGCGCGAGCGAGACGAATCGCGTCAGTTGAGGATCGCCGAAACCCGCCCACCACGTCGCGAGGTCGACGTCGGCAGCCGCGTGGCGCTGCTCCACGGCGCCCTGCCCCTGGAACCGCTCCGGCATCGCCACTTCCGGCCGCACATAGTCGGGACCGACGGCGCACCCCGCCGACAAGATGGCGGCCAGCGCCGCGGCAACGATGGGTTTGGGTAGCATGTGGGCATTAGCAAGAATCCGGTTGTGACTATAATACCAAATAGTCACTCGTTGTCCATTCCTGTCTGTTGCAGCCCATGAAAAAAATCGACCCTTCCCCGGCGCCCGCGCGCGGCCCGGCCGACCACGACGTCCGCGACCAGATCGTGGCCGCCGCCACCGAGCACTTCAGCCGGTACGGCTATGAAAAGACGACCGTGTCGGACCTCGCGAAGGCGATCGGCTTCTCGAAGGCCTATATCTACAAGTTCTTCGAGTCGAAACAGGCGATCGGGGAAATGATCTGCGCGAACTGCCTGCACGAGATCGAAACGGACGTGCGCGCGGCCGTCGCCGAGGCCGAGCTGCCCACCGAAAAGCTGCGCCGGATGTTCAAGGTCTTTACCGAAGCGAGCCTTCGGCTGTTCTTCCGCGACCGCAAGCTGTACGACATCGCCGCGTCGGCCGCCACCGGAAACTGGCCGTCGGTGCAGGCCTACGAGGCGCGCGTGCAGAAGCTGCTGCAGGACGTGCTGCAGGAAGGCCGGCAAAACGGCGAGTTCGAACGCAAGACGCCGCTGGACGAAACCGCGATGGCGATCTATCTGGTGATGCGCCCGTACCTGAATCCGCTGCTGCTGCAGTACAACCTCGACACCACCGACGCCGCGCCCGCTCAACTGTCCAGCCTCGTTCTCCGCAGCCTCGCGCCCTGATGCGTCACCACATGTGACCATTGACTATATTGGTCACTAGATACACAATGAAAGCCCCGATCACTTCGTCACTGGGTCTTTCATGGTTCGGCGTCGCCTCGCTCTCTTCGCAGTCGCTTCCGCACTGCCCCTCGCGCTAGCCGCCTGTAGCGGAAAAGCGCCTTCCGATCCGCGCACGGAGGCGCCGCTCGTGCGTACCGCCATCGTGCAGGCGGCCGTTCCCGCGTCCCGCGCGTTTACCGGAATCGTCGCCGCACGCGTGCAGAGCGACCTCGGCTTCCGGGTGCCCGGCAAGGTGCTGGAGCGGCTCGTCGATACCGGGCAAACCGTCCGGCGCGGCCAGCCGCTGATGCGGATCGATCCCGTCGACCTGAAGCTGGCGGCGCGCGCACGCGACGAAGCGGTGGCCGCCGCACGGGCACGCGCGCGGCAGACCGCCGAGGACGAAGCGCGCTACCGCGACCTGCGCGGCACCGGCGCGATATCGGCATCGGCCTATGACCAGGTCAAGGCGGCAGCCGATGCGGCGAAGGCGCAGCTGAGCGCCGCCGAGGCCGACGCCGACGTCGCGCGCAATGCGACCGGCTATGCGGACCTCGTCGCGGACGGCGACGGCGTCGTGATGGAAACGCTCGCGGAACCCGGCCAGGTCGTCAGCGCCGGCCAGCCGGTGGTGCGACTCGCGCACGCGGGCAGCCGCGAGGCCGTGATCCAGCTGCCCGAAACCCTGCGCCCGGCGGTCGGGTCGGTCGCGCAGGCCGGACTGTTCGGCAAGCCGGACGTCAGCGTCCCCGCGACGCTGCGCCAGCTTTCCGATACCGCGGATCCGGGAACCCGCACTTTCGAAGCGCGCTACGTGCTGCAGGGCACGCTGGCGAACGCACCGCTGGGCGCGACCGTCACGATCCGCCTGCCGGACGACGCGCGCACCGCATCGCAAGGCGGCCTGCAGGTGCCGATCGGCGCGCTGCTGGACGCGGGCAAAGGGCCCGGCGTGTGGATCGTCGCCGGCGAACCGGCCAAGGTGGCGTGGCGGCCGGTCAAGGTCGAGCATCTCGACGACGACAGCGCGCGCGTGTCCGGTGCGCTGAAGCAAGGCGAACGCGTCGTCGCGCTCGGCGCGCAGCTGCTGCGCGAAGGCGAGCCGGTCCGCGTGTCCGCGCAGGCCATCGCGGTCGCGGACGAAGGAGTACGGCCGTGAGCGAACGCCGCTTCAACCTGTCGGCGCTCGCCGTGCGCGAGCGTGCGATCACGCTGTTCCTGATCTGCCTGATTTCGCTCGCGGGGCTCGTATCGTTCTTCAAGCTGGGCCGCGCGGAAGACCCGGCATTCACGATCAAGGTGATGACCATCGTCACCGCGTGGCCGGGCGCCACCGCGCAGGAAATGCACGATCAGGTCGCCGAAAAGATCGAAAAGCGCATGCAGGAGCTGCGCTGGTACGACCGCACCGAGACCTATACGCGTCCCGGCCTGGCGATCACGACGCTGACGCTGCTCGACAGCACGCCGCCATCGGAGGTACAGGAGCAGTTCTACCAGGCGCGCAAGAAGATCGGCGACGAGGCGAACGATCTGCCGGCCGGCGTGATCGGCCCGATGGTCAACGACGAATACGCGGACGTGACGTTCGGGCTGTTCGCGCTGAAGGCCAGGGGCGAACCGCAGCGCCTGCTGGTGCGCGACGCCGAAACGCTGCGCCAGCGGCTGCTGCACGTGCCCGGCGTGAAGAAGGTCGACATCATCGGCGAGCAGCCCGAGCGCATCTACGTCCAGCTGTCGCACGAGCGGCTCGCGACGCTCGGCGTGAGCCCGCAGGAAGTGTTCGCCGCGCTCAACGGCCAGAACGCGCTGACGCCGGCCGGCTCCGTCGAGACGCGCGGGCCGGAGATCTTCATTCGCGTCGACGGCGCGTTCGACAAGCTGCAGAAGATTCGCGACACGCCGATCGTCTCACGGGGCCGCACGCTGAAACTGTCGGACATCGCCACCGTCGAGCGCGGCTACGAAGATCCGTCGACGTTCGTGATCCGCAACAACGGCGAACCCGCGCTGCTGCTGGGCATCGTGATGCGCGACGGCTGGAACGGGCTCGACCTCGGCCGCGCGCTGGACCGCGAAGTCGGCGCGATCAATGCGGGGCTGCCGCTCGGCATGAGCCTGACCAAGGTCACCGATCAATCCGTGAACATCAGCTCGGCCGTCGACGAGTTCATGGTCAAGTTCTTCGCCGCGCTGCTCGTCGTCATGCTGGTGAGCTTCGTCAGCATGGGCTGGCGCGTGGGCCTCGTCGTCGCCGCGGCCGTGCCGCTGACGCTGGCCGCGGTATTCGTCGTGATGGCCGCCACCGGCAAGAACTTCGACCGCATCACGCTCGGCTCGCTGATCCTCGCGCTCGGCCTGCTGGTCGACGACGCCATCATTGCCATCGAAATGATGGTCGTGAAGATGGAGGAAGGCTACGATCGCGTGGCCGCGTCGGCCTACGCGTGGAGCCACACGGCCGCGCCGATGCTGGCCGGCACGCTGGTGACCGCGGTCGGCTTCATGCCGAACGGCTTCGCGCGCTCCACCGCCGGTGAATACACCAGCAACATGTTCTGGATCGTCGGGATCGCGCTGATCGCATCGTGGGTCGTCGCGGTGGCGTTCACGCCGTACCTCGGTGTGAAGATGCTGCCCGAGTTCAAGAAGATCGAAGGCGGTCACGATGCAATCTACGATACGCCGCGCTACAACCGCTTCCGCCGGTTGCTGACCCGCGTGATTGCACGCAAATGGCTGGTTGCCGGGTCCGTCGTCGGCCTGTTTGTACTCGCCATTCTCGGGATGGCCGTCGTCAAGAAGCAGTTCTTCCCGATCTCCGATCGCCCCGAGGTCCTCGTCGAGGTGCAGATGCCGTACGGGACGTCGATTTCGCAGACGAGCGCCGCCGCGTCGAAGGTCGAAGCGTGGCTCGCCAGGCAGAAGGAAGCGAGGATCGTCACCGCGTACGTCGGCCAGGGCGCGCCGCGTTTCTATCTGGCGATGGGACCGGAGCTGCCCGATCCGTCGTTCGCGAAGATCGTGGTACGCACGGACAGCCAGGACGAGCGCGACGCGTTGAAAGCGCGGCTGCGTCGCGCCGTCGCCGACGGCCTCGCGCCCGAAGCGCGCGTGCGCGTCACGCAGCTCGTGTTCGGCCCGTATTCGCCGTTCCCGGTGGCGTATCGGATCACCGGCCCCGACCCCGACAGGTTGCGCGGCATCGCGGCCGAGGTGCGGCACCTGATGACCGGCAGCCCGATGATGCGCACCGTCAACGCCGACTGGGGCACGCGCGCGCCGACGCTGCACTTCACGTTGCAGCAGGATCGCCTGCAGGCCGTCGGGTTGACGTCCAGCGCGGTCGCGCAGCAGTTGCAGTTCCTGCTCACCGGTGTGCCCGTCACCGCGGTGCGCGAGGATATCCGGACCGTGCAGGTGATCGCGCGTTCGGGCGGCGACGCGCGGCTCGACCCGGCGCGGCTCGACGACTTCACGCTCGCCGGCGCGAACGGGCAGCGCATTCCGCTGTCGCAGGTCGGCAAGGTCGACGTGCGGATGGAGGAACCGATCATGCGCTGGCGCGATCGCGTGCCGACGATCACGGTGCGCGGCGACATCGCCGACGGCTTGCAGCCGCCGGACGTATCGGCCGCGATCACGAAGCAGCTGCAGCCGATCATGGCCAAGTTGCCGAGCGGTTATCGAATCGAGGAAGCGGGCTCCATCGAGGAATCGGGCAAGGCGACGACGGCGATGCTGCCGCTGTTCCCGATCATGCTGGCGATCACGCTCGTCATCATCATCTTCCAGGTGCGCTCGATCTCGGCGATGGTGATGGTGTTCCTGACGAGCCCGCTCGGGCTGATTGGCGTGGTGCCGACGCTGATCCTGTTCCGGCAGCCGTTCGGCATCAACGCGCTGGTCGGCCTGATTGCACTATCGGGGATCCTGATGCGCAACACGCTGATCCTGATCGGGCAGATCCATCAGAACGAACAGGCGGGACTGGATCCGTTCCATGCGGTCGTCGAAGCGACCGTGCAGCGGGCGCGCCCGGTGATCCTGACCGCCATGGCCGCCGTGCTCGCGTTCATTCCGCTCACGCATTCGGTGTTCTGGGGCACACTCGCGTACACGCTGATCGGCGGCACGTTCGCCGGAACCGTCCTCACGCTGGTGTTCCTGCCGGCGATGTACGCGATCTGGTACAGGATCCGGCCGGGCCATTCCGCCGGTGCGCGCCACGGCCGGCATGAACCGGCATTGCCTGCCGAACCTGCGCTTCAGACCGCGCTGGATGCGCGTAATTGACACCCCATTCATCGCATCGAAGGAAACAGCCATGTCGAACTCCATCGTTGTCGTCGTGACCGGCGTGTCGTCGGGCATCGGGCGCGCCGCCGCGGAAAAATTCGCCAAACGCGGGTGTCGCGTATTCGGCACCGTGCGCAGCATCGCCCGGACGGCACCCGTCGCCGACGTCGAGCTGATCGAGATGGACGTGCGCGACGATGCGTCCGTTCGCGCCGGAATCCAGACGATCATCGAGCGAGCCGCGCGTATCGACGTGCTCGTCAACAACGCGGGCACGAGCCTGATCGGCGCGGTGGAAGAAACGTCGGTGGACGAAGCGGCCGCCCTGTTCGACACCAACGTCTTCAGCATCGTGCGCACCGTGCAGGCGGTGCTGCCTCACATGCGCGCACGGCGCAGCGGACGCATCGTCAACGTGAGTTCGGTGCTCGGCTTCTTGCCGGCACCGTACATGGGGCTCTATTCGGCGTCCAAGCATGCGGTCGAAGGGTTGACCGAAACGCTCGATCACGAGGTGCGCCAGTTCGGCATCCGCGCGACGCTGGTCGAACCGTCGTTTACGCGCACCAGTCTCGACGTCAATGCGCCGCGCGCGAACGCGAAGATCGCCGGCTACGACCGCGAACGCGCGCTGGCGTCGCAGGCTGTCGTCGACGGCGTGCAAGCCGCGCCCGAACCCGACGGCGTCGCCGCCACCATCGTGGACGCGGCGCTCGGCGCATGGCGGATGCGGCGCACGCCGAACGGCGAGGCGTCGCTATTGCGCCAATTGCGGCGCTTCATGCCGGCAGGCCCGGTCGATTCGAGCCTGCGGAAGAAATTCGGGCTCGGGTGACGGGACGATAGATGAAACCGCGACATCGGCGGCAAGCGCGATGCCCGTCGATCAGCCTCGCAGCACCGCCACCGCCTTGATCTCGACGATATAGCCGGGCGAGCCGCCCAGCATGTGCGCGCCGACCGCCGTCCATGCCGGCTTCGGATGCGCGCCGAGATAGCGGTCGCGCACCTGCATGAAGAGCGGCAGGTCGCGCATGTCGGTATGGAACGTGGTCAGGTCGACCACGTCGTCGAACGATGTGCCGGCCGCTTCCAGTACCTGCTTCAGGTTCTCGAACGCCTGCACGATCTGCGCTTCGCGGCCTTCGACCAGCTGCATCGCCGCGTCGCGGCCGATCTGGCCGGACACGTACAGCGTGTCGCCGACCCGAAGGCCCGGCGCGTAGCCGATTTTCTCGTACACCGCTTCCATTCCCGCCGGAACGACGGCTTTGCGATCACGCATGGATGTCTCCGTGGCCGGCGTCGGCGCGCCGGCCGTGTGGTTGTCGATGAGGGTTGTCGATGAGGGTTGTCGATGAAGTCTGTCGATGAACGATGCCAAGCGGCGCGCCGCTCAACCCGTATCGCCGCCCGCCACCGGCAGCACCGTGCCGGTGATGTAGCTTGCCTCGTCGGACGCGAGGAACAGGATCGGCGCGATCTGCTCGTCGAGGCTGCCGTAGCGCTTGAAATACGTCGAGTCCGTCACCTGCTGCACGGCCTCGCCCATCCACGCCTGTTCCTGCTCGGTGTCGCCCGCCGCATTGCGCGGCACGCGGCGCGGCGGCGCTTGCGTGCCGCCGGGCGCGGTGGCCACGACGCGAATGTTGTGTTCCGCGTACTCCATCGCGAGCGCCGACGTCAATGCATTGACGCCGCCTTTCGCCGCCGAGTACGGCACGCGGCGGATCCCGCGCGTCGCGTTCGACGACACGTTGACGATCGTGCCGCCGCCGCGCGCGAGCAGGTGCGGCAGCACCGCGTGACAGGCATAGAGCGTCGGCATCAGCGAGCGGCGGATTTCCGCGTCGATCTGCGCCGGCTCGAATTCGGCGAACGGGCGCATGCGAATCGCGCCGCCGACGCCGTTGATCAGGATGTCGATGCCGCCGAACACCTGCGCCGCGTACGCGATCGCCGCGTGCGCGCCTTCGTAGGTTTCGAGATCGGCGACGAAGCCGGCCGTCTCGCCGCCGGGCGCCTCGGCCGCCACCTCGGCGACGAAGTCTGCACGATCGACGAACAGCACCCTGCCGCCCTCGGCCGCCGCGCGCAGCGCGACGCCTCGGCCGATGCCCTGTGCCGCGCCGGTGACGACGACGACCTTGCCGGAGAATCGTTGCATGGTCATGCCGCCTTTGCCGTGACGTTGGGGGTGAACTTCTCGTAGTGGAAGCTGTTCGGCTTCACGCCTTCATCGTCGAAGTACTTGCGCACCGCGTCGACCATCGGCGGCGGCCCGCACAGGTACACGTCGACATCGCCGTCGTTCAGCGCATCTGCCGGGATGTGCTGCGTGACCCAGCCCTTGCGCGGATGGCTCGACGCGGCATCCGCGACGACCGTCGCGAAACTGAAGTTCGGCAGTTTCGCCGCAACCGCTTCGATCGCGTCGACCAGCACGAGATCGAGATCGCGCGTCACGCCGTAGATCAGGTGCACCTTCTGCTGCGAGGCGCTGCGCGCCAGCACTTCGAGCATCGACAGGAACGGCGCGAGGCCCGTGCCGCCGGCGAGGAACAACAGCGGCCGCTGCACGTCGCGCAGGTAGAAGCTGCCGAGTGGGCCGTGCAACTGCAGCGTGTCTCCCGGCTGTGCCGATTCGAGCCACGTGCTCATCACGCCGCCGGGAATCTTCTTGATCAGGAAGCTGACCTTTGCGTCGGCCGGCGCCGACGAGAACGAATACGAGCGGTGCTGGCCGCTCGCGGGCACGTCGATGTTCACGTACTGCCCCGGCAGGAACACGGGTGCGGCCGCGCCGACGTCGAGTTCGAGCACGACGGCCGCATCGTTGTGCTGCTCGACCTTCGTGACCGTCGCGGCAAAGCCGCTCTGGCCGGTCTTGCACGCGACCGACGAGGTCGGCACCGCGATCACGCAATCGCTCTGCGGCACCATCTGGCACGTCAGTACGAGGCCGCCGTCCTTCTCGTCCTCGGTGAGCGCGTCGTCGATGTAGTCGTCGCCGAGGTCGTAGCTGCCGCTTTCGGCGCGGCACTTGCAGGTGCCGCATACGCCGTCGGAGCAATCCATCGGCAGGTTGATCTTCGCGCGAAAGGCCGCGTCGAGAACCTTCTCGCCGGCCTTGCAATCGATGAAGCGGGTTACCCCGTCCTCGAAATTCAGTGCAATCTTGTAGCTGGACATGGCGTCACCTCCACTTCCTTTCATGACATGGCAACGAGCGTCAGACGTGATACACGTCGAGCACCTGCCGGATGTAGTCGTTCTTCAGCACGATCTTCTTGTGCGAAATCAGCAGCGCATCGCCAGCCCGGCGCAACGTGACGAACATCGTGCCGAAGAAGTGATCGGTCACGCGGTAGCGATGGTTCAGCGTGTGAAAGTTGTAGCGCACGTCCACTTCGTCATCGCGCTCGGCCAGCACCTCGACGTTCGTCACGTTGTGGCTGGTACGCGGCTCGGGCGTCGACGCGCCGCTGCGCTCGGTCTTGATCCGGAACACGCGATCCTCGAGGCCGCCGCGGTCCGGGTAATACATCAGCGAGATCTGGCTCTGGTGATCGTCGGTCGGTCGGTCGTCGTCGTCCCATGCGGGCATCCAGTACGTGACGTCTTCCGCGTAGCAGGTCAGCCACTCGTCCCACTGACGATCGTCGAGCAGGCGCGCTTCGCGATACAGCGCCGCGCAAATGGTCCGGTAATCGAAGCTCATGCCGCCACCTCCCCGCGTTCCTTCTTCAGCGCGTCGCGCATCACGTTCACCCAATGTTCGTGCTGGCACACGAACAGCCCTTCGTCCTCGCTGCGCTCGCCCGAGATGCGCGGGTTCAGCCCCATCTTCTTCGCGTTATCGTCCGGCCCGTGTACCCACAGCGGCGCGCCGCGCGACAGGTCGTTCCACATCGCCGTGATGCCCGCATAGCCGGCCTGGCACGCGCGGAACTCCTCGAGATCGTCGGCCGTGCCCATGCCCGTCACGTTGAAGAAATCCTCGTACTGGCGAATCCGCGTCGTGCGGTCGGTTTCGCACTCGCCCTTCGGTGCGAAGCAGAAGATGCTGACTTCGGTTTTGTCGACGCCGAGCGGCCGCACCACGCGGATCTGCGTGCTGAACTGGTCCATCAGGAACACGTTCGGGTACACGCACAGGTTGCGCGTCTGGTTCACGATGAAATCGGCCTGCACGTCGCCGACGCGCGCCTTGATTTCTTCACGATGCCGGTACACGGGCCGCACTTCCGGGTTCATCGTCTTCGTCCACAGCAGGATGTGGCCGTTGTCGAACCCGTACACGCCCGCGACCGACTTGCTCCAGCTGTTCGCGTCGACGGCCTTGGTGCCGTCTTCCTTGCGGCGGCCCATCGTCGCCGCGTAGTTCCAGTGCACGGTGCTGACGTGGTAGCCGTCGCAGCCGTTCTCCATCTGCATCTTCCAGTTGCCTTCGTAGATGTAGGACGAGTTGCCGCGCAGCACTTCGAGCCCGTTCGGCGCCTGGTCGACGATCTGGTCGACGATCACGCGTGCCTCGCCGAGGTAGTCCTCGAGCGGCAGCACGTCGGCGCTGAGGCTGCCGAACAGGAAGCCGCGATAGTTCTCGAAGCGCGCGACCTTCTTCAGGTCGTGCGAACCATGCATGTTGAACTGCACCGGATACTCGGTCGTCTTCTCGTCCTTCACCTTCAGCAGCTTGCCGGTGTTCGAGAAGGTCCAGCCGTGGAACGGGCAGGTGAAGCTGCCCTTGTTGCCGTGCTTGCGGCGGCACAGCATTGCGCCCTTGTGCGCGCACGCATTGATGACCGCATGCAGCTCGCCGGTCTTGTCGCGCGTGATCACGATCGGCTGGCGGCCGATCCACGTCGTGTAGTAGTCGTTGTTGGCCGGAATCTGGCTTTCGTGCGCCAGGTACACCCAGTTGCTCTCGAAGATGTGCTTCATCTCGAGCTCGTACAGTGCCGCGTTCGTGAAGATGTCGCGGCGGCAGCGGAAAATTCCGTTCTCCTTGTCATCCTGCACGGCGGTTTCCAGCAGGTGATCCAGCTCGTTGGTGTGGTCGATCGTGGCGGACATGTTGACTCCTCCCATGCGCGTGCCGCGTCCTGCAAGCACGCTCGCATCGGTTTCGGTTGAATCTCGGGGGACCGGCCGGCAGCGGCGACGCATGCGCGCCACCCTGCCGCCGGCGGTTATGCCGTGGCGGAAGCGCGCAGGCGTTCGACGATCTGGTTGTCCTTGCCCTGCACGAGCGGCGTCAGCACGAAGTTGAACTCGATGTCCTGGTACGCATCGGCCTTCATGCCGAGCGCCGTGCCGCCGGTCTTTTCGACCACGGGCGGAATCAGCTCCTCGCGCGTCGCATACGCGAAGTCATCCCAGATCAGCGGATCGCCGTCGATGTTGAACTGCGTCGTCAGCTTGCGGTGATCGTCGCTGTCGACGAAGAAGTGCACGTGCGCGGGGCGATTGCCGTGACGGCCGAGGCCGTTCAGCAGTTGCTGCGTCGCGCCGTGCGGCGGGCAGCCGTAGCCGACCGGCATCAGCGTGCGGAATTCGTACTTGCCGTCGGCGCCCGTCTTCACCGCGCCGCGCAGGTTGAAGTCGCTCTGCTTGCCGGTCGGGTCGAAGTGCGAATAGAAGCCGTGCGAATTCGCGTGCCAGCATTCGACCAACGCGCCGGCCACCGGCTTGCCGTCGAGATCCTTGACCGTGCCGTGGATCACCAGCGGGCCCGCGCCTTCGTCCGCGTCGAGGTCGATCTTCGCGACGCCGTCGCGCACCGGTGCGCCCGCGACGTACAGCGGCCCCTCGATCGTGCGCGGCGTGCCGCCGTCGACGCCGAGTGCCTTGTCCTCGGCATCCATCCGGATGTCGAGATATTTCTCGAGACCGAGGCCGGCCGCGAGCAGCGCGGCTTCGCCATCCTGACCAAGCTTGTTTAGATAGTTCACGCCGGCCCACACTTCGTCGGGCGTGATGTCGAGATCGTCGATCGCCTTGAACAGGTCGCCGAGCAGGCGCAGCACGACCTGCTGCGTACGTGC
Source organism: Burkholderia sp. BCC1972 (assembly GCF_905339605.1). Lineage (NCBI taxonomy): Bacteria > Pseudomonadati > Pseudomonadota > Betaproteobacteria > Burkholderiales > Burkholderiaceae > Burkholderia > Burkholderia sp. BCC1972. The sequence continues at coordinate 198,793 of NZ_CAJPGH010000001.1, read as the reverse complement.
GTTGCCGCCCTTCGCACCGTTCCCGCCCGCGTTCGACGCAGCCTTCAGCAGATCCTGCACTTCCCGGGTTTCGAAAACCTTGACGCTCATGATGGTGTCTCCATGTGTATTTGGGGGATGACGGTCTTTGCCTGACTCGGGCTACCGCTACCGCGCGACTCGCGTGAGCCCGTCGCGCGTGAAACGCCTGACCTTGTCTTCGTCGAGCTCGATGCCGAGACCGGGGCCGTCCGGCACGGTCAGTTCGAAGTCGCTGTAGTCCAGCGGCTGCGTCAGGATCTCTTCGGTGATCAGCAGCGGCCCGAACAGTTCGGTGCCCCACTGCAGGTTCGCGAAGCTCGCGAACAGGTGTGCGGACGCGACTGTGCTGAACGCGCCTTCGAGCATCGTGCCGCCGTACAGCTCGATGCCGGCCGCATCCGCGATCGCGGCCACGCGCTGCGCGGCAAAGAGGCCGCCGCTCTGCTCGATCTTGATCGCGAACACGTCCGCGCCGTGATGCTTCGCGATGTCGAACGCGCTGTCGGGGCCTTGCAGGATTTCATCGGCCATCAGCGCGACCGGGAAGCGGCGCATCAGGCGCGCCAGCGCCGCGGCCGACGCGACCGGCTGTTCGACCAGTTCGCAGCCCGCATCGGCCAGCGCGGGAATCGCGCGCGCGGCCTGCGTTTCGCTCCATGCCATGTTCACGTCGACGCGTACCGACGCGCGATCTCCGAGCGCCTTCTTGATTTCGGCCACGTGGCGGATATCCGTCGCTGGCGGCTTCGCACCGATCTTCAGCTTGAACACGTTGTGGCGGCGCAGGTCGAGCATTCGCTCGGCTTCGGCGATGTCGGTGGCCGTGTCGCCCGACGCGAGCGTCCACGCGACCGGCAGGCGATCGCGCCGGCGGCCGCCGAGCAGTTCGCTGACCGGCACGCCGAGCCGCTTGCCGTGCGCGTCGAGCAGCGCGGTTTCGAGCGCGCTCTTCGCGAAGTGGTTGATCTTCGCGAGCTTGCCGACGAACGCCATCAGCGTCTGGACGCGCGTTGCGTCCTTGCCGACGATTGCCGGTGCAAGGTACGCATCGATCGCGAGCTTCATCGCTTCGGGGCTTTCCGGGCCGTAGGCCATGCCGGCGATCGTCGTGCCTTCGCCGAGACCCGTCACGCCGTCGCTGCAGAACACCTTCACGAGCATCAGCGTCTGGCCGTGCATCGTGGCCACCGACAGCTTGTGCGGGCGAATCGTCGGCAGGTCGACGAGGCGGGTTTCGATGCGTTCGATGGTGGCGGAGGACATGGGGGGCGCTGCGTAGGGGCTGTTCATGGAACGGATTTATACGCGGCGGGGAAATGGAGCGTCCAATACTTTTCGGCGCGGTTTTTGATACCTGACGGGTATTGAAATCGCGCTCATCACGCAAAATATTGCGGCGCGCCATACCCGTTTTGGCTAGGTATGCGGTCTGAGAGGCTTGCTGGGGCGCGGTTGTGCGTGTCTGGGATTGGGTTTGGATGCGGGTGCGATGCCGCTGCCTGCGGCAGCGATAGATCGGCTTGAAACCGGTGATCTGTCGAGGCGCATCAGGGTTTTCCTGACGGGAAATGGTGATGGTGGCGGCTCGGCTTTCAGCTTGGGCTACTGAGAATGATCGAAACGAAGCCGGCATGTGGGTGGCCGACGACGTTTTCTTGAGCCACGATCACCGCAAGACGAATCCCTGCTGCCGCCATCGATGGAAATGGCTACCCGGATGCTTTAGATGAGACGGCTTCAACTCCACGTTCAGATGGGCGGCAGCGGCTTCCATGGCTTTTCGCTGGGTCATACCGATGTTGTGGAGCGCAAAACAGAGTTCCTTGAACGACTGATTAATATGACCGTGATTACTCAAGCGCCCTTCGGCGCCTCTGGCATTGCTCTCTTCGCTCTGAGCAGCCCGCCTTCCATACACCCAGAGGCCACTGTCTATTTCCTTGAGTGACTCGATAGTGACAGAGCCAGGAGCGCGGCCCATGCTCGTCGACAATTGCAACCACCAGGCGCGATAAGCTGCGTAGCGACTTATCGTGATGCTAGGTGATCTATGTGCGAGGGCACCGGTCAACTTTAAATGGGCGTATATCACCCGACGATCAACAATCGGGTACACATGCGGATTCAAGCAATGGAGCAGGAAACCCGGAATCACCACCGACGACCACAGCCCAAATCTGTGTAGGGCCCGGATCAGCCCCGGCTCAAAAGTCGCCATAGACTTGACGCGCATGGCCCATGTAAAAAATGATTTGGACGCGAGAATCTTTAGATGGCGCGCGTCTAGTGTGTTTGGTCGGGTAGTGCTAACGCGATAGCGCGCACTAGAGCGTTTCAAGACACCCTCGCCATTCGGATCGCGTCGCACCTTGCCGTCTTTCCACGCAAGGCCGAGCGCCAGGGCGTTGGCGAGTTCAGCCGGCGTGTATGCTAAGCGCACGCGCTTGAGCATTTCGAAATAGACGTCGCCCGGGTAGCTCGCATCATCGAAGTCCGCCGCCAGGCGGCACAGCAGTTCTCCGAGCTCGTTTATCGTCATTAGGTTCATCACCAAGATTGGCGCAATGGGCCGAATGAGTGTGACCACGCGACACCCAGCAGATAAGAAGACTAATTTGAGGTCAAATACCGCCGCCTCTTGAGTCAGCGTGCCCAAGTGTCGGATTCATCATGGGGGAGTTGCTCGCGTAGCCTATTCTAAGCTACCGGCTCGTAGAGCCAAGAGCGTCTAGCTCAATGTGACATTCCGACGCCTTGGTTGCCACCGATGCGACGGGCTGAGATCAGTTCTGGCCGAAAGCTTGCCGACCTTGGCGACTATTCGACTGACCGTGTACGTTCCAAGCCAGCTGTTGACTGCGAAAGGAACGAGGGGCCGAAGTGGAGTGGGTAACAGGCAAATGGTGGGCGTAGGTCTTGGCGTAGCTTTGTGTGCTGCGCCGTGTCAGGTGAGAGGCAGATACTGCCGTATCGGCAATACCCGCAGTGTCACTGACCTGCCCATCCAGCAAAATCCGCACCGCAACTGTTCAATTTCCGCACACCAAATCGCAAACGCCCCCCACTCCACGCGCCCTCCGCGCGTGGGAACAAACCCGGATACCCCCGTTTCGCCCGCCCGCCTACGCTCGCGCGCATGCCGGTCGATGCCCACGCAACAAAACCGACCCGGCCGATCCGAATTCACCAGGAGCGCACATGGATAGCAGCAGCACCCCCGCATTGTTCGACACCGACATCTGGCGCGGCAAGACCTTCAACGGCCAGTGGCACGCAAGCCCGCAATCAGCCGACGTGATCGAACCGGCGACCGGCAACACCCTCGGCCGCATCGGCGTCGCCGACAGCGCGGCCATCGCAGAAGCATCGACTACCGCGCATCGCGCGCAGCCTGCATGGTTCGCCCTCCCCTACGACGACCGCGCAGCAGTCCTGCGCCGCGCGGCGACAGTCGCCGAAGCGCACTTCGACGCGATCGTCGACTGGCTCGTGCGCGAAAGCGGCTCGACGCGCGCGAAGGCGTCGTTCGAAACGTCGGTCACGATCAAGGCGCTGCACGAAGCGGCCGGCCTGCCGTCGCGCGCAGCCGGCGAAGTGCTGCCGTCGGCGGCCGGCCGGCTGTCGCTCGCGCGCCGCCGTCCGCGCGGCGTGGTCGGCGTGATCTCGCCGTTCAATTTCCCGCTGTACCTCGCGATACGTGCGGTCGCGCCGGCGCTCGCACTCGGCAACGCGGTCGTACTGAAGCCCGATCCGCGCACCGCCGTGTGCGGCGGCGTCGCGATCGCCCGCGTGTTCGAACTCGCCGGCTTGCCCGAAGGCTTGCTGCACGTGCTGCCCGGCGACGGCGCAGCCGGCGCGGCGCTGGTCGCCGATCCGCACGTCGCGATGATCCAGTTCACCGGCTCCACCGCGGCCGGGCGCAAGGTCGGCGAAGCGGCAGGCCGCCACCTGAAGAAGGTATCGCTCGAACTCGGCGGCAAGAATTCGCTGATCGTGCTCGACGATGCCGACCTCGACCGCGCGGTCGCCAACACCGCGTGGGGCGCGTATCTGCATCAAGGCCAGATCTGCATGGCGACCGGTCGCGTGCTCGTGCAGCGCGCGATTCACGACCGCTTCGTCGCGAAGCTCGTCGAGAAGGCGCGAAGCCTGCGCGTCGGCGACCCGGCCACCGGCGACGTCGGCCTCGGCCCGCTGATCAACGCCGCGCAACGCGACCATGCGGCGAGCGTGGTCGACGCGGCCCGCCGCGCGGGCGCACGCGTCGAGACGGGCGGCGGCCATCGCGGCCTGTTCTTCGAGCCGACCGTGCTGAGCGGTGTCGCGCCGGGCAATCCGGCATTCGACGAGGAAATCTTCGGGCCGGTCGCGATCGTCGTGCCGTTCGATACCGACGAAGACGCGATCGCGCTCGCGAACAAGACCGAATACGGGCTGTCGATGGCGATCCTGTCGGCCGACGTCGGCCGCGCACTGAGGATCGGCGAGCGCTTGAACACGGGGCTGCTGCACATCAACGACCAGACGGTCAACGACGAAGTGATCAACCCGTTCGGCGGCGTGGGCGCCTCGGGCAACGGTTCGAGCATCGGCGGTGCCGCAAACTGGGAGGAATTCACGCAGTGGCAGTGGCTGACGATCAAGGGCGAAGCGCCGCTGTATCCGATTTGACGAGGAGACCGACCATGTACACCGAAAACGATACGCGCGCCGTCACCGCCGCCGTCGCGCGCGCCGCCGGCGCGCCCTTCTCGATCGAAGCGGCCCGCATCCGCGCGCCGCGCGGCGACGAGGTGCTGGTGCGCGTCGTCGCGACCGGCTTGTGCCATACCGACCTGATCGTGCGCGACCAGTACTATCCGGTGCCGCTGCCGGCCGTGCTCGGTCACGAAGGCGCCGGCGTGGTCGAGGCAGTCGGCCCGAACGTGAAGACGCTCGCCGCCGGCGATCACGTCGTGCTGACCTACGGTGCGTGCGGCCACTGCGCGTCGTGCGTGGGCGGTCACGGCGCGTACTGCCGGCAGTTCTTCGCGCTGAATTTCGGCGGCGCCGACGCCGACGGGCAGACGGCCATCCGGGACGAAGCCGGACAACCGCTGAACGATCATTTCTTCGCGCAGTCGTCGTTCGCGAGCTACGCGCTCGCACGCGAGAACAACGCGATCAAGGTGCCGAAGGAAGCGCCGCTCGAACTGCTCGGCCCGCTCGGCTGCGGGATCCAGACCGGCGCGGGCGCCGTAATCAATTCGCTCGCGGTGCGCACCGGCAGCAGCTTCGCGAGCTTCGGCGCGGGCGCGGTCGGCATGAGCGCCGTGATGGCCGCGCGCATCGCCGGCGCGACGACGATCATCGCCGTCGACATCGTGCCGTCGCGGCTCGCGCTCGCGCTGGAGCTCGGCGCGACGCATGCAATCAACAGCCGGGAAGTCGACGTCGTCGACGCGATCCGTGAGATCACCGGCGGCGGCGTCGACTTCGCGCTCGAGTCGACCGGGCTGCCGGCCGTGCTGTCGCAAGGGATCGACGCGCTCGGCTCGCGCGGAACGATGGGCGTGGTCGGCGCGCCGAAGCTCGGCACCAAGGCCGAATTCGACGTCAACAGCCTGCTGCTCGGCGGCCATACGATCCGCGGCATCGTCGAAGGCGACAGCGTGCCGCAGACGTTCATCCCGCAGCTCGTGCAACTGTACCTGCAAGGGCGGTTCCCGTTCGACCGGCTGGTGAAGTTCTATCCGCTCGAGCAGATCAACCAAGCCGCCGAGGACAGCAGCAAAGGCATCACGCTCAAGCCGATCCTGCGTTTGCCGCATTGAACGCAAAAGGCGCCGCGGCGGCACGCCGACGCAAATCGGCCGCGCGCGGCGGCGCCTCTTCTCGTGAAAATACCCTGCTTCGGGCACCGGGCTATATTACGCATTCGCGCGACACGCCAGGCCGGCACGTCCGGCCCGGCCCTTCGACCCAAACTGGAGCGCAGCGTGAATACAGCCCCCGAATCCCTTTCACGGCCGGTCGACCTCGACCGCCTCCGCGCCCGCTTCGCGGCGGGCGAGCCGCTCCCGGAAGCGGCGTTGCCGGCCAGCGTCGCGCGCTCGTGGCTGCGTTCGCGCGACGCCGGGCTGCGGCCATGGCAAACCGCCCGCTATGAAATGCAGCGCGAGCACGACGAATCGCGCGCGGACCGGCGGCTCTACCGCTGCGTCGCGCAGGAGATCGAGCCGCTGTGGGCGGCATTCGGCGGCAGCGAATGGACGATCATGTGCGTCAATCCGCACGGCACGATCATCCATGCGCGCCGCAGCCCGCAATGCGACGACGCGCTGCTGACGCCGATCGTCGCCGGGCGCCGGATCGTCGAACCGAACATCGGCACGACCGCGCCGAGCTGCGTGATTCACGACGGCGCCGAAGCCGTCGTCGCGGGCGCGCAGCACTATCTCGACGAGCTGTCGCGGGTGTTCTGCCTCGCGGTGCCGCTGGTGGGCTTCAACGGCGAAGTGATCGGCGCGCTCGATATCACCGGCATCGGCAGGCGCAACGTCGTGCAGCTGCGCGAGCCGTTCCGGCACGCGTCGCTGTCCGCCGAGCATCGGCTCTATGCGATGCTGCGCGACTGCCATCTGCTGCAGGTGCAATTCGATCCGCGCTGGCTCGGCACGCCGCTCGCCGGCGTCATCGCGCTCGACGCAGCGGGCCGGGTACGCGCGGTGAGCCGCCTGGCGCGCCAGATGCTCGACCTCGCGGCCGTCGGGCCTGTGGCCCCGTACGATCTCCGGCAACTGTTTCCCGGCGCGACGCCCGCGCAGCAGCGCCGTTTGCTGACACCGGCCCGCACGCCACAGCGGATCGCGCGCGACGATGGTAGCCACGTATGGGTGCGCACCGTGCGTGCGCCGCTCGATCGTGCGGCGACGGCGCGTCACGCCGATGTGCTCGAAGAAGCCGCCGACTTGTGCCATGCGGTGCCGGCCGCCGGCCCACAGGCGAGCCTGCACGAACAGTCGCTCGACGCGATCCGGCGGGCGCTCGACGAACACGACGGCAATGTGTCGGCGGCCGCGCGGCAACTCGGCATTTCACGCACGACGCTGTACGCGAAACTGCGGCAGCGCGATGCGGCGGGGATCGGGCGCGACGGGGCGCATTGACGCTGCGGGAGGAAGCGGGTCGCGTGACAATGGCGCCTGTTCATGTTGCTAACGGGCTTGCGCTGCCCCTGATCGGGTCCCACTCCAATCGTCTCGTGTAGTCACATCCAGTCATTCATATGAAGGATGTTTTTCGCGGCGGCGGCGCTTGGCGGAATGCATTTTCAGCACAGGTCACGATGCTGCGAATTCGCCGCCCTCGTTCAACGCGTCACCTCATAACGATTCGACCATTCCTTGGTTCCCTCGATGATGCGGTATCCGTATCGTGCACGAATTCGTCAGACTTATCGTCCGATGCCGGCGCAGTCCTTCGACGGTGCAAAATATCGCGTTGGTTTCAAACCACTTCGAGTCCGGCGGTTTTTGTAATGGCATACTCAAGCCTGGGCGTTGCGCAGAGTCGTTGTCACTTCCAGAGGCGTGGCGGCGCAAATAAAGTGCGCTTCTTCATGTGCTGTTTTCGTGCAAGCTTTCGTGCCTTAACGCCACTCGTCCAGGAATCAGTCTCACATGAATTACAGTTCACCGATCAGTGGCTCCCCCACGAGATGCGACGTCGACGACGAACGCACGCGCTCGCGCGCGGCATGGCTGACCAGTGAATTCCGCGCAAGCTATGCATGGCTGAAGTCGAAACTGCAAAGACGCGTCGGCTCGCCGGCCGACGCAGAGGATCTCGCGGCGTCGTCGTTCGCCGAACTGGCGGATGTTCAGGACCTGACAGCGGTGCGCGATGCGCGGGCCTTTCTCACGGTCATCGCACAGCGCCTCACCTACGAGATGTGGCGCCGCCGCGACCTGGAGCGCGCGTACCTGGAAACGCTCGTCCATCGGGAAGAAGCAGTCACGCTGTCGGCGGAAAGCCTCGCGGAAGTGACGCAGGCGCTCTTGCTCGTGGATCAGGCGTTGAACGGCCTGTCACCCAACGCGAAAAGCGCCTTCGTGATGAGTCAGATAGACGGCCTCACGCACGCCGAAATCGCCGAGCGGCTCGGCGTGTCGGTAAGCATGGTGCGGAAATATATCGCGCAGGCGTTGACTCAGTGCTATCTGATGACATGAGCCGGCTGCACCCGCGTCGGCGCTCGGCTGCCGGCTGACCTTCTTCCCTGCCGTTCGTGGTCACGAACGTGCCGCTTTCACTGCGCCGCACCGGGTCGCTCCAGTTGCCGTGCGACGATGTCGATCACCCGGACGGGCGCTGTCTCGAGTTGCGAGTCATGATCCGTCACGAGCGCCGCGAACACCCGAAAGGCGGCCGGATCGAATCCGTAGCGGCCTTCCTCGCCCGATTCATAGGCATAGCCGGCGATACGCTCGTATTCGTCGGCCGCATGCAGGTGTCGCCCACCGTAGCCGAGTTCGCGCAGCATCGCCGCGGCCATCGCCACGCGCAGCAGGATGCGCAGCGCGGTCAGCGAGCCGGCCCCGGCGCGCAGCGCTTCGAGCTGAAGGTGATACTCCAGCGAAAGCGCGTCGCGAATGGCTTTCGGCAAAGGCAGAAGTTCCGTCTTGTCCGCCCGCGACCGGACCCTCGACTGGTCGAGACGCTGCGTCCACCCTCTCATCTTCGGCTCGCCATCCGTCCGCACGCATTCGTCATGCCGTGCCGCCGACCGTCATGTCGTCCACGCGAACGGTAGGCTGCCCCACGCTCACGGGCACCGACTGGCCGGCCTTGCCGCACACGGCGCGGCCCGTGTCGAGTTCGAGGTTGTTGCCGACCATGCTGATTTTCTGGATCGTTTCCAGCCCGTTGCCGGTGATCGTCGCGCCTTTCACGGGTGCGCAGAGCTTGCCGTTTTCGATCAGGAATGCTTCCGAGGCCTCGAACACGAACTGCCCGCTCGTGATGTCGACCTGCCCGCCCTCAAGCCCCGCCACGTATATCCCGCGCTTCACCGACGCAATGATCTCCTCGTGCTCGCGATCGCCGTTGAGCATGAACGTGTTGGTCATGCGCGGCATCGGCAACACCGCGTAGCCCTCGCGGCGGCCATTGCCCGTCGGCCGCATGTTCATCAGGCGCGCGTTGAGCGAGTCCTGCATGCAGCCGCGCAACACGCCGTCCTCGATCAACACCGTGCGTTGCGTCGGACAGCCCTCGTCGTCGACATTGAGCGAGCCGCGGCGGCCTTCGAGCGTGCCGTCGTCGACGATGGTGACGTTACGCGCCGCCACGCGCTCGCCGACGCGGCCCGCGAACACCGAGGTCTTGCGCCGTATGCCGTCGGCCTCGAGACCATGGCCCACGGCTTCGTGCAACAGCACGCCGTTCCAGCCCGGCCCGACGACGACGGTCATCGTTCCCGCCGGCGCGGGTCGTGCATCCAGTTTCGTCAGCGCGGCTTCGACGCGGTCGTACACCAGCGCGCGGAGGTCGTCGTCCGACCACGAAGCGAGCCCGTAGCGGCCGCCGATCCCGCCGCTCGCGCTTTCAACCCGGTCGCCCGATTTGACCCGAACGTTGATCGCCAACCGCAGCATGGGTCGCACGTCGCCGACGCCGAGCCCGTCGCAACGCGCGATCCACACCGTCTCGTGCGTCGCGGCGAGCATGGCGTTGACCTCGACCACGCGCCGATCCTTCGAACGCGCCAATTCGTCGACGCGCTTGAGCAGCGCGAGTTTCCGCTCCGCGTCGATCGCGCTAAGCGAGGCGCGCGGAAGATAGATCGATCGCGCCGCCGCGGAGCCGGCTGGTTCGCGGCGAGGCGTTGCGCGGGAAAGAACCTCCGGTCCCGAACGAATCTGCCGCGCGATCGTGCGCAACGCGTCCGCCCCGATTCGTTGCGAACTTGCGAACGTCGTCTCCTCGCCGTTCAGCACGCGAATGCCGAATCCCGAATCGCACTGCCAGGCCCCGCCCCGCACGGCGCCGCCTTCTAGTGACCACGATTCGGCGATCGACTCCTTCAGATAGATGTCGGCGAAGTCGCCGGACTGCCCGAGCGCGCTATTCAGCGCGGCGAACAAATGCGTTTCGTCGATGCCGTGTTTATCGAGCAGCCCGGCATACGCCGCTCGCCCCATGTCGTCGAGCGAGGGGCCGCGGGTGTCAGTCAGGGTTTCGTGCGTGTCCAGCATGGTGTCGTACCGGTATGTGACAGGAAAGGATGGCCGCGCATCGCGCGCGTCAGCTGCCGCCGATTCTCATTTCATCGATCAGCCACGAACCCGTGCGGAAGCTTCCTCTGGTCACGGTGTCGGCCCCCACGGCGAGCAGGCCGGAAAATATCGCATTCAGATTCGACGCGATCGTGATGCCGGTGACCGGAAAGCGGATCTGGCCGTTCTCCACCCAAAACCCCTTCGCGGCACGCGAGAAATCGCCGGTCAGCCGATTTACGCCGCCGCCTGCCATCTCGGTGACGAACAGGCCGCGATCGAGCCTTTCCAGCATCGCGTCGACCCCGTCCGAGTCGGCGGTTTTCGCGCTACGCACTTCGAGGTTGTGCGGGCCCCAGCCGTTGCCGGTCGGCGCCATGCCGAGACGGCGGGCCGCGTACAAGCCAAGAAAATAGCCGCGCAACACGCCCGCGTCGACGACCGATCGCCGGGACACGGCAACACCGTCCGAGTCGAAGCAGCGACTCGCCATCCCTCTCGGGACGAACGGATCTTCGTATACCTGAATGTGATCGGCAAAGATGCGGGTGTCGAGACGACCGGTCAGATACGAGCCCGCCCGATAAAGCGCATCGCCGGATGCCGCGTTGACGAACTCGCCGAGCAGCGACATCGCGGCCATCGGCTCGAACAACACGGGGCAACGCTGCGTTTCAATCTGCGTGCCGCCCAGCAGCGCGAGCGCGCGCGTCGCGGCTTGCGTGCCGATCCGTGCGGGTGCGTCGAGATCGGCATAGGCGCGCGCGCCGTCGCTCCAGAATCCCATTTGCTTCTCGCCGCTGCCTGCGGCGACGGGCATGCACGACACGAAATGCGCGGACCACGGCACGCTGTGCCCGAACCCCTCGCTGGTCGCGAGCAGCGACAACCCCGCGGAAGTCCCGACGCTGGCGCCGTTGGTCGTCACGATGGCGGGGCTCGTGGAAAATGCGGCCTCTTCCGCGCGATGGGCGTCGTCGAGCATGTCGTCGAGCGACAGATCGAGCAGATGATACAAGTCCAGATCGATGAAGTCCGTGGCGAGCAAGTCCGCCGGGGCCAGGCCGGCAGCAGCATCGACGTCCGTGACCGACGCGATGTCGATGGCGGCCGCCACCGCACCGGCGAGGCCGTCGGCGGACAAATCGGACGAGGTCGTCGCGCCGCGTCGGCCATTGCGATAGACCGCGAGCGAGACAGATGAAGACAGTCGAAGGCTCCGTTCGGTCGGCATCCGGTTGCGCACGGTGGCTGTCCGCGATTCGACATGATCGACCTCCACACGGACGCCGTCGGCCCCTGCGCGTCGTGCGAGATCGAGTGCACATTCGGCCGCCGCCTCCAGGCTGGATTTCACGTCGCGCCACTGCGTACCGCCGTCATGCATGAAAATTACTCCGAGTGTTGGAATGCCGTGTGCCCAATGAGTCCGCTCATCTGGCGAGACGTTTTCGCGTCATGTCGAGCGGGAGCATATTGGAAATAGTCTATCGAGCGCGATCGGAATTTTTTTACGAAAGAAATCACCGTCTCGCGGATTCGTGGAATCGTTTTGCGCGCACGCCGGCGTATCCGGAATTTACGTTCGACGCGCGCTTTTTCTCAGATGACTTACGCGCAGCGCTGCGTGATCGCGATCAAACGATCGCCGATGCGCGTGCCGACCTCTTTCATGGTCTGCGTGCCCTCGCCGTAGTGAGACCGAAACCGTGCAATGAGTTCGGAATCCACCAGCTCAATTCGCTCGAGAGTCTTGTCGTCTTGCGAAGCCTCTTCGCCGCGCTGCACCGCGCGATTCGACGTTTCTTCCGCGAGCTGCATGAAGCGTCGGTCGTCATCGCTCGTCCAGTTGCAGGCCGCGCGCAACAACTCCCAATGCGCGCCCGCAAGGCCGAATATGAAATCGGTAACGATCGCGGCGTCGCCCAGCGGCTGGGCGACCAGCACGAGGAGCCGTGTCGCCAACGCGTGCGCGGCGCCGGCCGGGGTGGTGTCGGCCTTCGCGAGCGCCTGCTTGATCGCGGCCAGTTCCGAGTCGAGCGGCCCTGCCGCCCGCGCCGGATCATGCTGCGCGATAAGCCGGTCGCGAATCGATAGCAACGCTGCATCGTCGCCGATCAACTCAGACATCTCGCCGCCGGACAGCAGATCCGTGACCAGCATTTGCGGCAGCCGCGAGAGATTCGCACCCACCGGAACGGCGTCCAGCCAGTGCGCGATGAACTCCGCACCGTTCACATGGGTGCTGCGATAGCTCGACAGCGATTCCACCACGGCCAGCACGTTGGCCGGGATACCCAGCATCCTCGCGCAATCGTCCACGTCCGCGGTGTTGCAGACGAACTGAATGGCGCTGCCGATTTCGCCGTCCCACATAGCTTCCGAAGGCGCGGCCCGCTTGCGATCCACCCATGCGCGTAACGCGGCAAGGCGCTCCGCCTTGAGCTGGGCGTTGCCGTCGAATGCGTTCGGTGCAACGGCGATCGCCGCCGGCAACGGCGTCACGGAGCCGAGGTGATTGTCGATGAAGCCTGCCAATTGCGTGGCGGAGCGATTGCCGACCACGCGGCCAAGCTCCTTGCCGCCGCGCAGCAGGATCAGCGTCGGAATACCGCGAACACCGAACCGTTCGCGCACGCCTGCATTCTCGTCCACGTCGATCTTCACGAACGCCACGTTACCTTGAAACTGCTCGCCCAATTTCGACAGCGTAGGCGCGAGCGCCTTGCACGGACCGCACCAGGGCGCCCAGAAGTCGACCAGTACGGGCAGCGGGTTGTTGATCACGTCGGCTTCGATTGTTTCCAGCGTCACTGCTTTCAGATTGCTCATGGATCGACCTTGTCCTGTTTCACTTGTTGGCGCGCCGCACAGTGTTCAAATGCACGGCGTCGGTTGGGATCGTGGTGCTCAGCACAGCTGCGTTCCCGCGTATGCGCCGCTGCCGGTGTGTGTACCCTTTGCTTCGTCGGCCGCGTCCCGTCGTGCTTCCGGCGCCGCCGGTGCGGGAAAATCGAGCGTCGTGTCGTGAAACGCCAACAGTTCCTTGCGATGCGCGACGCTGACGACCGTGGCCTGGGGCAAACGCTCAATTAGCAAACCGTAAAGTTCCTTCTCGCTCTGGCTATCGAGTGCGGACGTGCATTCGTCGAGGAACACCGTGGAAGGTTTGGCGAGCAGCACGCGCGCAAACGCCACGCGCTGTTGCTCGCCACCGGACAGCCGTGTGCTCCAGCGGTCCTCGACATGGAGCTGGGAGGCATAGGCCGACAATCCGCACGCGTGCAGCAGCGCCTCGCATTCGCTGTCCGGGTACGCCGACGCGTCGCGCGGATAGGTCACGGCCGCTTTCAGCGAACCCGGCGGGATATAGCTGCGTTGCGGCAAGAAGAACGTACCGGCCGCCGGACGCGCGATCGTGCCTTCGCCATAGGGCCACATGCCCGCCAGCGCGCGCAGCAACGTGCTTTTCCCGCACCCCGAGCGACCGCGCACGAGGCACCGTTGGCCGGCTTCGAGCACGAAGTCGGGCACATGCGACAGCGTGCCGCCGGACGCGTCGCGCAAGACGAGCCCGCTCGCGGCAACCGCTCCGGTACGGCCTTCGTGAAGCACGATTTCCTGCTGCGGCTCAAGCTCGCTTACGTGCAGGAATTCGCGCAAACGGTTGGCCTCCGCACGCCACGACGTAAATCCCGGATAGGCTTGCGGAAAGAATGCCAGCGACCCCGTGACGGAATGAAATGCACCGTTCGATTTCATCAGCCCGCCGAGCGTCAACCCACCCGACAGCAGCTGCGGCAGCACCAGCAAGGTCGGAATGACCGAGCTCACCTGACCGACAATATTGGTAAAGAACGACAGGCGCGTATTCACCCACAGCGTCGCGTAGAGATTCGATACCACGAAACGAAACGATGTCTGCAGGCGACCATGCTCGGCCGTTTGCCCCTGAAAGAACGCGATCTGCTCCGCGAATTCACGCACGCCCACCATGAGCACGCGAAAATCGCCCTCGAGACGATGCTGCCTGGCCGTCAGCGTAATGAGCCGGCGGCCCAGATAATGCGTCGCAGCAAAAATGACGCTCGTGTAGGCAAATGCGGCGAACACCAGATAGCCGTGCAAAGCGTACGACGATCCGCCGACATTCATCTGCAACGGGCCGCCCATGCGCCACAGCACGATGCTGAACGACACGACGCTGACCGGTACCGAAAGAAATCCGAGCCCCAGAAGCAGCGTGTCGTTGACGAACAGCTTCACGTCCTCCGCGATACGCTGGTCGACGTTCTCCAGTTCCCGGTCGCGTTCGATCCGATAGTAGTTGCTGCGCGCGAGCCATTTTTCGGCGAGCCATGTCGTGAGCCACCGGCGCCAGCGGATCTGCACGATCTCCTGCAGCACCACTCCGGTAATCTGCACGACCGCCCCGGCCATCGCCACAAGGAGGAAACGCACGAGCATCTCCGGCAGCACCTTGAAACGAGAAGCGCCGATCGCATCGTAAAACGTGCCGGTCCAGCTGTTGTTCCACAGCATCACGTACGTAACGGCCCAGCTCGAACCGATTACGGCAAGCAGCAACATCAGCGAGAACACGCCTTCGCGCGTACGCCAGTACGGCAGCAGCAGGCGCCACACCGACGGAAAACGGCGGCGCGCTTGCGCGTCTTCCGCGCGGTCAACGGGGAAAGCGCCGTTCACCGTCATTGGTGCGCCTCGGGCGGTTGCATCACGAAGTTGATCTTGTTGAGACCCCCGCCCTGCAGCGCCGCGAGAATGGTCGCGACCTTGCCATACTCGACGTGCTGATCCGCGTTGATGTTGACCGCGGGCGGCTCGCCCTTCGCCGCGGCCTCGACCACGCGCGCCTTCAATGCATCCTCGTCGACCGGCTGCTTGTTCCACAGCACCGTCTTGTCAGCCGTGATCGACAGGTCGATGTCCTGCGTCTTCGAGACGGCCGGCTGCGCCGCCGCCTGCGGAAGATCGACCTTCACTGCCTTGTTGATGACGGGCAGCGTCACAATGAAGATGATCAGCAACACCAGCATGACGTCGATCAGCGGCGTCATGTTGATGTCGTTCATGACGCCTTCGTCGCCGCCGCCATCGGTAATCATTGACATGACGGGCTCCTTAGGCGGCCAGGTTGGGCGTCGCGCGCTTGCTCGCGACAGGTGCGCCGACCGGCCGGCTGGCGTCGGCGCGGGCCTTCGCACCCGTGACGAAATACACGTGCAGCTCGTGCGCAAAGCGGTTCAGCCGATGGCTCACGCGCTTGTTGCCGCGGTTCACGTAGTTGAAGCCGAGCACCGCCGGAATGGCGACGAACAGCCCGATTGCGGTCATCACGAGCGACTCTCCCACCGGGCCGGCAACGTGATCGAGGCTGGCCTGCCCCGACATGCCGATCGCCATGAGTGCGTGATAGATGCCCCAGACGGTACCGAACAGCCCCACGAACGGCGCCGTGCTGCCGATCGAGCCCAGCACGGCCAGGCCGTTCTGCAGGCGCGCGACTTCGTCGTCGAATGCGTTGCGCAGCCCGCGCGCCACCCATTCGCTCGCGCTCAGGCTGCCCTGCATCGACGGTTCATTACCCGAGTGCTGCTCATTCGCTTCGCGCCCGGCAAGCACCAGCGCACGATAGGGATTGTCGCCACCCTCGCCCAGCGCCTCGATGCCCTCGCTGATCGACGAGCTGGACCAGAAACCCGTTTGCGCACGCTTGCCGAGCGATTCGAGGCGCCGATTTTCGAATCCTTTCGTCAGTATCACGAACCATGAGACGACGGACATGCCGATCAGGAAAACGAAGATGAAGCGGGTGACGAAGTCGCCCTGTTGCCAGACGTTGGCGATGCCATACTGTTCCATGTGTTGCTCCGGTTGGTGCGGGTTCAGTCGTTCAGGTTGAATGCGATGGGTTGAGTAGCTTCGACCGAGCGCGCGATGCCCGCGGTCTCATAGGGGTGACAGCGGCCGGCACGGATCGCCGCGACGGCGGCCGCGTCGAGCAGCGGCGAACCGCTGCTCTGCGTCACCCGCGCGGACGTCACCGCGCCGTCGGTGCCGATGCTCAGATGCACGATCACGGTTCCTTCCTGTTGCAGCCGCCGCGCTTTCGCCGGGTAGTCGGGTCGCGGCATCTGGCATCCCAACTGCTTCAACTCGCCCGCGCTGATTTGCTTCGGCGCGTCCAGCAGGTTCGGCCCCGGCGCGGGTTGCGCGACAGGTTGGGCCGGCGCTGCTTCAGGTGCGGGATGCGGTGCGGGCACCGGCGCGACCGGCCGCGTTTCGGCGGGTTTCGGCGTCTCCTGGGGCGCCGCTTCCACCGTGCGCGGGCTCGGCGCGCGCGACGCCAGCACGTGCGCCTTTTCCGGCTTCGCCGGCGACACGGGTTTCGGCGGCTCGGTGCGCGGCTTGGGCGGCGCAGGCGGGGTTGGCGCGGGCCTCGGCGCGGGCGCGGCGACCAGTTGCACCTGCACCGTGCCGCCCGCCGGACGCCCTGCCTCGAGCCTGAGCGTCACCGCGCTTTGATGGACTGCAACGTACAGTCCCAGCGCATGGGCGAGCAGCACACCCGCGGCACACGCGACGCGGCGTGTGAGCGCATAGGGTGGCTGGCCCGGGTTTTCACGCACGGCGATGTCGTCCCAGGGCCGTGTAGGCAAGGAATCAGAAGTCATAGGTGCCGGTCAGCATGACTGTCCGCTCCGGTCCCATCGGGATCAGGGAGGGCGTCGTGCTGCTGTAATAGAGCTTGCGGTTGAACACGTTCTTGACCGAAAGATTCAGGCCGTACCCCTTCTTCCGATAGAACACACCGAGGTCCGTCTCCACCTGGCTGGGAATGCGATACGCCGATCCCGACCCGACATACTGTCCACTTGCGTAGAACAGCCCAGCACCCACCCCGAAGCCCTGGAGCTTTTCACTCCGGAAGTTGTAGGTCGCCCACAGGCTGGCGCTGTTCCTGGGCAGGTTTGCCGCGATCTTGGCGGCCGAGGGCTGCACGAAGTCGTTGTACGTATAGGTACCCACCAGGTTGACGCCGGGCAGCGGCTGGCCGTTGATCTCAGCTTCGAATCCGCGGCTGACAGCGCCGCCCGCTGGAAGATAGAAACCGCGATGAAGCGGATCGGAGATGTTGTAGTTGCTGAACGAGGTGCGGTATGCCGAGGTCGTGATGGCCAGCTTGTCGTCCAGGAGGTTGAACTTCATGCCCACTTCGACTTGCTGGCTGATCTGCGGAGGAAGGATGCCGCCGCCGAATTGAGTCGCCGTGCCAGGCTGAAAGCCGCGGTTGTAGCTGGCATAAGCAGAAACCTCGGAGGTCAGTTCATAGAGCAGGCCGAGGCTTGGGCTATACGCGTTCTGATGGTTTCCCGGTGATCCGTCACCGCCCATCGTATTCGTCAGGTAGGTGTCCCGCCGCACTGAAACGAGCGCATGGAGGTTCCTGTAGGAAAACTGATCTTGAAGGTACAACCCCGTTTGCACGAAGTGACTTGCGAACGTCGGCGCTACGTTACCCGTGTCGGACGACGGCAACGAAGGGGGGCCGAAAACGTTCGGAACGAAAATGAATTTCGAGGTCGTGGTGTCAGCCTGATACTGGTTGTAACGACTGAGATCCCAACCTGCTATCACGGTATTCTTCACACCGCCGATATCGAACTTGGCTCGCAGGTAATTCTGGAAACTCCAACTGTAGTAATCCGAAATAGAATCGAAGTTGAAGAATGCCGCGCGGTTGGTTGCCGAGAGCGGCGTCGCCGTCGCCCAAGCCTGCTGCGTTTGCTGGGTACGCGTATAGGACCCCTTGCTCACCCAGGTCAGCGCCTTGCCGAGCTTTTGTTCAAGGTGAAAGAAAATATTGTCGGTTTGAGCGCCGAAGTGGTCGGACGGTGAGCCGAGCGGGCGGTCGATATAGTTTCGGTAGATGTCACCCGCGGCGTAGCCGACCGTGAACTGCGGAACCGGTTGGCGATCAACCGTCCGCTCATAGCCGACCGTCAGATCCGTGGTCGAATCCTTCCATTGCAGGGTCGGCGCGAAGTAGAAATTTCTCTGGCCGTCATATCCCATGGCATTCTGACCAGCCCGCTCCCCTGAGACGATGAAGCGATACCGGAGTTTCTTGTCGTCGGTGATCGCGCCCGTGGTGTCCAGCGCGATCTGTGTGTCACCGAACATGCCGTAGCCCAGCTTGATTTCGTGAAACGGGTCGGCCTGCGGCATCTTCTTGACGATATTGATCACGCCCCCCGGCGGGCTGTTGCCGTTCACGATCGCCGACGGTCCCTTGATCACCTCCACGCTCGAGATCGCGATCGTCGGTGTGACGTTGGGCGCGGATCCGACAGTCGCGAGCCCGTCCGAAGTCAGATTTTCCGCTGCAAACCCGCGAATCATGTACTGCGGCACGCCAAGCGGCCCAGGCCGCGTGACGACACCGGAAGCATTCCTCAGCACATCGGAGAGCGACTGAGCGGCCTGGCTCTGGATCACCGCCGCGTTGATGACGCTGACAGATTTCGGCGTCTCGCTCAGCGGCACATCCGATCGTGCATAGGTGGACGACGATTCCGCGACGAAGCCGGTGCCGCCGGAGTCCCGGCTGGCCGCCACGCTGATGAGCGGAAGCGTGGTATCGACAGGCCCCACGGAGGTCGCCGTGGCTGCCGCCGACGCCGCAACGGGCGCCGCCGCCGCCGGCTTCGCAACCGCCTTCTGAATGGTCAGACCACCGCTGCCCGTCGCGACGAGGTCGAGGCCGGTGCCTCGGAGCGCTTGTCGAATCGCGGCCTCGGCGGTGTAGCTGCCCTCCACGGGCGACGATTTCAACGATTGCACGAGGCCCGCGTCGTAGCCCAACCTCACGTTGGCCGCCTGGGCGATTTCGACCAGCGTACGGTCCAGCGGACCGCTCGCGAGATGCCATGACTGCTGGGCAGCCTGTTGTGCATGCGCCGACGCCGCCATGAAAACCTGTGCAACGGCGACCGCGATGGCAACCCCTGATGCCTGGCTCGAGATGGCCCGGCGCGTTCTGATGTTGAGCTTCACTTTTGAACCGCTCCCTTGTCGAATGTTTTGGCTCTTCGTCCGTTCTATCAGTATTCCTACGCGTAACCGCGTCATCGTCGTGTCGCAAAGTACCGTCATGCTTCAAATCGGGCTTCGGTCAGCTTCTTGCCCGAGTGCGTCATCGATGAAACAAGTCTATCGTCCGGGCTTGGAATGTTTTTTTGAAACAATTCACTTGTGCCACCCGTTTTGGAATTCCATTCCGCGGTTTCCGCCGCGCCGGTGAAATTCCGTCCTTCTCCGTCCCTGCCGATAAACTGCTCGGCCCGTGCGCTCAGAGCATGTAATCGAGCGGTAATACGGTGGTCTGCTTAATGGTCTCCATCGCGAAGCTGGAGCTGACGTCGAAGATGTCGACCGCGCCGATCAGACGCCTGTATACGCTGTCGTAGGCATCGATATGCGGCACCACCACCTTGAGCATGTAGTCGATGTGCCCGCTCATGCGATGGACTTCCACCACCTCGGGGATCGCCGCCACGACGTCACAGAAACGTCGCAGCCATGCGGCGGTATGCTCGGCGGTCTTGATTTCCACCAGAACGGTCACGCCCACGTTGAGCTTCTTCGCATCCAGAAGCGCCACGCGACGCGCGATCACCCCGTCCTGCTCGAGCTTCTGAATGCGCCGCCAGCAGGGTGTAGTCGAAAGATTCACGCGGTCGGCGATCTCGGCCACCGAGAGCGTGCTGTCCTGCTGCAGCACGGACAATATGGCCTTGTCGATAGGGTCGAACACACTTCCTCCACTCGAGTGCACGGGTCGATGTCGAGCGTTTTGATGCGCTCTTGATTACCTTGTGCAACGAGCGGCGAAAAGTGACACCGCAAATCGAAAAAAATCCGGAGGGAGGACTGGACAGGCAGCCTGCGGTTTCAGGCTTGTGTGGCGACGGCGAGCATGTTGCCGTAGAGATTCAGGGAAAACCCGAGGCTCTCGGCCAGTTGCCGGAGCGCGGCCGGCGCGTCGTCGAGCGGAAAGACGCCGCTCACGCGGCGCGACAGCGCGGCCTCCGGAAAACGGATATAGCCGCCAAAGTAACGGCCCAGCGTTTCGATTACGTCCGGCACCGCGCGGTCGAGCACGACCAGCGTGCCGCGTGTCCAGGAGAAGATGTCGGCCGACGTTTCGGGCATGCGTGCGATCTGCCCGCCCGACAGGGACCACGCCGATCCGTCGGGTACGCGCAAACGGCGCCCGTGAGGCACCGCAAGGACCGCGTCGCCGCCTTGCACGGCCACGACGGTGTGCCGGCGCAGAACGTCCACGCTTACGCGCGCCTGCTCGGTGCGGACCATGCCGTCGCGAGTGGTCACGACGACAGGCTGGTACCCCGCGCGATTCGGATCGGTTGCAACCTGGCCGGCGGCCAGATAGAGGTCGGCTTGGCCACGCGCATTCGTATATACCCGCGTGGCCGCGCCGGCCGTGACCGACACGTTGCCGTCGAACTGGACCCTTTGCGGGACCACATCGCCATTGTGGTAGTCCGCGTCGAGCGAAAACGCCGAAATGAGCTGCCGCGTGCCGATCCCGGCGAGCACGATGCCTCCCAGGCCCGCGCCGGCTTTCAGCAATCGTCTGCGGTGATGCGACGGCTCATCGAGCGCCCGCCGCACCGCCGCACTCGACGCGCCCTGCAACGGCCCCAGCCTGCCGAGCCGCTGCTGCAGCCGCGCCCACGCTTCTTCGTGGGCCGGATCCGCGCGCCGCCACGCCAGGAATGCGTCGCGCTCCTCCTGCGAAATCTCGCCGGAGCGCAACCTCACTTCCCAGTCAATCGCTTCTTGCGCCACCGGATCGAGCGTGGAGTTACCGTTCATGAGCGTCAATCAATCGAGGGCGAACGGCCGTGCCGCGCAAACGCGGCCCGTGGCCGAGCCGCCCGTTCCCGAACACGGGTTTCGCGCGGAGCATAGCATGCCGCACCGAGCGCATCGCAACGCACGATACGGTGAAATGCGCGGATCGGCTGCGTGATCGCGGGCAGCACGGCGGTCCTCGCGTCGAGGATCGGGCCCCGCGCTTCCAGACTGGCCGCGAGGTCGTCGAACAGCCTGCGTTCGTCCGGCGTGATGTCAGCCACGGAAAGGTTCACGATGCTGCCCCGACCGACGTCTGCCATTGCGCGGCCACGCCGGCGTAATCGTCGACCTTGAAAGCCGTACCGTCCTGGACATGGACCCAGCCCCGAGTGCGCTCGGCCAGCGGCTTGTCGTGGTCGTCGGTCGCGATCTTGACGATCGCATGCGCACGAATATGCACGAGACCGTCCGGATAGTCGGACGACGGATTCGCGAGCGTCGCCGTCACGAACGGGCCAAGTTCCTGCAGCAGTTGCGCGGCCGGCGGATGGTCGGCCATCAGCAGCACGCCGCCCTTCACGCGGTCGTCCACGCGGATGGCCGTGCCGCCCGGCCGCCGTTGCGCGGCGGTCGGCTGCGACATCCACAGCACGTACTCCGGGTTGAGATAGACCACGTCGGGGTCGCCCATTGCGTCGCGCGTTTCAATCCGGGCTATCGGCATGCAAATCTCCAGTCGGCTATCGGGCGCCGAACGCAGGTGCATCGGCACCATGATGATGCCGCAATGTGCCGGTCGACGGCACGGCAGCGCCCCCCTACTCCCGCCACGTCGCCTCCGCGAGCTTCGCCACCAGTTCGTCGTACACCACCCGGATACGCCGGGGCATCGGGCCGCGCCGCGGCCGATAGACGTGCAGCTTCCACGGCTCGGGTTCGAGACTCGGCAACAGGCGCACCAGCCGCCCCTTCCGGACATACGGCCGGACCAGGTACTCCGAGCACTGGCCGAATCCTGCTCCGGCACACACGGCCTCGATCTCCACCTCGGTGTCGTCCGTCAGATAGGCCGGCGACGACGGAACGAAGTGTTGCTCCCCCCGAAAGATCCACGGCCATGCGCGGCCGCTCGCGCGGTCGATCAGGCACGTCACCGGCATCGCTTCGAGTGCCTTGCGGTTTTTCGGCTCGCCCAGCCGCTCGATCAGCGACGGCGCGCCCACGACCCACATCGGCAGCGGCCCGATCATGCGCGCGACGAAGCGGTTGTCGCCGATCGCGCCGACGCGCACGCCGATGTCGATCTGCTCGTCAACCACCGGCGACGGCACGTCGGACAGCCGCAGATCGGGCACGAGCCCCGGATACTGCTGCATGAGGCCGGTGAGGATCGGCTGCACGTAATGCCGCCCCATGCCTGACGGCGCGGTGATCCTGACGATGCCGACCGGCTCGTCGACTTGGCCGGCCGCGGGCCCGAACAGCCCGTCGACGGCGGAAAGCGCCGCCTGCGCGTCACGCGCGAACGACTGGCCGAATGCGGTAATCCGGATGCTGCGGGTCGTCCGGTGAAACAGCGTTTCGCCGAGCATCTCCTCCAGCTCGCGCACCGCGCGCGTCACGACCTGCGGCGATACGCCAAGACGCGCCGCCGCCTCGCGGAACGTGGGGGCCGCGGCAGCCGCGGCAAAGATCTTGAGGAGATCGAGTCGGTTGAGCATGGCGAACCCCGGAAACTGCGCACTTCATTCCTGAATCAGGAATTCTGAATGCGTAATTGTTCCATTTTATTGCGACGATCGAGCGCCCACAATGGGCACCAGACGTCGCATTGACGTGGACGGTCAACCACTCTGGAGAAACGCATCATGAACGCAAGCACTCAACCTGCCCAACTCGAAGGCCGCATCGCCGTGGTGACGGGCGCCAGTTCCGGCATCGGCCGCGCATCGGCGATCGAACTCGCGCGACGCGGCGCGAAGGTCGTCGTCAGCGCCCGGCGCAAGACGGAACTCGATCGACTGGTCGACGAGATCGCGACGGCCGGCGGCGAAGCCCGCGCATTCGCGGCGGACGTCGCTAACGAAGACGATCTGCGCAAGCTCTTCGACTTCGCGGTATCGACTTACGGCCGCCTCGACATCGCGTTCAACAATGCCGGCACGGAAGGCGTGTTCGCGCCGCTGCTCGAGCAGAACGCGGAAAGTTTCGACAAGGTGTTCGAGCCGAACGTGCGCGGCGTCTTCAACTCGATGAAGTTCGCGGCCGAAATCATGCTGCGCCAGGGGTCGGGCAGCATCATCAACAACGCGTCGATGGGCGGCCTGATCGGCTTCGAGAACGCGTCGGTCTATATCGCGAGCAAGCACGCGGTGATCGGGATGACGAAGACGGCGTCGATCGAATGGTTCAAGCGCGGCGTCCGCGTCAACGCGCTGTGCCCCGGCCTGATCGAAACGCCGTTCCATCACCGCGGCATCTGGCCGTCGGACGACGCGCAACAGGCGTTCGCCGCGTCGACACCGGCAGGACGGTGGGGTTCCGCCGAGGAAATGGCGACGATCGTCGCATTCCTCGCGTCGGACGACTCAAGCTACGTGTCGGGGCATGCACTCGTGGCCGACGGCGGCTATTCGGTGGCATGATCCACGGGGCGCGAGCCGCGCAGCGGCTTCAAGGCGCGGGGGCCGCGACCGCCGCTTCCCGTTTCGCGTGCAGCCGCAACGCGGCCCACGCGACACCGGCCGCGAAGATCGCGACCACGCCGCCGAAGGTGCCGATCCACGGCAGCCCGAAGTCGCCCGCGATATGGTTGCCGAGCAGCGCGCCGGCGCCGATCCCGACGTTGTACAGCCCGGAGTAGATCGACACGGCCAGGTCGGTCGCCTCCGGCGCCAGCTTCAGCACCCACGCCTGCATCGCCAGCCCGAAACAGACGATCGCGCCGCCCCACACCAGCGTATGCACCGACAGCGTGACGATGTTCAGCGCGCACGGGAACAGGATCAGCAGGCAGCCTGACAGCGCCACGATCGACGCCAGCAGGAAATCGTCGGGCCGGTGCGGATAGACGCGATTGAAGCAGACCGCGGCCGGCAGGCCGGCGACGCCGAACAGGATCAGCACGTACGTGATCCGGCTGTTGCTCGCGTGGTTGATGCTCTGCACGAACGGTTCGATGTACGTGTACGACGTGAAGTGCGCGGACACGACCAGCACGGTGATCGCGTACAGCGCGACCAGCGCGGGCTTGCGCAGAAATACGCCGATGCTGCTCAGCGATCCGGCGCCCTGGCTCGGCAGCAACGGCAGCGTGGCGCGCAGCAACAGCAGCGCGACGCCCGCCGCGCCTGCGATGATCAGGAACGTGACGCGCCAGCCGAACGCCTCGCCGATCACGCGGCCGAGCGGAATCCCGGCCACCATCGCGATCGCCGAGCCCATCGCGATCAGGCTGAGCGCACGGCTTTTACGGTCGCTCGGCGCGAGCCGCACCGCGAGCGGGATCGAAATCGACCAGAACACCGCATGCGCGCACGCGATGCCGAGCCGGCCGATCATCAGCACGGTGAAGTTCCACGCAAAGCCGGTCACGACATGACTGCCGATGAACACCAGCAGCGCCACGCTCAACAGCTTGCGGCGCTCGACGTGCCGCGTGACGAAGGTCAGCGGCAACGAGACGACCGCGACGGCCCACGCGTAGATCGTCAGCATCAGGCCGACGGCGGTCGGCTGCATCTGCAGGCTGTCGCCGATCGCGCTCAACAGCGCGACGGGTACGAATTCGGTGGTGTTGAAGATGAAGGCGGAGAGCGCAAGGGCCAGAACGCCCCACCACGATTGTTCGGAACTGACGGCGTCGGGGGTTGCCATACGGGGATTCGACGAAGGTTGGGCGCGCGCGGGCGGCCCGCCCGGCGCATCGGCGCGATTGTACCAGCGCCGTTCGACACGCTGCCGCCGGGCGCGGCGCGTGCGGCATGTGCGGCGCGGGACATGGCGGTGACACGGCCGCGCACCGATAATGCAACGAATGGGTTCTTGCCGACGATTTGCCCGAACGCTACCGGACCAGGAGATTCACATGCGCATTGAAACGTCATTTCTGTTCGATCTCGACGGCACGCTCGTCGACAGCGTCTATCAGCACGTGCTCGCGTGGAAGGAGGCGCTCGATGCCGAGGGCATTGAACTGTCGGTGTGGCGCATCCACCGCAAGATCGGGATGAGCGGCGGCCTGTTCCTGAATCAGCTGCTGCGCGAGACGGCCGGCGACATCGACGCGGAGCGCGTCGAGCGGCTCGCGCGGCTGCATGCGGCCGCCTACCAGCGGCTGCGCGCGCAGGTGCGGCCGCTGCCCGGTGCACGCGAGTTGCTGGCCGCGCTGACGAATGCCGGCATTCGCTGGGCCATCGCGACCAGCGGGCGGATGGAAACCGCGGCGATCAATCTGGAAGCGCTTGGCGTCGATCCGGCGAAGCAGGTCGTCGTCACGCGCGACCAGGTGAAGTATGCGAAGCCGGACCCCGACCTGTTCCTGACCGCGGCCGCTCAGTTGAACGTGCCGATCGAACACACGGTGGTGGTCGGCGACAGCATCTGGGACATGCTCGCCGCGGCCCGCTGCCGCGCACTCGGCGTCGGGCTGCTGTCGGGCGGGTATGGCAGCGACGAACTGGAACGGGCCGGCGCGCTGCGCGTGTATGACGATCCGGCGGACCTGCTGTGGCATCTGGACGAGATTGCGGCGCGGCCGTAGGTGCCGGCCGGCCTGTCGACGGCGACAACGGGTCTACACGACGGGCCGTGCAGCACACAACGGTCCGGCAGCTTGCGTGGGCGACAAGCTCGACGTGAAAGGTGCGCGCCCAAGCGAAGTACATCGTGGCGCTCTGCGCGGCGGCATCGGGCACTACGCGCACCTCCCTCCGATAGCGCAGCCGCCGTTCAGCTGTCGAATTAAGCCTGGGCGAAATATGCAGGTCACCAGAAAAAATTTAATCGTGATCGCGCTCGTTTTGGCGCTGGCGATTCCGTTTCTTACGTTGCGAAAATCGTACGAGGGCTGCGAAAGCTTTACTCAGGCTCTTAACGGAGGAACGAAAGAGTTCGGTGGCGAGAAATACAAAATCGAGCTGTGTGGGGCACGTCGCTCGTTTGGCGACGGCGACGAAATTCGGCTCCAAGTGATAGGACCGGCAGGAGATGTGCTGGCTGAGCGGTATTTCGCGGTGCGCACGATTAACGATGCAGCCCCTCGGGAACTAGAATACGGCGACGACAATATTTTCTACTACGACCAATCGAAGTCGTCTCCGTTGCGCTTCATCGCCATGCCGCCTTCCAGGATGGACGGGTGGACGGCGCGAGTACCTTTGCTGCAACGACTGATCGCGTTATTTTCATGACGAGCAGCATGCGATCGTCACGCTCCACGTCGTTCTCGTAGCGCTGCAGGAATGGCTACATGTCACGTTCGGGGTCGTAGCGCCAAACATGAAAGGTGCGCGGATCGCTCCTCGGTTCCTCCCAGCGCGGGCCGACATGCAAAGACGAAGGCCCGTCGCCGCAAGCGCCACGCCGGTCAGTCGTCATCCACGCGCTTGTCGATCAGATAGCGGCCGCGCTCGACACCCGCGCGCAGCGCCTCCACCTCGGTCAGCCATTCGGGGCCGGCCGGCTCGGGCACGTACAGCTCGATGCGTGCGCCGTCCACATACACCTGCACCTCGTCGCGCCATGCGCCGCTTTCGTCGCGCCGCGCCCAGACGAGAATCTCGTGACCGCGATATGGGTCCCGAACCTGCGCATCCTGTTGATGTTGCACGGTGGCCTCCTGTCCTTATCTGCGATTCCGATGCAAAAAATGCGCGCCGCATGGTTGCCGCGCACACCGTAGGCCTTGTGCGCACGCGCCGTGCCCGGCCGGCACGCGGCTTGCGTCCCCTTGGTGCATCGAATCGCCGCCGCGCCGCCACGCGCGTGCGGGAAGGAGTGCACATCATGATCGGCCATCTCGAACTGCTTGGACGCCTGCTGCTGGCCGCACTGCTCGGCAGCGTCATCGGGCTCGAACGCGAGCGCCTGAACTGGGCCGCCGGGCTGCGCACGCACATGCTCGTATGCGTGGGCTCCGCGCTCGTGATGCTGGTGTCGACATTCGGCTTCGAGGACGTGCGCGGGCAAAACGGCGTCGTGCTCGATCCGTCGCGGGTCGCGGCGCAGGTGGTGTCGGGCATCGGCTTTCTCGGTGCCGGCTCGATCCTGCTGCGCGGCGAAGTCGTGCGCGGGCTGACGACGGCCGCGAGCCTGTGGGCGGTGGCCGGCGTCGGCCTTGCCACGGGCGGCGGCATGTACCTGGCGTCGATCGGCGCGACGGCGATCGTGCTCGCGATCCTCGCGGGCGTGAAGCCGCTCGAACGCCGCTTCATCGCCCAGCGCCAGCAGCGCACGCTGCAGCTCGTGGCCGAGCGCGGCGGCCTCACGCTCGGCACGCTGCACGAAGCGCTCGGCCCCGGCCGCGTGCGCGTGAAACGGTTCATCGTCCAGCAGTCTGACGACGATCCCGACACCGACGACATTTCGGTGTCCTTCTCGCGCACGAGCGGACCGGAATTCGCCGCGATCTGCGAGACGCTGCAGAACATCGCCGGCGTACGAACCTGCCAACCCGACAACGCGTCAAGGAGCCTCGCGTGACCCGCACCGACCTGCTCTCGTATCTCGTGACGAGCCAGCTGGCCACGCGCATGCGGTCAAGCGCATGGCTCACCCCCCGCCAGCTCGTGAACGCGCAGCGCGCATGGCTCGCGTGCCATCACGCCGAATGCGGATGGCTCGAGCGGATCCGGATCGCGAACGCGTCGGCGACGATCGCGCAAGGCATCTACGACATCGCGATCGCGTCAGGCGACCCCGGCAGCGGCAAGCGCGTACGGCTCGATGCCGATTCACCGGAACTGCAGGCGCTGCGTGCGCGCTGCGACGCGCTGTTGCAGCGAATCGACGGCGACCGGGACGTCGGCGCCCGATGATCTTGCCGGATCACGCGACCCGCGCCGACGACCACCGGCTCGACACCGCGCCGGCGGACGGCCCGCCGCGGCACGGCCTGCTCGAACGCGGTCGCAACTGCGACGCAATCCGTCACGCGGACCGCTTCACGATGCTCGTCGACGGCGACGCATACTTCTCGACACTGCGCGCCGCGCTGCTGCGCGCGCGCCATACGGTGTTCATCGTCGGCTGGGACGTCGACAGCCGGATGCGACTCGCGCGCGGCGGCCCCGACGACACGCTGCCCGACACGCTCGCGGCATTCCTGCATGCCCTTGCCGAAGCACGCCACAACCTGCGCATCTACGTGCTCGCGTGGGACTTCGCGATGATCTACGCGCTGGAGCGCGACTGGCCGCCCGTGTACCGCGCCGGCTGGCGCGCGCATCGCGGCATCGTGTTCCGGCTCGACGGCACGCATCCGCGCGGCGCGTCGCATCACCAGAAGCTCGTCGTGATCGACGACCGGCTCGCGTTCGTCGGCGGCCTGGACCTGACGCGTGCGCGCCGGGACACGCCCGCGCACGCAGCCGGCGACCCGCGCCGCCATGACGAGGATGGGATGCCGTACGCACCGTTCCACGACGTGCAGGCGATGTTCGACGGCGACGCGGCCGCCGCGATCGGCGAGCAGGCCCGCGCGCGCTGGCTGCAGGCATGCGGGCGCCGGATCGCGATCCGCGCGCAGCGCCATCTCGACCGGCCGGACGGCGACGATCCCTGGCCGCCCGGGACACGCGTCGACGTGCGCGACGTGCGGCTCGGCATCGCCTATACGGCCCCGCGCCACAGCGGCCGCGCGCCGGTGCGGCAGGTGCGCGCGCTCGTCGAGGACACGATCCGCGCCGCACGCCGGCACCTGTATGTCGAGAACCAGTACTTCACCGCGGCAGTGGTGCGCGAGACGCTCTCCGCGCGCCTCGCCGACGCGCACGGGCCGGACGTGACGGTTGTCGCACCGCGCGTGCAGAGCGGCTGGCTGCAGGAAGCGACGATGGGCGTGCTGCGCGCGCGGCTGCACGCGACGCTTGTAGCGGCCGACCGCTTCGGTCGCTACCGGCTGCTGTATCCGCACGTCGACGGGCTCGGCGACGCATGCGTGAACGTGCACAGCAAGCTCGCGATCGTCGACGACGAATGCATCGTGATCGGCAGTGCGAACCTGAACAACCGTTCGATGCTGCTCGACACCGAATGCTGCATCGCGCTCGTCGCGGCCGGCGATACACGCATTCGCGCGTCGATCGCCGGCATGCGTGCACGGCTGCTGGCCGAGCATCTCGGTACGGCGCCCGCGGTCGTGGCCGATGCGCTGGCGGGCGCCGAACGACCGAATGCCGTGCTCGACCGGCTGCGCGCGAAGCCCGGCCGCACGCTGCGCACGCTCGATCCGGCCGTCGCGCCGCAGCTCGACGCGCTCGTGCCGGTCAGCGCGCGGCTCGACCCGGAGCAGCCGATCGAACCGGACCGCTTCGTCCGCGAATTCGTGCCGCGCGACCGCCATCGCCCGCTCACCGCGCGCTTTTTCGTGCTCGGCACGGCCGTGCTGCTCGTCGCCGCACTCGCGCTCGCGTGGCGCTTCACGCCGCTCGGCGAACGCGTCAACGTCGCGTCGCTGTCGCATGCGGCAGCCGGCGTCGCGCAACTGCCTGCCGCACCGGTGCTGCTGCTGGCCGGCTACGTGATCGCCGCGACCTTCGCGGTGCCGATCACGCTGCTGATCGCGGTGACGGGGCTCGTGTTCGGCGCGTGGCCGGGCTTCGCCTATGCGGCGATCGGCACGATGGCGGCCGCCGCCGCGACCTACGGGCTCGGCCGCTGGCTCGGGCGCGACGCGGTGCGCCGGCTGGCCGGCGCGCGCGCGAACCGGCTGAGCGAACACATCGGCCGGCGCGGCGTGCTCGCGATGGCCGTGCTGCGATTGCTGCCGATCGCGCCGTTCGCGGTCGTGAACCTCGTCGCCGGTGCGTCGCACATCGGCTTGCGCGACTTCCTGGTCGGCACGGCGATCGGGATGCTGCCCGGCATTGTGCTGACCGTCACGTTCGCGCACCAGTTGACGGCCGCGCTCGGTCATCCGCGGCCCGCGGCGTTTGCGTGGCTCGCCGCGATCGGCCTCGCGCTGGTCGGCGTGTCGATCCTGCTCGTCAGGGTGCTGCGACGATGGCGCTGAGCTCACACGCGGCGCCGCCGCCGGAAATCGCCGTCGCCGACGGCGCGCCCGCCGCCGCGCCGGGCGGGCGCGACTTGCGGATCGCGACCTACAACATTCGTGGCGGCTACGGCGCATGGCCGGCGCGCGCGGCCGACCGGATCGCCGCGGTGATCGATGAACTCGACGCGGACGTGATCGCCCTGCAGGAAGTACCGCTCGGCGGCACGCGCGCACCCGACGTGCTCGCCCACCTGCGCGACGCGACCGGCATGCATGCGGTCGCCGGCCCGACGATCGACACGCCGGAGCGCCGCTACGGCAACGCGGTGCTGTCGCGCTGCCCGATCCGCGCGGCGCGCACGCTCGACCTGTCGTTCCACCAGCGCGAGCCGCGCGGCGCGCTCGACGCCGACATCGATTGCGACGCGGGCACGATCCGCGTGGTCGCGACCCATCTCGGGCTGTCGGCAAGCGAACGCAGCGCGCAGGTGCAGCGGCTGCTCGCGGCCTTCGACACGGGCGCGATGCCGGTGATCCTGCTGGGCGACATCAACGAGTGGTTCGTGCGCGGCCGTGCACTGCAAGCGCTCGTCACGCGGTTCCGGCGCGCACCGGCGCCGCGCACGTTCCCGACCGTATGCCCGGTGTTCTCGCTGGACCGGATCTGGATCCACCCGGGCGAGTGGCTGATCGACGTGGTCGTGCACCGCAGCGTGCGGGCACGGCATGCTTCCGACCACTATCCGCTGGTCGCGCGGATGCGCGCGCCGCCCTCGACGCCCGCGGCGGGTACGTTGCTTGCGCAGTGAGTCCTTTTACGATTCGGCGGAGTCACCATGCAAACCGACGCCCTCGACGGAAAGGATCTCGATTACTGGTGCGCCCGCGCGCTGTGCGCGGATGACGAAGACACGCTGCGCTTCACGGCCGTCGCGCCGACCGTCGTCGTGACGGCCGCCTGCGACGCGTTCCGGCACGTCGATGCGCCATTCGCGCCGTCGACGTCGTGGGCCGACGCGTGCACGGTGCTCGACCGTGTCGACGACCTGCGGATCACCCGCCACGGCAACGACGTCGAGTGCGACGCGACCTTCGTCGACGGGCCGTCGACGTGCGGCGCCCACGGCCACGATGCGCGCGTGGCGCTGCTGCGCGCGTTCGTGCGTGCGCGCTTCGGCGACACGGTCGATGCGCCGCCGCCGTTCTCGCACCGGATCGAACACGGCGCCGTGGTGCGCTACGACCCCGGCGCACCGCTGCCCGAGCCGGACGACGATCGCGCCGCAGGCGACAGCACGGATATCCGCTCGATACCGCGGATGTGAGTACGCGCGGCTGCCATGCGCATGTAAAAACGACAGTCCCCATTCACCGGGATCCGGCCCGCCCCTTGCTGCACGGAACGCCACGCGGCAGGCACGCGCGTTGCGGCGCACCGGGATCACCGATCGCCGCTACCCGCCCGCGCCACGCCATGGACTCGACGCCGACCTTCGCTCCGCACCTCTATTTCTGCGACGCCCGCCTCGTCGGGCCGCTCGACGCGTGGCCTCAGACGTTCGCGCACATCGCGGGCATGGGCTTCGATCATGTGCTCGTCGGCGCCTTCTGGGCTGCGAGCGCCGCCGGCTTTCCGCGCCACGTGGCCGATTTCCGGCGGCCGGCCCAATCGTTCGCGACGCGTGCGAGCGCACTCGAAACCTTCTCGCGGCTCGCACAGCTCGCGCACGGCCACGGGCTGCGCCTGCTGCTCGAAGTCGTGCCCGACCGCATCGCACGCGACAACCCGCTGCGCGCCGAGCATCCGGACTGGTACGTCGAGCGCACGCACGACGACGCGCTGATCGACCCGCGCGGCACCGCGCACGCGCTGGATCTCGCCCACGCGAACGTCGGCGACGAAGCGGCGCGCGACGCGCTGTCGGCATGGTGGTGCGCGCACCTCGCCACGTTCGCCGATGCGGGCGCGGCTGGTTTCCTGATCGATGCGCCGCATCATCTGCCGGCCGGCTGGTGGCCGGGCTGGCGGGCGGCGCTGCGCCGCGCGCGCCCCGACGTCGCGGTGCTCGCGGGCGTGCCCGGCCATGCGCGCGACGCGCTCGCGCAGCTCGAGGCTGCCGGGTTCGACGCGGTGTTTTCGTCGGTGCGCTGGTGGGACCTGCACGCGCCGTGGTTCGCGGACGAACACCGGCTGCTGCGGCGCATCGGCTCGCCGATCGCCTTCCCCGATGCACCGGACGGCCCGCGTCTCGCCGACGACTGGCCCGACGCATCGGACGACACCGTCGCCCGCGCGTATCGCCGCGCGCTGTGGACGGCCGCGGCCGTCGGCACCGGCTGGCTCGTACCGATGGGCTTCGAGCGCGGCGTCACGGTGCCGCTGATGGCGCGCGACGCCGATGCCGGGCGCTACCGCGCCGCGTTCGACCACGGCCGTTTCGACCTGTCGGGCGCGCTCGCCGATGCCAACGCATGGCGCCGCGCGACGCCCGTCGCCGCGGCGCGCGGCGAGATCGCGCAACTGAGCGCGCCGGGCGCGGCCGCGACCGTGCTGCTGCGCGGCACGGGCCCGTCGCTCGAACACGACGAAGCCGCGCTGCTGATCGCGCTGAATCCCGCGCTCGACGCGCCGGCGCCGGTCGACCCTGCAACGATCCTGCCGGGCGTGCCCGGCGGCTTCACGCGTGTCGTCACGCAAGACGGTGCGCAAACGCATCCGCCGGCCGCGCTCGCACCATTTACGCTCGAACCCGGCGCCTACGCGCTGCTGCACGCGTGGCGTGCGCCCGCTGTCACGACCCGTCCCGACGCGTCGCGCGAGCGCGGCGCGCTGTCCGCCGCGCTCGCGGCCGACCGGATCGCGATCGAGCGCGTCGAGCCGTCGGTCGACGGCGGCCGCTTCGCGGTCAAGCGCGTGATCGGCGAACCGCTCGTCGTGCGGGCGTCGATCTTCACGGACGGCCATGCGCACCTCGCGGCCGCGCTCCAGTGGCGCGCGGAAGATGAAGACACCTGGCGCGAAGTGCCGTTCGAAGCCGAGCCGAACGACCGCTGGCACGCGCGTGTCACGCTCGACCGGCTCGGCCGGCATGAATTCCGCGTGATCGCATGGCGCGACGACTGGGCGTCGCTCGTCGACGACGTCACGAAGAAGCACGCAGCCGGCCAGGACGTGACGCTCGAACTGCGCGAGGCGCAGTTGCTGCTCGCGGCCGCGCTCAAGCGCGCCGAGCCGGCCGACCCGCGCGCGGTCCCGCGGATGGAGCGCCTCGTCGCCGAATTCACGGATGCGCCGGCCGATGCGCGACTCGCGCTGCTCGGCGCCCCGCCGCTCGCCGACGCGTTCGCGGCGCTGCGCTACCGCCCGTTCGTCACGCATGACGACACGGCCTACCCGGTCGACGTCGAGCGCCGCGCG
Organism: Burkholderia sp. BCC1972; assembly: GCF_905339605.1. Lineage (NCBI taxonomy): Bacteria > Pseudomonadati > Pseudomonadota > Betaproteobacteria > Burkholderiales > Burkholderiaceae > Burkholderia > Burkholderia sp. BCC1972. The sequence continues at coordinate 164,976 of NZ_CAJPGH010000001.1, read as the reverse complement.
GCGCGCTTCTCGAGCTGGTACGAGATGTTTCCGCGCTCGGCCAGCGACGATCCGCACCGGCACGGCACGTTCGACGACGTGATCGCGCATTTGCCGCGCATCCGCGACATGGGTTTCGACGTGCTGTACTTCCCGCCGATCCACCCGATCGGCACGGCCGCGCGCAAGGGACGCAACAACAGCCTGAACGCCGGCCCCGACGACGTCGGCAGCCCGTATGCGATCGGTTCGCCCGACGGCGGCCACACGGCCGTGCATCCGCAGCTCGGCACGCTCGACTCGTTTCACGCGCTCGTCGCTGCCGCACGCCTCCACGGGCTCGAGATCGCGCTCGATTTCGCGATCCAGTGCTCGCCCGACCATCCATGGCTCGCCGCGCATCCCGGCTGGTTCGCGTGGCGGCCCGACGGCTCGCTGCGCTTCGCGGAGAATCCGCCGAAGCGCTACCAGGACATCGTGAACCCCGATTTCTACGCGCCGGACGCGCTGCCCGGCCTGTGGCTCGCGCTGCGCGACGCGGTGCTGTTCTGGGTCGATGCGGGCGTGCGGATCTTCCGCGTCGACAACCCGCACACGAAGCCGCTGCCGTTCTGGGCGTGGATGATCGACGACGTGCGCGGCCGGCATCCGGACGTCGTGTTCCTGTCCGAGGCGTTCACGCGGCCGGGGATGATGTATCGCCTCGCGAAGGTCGGCTTCTCGCAGTCGTACACGTACTTCACGTGGCGCGAGTCGAAGCGCGACTTCATCGACTACCTGACCGAGCTGACGACCGGCCCCGCGCGCGAGTTCTTCCGGCCGAACTTCTTCGTCAACACGCCCGACATCAACCCGCGCCACCTGCAGAACGCGCCGCGCTCGCAGTTCGTGATCCGCGCGGCGCTCGCGGCGACGCTGGCCGGCTCGTGGGGCCTGTACTCGGGTTTCGAACTCGGCGAATCGGCGCCGCTGCCGGACAGCGAGGAATATGCGAACGCCGAGAAATACGAGCTGCGCGCGCGCGACTGGAGCAAGGCCGCGCATATCGGCGCCGAAGTCGCGCGGCTGAACCGTGCGCGGCGCGATCACGCGGCGCTGCAGACGCACCTCGGCCTCACGTTCGTCGACGCGGACAACGATTCGGTGCTCGTGTTCATGAAGGCGACGCCGGCGTTCGACAGCGTGGTCGCCGTCGCGATCAGCCTCGACCCGTGGCATCCGCAGGCCGCGAACTTCACGCTCGACGCGGCGCTGTGGCGCGGCTTCGGGCTCGTCGACGGCGAACCGCTCGACGCACTCGAACAGGACGCCGCGCATGCGCAGACCTGGCGCGGCCATCGCCAGTACGTGTCGCTCGATCCGCACGTGCGGCCTTACGCAATCTGGCGGCTCATGCCGTCGCCGGACGCCGCGCGGTCGGCGGCGCCCGCACCGGACGACGCCCGACATGCCTCGGGAGCCCACGGATGATGAAACGCGAAGATTCCCTCGACGACGTGCGCCGCGCGCAGTTTCCGTCGCTCGCGCCGGCCGGCACGCCGCGCCGGCGCCGCGCGCGCCGCCGCGAACCTGCGCTCTGCGCGGACGATCCGCTGTGGTACAAGGACGCGATCATCTACCAGGTGCACGTGAAGTCGTTCTACGACTCGAACAACGACGGCATCGGCGATTTCCCCGGCCTGATCGCGAAGCTCGACTACATCGCCGAACTCGGCGTCGACACGATCTGGCTGCTGCCGTTCTACCCGTCGCCGCGCCGCGACGACGGCTACGACATCGCCGACTACCGCGACGTGCATCCCGACTACGGCACGCTCGCCGACGTGCGGCGCTTCATCCGCGAAGCGCATGCGCGCGGCATCCGCGTGATCGCCGAGCTGGTGATCAACCACACGTCGGACCAGCATCCGTGGTTCCAGCGCGCGCGCCGTGCGAAGCCGGGCTCCACGCATCGCGACTACTACGTGTGGTCCGATACCGACACGAAATACGCGGGTACGCGAATCATCTTCCTCGATACGGAGACGTCCAACTGGACTCACGATCCGGTGGCCGGCCAGTATTACTGGCACCGCTTCTACTCGCACCAGCCCGACCTGAACTTCGACAATCCGGCCGTGGTGCGCGAAGTGATCCAGGTGATGCGCTTCTGGCTCGACCTCGGCATCGACGGGCTGCGGCTCGACGCGGTGCCGTACCTGGTCGAGCGCGAAGGCACGAACAACGAGAACCTGCCCGAGACGCATGCGATCCTGAAACGGATTCGCGCGACGATCGACGCCGAGTACCCGAACCGGATGCTGCTCGCGGAAGCGAACCAGTGGCCGGAAGACGTGCAGGAATACTTCGGCAACGAGGACGAATGCCACATGGCGTTCCACTTCCCGCTGATGCCGCGCATCTACATGTCGATCGCGAGCGAGGACCGCTTCCCGATCCTCGACATCATGCGGCAGACGCCGGCGCTCGCGCCGAGCAACCAGTGGGCCGTGTTCCTGCGCAACCACGACGAGCTGACGCTCGAGATGGTCACCGATTCGGAGCGCGACCTGCTGTGGCAGACCTATGCGAGCGACCGCCGCGCGCGGCTGAACCTCGGCATCCGGCGCCGGCTCGCGCCGCTGATGGAGCGCGACCGGCGCCGGATCGAGCTGATCAACTCGCTGCTGCTGTCGATGCCCGGCACGCCGGTGATCTACTACGGCGACGAGCTCGGGATGGGCGACAACATCCACCTCGGCGATCGCGACGGCGTGCGCACGCCGATGCAGTGGTCGTCGGACCGCAACGGCGGCTTCTCGCGCGCCGACCCCGAACTGCTCGTGCTGCCGCCGGTGATGGGCTCGCTGTACGGCTATGACGCGATCAACGTCGAGGCGCAGACGCGCGACCCGCATTCGCTGCTGAACTGGACGCGGCGCATCCTCGCGACGCGCCGCGCGTCGCAGGCGTTCGGGCGCGGCACGATCCGCTTCCTGCGCCCGGAGAACCGCAAGGTGCTCGCGTACCTGCGCGAGCTCGACGGCCACGAGCCGGTGCTGTGCGTCGCGAACCTGTCGCGCGCGTCGCAGGCGGTCGAACTCGACCTGTCCGAATTCGCGGGCCGCGTGCCGATCGAGATGACGTCCGATTCGCCGTTTCCGCCGATCGGCCAGCTCCCGTATCTGCTCACCTTCCCGCCATACGGGTTCCTGTGGTTCGTGCTCGCCGAGCATGGCCGCGAACCGTCTTGGCGGCAGCCGCATGCGGAGCCGCTGCCCGAATACGTGACGCTCGTGATGCGGCGCGGCGATACGCGGCCGGACGTGTCGCAACTGCATGCGCTCGCGCACGACGCGCTCGCGTCGTGGCTCGCACGGCGGCGCTGGTTCGCGTCGAAGGATCGCGCGATCGGCGACGCGTGGCTGAACGTCGTCACGCCGATTCCGGACGAGCCGTTCCAGTACGCGGAAGCGTGGGTGTCCGCAAGCGACGGCGACGTCGAACGCTATGTCGTGCCGCTCGCGGCCGCGTGGGGCGGCGAGACGTCCCATCCGCTGTTCGCGCAGCTCGCGCTCGCGCGCGTGCGGCGCGGCCACACGGTCGGCTACCTGACCGACGCGTTCGCGCTGCCGGCATTCGCGCGCGGGATGCTGCGCAAGCTGCGCGACGGCGCGACGGTGCCGACCGCCGACGGCGGCCGGCTCACCTTCCTGCCGGAAGACGCGCTCGCCGCGCTCGATCCCGGCGACGATGCGGAAGTACGCTGGCTCGCGGCCGAGCAGAGCAACAGCTCGCTCGTGATCGGTGACACGATCGTGCTGAAGCTGGTGCGCAAGGTCGCGCACGGCATTCATCCGGAAGCGGAAATGAGCCGACACCTGACGCGCATCGGCTATGCGAACACCGCGACGCTGGCCGGCGAAGTCGTGCACGTCGATCCGGACGGCACGCCGCACACGGTCGCGATCCTGCAGCGCTACGTCGACAACCAGGGCGACGCGTGGACACGCTCGTTCGACTTCCTGCGGCGGGCGGTCGACGAGCTCGCGTTGCCGGCCGCGGACGACGACGAAGCGGCCGACGCGGCCGACGAACCCGACGCGCTGCTCGGCTATGCAGCGTTCGCGGGCATCGTCGGCACGCGGCTCGGCCAGTTGCACGTCGCGCTCGCGCAGCCGTCCGGCGATCCCGCGTTCGCACCGGAGCAGGCCACGCCCGACCACGTCGACGGCTGGTGCGCGGATGCGATCGCGTCGTTCGAGCGCGCGCTCGACGTGCTGCACACGCGGCTCGATGCGCTCGACCCCGCGATGCGCGCAGCGGCCGACACGCTGCTCGCGTCGCGCGACGCCGCCGTAGTGGCGCTCGGCGAACTCGTGCCGCGCACGCTCGACGCGCAATGCATGCGGATTCACGGCGATTTCCATCTCGGCCAGGTGCTCGACGTGCAGGGCGACGCGCTGCTGATCGACTTCGAGGGCGAACCGGCGCGCCCGCTCGAGCACCGCCGCGCGAAGTCGCATCCGCTGCGCGACGTGGCCGGCCTGCTGCGCTCGCTGTCGTATGTCAGCGCGACCGCGCAGTTCGCGATCGAGAAGGCGCCGCCGCAGGCGGCCGGCCGCAAGCGCGCGCTGTTCGACCGCTTCGGGCAGGCCGCCGCCGACCGCTTCGTCGAGTGCTATCGTGCGGCCGCCGACCTCGCACCCGCGCGCTTCGTCGATCCGCGCTATGCCGATCGCCTGCTCGCGCTGTTCCTGATCGACAAGGCGTCGTACGAGCTGTGCTACGAAGCGGCGAACCGGCCCGACTGGCTGAGCGTGCCGGTCGGCGGCCTCGCGGCGCTGGTCGAGCGCCTGCTCGGCGACAACGGCCTGCCCGAAGACGGAGGAACCCCATGACCGACACGCTGTTCGAACGCGCCGATATCGACGCGCTGCTCGCCGGCCGCCATCCCGATCCGTTCGCCTGCCTCGGCCCGCACGGGCAGGACGACCGGCTCGTCGTGCGCGCGCTGCTGCCGGGCGCCGAACGCGTGCGTGCGCTGTCGCCCGACGGCGACGAACTCGGCGCGCTCGCATGCGTCGATCGCGCCGGCTGCTTCGCCGGGACGATCGCGCACGACGGCGGCGTGCCGCATTACCTGCTCGCGGTCGACTGGCCGGACGCGCGGCAGGTGATCGACGACGCGTACGCGTTCGGCACGCTGCTCGACGAAGCGGCGCTCGGGCGCTTCTCGGCCGGCGACCCGAGCGCCGTGCTCGACTGCCTCGGCGCGACGCCGATGCGCATCGACGGCGCCGACGGCGTGCGTTTCGCGATCTGGGCGCCGACCGCGCAGCGCGTGTCGGTGGTCGGCGACTTCAACGCGTGGGACGGTCGCCGCCATCCGATGCGGCTGCGGCGGCCATCGGGCGTATGGGAGCTGTTCGTGCCGGGCATCGGTGCGGGCGAGTGCTACAAGTACGAGCTGCGCGCGGCCGACGGGCGCGTGCTGCCGCACAAGGCCGATCCGTGCGCACGCGCGACCGAGGCGCCGCCGCGCACGGCGTCGGTGGTCGCCGACGTCGCGGCGCTCGACGCCTTCGCGTGGCACGACGACGGCTGGATGCACGCACGGCCTCGCGTCGACCGCTACCGCGTGCCGTGGTCGATCTATGAAGTGCATCCGGAGTCGTGGCAGCGCGTGCCCGAGGAGATGAACCGCAGCGCGACGTGGGACGAGATGGCCGAGCGGCTGATTCCGTACGTGAAGGGGATGGGTTTCACGCACGTCGAGTTCATGCCGATCGCCGAATACCCGTTCGGCGGCTCGTGGGGCTACCAGCCGCTCGCGCAGTTCGCGCCGTCCGCGCGCTTCGGCCCGGTCGACGGTTTCGCGCGGTTCGTCGATCGCGCGCATGCAGCCGGCATCGGCGTGATCGTCGACTGGGTGCCCGCGCACTTCCCGAACGATGCGCACGGGCTCGCGCAATTCGACGGCAGCGCGCTGTACGAGCACGCCGATCCGCGCGAAGGGATGCACCCCGACTGGAACACCTGCGTGTTCAACGTCGGGCGCACCGAGGTCGGTGCGTTCCTCGTCGCGTCGGCGCTCGCGTGGGCGCGCCGCTATCACGTCGACGGCATCCGCGTCGACGCGGTCGCGTCGATGCTGTACCGCGACTATTCGCGCAAGGAAGGCGAATGGGTGCCGAACGTGCACGGCGGCCGCGAAAACCTCGAATCGGTCGCGTTCCTGCGCCTGCTGAACGACACGCTGCACGGTGCGGCCGCGCCGGCCGGCGTCGTCACCGTCGCGGAGGAGTCGACCGCGTGGCCGGGCGTCACCGCACCGACCGGTGACGGCGGCCTCGGCTTCGACTTCAAGTGGAACATGGGGTGGATGCACGACACGCTCGCATACCTGCACGAGGATCCGATCCACCGCCGCTATCACCACGACCGGATGACGTTCGGGCTCGTCTACGCATTCTCGGAGCGCTTCGTGCTGCCGCTGTCGCACGACGAGGTCGTGCACGGCAAGGGCTCGCTCGTCGCGAAGATGCCGGGCGACGCGTGGCAGCGGCTCGCGACGCTGCGCGCGTACTTCGGCTTCATGTGGGCGCACCCCGGCAAGAAGCTGCTGTTCATGGGCAGCGAATTCGCGCAATGGGCCGAGTTCGCGCACGATGCGACGCCGCACTGGGACCTGCTCGACGCACCGGCCCATCGCGGCGTGCAGCGGCTCGTGCGCGACCTGAACCGCACGTATGCGGCGGAACCGGCACTGCATGCGCTCGACTGCCACGCGGCCGGATTCTCCTGGCTGATCGGCGACGACCGCGACAACAGCGTGTTCGCGTTCGCGCGCCGCGACGATGCCGGGCACCTGGTCGTGGCCGTCTGCAACTTCACGCCGGTGCCGCGCGCCGGCTACCGTCTCGGGCTGCCCGCGCCCGGCCACTGGCGCGAACTGATGAACACCGATGCCGCGCCGTACGGCGGCACCAACGCCGGCAACGACGGCGCCGTGTGGGCCGAGGCCGTGCCCGCGCACGGCGAGGCGTGGTCGGCGCTGCTGCGCCTGCCGCCGCTCGCGACGCTATGGCTGACGCCCGCTTGATTTCCTGTGCCCTCGACACGGAGGTTCGCCCCATGCCGACCGCCCTGCCCGCCCGTCTCGAATCCGGCCGCTGCTATCCGCTCGGCGCGACCTGGGACGGCCTCGGGACCAACTTCGCGGTGTTCTCCGCGCACGCGCAGCGCATCCAGCTGTGCGTGTTCGATCCGACCGGCCGCAAGGAACTCGCGCGCCTGGACCTGCCCGAATGCACCGACGAGGTGTGGCACGGCTACCTGCCCAACGCGCATCCGGGCACCGTGTACGGGTTTCGCGCGGACGGCCCGTACCAGCCGCAGCACGGCCACCGCTTCAATCCGACCAAGCTGCTGCTCGACCCGTATGCACGCAAGCTGGTCGGCCAGTTCCGCTGGTCGGACGCGCTGTTCGGCTATCGCGTCCATTCGAATCGCGCGGACCTGTCGATGGACCGCCGCGATTCGGCGCCGGCGATGCCGAAAGCCGTGGTCGTCGACGAAGCGTTCGACTGGAGCAACGACCGCCGCCCGGACGTGCCGTGGCGCAACACGGTGATCTACGAGACCCACGTACGCGGCGCGTCGATGCGGCGCGCCGGGTTGCGCGTGCCGGAGCGCGGCACGTTCGCGTCGCTCGCGCATCCCGCGTTCGTCGATCACCTGCTGTCGATCGGCGTGACGACGGTCGAGCTGCTGCCGATCCACGCGTTCCTGCAACAGCGCGAGCAGGTGAAACGCGGGCTGCGCAACTACTGGGGCTATGACACGGCCGCGTTCTTCGCGCCGGAGCCGTCGTATCTCACGACGCGGCGGCTCGACGAAATGCGCATCGCGGTCCGCCAGCTCCATGCGGCCGGCATCGAGGTCGTGCTCGACGTGGTCTACAACCACACGTGCGAAGGCAATCAGCTCGGGCCCACGCTGTCGTGGCGCGGCCTCGACAACGCGAGCTACTACCGGCTGCGGCCCGACGATCCGCGTTACCACGTCGACGAAACCGGCTGCGGCAACACGCTGAACCTGTCGCATCCGCGCGTCGTGCAGATGGTGATGGACTCGCTGCGCTACTGGGCGACCGCGTTCAACATCGACGGCTTCCGCTTCGATCTCGGCGTGACGCTCGGCCGCGAGGATCACGGCTTCGAGCCCGGCGCGGGGTTCTTCGATGCGTTGCGGCAGGACCCCGTGCTCGCGCAGCGCAAGCTGATCACCGAACCGTGGGATCTCGGCCCCGGCGGCTATCAGCTCGGCCGCCATCCGCCCGGCTTCGCCGAATGGAACGACCGGTTTCGCGACACCGTACGGCGCTTCTGGCGCGGCGATGCCGGACAGCGCCCGGAACTGGCCGCGCGGCTGTCGGGCTCGGCCGACCTGTTCAATCACGGCCGGCGCCGCACGTGGGCATCGATCAATTTCATCACCGCGCACGACGGCTTCACGCTCGCCGACCTCGTGTCGTATGCGGGCAAGCACAACGAGGCGAACGGCGAGGACAACCGCGACGGCCACGACGACAACTGCAGCGCGAACTGGGGCGTCGAAGGGCCGACCGACGACGCGAAGATCCGTGCGGTGCGTGCGCGCGTCGCACGCTCGATGCTCGCGACGCTGTTTACCGCGCTCGGCACGCCGATGCTCGTGGCCGGCGACGAATTCGGCCGCACGCAGCAAGGCAACAACAACGCGTATTGCCAGGATAACGAACTGTCGTGGCTCGACTGGGACCAGGCCCGCAGCGACGACGGCGTGGCGATGACGCGCTTCGTGTCGCGGCTCGCGGCACTGCGGCGCATGTATCCGGTGATGTCGGCGCCGCGCTATCCGTCGGGCGACCGCGACGGCGCGCCGGGCATGCGCGAGATCGACTGGTTCGACGAACGCGGCGACGCGCTCACCGTGCCCGCGTGGGAAGACGGCGAACGCCGCGCGCTGACGATGCGGCGCGTCGGCACCGGCCGCACCGGGCGCACCGAGGCCTTGCTCGTGATGCTGAACGCGTCGGCCGGCACCATCACGTTCATGCCGCCCGCGCCCGTGCTCGATTACCGGATCCTGCTCGACACCGCGACGCCCGACTCGGGCCCGCGCTCGTGGCCGGAAGCCGGTCTCGACGTCGCCGCGCACGCGGCCGCGATCGCGGTCGCGGCCGTGCCGCCCGATCCGCCTTCGTGAGGACCGCCATGACATCCCGTTCCGACCATCCACCCGGCTCGCAGGCTTTCGAATCGTCGTTCGGCGCCACCTGCGTCGATGCCGACCACACGCGCTTCCGGCTGTGGGCGCCCGCGAGCCGCGCGGCCGCGGTCGAGCTGCACGACGACAGCGAACACGTGATCCCGATGACACCCGTCGGCGACGGCTGGTTCGAGACGGTCGCGCCGTGCGGCCCCGGCGCGCTGTATCGCTACCGGCTCGACGGCGGTCTCGTCGTGCCCGATCCCGCGTCGCGCTTCCAGCCCGGCGGCGTGGACGGCCCGAGCCAGGTCGTCGATCCGGCCGCCTATCGCTGGCGCCACGACGCATGGCGCGGCCGCCCGTGGCACGAGACGGTGCTGTACGAGCTGCACGTCGGCGCCTGCGGCGGCTACGCGAGCGTCGAGCGGCGGCTGCCGTCGATCGCCGCGCTCGGCGTGACCGCGGTCGAGCTGATGCCCGTCAATGCGTTTCCCGGCGCGCGCAACTGGGGTTACGACGGCGTGCTGCCGTTCGCGCCCGACACCTCGTACGGGCGGCCCGAGGAACTGAAGGCCCTCGTCGATACCGCGCACGGGCTCGGCCTGCAGGTGTTCCTCGACGTCGTGTACAACCATTTCGGCCCCGAAGGCAACCTGCTGCCGCGCTACGCGCCCGCCTTCTTCCGCACGGACCGGCAGACGGCATGGGGGCCGGCGATCGACTTCTCGTGCCCGCAGACGAGCGCGTTCTTCATCGACAACGCGCTGTACTGGCTCGACGAATTTCGCTTCGACGGTCTGCGCATCGACGCCGCGCACGCGATCGACGACGACGCGTGGCTGCGCGAACTCGCGCGCCGCGTGCGCGCGTACGCGGGCGACGCACGCCACATTCACCTCGTGCTCGAGAACGAGCGCAACGCGGCGAGCCTGCTCGGCCCCGGCGGCTTCGACGCGCAGTGGAACGACGACTTCCACAACAGCGCACACGTGCTGCTGACGGGCGAGCGCGACGGCTATTACCGCGCGTACGCCGACGCGCCGCTGCACCATTTCGCCCGCACGCTCGGCGAAGGATTCGCGTACCAGGGCGAACCGTCGCCGCTGCACGACGGCGCCGCGCGCGGCGAGCCGAGTGCGCACCTGCCGCCCACGGCGTTCGTCACGTTCCTGCAGAACCACGACCAGGTCGGCAACCGCGCATTCGGCGAACGGCTGCGCGCACTCGCGAACGACGACGCGGTACGCGCCGCCACCGCGCTGATGCTGCTCGCGCCGTCGATCCCGCTGCTGTTCATGGGCGAGGAAGACGGCAGCACGCAGCCGTTCCAGTTCTTCACCGACTATCGCGGCTTGCTGGCCGATGCCGTGCGCGAAGGCCGGCGCCGCGAATTCGCGGCGTTTCCCGCATTCGCCGATCCCGCGCATCGCGACCTGATTCCCGATCCGAACGACATCGCGACGTTCGTCCGCTCGTCGCTGCACCATCCGCCCGACGACACCTGGGCCGACGCGGCCGCCTGGCAGCGCTTCTACCGCAGCGCACTGGCCGTGCGCGCGGCGCTCGTGATGCCGCACCTGCCGGGCGCGCATGCACTCAGCGTGGAGCGGCTCGCGGGCGGCGGCGACCCGCAGGGGCTCGTCGCGCGCTGGCGCCTCGGCGACGGCAGCACGCTGACGATCGCGCTGAACCTCGGCTCGCACGATGCCGTGCTGTCCGAATTGCCGGTCGGCAAGCTCGTGTTCGAGACACCGCCGCGCGCCCGCGACCGGCTGCCCGACCTGCGGCTGCCGCCACGTGCGTGCATCGTGTGGCGCGACGGTGCGGTCAACCACGATGCGCGGCACCACCGCGCGAACGGGCAGGGCCGATCATGACGACCGACGTCTCGATCGCGGTACTCGCGCAGGCGGCCGGCCTGGAAACCGACTGGATCGACGCAGGCGGCGTCGCGCGGCGGGTGGACGACGACGCGCTCGCCGCGCTCGTCGACGCGCTCGGCTGGCCGTGCGGCACGGCGGCTCAGCGCGTCGACAGTGCCGCGGCACTCGCCGACGAGAACGCGGCGCCGCCGCGCATCGTGACCGGCGACGCCGGGCAGCCGCTGCCGCTGCCGGCTGCCGTCGCGCCGCCGGGCGCGCGCTTCCGGATCACGCTCGAAGCCGGCGGCCACGTCGACGGGCGGGTGGACACGCACGGCGCGCTGCCGCCGCTTGCGATACCCGGTTATCACGCGCTCGACGTCGGCGATCAGCGCATCGGGCTGACGATCGCGCCGCCGCGCACGCGCCCGTTCGACACGCGTGCGGCCGGTGCGGACAACCGCTGGGGCATCGCGGCGCAGCTCTACAGCCTGCGCCGCACCGGCGACGGCGGCGCCGGCGACTATACGGCGCTCGCACGGCTGGCCGCCCACGCGGCGCGGCACGGCGCGCAAGCCGTGGCCGTCAGCCCGACGCACGCCGGCTATCCGGCGCTGCCCGCGCACGACAGCCCGTATTCGCCGTCGTCGCGGCGCTGGCACAACGTCGCGTATCTCGACTGCGACGCGGTGCCGGGCGCCGAGGCCGCATACCCCGAATCCGGTGCGCCGCCCGATACGCCGCTGATCGACTGGCCGCACGTGCTGCCGATGAAACTGCGCCGCCTGCGCGCGTGCTTCGACGCGTGGCATGCCGGCGCCACGCCCGAGCGCGACGCGTTCCAGCGGTTTCGCGCGGCGGGCGGTGCGGCGCTCGACGCGCACGCGCGCTTCGATGCGCTGCAGGCGTTCTGTCTCGAACACGGGCTCGGTGCGGACTGGCGGCAGTGGCCGGCACCGTGGCGCACGCCGGGATCGGCCGAAGTCGATGCGTTCGCGCACGCGCATGCCGACACGATCGTGTTCCACGCCTTCCTGCAGTGGTGCGCGTCGCGCGCGCTCGGCGACGCGCAGCACGCGGCGCGCGGCGCCGGCATGGCGACCGGGCTGATCGCCGATCTCGCGGTCGGCTCCGATCGCGCAGGCAGCGACGCGTGGGCGCATGGCGCGACGCTGCTGCGCGGCGTGTCGCTCGGCGCGCCTCCGGACCAGTTCAACGCGGCCGGCCAGGCGTGGGGCGTGACGACCTGGACACCCGCGGCGCTGCGCGCCGACGGTTTCGTGCCGTTCATCGAACTGTTGCGCGCCACGTTCGCGCATGCGGGCGGCATCCGCATCGATCACGTGCTCGGTTTCGCACGGATGTGGATCGTGCCGGACGGCGGCGCGCCGCGCGACGGCGCGTACCTGCGCTATCCGCTCGACGACCTCGTGCGGCTCGTCGCGCTCGAGGCGGCCCGCCATCGCGCGATCGCGATCGGCGAGGACCTCGGCACCGTGCCGGCCGGATTCCGCGAACGGCTCGGCGCACAGGGGATCGCGGGCATGCGCGCGCTATGGTTCGAGCGCGATGCGGACGGCACGTTCCGGCCGCCGTCCGCGTGGGATCGCGACGCCATCGCGACGACGTCGACACACGATCTGCCGACCGTCGCCGGCTGGTGGCGCGGTGTCGACCTGGCATGGCGGCGGGTCGCGGCCGCTGCCGCGGCAGGTGCCGCGCAGCGGGACGACGCAACGGATGCGCGCGACATCGCCGCACCGGCGCCGGACGACGCGAGCGCACACGACTCCGACGAGATCGTGCAACGCACGGTGCCCGGGCCTGACGCCGCCGACGCCGCGCAACCGCCCGCCTGTCCCCCCGACCTGCTCGCCGCGCACGCGGAACGCGCGACCGAACGCGCCGCGTTATGGCGCGCGCTGCAGCAAGCGGGCTGCGCACCGGCCGACAAGGCGACCCCGCCGACCGACGCGCCGCCGGTCGGCGCGATCCTCGCCTACGTCGCGCGCAGCGCGTCGCCGCTCGCCATCGTGCCGCTCGAGGACCTGCTCGCGCTGGACGCACAGCCGAACCTGCCGGGCCCGCCGTGCGGCCATCCGAACTGGCGGCAGCGGCTGCCGCGCACGATCGACACGCTGTTCGACGCCGACGTGCGCGAACGCATCGCGGCCGTCGTGCACGCGCGCCGTTCGCGGGAGCGCGGCACATGACGCCGCGCGCGACGCTGCGCCTGCAGCTTCATGCGGGCTTCACGTTCGACGACGCAACCGCGCATGCCGACTACTTCGCACGGCTCGGCGTGAGCCACCTTTACCTGTCGCCGGTCGCGACAGCCGAACCGGGCTCGCGGCACGGCTACGACACCGTCGACTACGACGTACTCAATCCCGAACTCGGCGGCGAAGCCGGTTTCGTCCGGCTCGTCGACGCGCTGCGTGCCCGCGGCCTCGGCGTGATCGTCGACATCGTGCCGAACCACATGGGCGTCGGCGGATCGTCGAACGGCTGGTGGAACGACCTGCTCGAATGGGGCCCCGCGAGCCCATACGCGCGCTACTTCGATATCGACTGGCACCCGCCCGACCCGGCACTCGACGGCAAGGTGCTGCTGCCGTGTCTCGGCGTGCCCTATGCCGACGCGCTCGCGGCCGGCGACATCACGCTCGGCGCCGACCCGGCCAGCGGACGCTTCTTCGTCGCGTGCCCCGGACGGCGGTTGCCGGTGGCGGCCGCCACCTACGCGGACATCCTGCGCATCGCGAACCGCGCGGACCTGAACGCGCTCGCCGAGCGCTTCGATGCCGCGCCGCCACGCGACAGTGCGCGGCTGGCCGCCGCGCACGCGGCGCTGCGCGATCACGCGGCCGCGCACGGCCCGCACGCGCTCGACGCCGTGCTGCGCGGCGCCGACCCGCGCATCGCGCGTTCGCGTACCTGCCTGCACCGGCTGCTCGAACGCCAGCACTACCGGCTCGCGTGGTGGCGCACGGCCGCCGACGAACTGAACTGGCGGCGCTTCTTCGACATCGCGACGCTCGCAGCCGTGCGCGTCGACGACGACGCCGTATTCGACGCCGTTCATGCGCTGCCGCTGCGCCTGCATGCGGCCGGGCTCGCCGACGGCGTGCGGGTCGATCACGTCGACGGCCTCGCCGATCCGCGCGCGTACTGCCAGCGGCTGCACGAGCGACTCGCCGCGCAGGGCCGGGCGCAGCCGTATGTGGTCGTCGAGAAGATCCTCGCGCCCGGCGAGACGCTGCGGGCCGACTGGGCCGTGGAAGGGACGACCGGCTACGACTTCATGAACGATGTCGGCGCGCTGCTGCACGACCCGGCCGGCGCCGCCCCGCTCGCCGCGCACTGGGCCGCCGTGTCGGGGTCGTCGCGCATGTTCGCGCAGGAAGCGCTCGACGGCAAGCGGCGCGTGCTGATGCGCCAGCTCGCCGTCGAGCATGCGCGCGTGGCGCGACTGCTGCATGCGATTGCACGGGCGTCGCCCGCCACCCGGGACGTCAGCCGGATCGCGATTCAGCGCGTGATGGGCGAACTCGCGGTACGGCTGCCCGTGTACCGCATGTATCCGGCACCGCGCGACGAGCCGGCCGATGCCGACCGTCGCGTGCTCGCACAGGCCTATGAAGGCGCGCGCGCGGCCATCGATCCGGCCGACCGGTTCGCGCTCGATCGTGTCGCCGCCTGGCTGGGCCTGCCGGTCGTGCGCGTGCCGCGCGCAGCCCCCGACGCGCTGGTCGCGGCGCGCATCGCATTCGCGCAGCTCACCGCACCGCTCGCCGCGAAAGGCGTCGAGGATACGGCCCACTATCGCTACGGCCGGCTGCTGTCGCGCAACGAGGTCGGCGCCGATGCCGGCGACTTCAGCCTGTCGCGCGGCGCGTTCCATGCGCGGAACCGGCACCGCGCGCGCACCGTGCCGCACGGGCTCCTCGCGACGGCCACGCACGACCACAAGCGCGGGGAGGACGCACGTGCGCGGCTCGCGGTGCTCAGCGAGATGCCCGACGCGTGGCGCGCGGTATCGCTCGACTGGTCGGCGCTGAACCTGCCGCATCGCGGCCGCGCGCATCGCGACCTCGCGTGGGCGCCGGGACCGGCCGCCGAGGCGATGCTGTATCAGACGCTCGTCGGTTGCTGGCCGCCGGCGCTCGCGCCCGACGATGCCGCCGGGCTCGTCGCACTCGCCGCGCGCGTGGTGCAGTGGCAGACGAAGGCCCTGCGCGAAGCGAAGCAGCATACCGACTGGCTGGCGCCCGCGATCGATTACGAGCAGGACTGCGCGGCATTCGTCCGCGCGATCCTGACGCCGCGCGGTGCCGGCGATTTCGCGCACCGGCTGCATGCGTTCGTCGCGCGGATCGCGCCGGCCGGTGTCGTCAACAGCCTGGCGCAAACGACGCTGCGGATCGCCTCGCCCGGCGTGCCAGACCTGTATCAGGGAACCGAATCCTGGGATCACTCGCTCGTCGATCCGGACAACCGGTGCGACGTGCCGTTTGCGGCGCTGGCGGCCGAACGGGTCGACGAACCGGTCGCGTCGTATCTGTCGACATGGCCCGACGGGCGCGTGAAGCGAGCGCTGGTCGAGCGGATGCTCGCACTGCGTGCGCGGTGGCCGACGACGTTTGCGGATGGCGCATATGTGCCGCTGCGGGTGCACGGCCGCCTCGCGCGCCACGTGGTGGCATTCGCGCGGTGCGACGATGCGGCTACGGTGGTGGTCGTGGCGACGCGGCTCGCGTGCCGGTTGCTGGGCGAAGCGCCCGGGTTGCCGCGCGTGGAGCCCGCGCAGTGGGGCGATACGGCGGTCGCGCTGCCGCGCGGCAGCGCCGGACCGTGGACGGACGCGTTGGATCCGCGGGCCGCCGTCGATGCGCCGGGAGGCAGGCTGGCGCTCGATCGCTGCCTGGACGGGTTGCCCGTCGCCGTGTTCGTGGCGGCGCGAACGACGAATCGGGGTCCCTTAGAATACGATCGCGCCCCGTAGTCCAATCCAATCGAGGCCCTCGTCACCTTGGGGGCCGCTGCGTCCAATAATGGGGCTGGACGTAACTTCCCATGACTGTCGCCTCCACGCTGCGGTCAGTGGCGCGAAGATAATCAAATTTGTACAAAACAGGCCGCGCATAATCGTTTTTGTACATCCGAAATCGATTACGCACAAAACACGCGTTTGTATTCGATTTTGAGCAGAGGCTCAGCAACGTCCTCGCGAAAGAAATGCCCGTTCTGCAACAACCCGGTATTTGGCCCGCTATCGTCGATGCGGTTTCTGCGGCATTTCGCGACGGTGAATCGGTCGATGTCGCGATTGCCGATCGTTACCGGCCCGAACGGCCTGCGGGCCAGTAAACGCCCGACCTCACGACCACTCCTCCGGCGGCGTCGCCCCGCTGTCGTCCTCCCACAGCGGCTTGCCCTTCCCGTCGCCATCGCGCGCCGCCACCGGCCCGCTTGCTCCGCGCGCCGTCGACCGCCGCGTGTCGCGCGAGGTCGCCGTGGTCGCACGCGCCCGCGTGCGCGTCGGCGTCACGGTGCGTTGCCCATCCCTGCGGCGCGTGTCGGTCGCGCCTGCGTCGTTCGCCTGTCGTGCATTCGAAGCCGCGTTCATCCTTTCTCTCCCGTGTCATCAGAAAATGGCCGACCGATTGCCGCAATTTCGGTGCCGAATCCGGGCAAGCATCTTGCTGCGTCATGTCGTCCCGAATTGATGCCCGGAGGTGACGATGCCGACCGACCGCAACCCGCCGCCCGCCACGCGCCGTCGGCTCGGCGAATGGATGGCGCGCGAAGAAGCCCACATGGTCGCGTTCCGCGAGAAGATCGCGGCCGACGCCCGCGCGCATGCGGGCGACCGGCTGCGCACGCCCGCCGTGCAGGCACTCGCGCGGCTGTTCGACGACGACGCCGTGCTGCGCATGAGCCTGACCCGCGCGATCGACGAAGCAATCGAATCGGGACACCGGCTCGGCTACACGTCGATCGGCGAGTTGATGACCGTGATCGATCATCTGATGACCTACACGCCGCCGTTCAGCGAGGAAAGCCTGATCGTGTGCCCGCTGAACGCGTTCTTCGACTGGCCGATGTGCATGCCGTCGGGCCACGCGGTGTTTCGCGACGCGGCCGTCAACGCGCAATTGAAGCGCGTGCTGAACGTATGGTGCGATTTCCTCGGCGGCCCGCATTCGCGCGCGCATCTCGACACGTCGGCGCCCGACGGCTGGTTCTGCGACGAAGCGCGCAAGCGCCTCGGGCTGTCGCAGTTCCAGTATCGCGAAGACCAGCCGCACTGGGGCTTCGATTCGTGGAACGACTTCTTCACGCGGCGCTTTCGTGACGGCGCGCGCCCGGTCGCGGCGCCCGACGATCCGCACGTGATCGTCAGCGCGTGCGAGGCCGCGCCTTATCACACCGAGTCGAACGTCAAGCTGCGCGACACGTTCTGGATCAAGGCGCAGCCGTATTCGCTGCGCGACCTCTTCACGCCCGCACGGCTGTCGCTCGCCGAGCGCTTCGTCGGCGGCGACGTGTACCAGGCTTACCTGAGCGCGTACAACTACCATCGCTGGCATGCGCCGGTGCGCGGCGTCGTCACGCATGCGTACCGCGTCGACGGCACCTACTACTCGGTCGCCGAAGCGGAAGGCCCGGACCCGGCCGGCCTGAACGATTCGCAGGGCTACACGACGGCCGTCGCCACGCGCGCGGTGGTCGCGATCGCCTGCGACGATCCCGGCATCGGCACCGTGGCAGCCGTGTTCGTCGGGATGGGCGACGTGTCGTCGTGCGTGGTCGAGGTCGTGCCGGGACAACGCGTCGACAAGGGCGACGAAATCGGCTACTTCCAGTTCGGCGGATCGACGTACTGCCTGCTGTTCGAGGCCGGCGTGATCGACCGCTTCCTGCATGCGCCGCCGTTCGACGGCCGGACACCCGTCGTCCAGGTCAACGCGTCCGTCGCGATCGCGCGGTAAGCGCCGCGCGAGGGCGCGTCACGCATCGGTCACGTCGTTCAGGTCGCTAGCGTCGATCGTGTCGGGTTCGGGCACGTCATGCCGCTGCACGCACCGCAGCACCGACAGCCCGCCGGCCGTCAGCACGGGCCGATGCTCGCCCGACGCGTCGTCGCGCTGCATCACGATCAGGTGTTGTTCGACGAGTGCGACGACGTCGTCGCGGTCGATCTGGATCTGCTCCGGTGCGTGATGCACCAGGAACAGCGCGGCAAATTCGTGGGCGGTCAGCATGCTCGTTTCCCCGTTGGCGGCTGCGTGCGACGCGACGAACGCGTCGCGTCGGCATGCGGCGCGAATCGTGCGCCGGCGACGGGTAATGCATGCAGGGACCATGCCGGCCGACACCGCGCGACCGGCCTCCGCCGGGTCGGCGCCCGGCGCGATGCGGCACCGCGCGCCGACCGCGCCGCGCTGCAAAGTTTTCAACGACATGTAATGCCGGACGGGCCGCGGAGCGCGGCCGCGTCAAGGCTTGCGCGGAAACAGGCCGGCGCGCGCACGGCCGGCCGGCGCACGGAAATAGCCGCTGTGCAGCACCACGTCGCCGCCATTGCCGTTGGCCAGCACGTCCGCGCACGCGGCCTCGATGCGCGCGCGGCCGCGTTCGAACGCGTCGCGCAGGTCGGCCTCCAGCGCGGATTGCGCGCCGAAATGATCTTCCAGCGATTCGACCGTGATCGCGCAGGTTTGCGGCGCGCCGTCGACCTCGACGACGAAGCGCAACTGCAGCGCCGCGCCGTCGAATACGGGCGGCGCGTCGGTCAGCGTCACGCGGCGTGGGGAATCGGCCGGCATGGGCTCAGGCGCCCCGCGCCGCGAGGCGGTCGACCAGCGCGCCGTTGAACGCCGGCAGGTCGGCCGGCTTGCGGCTCGTGATCAGGTTGCCGTCGCGCACGACTTCCTCGTCGACCCACTTGCCGCCCGCGTGACGGATATCGTCCTGCAGGCTCGGCCAGCTCGTCATCGTGCGGCCCTCCACGAGCCCGGCCGACACGAGCAGCCAGCCGCCGTGGCAGATCGCCGCGATCGGCTTGCCGGCGCCGACGGCCGCCGTCACGAATTCGCGCGCGGCCGGCAGCATCCGGATCGCGTCGCCGTTCACGACGCCGCCGGGCAGCACGACCGCGTCGTAGTCGCCTTCGCGCGCATCGTCGAACGTGCGGTCGACCTTCACCCGGCTGCCCTTGTCAACGTGCCGGAAACCCTGGATCTCGCCGCGCTTCTGCGAAATCACGTCGACCTGCGCGCCTTCGGCCGCAAGCGCGCGCTGCGGTTCGACGAGTTCGGCTTCCTCGAAACCGTCGACCGCGAGGATCGCTACCTTGCAATGATCCAGCCTGCCGCTCATGAATGCCTCCTTCGGTGTGTCGGCACATGTCGTGCCATGGCGATTGCGCAGCAATCGGCGTGCCGGCACGGCCGCCCTATCGCGGCACCGCCGGGGGAACGACCCGCGATCACGCTCGCCCGCACGGGCATACGCGTGCGGCGTCGCCGCGCTGCAAAGATTTCAACGGGTCTGTAACCGGACGCGGCCGGTCGGGCCGGCGTGATTACTGCAGGCGACGCGCCGCGTCCAGCATCGAATCGGTCAGCTCGATCGTCAGCGTCAGGTTCTCGTCGGTGTCGGGCAACTGGTCGAGCGTCTGCTGCACGGCCTCGTGCAGCATCGCATGCACGCGCATCCGCGCGCCGTCGTCGAGATCGGCGTAATGCTCCATCGTGTCGCAGTCGAGCGCGAGCACGACCGAATGCCGCGCGGCCTCGGGCGGTGCTTCGTTCGCAAGCGCCCACGCCGCATGAAACATGATCCGGCCCGTTTCGACGTCGACGTGGACCGTCGTATCGAGATCGTCCGCGTCGGCCGCATCGCCGTCGACCGCTTCGTTCTCCAGCAAGATCCGGGAATTCGATTGCATGATGTCCTCCTGCGTGGTGGTGGCGCGCCCGTCCTGGCAACCGCGCCGCCATCGCGCCGTGCCGGCCGCGCCGGCACGACACCGTCAATAACCGCTGGAACCCGCGCCGCCTGTCCCGCCGCCGCCCGGGCCCGTCGATCCGGTCGAACCGCCGTTGCCGGCGCCCGTGCCGCCCGTGCCGCCCGTGCCGCCGACACCGCCACCCGGCGCGCCGCTGCCGCCTTCGCCCGCGCCGTTGGGGCCGCCGCCCGGCTTCACGTGGGCGGCCGATCCGCCATGCGAACGCATGCCGTGCTTCGCGCCTTTCTGCTTCGGACTGGCCGGCGGCGGCGGCGCGGCCGTATTGCCGTTGGCGCCGGGCGTCGACATGTCCATCGACGGATTCGGCGCGCCCGTCCCCTCGTCCGGGCGTTGCGAATTCTGCGCCCACGCGGCCGGCGCGGCCGTGACGACCGCGACCGCCGCGCACGCAAGCACGCCGCGCGCGACAAGCCGCGCGACACACTTCGATTCGGTTACTGACTTCATGGCGTTTCTCCCTGTTGATGGTGCCCTGGTGAACATTCCTGATGAACATTCCTGCCCGTTCCTTTCAGCAAGGCCCATGCCGTCATCGGCCTGTGCGCGGCGCGGCACGCGGTTTGCGTCACCCGTCTTCGTACGTTCGTTTCGTGCCCCCTATGGAGCCCCTGCCATGCCTTCCGCTTCCGCCTCCCACGCGCACGGCAAGCGCCTCACGCGCCGCGCCGGCCGCGCCCGCAGCGCCGATCCGAACCACCGCAAGCGCTGGTCCGGCGAAGTCACGCAAAAAAGCGATGCGCTCGACATCGAGCCCGACATCTTCAAGTCCGACGATCCGGCGGCGATTGCCGCATCGCTGAAGCATTCGGCCGAACACAGCCGCCGCCGCAAGGCGTCGCCGTTCCAGTCGGCGATGTCGATGCTGAACTTCTACGTGAACCGCGCAGGCCGCCATCTGCCGAAAACGCGCCGCACGACGCTCGAACGCGCGAAGCGGAAACTGCGCGAGGCGTTCGGCCGAAAGCCCTGACGGCTTGCGCGTCCGCCCTGCCGACTCGCCGCGACCGCACGCATGCACGAGACGCTCTGGTACCTGATCATCGGCGCCGTCCTGCTGGGCATGGGCGTCGCGACATCGGCGCTGCGCCACCTGCCATGCAGCACCGCGATGATCTATCTCGTGCTCGGCATCGCGCTCGGCCCGGCCGGCGCCGGCCTGCTGCAGCTCGACCTCGAGCGCGACGCCCGGTTGCTGCGCGAAATCGTCGAAATCGCGCTGCTCGTCTCGCTGTTCGCGATCGGGCTGCGGCTGCGCGTGCCGCTGTCCGACAAACTGTGGCTCGTGCCATGCCGCCTCGGCCTGCTCGCGATGGTCGTCACCGTGCCGCTGCTCGCCGCCTGCGCGGTGCTCGCGCTCGGGCTCGGCTGGGGCCCCGCGCTGCTGCTCGCGGCGATCCTCGCGCCGACCGACCCCGTGCTCGCGCACGACGTACAGGTGCACGATCCGGGCGATCGCGACCTCGTGCGCTTCGCGCTGTCCGGCGAAGGCGGGATGAACGACGGTATCGCGCTGCCGTTCGCGCTCGCAGGGCTCGCGCTGTGCGGCGCGCGCGACGTGACGCATGGCATTGCGCCGCTGTCCGGCACGTTCGCGCTCGTCGCGCTGTGGGGCATCGCAGGCGCGGCCGCGATCGGCGGCAGCCTCGGCTGGGTGACGACGAAGACGATCGGCTGGCTGCGCACGCGTCACGCGCAGGCGCTCGGCCTCGAAGGCTTCTTCGCGCTCGCGCTGATCGTGCTGTCGTTCGGCGCCGCACAGCTCGCACATACATTCGGCTTCATCGCGGTGTTCGCGGCCGGTGTCGCGATGCGCCGCGTCGAGCACCGGGCGAGCGGCGACCGGCCGCCGCGCGAAGTGATCGGCCAGATCGATTCGGAAGACGTCGTCGCCACCGAAAA
The DNA here is from genome assembly GCF_905339605.1 of Burkholderia sp. BCC1972. Lineage (NCBI taxonomy): Bacteria > Pseudomonadati > Pseudomonadota > Betaproteobacteria > Burkholderiales > Burkholderiaceae > Burkholderia > Burkholderia sp. BCC1972. The sequence goes on along the minus strand of NZ_CAJPGH010000001.1, from coordinate 142,965 downwards.
GCATCCGGAGAAGGCACACGCGTTCATGGCCGAATCGGTGCTCGGCTTCACGATCGAACTCGAACGGATCGCGGAAGCCGTCGTGATGACGATGATCGGCAGCGTGCTCGCGACGCTGCCCGGCCCATTGATCACGTGGGGCGCGGCCACGCTGGCGGCCGTGCTGTTCGTCGCCGTGCGCCCGCTCGCGGTGCTGCTCACGCTCACCGGTTCGCGCGCGACGCATGCGCAGCGGCGGCTGATGGCATGGTTCGGCATCCGCGGCATCGGCTCGTTCTACTACCTGCTGTTCGCGCTCGAGCACGGGCCGTCCGATGCGGTGCGGTCGCTCGCAGCGCCGGTGCTGGCCGTCGTGTCCGCGTCGGTGGTCGCGCACGGGATCTCCGCGACGCCGCTGATGAACTGGTACTACCGGCTGCAGCATCGGCGCTGACGCGTTCATGTTTCCGCCGCGAGCCGCGCGCGCATCGCGGCGGTGATGCGCTGGCGCGTCTTCGCGTAGCCTTCCCACGGATCGCGCTTCAGCGCATCGAGCCGCTCGTGCAGCGTGTCGATCGTCCATTGCGCGCCGCCCGTCGTATCGGGCACCTCGTCCCAGTCGAGCGGCACCGACACGCCCATGCCGGGCCGCGCGCGCACCGAGTACGCGGCGATCGTGCTCGCGCCGCGGCCGTTGCGCAGGTAATCGACGAAGATCTTGCCGCGCCGGTGACGCGGCCCCATCGTCGCGGTGAAGCGCTCGGGCAGCGTAGCGGCGACATGCTGCGCGACCGCGCGGGAGAAATCCTTCACGTCGTCCCAGCCCGCATGCCGCGTAAGCGGCACGACGACGTGCAGCCCCTTGCCGCCGCTCGTCTTGCAGAACGATACGAGCCCCAGCTCGTCGAGCAACCCGCGCACGAGCTGCGCGGCGTCGATCATCGCGCGCCACGGCAGCGCCGGGTCGGGATCGAGGTCGAACACGATGCGGTCGGGCCGCTCGACGTTCGACGCATGCGCATTCCACGTATGCAGCTCGACCGTGCCCATCTGCGCGGCGCCGAGCAGCGCGTCGACGCCGTCGATCGACAGCAGCGGCCCGTGGCCGGGGTCGAGCCCGGCGTGCTGCGTGACGAACGGGATCTCGCGTCGTTCCGCATGCTTCTGGAAGAACAGTTCGCCGGCAATCTCGCCCGGCGCGCGCACGAGCGACACGGGCCGGCCTTTGAGGTCGGGCAGCAGCCACGGCGCGACCCATTGCCAGTAATGCGCGAGGTCGATCTTGCGCGTGCCGCTTTGCGGGTCGATCACGCGATCGGGATGCGTGATGCGCACATGGCCGACCTGATCGGCGCCGGACGCGCCGCGCGCACGGCCGGCAGACGCAGGCGATCGTGCGCGCGACCGGCGGCCATGCGCGGCATCCGCATGCGGCTCGGGCGGGTGTCGGTCGTGCGCTGCACGGGGTTCATCCATCGTCGCCTCCGTTTCGGGTTGCCGCGGCACCTCGCGGACGATCTGCCGCGCCGGCTTGTCTTCGCGCAGCGCGACGAACGCCGCCTGCCGCACGATCCCGTCGCCCGTCCATTCCGCGAACTCGCACTCGGCGACGAGCGTCGGCTCGACCCAGTGCACGCGCGTGCGCGACCGTTCGCGCGGCGGTGGATCGAACGGCGTCGTGTCGCGTTCGTGCTTGCGCAACGTGGCCGCGAGCCGGTCGAGCAGGCGCGTATCGAACCCGGTGCCGACGCGGCCGACGTAGCGCAGCGGCGGCGCGCCGCGCGACCGCTTGCCGCCCGCGGCGGGTTCGTACACACCGAGCAGCAGCGCGCCGAAGCCATGCCGGCTGCCCGACGGCTCGGTATAGCCGCCGATCACGAACTCCTGCCGCCGCCTGCATTTCAGCTTGATCCACGCAGGCGAACGGCCGCCGCGATAGCGCGAATCCGCGCGCTTGCCGATCAGCCCCTCGAGCCCCGTGTCGCACGCGCTCGCGATCAGCGACGCGATGTCGTCGCCGAGGTCGGGCGAGTAGCGCAGCCGCGCGGGGTCGCTGCGGGCGAGCAGCGGTTCGAGCCGCGCGCGACGCGCGGCGAGCGGCGCGTCGCGCAGGTCGTATCCGTCGAGGAACGGCAGATCGAAGACAAACAGCGTCACGGCGTCCGAGCGCCCTGCGCCGAGCGCGTTCTGCAGCGCCTGGAAATCGGGCAGGCCGTCGGCGCCCAGCACGACGGCCTCGCCATCGAGCCACGCATTGTCGACGTCGAGCGCGGCAAGCGCGTCGCGCTGCGCGCGCAGTTTCGCGGTCCAGTCGCGGCCTTCGCGCGTCATCAGCACGACGTGCCGCCGCGCGCCGCGGCCCGCGATCCGCGCGAGGATCCGGTAGCCGTCGAATTTCACTTCGTAGCGCCAGTCGCCGTGCGCAGGCGGCCCGTCGACCAGCGTCGCGAGTTGCGGCGCGACGCGCTCGGGCAACGCCGCGCGCACGGCGCCGTCGATGTCGGACAGATCGGCCGACGCATGTCCTGCGTCGTCGTCGCGACGCGCGGTGCGCGGGCCGGACGCACTGCCGTCGCCGCGCTTCCTGCGCGCGGCCGGCGTGTGTTCGTGATGGACGCTGCCCGGCCGCCGCGCGACCACGTCGAACGCCTCGGCGTCGCGCGCGTCGTCGTCGCGTTCCTTGATCAGCAGCCATTGCTCCTGGCGGCCCTGCTGCCGCCCGCTGCGCACGAGCGCCCAGCCGCCGTGCAGCTTCGTGCCGTCGAGCCGGAACGTCAGCTTGCCCGCCCGGTAGCCGTCGCGTGCCTGCGCGACGCCGCCGTCGGGCGTCCACGTGCCTTCGTCCCAGACGACGACCGAGCCCGCGCCGTAATGGCCGGCCGGAATCTCGCCTTCGAACGACGCGTATTCGAGCGGATGATCCTCGACGTGCACGGCCAGCCGCTTCACCGACGGGTCGACGCTCGGCCCCTTCGGCACGGCCCACGACTTCAGCGTGCCGTCGAGTTCGAGACGGAAGTCGTAATGGAGCCGCCGTGCGTGATGTTCCTGGATCACGAAGCGCAGCGGCCGGGCCGCGCGCGCGGGCGGTCGAGGCTTCTGCGCATGCGCATCGGCATGCGCGCGCCGCCGCCCGTGCGCGCCCTCGGGTTCAGGGTTCTCGTCGAAGCGGCGCTTGCGGCGATACGGTTCGAGCTTGCCGGCCATCGCGTTTCCCTCCGTCGTGCGCCGTCATGCAGCATGCTTGCGGCGCGCGGCGGTCTTCTTCGCCGCGTGCGCGCCGGTCGCACCGTGCTTCGCGGCCGTGCGTTTGGCGGGCGCCTTCGCCGCGCCTTTCGCCGGCGTTTTCGACGCCGGCTTGCGCCGCGCGCCGGCGCCACGCGACGACACCGGCGCCTCGGCCTCCCCTTCGTCGTCCGCATCGGCCGCACGCGCCCCGCCCTTCAGGCTGCGCTTGAGCAGCTCGGTCAGGTCGACGACGTTGGACGCCGCGCGCCCCGTCTGCGCGGGCCGGTCCTCGATTTCCTCGATCCGGCCCGCGCGCACCTTGCGCTCGACCAGCTCGAGGATGTCGTCGCGAAACGTGTCGTGATACTCGTCGGGCGTCCAGGTGCCCGACATGTCGTCGATCAGCTTCTTCGCCATCGCGAGTTCGCGCGCGCTGACGCCGGCGCGCTTCGCGTCGCCGGCCGGCACCGACAGCTCGTCGAGCGGGCGCAGTTCCTCCTGCCAGCGCAGCGTATCGAGCGCGAGCAGCGGCCCGACCGGAATCAGCGCACCGAGATGCTGCCGGTCGCGCATCACGACATGCGCGATGCCGATCTTGCCGCTGTCCTTCAGCGCGTCGCGCAACAGTGCATAGACCTTCTCGCCCTTGCGGTCCGGCACGAGGTAGTACGGCGTGTCGAGATACAGGAACGACACGGCGTCCTCGTCGACGAACGTGACGATGTCGACCGTCTGCGTCGATTCGGGGTTCGCCGCGCGGATCTCGTCGTCGGTCAGCACGACATAGCGTTCCTTTTCATACTCGTAGCCGCGCACGATGTCCTCGCGCGTGACCTCCTTGCCGGTGCGCTTGTTGATCTGCCGGTAACCGACCGGGTCCATCGAGCGCTTGTCGAGCAGCCGGAACGACGGCTTCACGGTACGCGTGGCCGGGAACAGCTGCACGGGCACGTGAACGAGCCCGAAGCTGATCGCGCCTTTCCAGATCATCCGTGCCATCGATGCCCTCCTTGTGGCGTGTGGCGCCCCCTTCATGCAGCGAACGTCAGGGCCTGCGGCAGCGGCTGCGCCGCACGATGCTGACGTGGCCGTTGCGCTCCAGGATCGCCGCGTCGACGTCGGCCAGGTCGGTCGCGCCGAGTGCCTGCCGCACGCTTTCGCGGATGTCGGTCGGCGTGATCAGCGCGGCACGCATCTGCGCGTCGTCGAAGCGGCCGTGGTGATACACCTCGCGCTCGACACCCACCAGCAGCCGCTCGAGCCGGCGCGAGCGCACGCAGGCCCAGCCAATCGCGCGATGCAGCAGCGCAATCGCGAACGACGCCGCGACGGTCGCCACGAACGGCGACGCGCCGACCACCGCGCGGCTCAGGATCGCGCCGAGCAGGATCCCGACCACGTAGTCGAACGGCGAACGCTGGCCGAACGCCCGCCGCCCGGCGATGCGGATCAGCACGAGCGCGATCATGGCCACGACGATCGCGCGCAGCACCATCTGCCCGGGGCCGAGCATCCGGCCCTGTCCGAACAGCGCGACGACGGCGTCCATGATCGCGCGGCGCTAGGCCGGCAACTCGGCGGCCTGCGGCTCGCGCGCCCAGACGCGATGCTGGCCGAGGTCGTCCGACAACGTCTTCAGGATCGCGTCGAGATCGACGGCCTGCCCGACGCACACGCCTTCGGCCGGATCCGGCAGGTGCGCGGCACTCAGCAGTTGCCGCCCCGACCCGACGGCCGCGATCGGCTTCAGGTGCTTGAACGCCTCGCGCACGAAATGCCGTGCGTCGGCGCTGTGCGCGAGGTCGCGGCCGTCGCCGTCGCCGCCGCAGACGAACACCGCGTCGAACATCACCGACGGCATGCCGGCCAGCGTCGCCTGCGGCACGATGCTGCCGATCGGCGCGAGCGTCGGCGCGACGATCGTCGGCACCGCGTGCGCGGCCTGCAGCGCGTCGCGCACCTGCTCGACGAGCGTCTGGCTCACGCCCGGCGTCGCGATCAGCGCAATCTTGCGCGAGCGGATGCCGGGCTTCGAGCGCCTGATCAGGCTCAGCGCGGGCGAGCGCTGCGCGACGGCCGGCGTCGCGGCCGCCTGCGGCGCGGGCAGCCCGAGCCGTTCGGCGACCTGCGCGGCGAGCCCCGCGTCGAAGCGCGCGATCGTTTCGTTCACCACACGTTCGCGAATCTGCGGCTGCGTCACCTTGCCGAGTTCGAAGCAGTACGCGTCGCGAATATGCCGCTGCTCGATCTCGGTCATGCTCTGATAGAACAACGCGGCCTGCGAGAAATGGTCGGCGAACGATTCGCTGCGCACGCGCACCTTGTCGCCTTCGAGCGGCTCGTGCACGGTCTCGAAGCCGCCGCCGGACGGCGCGGGCGGCGTCTCGCGCGGCCAGCCGCCGCTCGTGGAATTCGGCTCGTACGACGCCTGCCCGACGTTGATCGTCTGCCGGTGCAGCGCGTCGCGCTGGTTGTTCGCGAACGGGCACACCGGCCGGTTGATCGGAATCTCGTGGAAGTTCGGGCCGCCCAGCCGGCTCAGTTGCGTATCGGTGTACGAGAACAGGCGCCCCTGCAACAGCGGATCGTTCGTGAAGTCGATGCCTGGCACCACGTGGCCCGGATGAAACGCGACCTGCTCGGTCTCCGCGAAGAAGTTGTCGGGATTGCGGTTCAGCGTCATCCGGCCGATCGGCCGCACCGGCACCCGTTCTTCCGGCACCAGCTTGGTCGGATCCAGCAAGTCGAAGCCGAAGGTGTCGGCATCGGCCGGGTCGATCATCTGCACGCCCAGTTCGAACTCCGGATAGTCGCCGCGCTCGATCGCCATCCACAGGTCGCGCCGGTTGAAATCCGGGTCATGGCCGGCGATCCGCTGCGCCTCGTCCCACAGCAGCGAATACGCGCCGCTCACCGGGCGCCAGTGGAACTTCACGAAACGCACGTCGCCGGCCGCGTTCACGAAGCGGAACGTGTGCACGCCGAAGCCGTCCATCGCGCGAAAGCTCGCGGGCAGCGCGCGATCCGACATTAGCCACAGCACCATGTGCGTGGCTTCCGGCACCAGCGACACGAAATCCCAGAACGTGTCGTGCGCGGATGCGCCGGTAGGCATCTCGTTCGGCGCCTCGGGCTTCACCGCATGCACGAAGTCGGGAAACTTGATCGCGTCCTGGATGAAGAACACCGGCATGTTGTTGCCGACGAGGTCGTAGTTGCCTTCCTCGGTGTAGAACTTCACCGCGAAGCCGCGCACGTCGCGCACGGTGTCGGCCGACCCGCGCGGCCCCTGCACCGTGGAGAAGCGCACGTACACCGGCGTTTCGGCGGCCGGGTCCTGCAGGAACGCGGCCTTCGTGTAGTCGGCCATCGGTTCGTAGACGCGGAACACGCCGTGCGCGGCCGAGCCGCGCGCGTGCACCACGCGCTCGGGAATGCGCTCGTGATCGAAGTGCGTGATCTTCTCGCGCATGATGAAGTCTTCGAGCAGCGACGGGCCGCGCGGGCCGCCGCGCAGCGTGTTCTGGTTGTCGGCGATCCGTACGCCCTGGTTGGTGCGCAACGCCTCGTGGTCGGGCCGCACACGGTTTTCGTCGAGCTGGCGCGACTTCGCGCTGTCGGGCGACGGCGCGGACGAAGTCTTGCCGGCTGAGGGGGAATGGGTCATCGATAGGTCCTCGTGGCATTCGGGTAGGCAGCCGCCACGCGCGCCATCGCACTGCGGCACGCGCGGGCGGACAGCAGGAAAAGCCGGCGCGGCGCGGGCCGCGACAGCGCCCGCGGGGCCGGCTGCGGCGTCAGGGCGCGCGCAGCGCCGCGTCGAATTCGGCGCGCGTCACGTCGAGCGCCACGTTGCATTCGATCGCGGCATCCTCGACGCGCGGCTTGTGCTCGTCCACTGCGCGCCGCGCGCGGTCACACAGCTGCGTGCGCACGCGCAGCCGGTCGGCCGCGTCGAGCGATGCGTAGCGCGTGATCACGTCCGGATCGAACCGCAGGTCGACGGTGCAGCGCCAGTCGCGCGCCGTGGCCTCGGCCGGCACACGCACCCACGACACCTGGATCGTCAGCCGGCCGGAGGCGTCGTCCGAGTGCACGACGACGGTCGACTGCGAAGGAAAGCCGATCGCGAGCGCATGTTCGAGTTCGGCCACGCGCTGCGACCGGTCGGGCGCGTCGCTCATCGTCGCACGACGCCCAGCAGCAGCGTGACCAGGAAGATCACGACGAAGATGTAGAACAGGATCTTCGCGATCTCGGCCGCGCCGGCCGCGATGCCGCCGAAGCCGAACACGGCCGCAATGATCGCGATGATGAAGAAGATGATGGCGTATCGAAGCATGGAACCCTCCTGGATGACAGCGGTCGTCACCAAACGTCGTCGTCGGTCACGCATCGTGCTTGTGTTTCGGTTTGCCGCGCGCGGGCGTGGAAGCCATTTTCTCGAGCTCTTTCTCGCTCATCGATTTGGCCATCGACTTCGCCGGCGGCTTGAGGTCCTTCATTTTCGTGTCGCCGCGCTTGGCCGACAGCGCGGCGCCTGCGGCACGTTGCTGGGCCTGGGATTTTGCTGGCATGGTTGCGCTCCTGTTGAATGCGCGGGCCGATACGACGGGCGGCGTCGCGCGCGGTTGATTCGCCAGGCAAGCCGTCACGCGGCATCGCGGCGCCGCAGGTCGGCCGGCGGAATCTTCATCGCCTGGCGATACTTCGTCACCGTGCGACGCGCAAGAAGAATGCCGCGCCCCGCGAGGTTCTCCGCGAGCGCGACGTCGGACAGCGGTTCGGTATGCCGCTCGGCCGCGATCATGTCGCGGATCAGCACCTTCGCGGCCGATGCCGAACACACGCCCTTGCCGGCCGCCTCGAGCTTGCGCGGGAAGAAATGCTTGAACTCGAACGTGCCGTGCGGCGTGGCCATGTACTTGTTGCCGGTCGCACGCGACACCGTCGATTCGTGCAGGTCGAGTTCTTCCGCGATGTCGCGCAGCACCAGCGGCTTCATCGCGATCTCGCCGTAGCGGAAGAAGTCGCGTTGCCGCGCGACGATGCATTCGCCCACGCGCTGGATCGTGTCGAAGCGCTTCTGCACGTTGCGGATCAACCAGCGCGCCTCCTGCAGTTGCTGGCCGAGCGGCGAATCGCGCTCGCCGCTCGACTGCGCGAACAGCGTCGCGTAGCGCTCGTGCAGGCGCGCGCGCGGCAGCACGGCCGGGTTGATCGTCACGATCCATTCGTCGCGTACCTGGCGCACGATCACGTCGGGCACCACATAGTCGCCGCGCGTGCTGCCGTAGTGATTGCCGGGCCGCGGGTCGAGCCCGCGCACCAGCGCGCAGGCCGCATGCAGCGTCTGCGGGTTGCAGCCGAGGCGCCGCTGGATCTCGGCCGTCTCGCGGCGCGCGAGCCGTTCGAGATGCTCGCGCGCGATCGCTTTCGCTTCCGCCAGCGCCGGCGTGCCGGCCGGAATCGCATCGAGCTGCAACGTCAGGCATTCGGACAGCGAACGCGCGGCAATGCCCGGCCGGTCGAGCATCTGCACGAGCCGCAGCGCGATCGCGAGATCCTGTTCCGACAGCAGCAGCGCCGGATCGGCCGCGATCAGCAGCTCGGGCAGTTCCTGGCGCAGGTAGCCGTCGTCGTCGAGCGCATCGATCACGATGCGCGCGGCTTCGCGGTCGCGCCTGTTCAACGGATACAGCCTGAGCGCATCGTGCAGCTGCTGATGCAGCGACGGCTCCGCGGCGATCCATTCGCCCGGCGACAGGCCGTCTGCATCGTCGCCCTGGCGATTCGTGCCGCGCGGCGCGGGTGCGGCCGTAAACGGCACCTCGCCGTCCGGCGGGCGGACTTCGTCGGGTTCGGGCGTCGCTTCGGGCGCGGCCGTTTCGGCCGGCTGCTCCGGCGTGCCGGGAGCAGGTTCCTCGTCGCCCTGGCCGTCTTCGAGAAACGGATTCATGTCGAGCGCCTGCCGCAATTCCTGTTGAAATTCGAGCGAGGACAACTGCAGCAGCCGCAGCGACTGCTGAAGCCTCGGCGTAAGTGCCAGATGCTGTCGCATCTGCAGCGCAAGCGAGACGGACATCGAAAGCCTCCTGACGGTACGGTTCGCGGTAAGTCGTTGACAGGATTCACGCAGCTTTCGTGCCAGTCCGGCGACGCGCGTCGCACGGCGGCTCTCGCGGATTTGCCCCCCGTTTCGCGATGGGCCGGGGCCGCTTTTTTACAAGCCGGCGGCAAGTTTGGGGCACGTATTTCGCTCGTCGGGAAGCGCGCGGCGGCGCGGCATGCCGTGCGTCACGCGCTGCCGGCCGGTTCAGTACTGCATCGGCGGCGGCGTGCCCGGCAGAGGCGGGTCGCCCTGTACGCCGTTCGGGCCCGGCGGCGGGACGTCGGCCGGTTCGCCGCCGGCCGCGCCTTGCGGCATCGTGTTGCCCGGCGACGGACGCGCGTCGTAGCGCGTATTCGCATCCGGCATCGTCGTGGTCGACTGCGCGCCACGGCCGTCCGGCGGGGCAGGCGGCGCCGCACGCGCGCCGTAATTGCCGTTCGTCGGTTGCGTGCAGGCGCCCAGCGCGCACGCGGCAGCGAACGCACAGGCGCCCGCGCGTATCGTCTGGATCGTGTTCATCGAAATCCTCCCTCGGATCGACGGCTCAGAGCCGATTGAAATGGAAATCGCCCGCGTAGGCGGTCGGCGCACGGCGCGCCATCATCACGTCGAATTCGGCCGCGACGCGCGTGAGCGTGCCGCGCTGCCGTTCGATGGCGGCCTGCTCGAGCGCGGCGAATGCATCCGCCTCGAACGTCACGGTGAGCGACGCCGGATGGCCGTCGACCCTAAAACCGATATGCAACGCGCCGGCCGGCTGTTCCTCGACATGGAACGGCATCGCGCGCGCCTCGAAATGGCGGCCGAGCGTCTCGGCGATATCGCGCAGCAGGCCGGGTTTCACACGGACGCTCATCGCCGCGCCTCCGTTCGGGTTCGCCACGCCATGCTCGCCGGCGGCGCATGCATGGGCGGCGCATGCACGGGCGGCTCGCGCGACGGCGGTTCGCGTTCCGGCGGTGCCGTCCCGGGCGGGTCGCCTGCAGGGTGGCGGTACGGCTCCGGCAGGTCGGGCGGCACGTCGTCGGGATCGGGTGGCTCGGGGTCGGGCTCGTAGTCGGGAATCGGCGGCTCCGGCCGCTGCAGCCGCTGTGCGGGATCGTGTTTCATCGGCATTCCATGATGGCGGGTTCGGATCGATAGCGTGTGCCACGGTCGCATCCGGATACAGCAGTCCCGCAATGCGCATGCCGTCCCGGCGCGTCGCCCGCATACGGGCAGCGCTGCGCATCCGCGCGGCCTCGCGCGATACGCCGTGCCTTCGCTACACCGTTCGCTGCAAATCTTGCAAGCGCGCCGCTACGCGTCATACGCGGCCATCACGAGCCACAGCTCGCGGCCGTCGTCCCTCACGCAGGCCGCGAGCGCATACGGGTCCGACGGCTCGCAAGCGCGCTGCAGCGCAAAGCGCGCGGGCTCGGTCGAACCGAACGTCTCGTCGCCGAGCGGCCGCACGTCGGCCTTGCCTTCGAACATCCGGCGCTCGGGCCGGTAGATCAGCGGTTCATGCTTCCATTCGGTGAAATGGCTCTTCACCGAATCGAATCCGCCGCCGCATACGTTGACTTCGTAGCGCACCCCTGGTCGTCGTTTCGGAATCGTCATCGTGCCTCCGGCTTGTAGTGCGCATGGCTGGCACCGGTCGGTGCCGCGCGTGGTCGTCATCGTCGTTATCGTCGATACGGCAAGTCGTGTGCCGCGTGCGCGAGCCGGGCACGACCGTTGCGGCACTTGTGGCCCATCGTCACCGACACGGAGCCTCGCGATGAAGGATTCGACCCGGCCCGGCCACGACAAGCCGGCGCACGAGCGGCACAGCGACACGTCGCCGCCGCTGAAGCAACAGGACCGCACGCGCACGCGCCATTCGGAACGCCATATCGACCGGCAGCTCGAGGACACGTTTCCGGCGAGCGACCCGCCGGCGACCGGCGGCGTTACGCGCATCGAGCCGGATACGCCGCCCGGCACGCACGACGACGGGCCGTGGCAGGACAAGCGCGAGCGCGGCGACGCGTGAGCGGCCGCGCGCATGGCGGACGGCACGCGGCTTGCTGAACCCCGCTGACGAATCGCCCTACCCACCCGCAAGGAGGACTTCATGCATCGCGTCAACGAAATCATGTCGCAGGACGTCGTGCGCATCGCGCCGACCGACTCGATCCGGCACGCCGCGCAACTGATGGAGCGTTACGACATCGGCGCGCTGCCCGTGTGCGACAACAACCGGCTGATCGGGATGGTGACGGACCGCGATCTCGCGGTGCGCGCGATCTCGGCCGGCAAGCCGCCGGAGACGCGGATCCACGAAGTCGCGTCGGGCCCGATCGAATGGTGCTTCGACGACGATTCGCTGGACGAGATCCAGCACTACATGGCCGACGCGCAACTGCGCCGGCTGCCGGTCGTCGATCACGACAAGCGTCTGGTCGGCATGCTGTCGCTCGCGGACATCGCGACGCGCACGGCCAGCCCCGACCGCGACGACGTCGCGAACACGCTCGAAGGCGTGTCGCAACCGAAGCAGACGTGACGGCGCGATCCTCGCCCGTCCCGACCACCCGCGCGACCCGCAGGGCCCACCCCGGGCACGGTCGCGCCCCATGCAGCCTGGAGGAAACCATGCAGACTTCCGATCAAGGTCAGACCCGCATCATCGGCAAGGGCGCCGCGACCGCGGCCGGCCCCGGCCCCGACGTGATGGCGGCCGATACGCTGGAAGGCGACAAGGTCTATACGACCGACGGCGACGATGTCGGCAAGATCAAGGACATCATGCTCGACGTGCGCTCGGGCCGGATCGCCTATGCGGTGCTGTCGAGCGGCGGCATCCTCGGCATCGGCGACAAGCTGCACGCGATTCCGTGGAGCGCGCTCACGCTCGACACCGAACGCAAGTGCTTCCTGCTGTCGGTATCGTCCGAGCGGATCCGCAACGCACCGGGATTCGACAAGGATCACTGGCCGGCGATGGCCGATCCGCAATGGGCCGAGCCGCTGCACGAGTTCTACGGCAGCGCGCCGTACTGGAGCGCCGGCGACGAACTCGGGCTGACCGACCCGACCGAGGAACTGAACGATCCGCGCGCGCGCGATCGTCACTGACCGCACGCCGATGCGGCGCCGGCTCGCCGGTGCATCCGCGTTCCACACGCCCCGCCCGCGCGGGGCGTTTTTCTTGTGCGTCGACGCGTCACGCACGTCACGCGTTTTTACAAGGCCGTGTAACGGCACCGTCGACCTGCCCTGCGCCGCCGCTCGCCGATTCCAGATAGCCCAGCAGCCGGTGCGGCGTCAGCGGTTTCGCGCAGTGCGCGTCGAAGCCCGCTGCCTTCGCCTGTTCGCAGTCGCGCCGCGACGCGAACCCGCTGCACGCGACGAGCAGCATGTCGGCCGTTCGCGGATCGCCGCGCAGCCGCATCGCGAGTTGCAGCCCGTCGAGGCCCGGCATCGCGATGTCGAGCACGACCGCGAACGGCTGCCAGTCGCGCGCGACGTCGCACACGGCGAACGGATCGTCGGCGACGCGGCATTCGAAGCCGCGCGCCTCGAGCAGCAGGCGCAGTGCGTCGGCTGCGTCGCGATAGTCGTCGACGACCAGGACGCGACGCGGGCGGCGCGGCACGGTGCCGGGCGCGCGCCACAGCAGCACATCGTCGGCGGTCGGATCGTCGCCGGGGTCGAATTGCATCGCGGTTCTCCCGTCGTTGGACCGGATGGCCACGCAAGCCGCGCACCCGTCGCGACTGCATGCGGCATGCCGGTTGCTGCGTCTCTCGCATCGTCGATACGGGAGTTCTTCATGCGCGCGATGCGGCTTCATCTGTCCGGTTTGCGTTCCTCCGCGCGTGCGGCAGCCCGCGCGCCGGACCGTTCCGCGCGCCGGCGGCGCGCCCCGGCTGCGGTCCGTGCACGGGGCGTCGCATGACCCGCAAGCCGCCGGCACATCCGGCCCCGCCCGCCGCCGACGACGCGCCGCCCACGCTCGACGCGTGCCGCCGCTGCACGCTGTGGGAACACGCAACGCAGCCGGTGCCCGGTATGGGGCCCCTCGACGCATCGATCATGCTGGTGGGCGAACAGCCGGGCGACCAGGAAGACCGCGCCGGCTTGCCGTTCGTCGGCGCGGCCGGCCGCCTGCTCGATCGCGCGCTCGACGAGGCCGGCATCGAACGCACGCACGTGTACGTGACGAACGCGGTCAAGCACTTCAAATGGGAGCCGCGCGGCAAGCGGCGCCTGCACAAGACGCCCGCGCAGCGCGAAGTGGCCGCGTGCCGCTACTGGCTCGAGCGCGAACTCGATGCGGTGCATCCGCGCGTGGTCGTCGCGCTCGGCGCCACCGCGCTGCGCGCCGTGCTGCAGGACAACGACGCGACGCTCGAGCGCACGCGCGCGCCGGTGCGCACCGGCGATGGCCGGCTCGTCGTCGCGGCCTACCACCCGTCGTACGTGCTGCGCACGCGCGGCGCCGATTCGCGCGAGCACGCGTACCGGGCGCTCGTCGACGCGCTGCGCACCGCGTCGGACCTCGCGCGCGACCGGCACCGCGAGAGCGGCCGTCACGCCCGCGGCGACGCCGGATGAGCGCGCCGGACGAAGGCGTGCCGCCGGCGGCCGACGCCGCGCCGCCCGCCGTGCAACCGTGGTACCGGCGGCTCGGCCCCGGCCTGCTCGCGGGAGCATCCGATGCCGACCCGAGCAACGTGGCCGTCTACGCGCAGGCCGGCAGCCAGTTCGGCTTCAACATGCTGTGGATGATCGTCGTCACGCTGCCGATGATGGTCGCCGTGCAGCTCGCGTCGGCCTTCATCGGGCGCCGCAACCGCGAAGGGCTCGTCGCCGCCATTCGCGAGCATTTCTCCGACCGTCTCGCCAAGGTGCTGATCGTGATGGTCGCGATCGTCAATATCGCGAACGTCGGCGCCGATCTCGCGGCAATGGGCGATGCAACGACGCTCGTCGCCGGCGGCCGCAGCTACTGGTATGCGCCGCTTTACGGCATCGCATCGCTCGCGCTGCAGGTGACGCTGTCGTACGAGCGCTACGCGCGCTGGCTGAAGTGGATGACGCTCGGCCTGCTCGCGTACGTGCTCGAACTCGGCTTCGTGCAGGTCGACTGGCGCGGCGTGCTGCATGCGCTCGTGCTGCCGCAGATCGCGTTCACGCATGCGTACGCAACCACCGCCGTCGCCGTGCTCGGCACGACGCTGAGCCCTTACCTGTTCGTCTGGCAGGCCGCGCTCGAAGTCGAGGAAACCGCGTCCGAGCAGCGCGAAGGGGCGGCCGGCACGCGCGCCGCGACCGAACGGCGCGTCACGTTCGACACGTGGACCGGCATGATCGTCACCAACGCGGTGTCGTTCTGCATCATGGTGATCGGCGCGGCCGTGTTCTTCGCACACGGCAAGCACGATATCGGCAGCACCGCGCAGGCTGCCGAAGCGTTGCGGCCGATCGCCGGCGAAGCCGCGTTCGTCGTGTTCGCGTTCGGCATCGTGGGCTGCGGGCTGCTCGCGATTCCGGCGTTCGCCGGCAGCGCCGCGTACGGTTGCGCGGAAGCCTGGCGGTTCCGCGAAGGGCTGAACGAACCCGTGCGGCGCGCGCCCGCGTTCTACGCGGTGCTGGCGCTGTGCGTGATCGTCGGCATCGCGATCTGCATCAGCCCGATCGATCCGATCAAGGCGTTGTACTGGAGCGCCGTGCTCAACGGCGTCGCGGCGGTGCCGATGCTCGTGCTCGTGATGCTGCTGGCGCGGCGGCGCGAAGCGGCCGGGCAGCCCGGCAGCGGACCGGCAGCGAAACTGTTCGGCTGGCTCGCGGTCGCGCTGATGGGCGCATCGGTGGTCGCGATGATCGTCGACCTGCTGACCTGAGCGGAACGGAACGGTTGTGCCGGCAACCGGTTCGGCGCAGCGCGAAGCGCAACGCGAACAGCCGGGCGGACGCCCATGCGGCACCGCCCGGCTGCCGGCCCGCGGCCGTCACATCATCTTGCCGCGCGAGCGTTCGGCGCGCGCTGCCTCGGCCGCCGATTCGACCTTCTTCACCTCTTCCGGCGGCGGCAGCACGGCCTTGAAGCCCATCGACCCGATCCACAGCTCGCGCGCCCAGCCGCGCGTGTGATACAGGTGGTGATCCTCGTCGGCCTCGACCTCGTCGTGCGCATCCTTCAGCGTCTTCGCCGCGTCGCCCGACAGCTGGTCGGCCGCGTAGCCGATCAATTCCCAGTTCAGGTGGTCCTTGGTCTCGGCGAGCACCACGCACTCCGCCGCGACGACCTGCGCGACGGCCGGGTCGGCCTGCTTCTGCGCCTGCTCGATCACGTGGACGAGCGACTTGCCGGTGGCCGCGACCGCGCTGCGCCCGGGCGACTGCGCATCGGGGTCCATGCCGAACGTCTCGAACACCTTGCGCAGCACCTCCTGGTGATGCAGCGTCTCGCGGTGATACTTCTCCCATTCCTTGTGCAGATCCTCGTCGGTCGCGCACTGCAGCGCGGCCTCGTAGATCTTCGCGCCGCCAAGCTCGGTTTCGTATGCCTGGCAGAGCAATTCGCGGATGCCTTCGTGTTTCGGTTGCCGATGGGCCATGACTGACTCTCCGAAAAAAACGGGCCGCGCGCGCGGCCCGGGGGTTGGACGGGCGCGCGTTACTGCGCGCCCACCTTGCGTTCGAGCGCCTGCGCCATGCTCAGGTGATGCCGGAGCGTCGGCAGCGTGGCGCTCGCGAACTCGCGCAGCTGCGGATCCTGGCCGTCGCGCGCCTCGCCTTCGAACAGCGCGACGGCCTTGCGGTGCGCGTCGGGGCCGACCGCCGCCACGTACGCGGCGTCGAAGTCGCGACCGCTCTTGCCGCGCAGCGCCTCGACGTCGGGGTCCGCGATCTGTTCGACCTGCGGCTTCATACCCTTGCGGGCGGCAATCTCGGTGAGCCGCGCGTTCGCCTTGCCGTGATCGCTCACCATCCGCTGCGCGAATGCGCGCACGTCCGGCGACCGCGCCTGCTTCAGCGCGAGCTGGCTTGCCTGCAGTTCGGCCTTGCCGGCGATCGCGGCCTTGTCGACGAATTCCGCGTCGCCGCCTTGCGGCGCCTTCGCGATGCGTGCGTCGCCCGCGCCCGACGACGGATTGATCACGCCGCCCGGCACATGCGAATTCGATGCGGGCGGCTCGCTCGGCATCTGCGCGCCGGCGAGCGCAGACACGGCGAGCGCGCCTGCGGCGAGCACCGCGATCGTCCAGTTGGGATGTTTCATCTGTGTCCTCCTTGCACTTGCGTGGAAGCGGCCGCCGGCGGCGGTCGACGCTCGTCAGCCGCCGACGATCGAGCCGCCGTTCGGGTGCAGCGTCTGCCCCGTCATGTAGCTCGCGCCGTCCGACGCGAGCAGCACGTAACAGTCGATCAGCTCGTCCGGCTGCCCCGGCCGCCCGAGCGGCACGTTCGAGCCGAACTTCGCGACCTGCTCGGCCGTGAATGTAGACGGGATCAGCGGCGTCCAGATCGGCCCCGGCGCGACCGCGTTCACGCGAATGTCGCGTTCGGCCAGCTCGATCGCCAGCGAGCGCGTAAACGCGACGATCGCGCCCTTGGTCGCCGAGTAGTCGGGCAGTTTCGGGCTGCCGTGGTAGGCCGTCACCGACGCCGTGTTGACGATGCGTCCGCCCTGTTTCATGTGCGGCAGCGCGGCCTGCGTGCAGAAGAACATCCCGTACACGTTCGTGCGGAACGTGCGTTCGAGCTGTTCCTCGGTCACGTCCTCGATGCCCGGCTGCGGATGCTGCTCGCCCGCATTGTTCACGAGCACGTCGAGCCGGCCGAGCCGCTCGACCGTGCGCGCCACCGCGTCGCGCGCCTGACGGCGATCGCCGACGTCGCACGCGATCGCCTCGCAGCGCCGGCCGGCCTGTTCGATCAGCTTCTTCGTGTGCGCGGCATCGTCGGACTCCTTCAGATAGACGATCGCGACGTCCGCGCCTTCCTTCGCGAAACCGATCGCCACCGCGCGACCGATCCCGCTGTCGCCGCCCGTCACGAGCGCGACCTTGCCGGCCAGCTTGCCGCTGCCCGTGTAATCGGCTGCGTCGTCGCGCGGCTTCGGGACCATGTCGCCCTCGGTGCCCGGCTGGTGCGTCTGTTTCTGGGGCGGCGGCGTTTGTGCGCTGGTCATGGGTTCCTCCTTGAACGGGTGCCGGTCATGCCGCGCAAGCCGCATGCCGCGCCCGAGACGCCGGCTTGCAAGGCGCGGCCGTGTTTGCACGGTCGACGTTGCAAGCGCATGCAATAAAGTGCATCGTCAGCGCGAACCGCCCGACGTGGCCTGGTCCGGACGGCGCACCGGGTCGAAGTCGCGCCATTCGCCGTCACGCCAGTCGCCCTCGACGCGCTCGATCGACTGCGCGCCGTTCGCGTGCAGCACGTCTTCCGCGGCGGTCGCGGTGTCGGGCGTCACGCGCGCGGCGAGGATCACGCCCGTGTCGCTCTGCGCGAGCGCGCCCTTGCCCTCGGCCGCCTCGCCGCGCATCCGGCCGAGCGCGCCGCCGAAGGCGCCGAGATACGCGCCGGCCAGCGCACCCGCGGCGGGCACGAACCAGTAGCGCACGCCCACCGCGTAGACGATCAACCCGACGACGACGCCGATCAGCAGCCCGCGGACCGCCCCCGCCATCGCGCCGCGGCCGCCCGGCTTCGCCGCCGTATCGGCATACACGTCCCCGCCGATCGGAAAGCGCGCGTGCTGGCCGCCCGGATTCAGGAAGAAGATCGACACGTCGTCCGTGCCGAACGCGCGCTCGTAAAGGTGGCGCGCCGCACCTTCCGCCTCGTCGAACGTCGTGAAGCGGCCTGCGACGATCATCGCCATGCTGGTCCTCCGCGTGACCGGTGGTGCGCCGCACAGGGCGCGACGGGACGGCCCTTACATCAGCCGTCCGAGCTCCTTCGATACCGATGCCGGCGTACCGTACTCGCGATCGGGAATCCGGCGCAGCATGTCGAGTACATTGGGATCCGCATGCGCGCGCTCCGCGCACTGGACGACCTCCGACTTGCTCGCCGGATAGTCCATGCCCTTCAGCGCCTTCTGCACGTCGACCGGGCTCGGCGCCTTGCCGTGCCCGGTCTGGTGGCCGCCCTTGTCGTGGTCCTGCTGCACGCGCTCGCCTTCGTGCGCGCGTGCGTGGCTGTACTCGTGGCCCGTATGTTGTCGGGATGTCATGAAAGCCTCCTTGGAAATTGAATGAAATCACGCGGACGGGCGGCGCGCGCGTGCGAAGGCGGCGAACAGGAGCGCCGCCGCGCCCAGCGCGACCGCACCGGCAACCTTCGGCCGCTGCACCACCGTGTTGTAGGCACAGCTGCGCAGCACGGGGCCGTCCATCCCCTCGCGCTCGTGCAGCGCATGGCGCGAGTCGTACAGTGCGTTGTCGTCGCGCGGCCGCGCGGGCCGCACCGTGCGCTGGCCGCGCGAGAACAGCGTGGCCGCGACGCGATCGAACAGGCGCGGCGCGTGGTACGCGCTCGCCGACGTGAATTTGGCGGCGCCGCCGACGAACAGCGTGCGACGGGCGTGCGCGGCCGCGAACAGGATCGCGTCGGCGACGAGATCGGGGTCGTAGATCGGCGGCGGCAGCTTCGCCTCGACGTTCATGTAGTTCTTCGCGTGCATCACGAACATCGTGTCGATCGCGGCCGGCTTGATCAGCGTGACCGAGACCGGCAGGTGATCCGCTTCCATCTCCAGCCGCAGCGAATCCGTGAAGCCCTTCACCGCGTGCTTCGACGCGACATACGCGCTTTGCAGCGGCACCGGCGCGTCGGACGCCTCGCTGCCCATGTTGATGATCGCGCCGCCGTGGAAATCGCTCTTGCGCCTGAAATGATCGGCCGCGACGAGCGAGCCGTGCACGACGCCCCAGTAGTTGGTGTCGAACAGACGGCGCTGGTCCTCGAGCGGCACCGAGGCCGCCGTGCCGAAGATCGACACGCCCGCGTTGTTGACCCACGTATCGAAGCCGCCGTACGTGTCGGCCGCCGCCGCGGCCGCGCGCTGCAGATCCTCGACATTGCCGACGTCGCCGGCGACCGGCACCGCCAGGCCGCCGTGCTGGCGGATTTCCTCGCACAGCGTGTTCAGCGCGTCCGCGTTGCGCGCGAACAGCACGAGCTTCGCGCCGCGCCGTGCCGCCTTGCGCGCGGTGACGAGGCCGATGCCGCTCGTCGCGCCGGTGATCACGATCGTCTGCTCGCCGACCGGTTTGAGCATGCAGTTCATCACTGGACTCCTTTGGCGACGCCGCGATTACTTGGCCCGGATGGTCAGCTGGTCGCGCACGTCCTGCACGCCGTCGACCTGCTTCACGACGCTCACGGCCTGCGTGCGCTGCTGCTCGTCCGGCACGCTGCCGGTCAGCGTCACGGTGCCGC
This sequence comes from Burkholderia sp. BCC1972, assembly GCF_905339605.1. Lineage (NCBI taxonomy): Bacteria > Pseudomonadati > Pseudomonadota > Betaproteobacteria > Burkholderiales > Burkholderiaceae > Burkholderia > Burkholderia sp. BCC1972. The sequence goes on along the minus strand of NZ_CAJPGH010000001.1, from coordinate 123,221 downwards.
GACGCGTCTTCACGTGAATGTCGCCGGACGACAGGCCGTTCGCGCCGACGAGTTCGGCCTTCGCCTTGGTCGTGATCGTCGCGTCGCGAATCTTCGCGCCGGTAGTCGAATGCGACGACGACGCGGTGCTGTCGTCGCCTGCCGCGACCGCGTTCGGCGCGATCACCGCGCAGGCCGCGGCTGCGGCAATCGCGACTGCCATGCCGGCGCGCATCGCGCGCTGACGACGGATTCTCGGGGAGCCTGCTTGCAGCGGGATGACCTTCATCGTGACCTCCTTGTGGTCTGGCCGGGCAGTGCCGGCAGGTGACCCGTGGTGCGCAAGCCGCGTGCCGCGCCGGCCGCGCCGCGCGCCCGTACGGCACACCCGCCCGTACGGCACACCGATCGGACGCCCTATCATCCAACGCTTTGTAATTTTTTCGGCGTACCGACCGGCCGATTTCCCCGCAACGCACCGGGCATGCCGATTGCCGAAAGCCGGCTAACGGGGGTGCATCGAAGCACCCCTGATACCGGGAGCCATGCCATGCAAAGAATCGCGTTGATCAGTGAACATGCGTCGCCGCTGGGGGTGATCGGCGGCGTCGATGCCGGCGGCCAGAACATCTATGTCGCGAACGTCGCGAAGCAGCTCGCGGAGCGCGGGCTCGACGTCGACGTCTATACGCGCTGCGACAACCCGCACCTGCCGGAAGTCGTGCCGATCGGCTCGCGCATGCGTGTGATCCACGTGCCGGCCGGGCCGCCGACCGACGTGCCGAAGGAGCGGCTGCTGCCGTACATGGTGGCGTTCGCGGACGCCATGATCGCGCGCATGCGGCGCGAGCCCGACCCCGTCGACGTGATGCATGCGAACTTCTTCATGTCGGGCGACGCCGCGCTGCGCGTGAAGCGGCAACTCGGCATCCCGCTCGTCACGACATTCCACGCGCTCGGCCGCGTGCGGCGCCTGCATCAGGGCGCGGCCGACGGATTCCCGGACGCGCGCTTCGCGATCGAGGACACGCTCGCGCGCCGTTCGGACCGGCTGATCGCGGAATGCCCGCAGGATGCGCTCGACCTGACGACGCACTATCGCGCCGACGCCGCGCGCATCGAGATCGTGCCGTGCGGCTTCGACGTGCGCGAACTCCGCCCGGTGCCGCGCCTCGATGCGCGCCTGCGGCTCGGCTGGCGGCAGGACGCGTTCGTCGTGCTGCAGCTCGGCCGCCTCGTGCCGCGCAAGGGTGTCGACACGGTGATCGATGCGCTGGCGCGCATGCCGCGCGATCCACGGCGGCCGACGCACCTCTACATCGTCGGCGGCAGCCAGACCACGCCCGACCCCGCGCGCGATCCGGAACTCGCACGGCTCGCCGCGTTCGCGCACGAACTGGGGATCGCCAACCGCGTGACCTTCGTCGGCCGGCGCGACCGCGATGCGCTGCACCTGTACTACAGCGCGGCCGACGTGTTCGTGACGACGCCGTGGTACGAGCCGTTCGGGATCACGCCGGTCGAGGCGATGGCCTGTGCGACGCCGGTGGTCGGCAGCGACGTGGGCGGCATCCGCACGACGGTCGAGGACGGCGCGACCGGCTACCTGGTGCCGCCGCGCGACCCGGCCGCACTGGCCGCGCGCCTCGTGCAGTTGCGCGCGCAACCGGACCTGTGCGCGGCCCTCGGGCGCGCCGGCTACCTGCGCGCGCACCGGTTCTATACGTGGCAGGGCGTGGCCGACCGGCTCGTCGACATCTACCGCGACGTCGCGCGCGCGCCGCGCGCCGGCACGTCGGCCGCCGCCGGCCGGCGCACGCCCGTCGCCCCCACCCAGGGCGTACTTGCCCATCGCAAGGAGAATGCTTAATGAAGGGCTACGATCGCAAACGCGTGCTCGTCACCGGCGGCGCCGGCTTTCTCGGTTCGCATCTGTGCGAACGCCTCGTGACGGCCGGCGACGACGTGCTGTGCGTCGACAACTTCTACACGGGCGCCCGCGACAACATCGCGCACCTGCTCGACGCACCGAACTTCGAGCTGATGCGGCACGACGTGACGTTTCCGCTCTACGTCGAAGTCGACGAGATCTACAACCTCGCGTGCCCCGCGTCGCCGGTCCACTACCAGCGCGACCCCGTGCAGACGACGAAAACCAGCGTGCATGGCGCGATCAACCTGCTCGGCCTTGCGAAGCGCGTGAAGGCGCGCATCCTGCAGGCGTCGACGAGCGAGGTGTACGGCGACCCCGACGTCCACCCGCAGGACGAGCAGTATTGCGGCCGCGTGAATCCGACCGGCCTTCGCGCGTGCTACGACGAAGGCAAGCGCTGCGCGGAAACGCTGTTCATGGACTATCACCGCCAGTACGGCGTCGACGTGCGGATCGCGCGGATCTTCAATACCTACGGCCCGCGCATGCACCCGGCCGACGGGCGCGTCGTGTCGAACTTCGTCACGCAGGCGCTCGCGGACGAGCCGCTGACCGTATACGGAGACGGCCGGCAGACGCGCTCGTTCTGCTACGTGGACGACATGGTCGAGGCGCTGACGCGCCTGATGGCCGAGCCGGGGGAGGCGAGCGAGCCGGTCAATCTCGGCAGCGAGGTCGAGATCGCGATGATCGACGTCGCGCGCGAGGTCGTGCGCATCGTCGGCGCGACGGTGCCGATCGAATTCCGGCCGCTGCCGTCGGACGATCCGCGCCAGCGGCGACCGAATCTCGACGCCGCGCGCCGGCGGCTCGGCTGGCAGGCGACGACGGCGTTCGCGAACGGCCTCGCGCACACCGCGCGGTATTTCATCCAGCGCCAGGTCACGCACCATGCGCCCGGCGACCTCGTGCGCAGCACGCGGATCGCGTCGCACCTGCTCGCGCAGGTTCATACGCAGAACCGGCCGGCACCGGCGACGTAACGCCACCGCCGCCCGCGCGTCAGCCGTCGCGCTTCGTCACGTGCGCGATCTTGTGCGCCAGTTCGCGCACGTCGACCGGCTTGCACAGATAGCCGTCGAACCCGGCCTCCAGCGCGCGCCGTTCGTCGGCGAGGCCGGCGTGCGCGGTGACGGCGAGCACGCGCACGTCGGGCGGCCCGCTGTCGCCGTTCATCGTCCCGCGCCGCAGCGCATCGAGCAGCCAGAAGCCGTCGCCGTCGGGCATCGCGAGATCGGACAGCACGACGGTCGGCCGCATGTCGGCGGCCACCGCGAGCGCTTCACGGCCCGACGACGCGATCGCGACGGCCGCGCCGAACGTGGTCAGCGCGGCCGTGAGGCTCGCGCGCGTGGTTGCATCGTCGTCGACGATCAGGATCCGCTGCGTATCGAGCGCGAGCGACTCGCGCTGATCGGACGCCTGCGCGAGCCCCCACGCCATCGCGCCGGCCGGGTGCCAGCCGGCCGGCAGCATCACGGTAAACGTCGTGCCGCGATTGCGCCCCGCGCTCACGACGGTCACGCGGCCGCCATGCAGCTCGGCGATATGCCGCACGATCGACAGGCCGAGACCGAGCCCGCGCCGCGACGACGCCGGCGAATCGTCCGCGCGGCGGAACATGTCGAATACGTACGGCAGGAACTCCGCTGCGACGCCCTGCCCCGTATCTGCCACGGTCAGTACCGCATGCACATCGTCGCGCGCGAGTCCGACCGTGACGTGGCCGCCGCCCGGCGTGAATTTGAGTGCGTTCGAGATGAGGTTCGACAGCATCTGCCGCAGCCGCTCGGCATCGCCCGACACGATGCAGGACGCGGTATCGCAATCGAATTCGAGCACGATGCCGGCGGACGCAGCGGCCGTCTGGAACGCGCCGACCGAATCGGAAAACAGCCGCACGACGTCGACCGGCGTCGCGTCGAGGCGCAGCTTGCCGGTCGCGAGCGACGACGCATCGAGGATGTCGCCGACCATCCGCGTCAGCGAACGCGCGCTGCGGTCGATCGCGTCGACTGCCTGGTTCTGCAGCGCGTGGTCGCCGGAATTGCGCAGCACCTCGATCCAGCCGTAGATCACGTTCAGCGGCGTGCGCAGCTCGTGCGATACCGTCGCGAGCAGCTCGTCCTTCAGCCGGTTCGACGTATCGGCCTGGTCGCGCGCATCGCGTGCGCCTTGCAGCGAGCGCTTCGCGCGCTGGTCGCGACGGCGCTGTGCGCCGGTCTCGCGCAGGGTCAGCGACATCGCGACGCAGTCGCGCGCGTCGCCCTGCACCGGGCCTGCCGACACCGTCGCACGAAAACGCCGGCCGTCGCGCCGCACGCACAGCAGTTCGAGCGGCCCGACCGGCTCGCGCATCGCATCGAGCGACGCGGCGAGCGGATTGCGCCGCAACCAGCGCATTGCGACCAGCGTGTCGAACTTGCGGCCGCGCGCGTCGGCCTCGTCGTACCCGAAGATTCGCCGCGCGGCCGGATTCCAGCTGACGATGTGCCCCGTGCCATCGATCCCGACGATCGCATCCGGCGATGCGTCGACGACCGCATGCTGCAACCGCGACGCATCGACGCGGGCACGGTCCGCGCCGGCATCGCGCAACAGCAGCACCGCGCCGTCGAGGTTGCCGTCCGCGTCGCAGAGCGACGACGCCACCTCGACGATCGGAACCGGATCGCCGCCGCCGGCCGGCTGCAGCCAGTGCTGGTCGGACACCGCGTCCGCACCGCCGAGCGCGCGATCGAGCGGCGTCGTCTGCACGCGGCGGCCCTCACGGTCGACGATCCGCAGCACGTCGCGCACGGGCCGCCCCGTCGCGTCGTCCGGCCGGCAGCCGGCGAGTTCGGCCGCCGCCGCATTGATATAGGTCAGCCGCCCTTTCGCATCGGTCGCGATCACGCCGTGGGGCAGCGCACGCAGCACGGCGTCGAGCTGCCGGCGTGCGGCCGCCTCGCGCCGGTGCGCGCGATCGTTCGTGATCCGCGTGTTCCGCAGCGTCGACGCGATCGCGCAAACCAGCGCACCGACCAGCATGAAGGTGCCGAGCTGCACGAGCCGCTCCGGCAGCGGCGCCGGATAGGCGGCCGAGTCGGACAGGAACAGCGTCCACACGAGCATCCCGCTGACGACGGTCGACGCGACGCCGAACAGGAACGACGTCGCCCATGCAGCGCCCGCGAGCAGCGGGTAGTACAGGACGAACGGCAGGTTCACGCCGCCGAAACGGATCGCCAGCGCCTGCAGCACGGTCGCGATCGCAACCAGCATCACCGCGGTAGCGTAATTTCCGGCCTGCGGCCGGCCCAGATCGATCATCGGACGCGCTCCTGCGAGGCGGGCCGACCGCTGCGGGCCCGTACACCGCCGACGGGCACGGCGCATGCTGGCCGGTCGGAACCGGCGGCGCAGCCGCCCATCATGAGGAGATTCACGCCATGACCGCTCCGGCACGCTGGCTCGTCGTCTCGCCGCATCTCGACGACGCCGTCTTCAGTTGCGGACAACTGCTCGCGCAAGCGCCGGGCTCCGTCGTCGTCACCGTCTTCGCGGGCATTCCGCCGCGCGGCACGCCCGCGCCGCCGTGGGATCGCCGCGCCGGCTTCGGCAGCGCCGACGAAGCCGTGCGTGCACGTCGCGAAGAGGATGGCCGCGCGCTCGCGCAGCTCGGCGCGCATCCCGTCTGGCTCGACTTTCTCGACGACCAGTACGGTGTGCCGGCCGCCTCGGCCGCCATCGCCGCGCGCGTGGCCGACGCGATCGACGCGCACCCTGGCTGCGGCGTGCTCGCACCGGCCGGCCTGTTCCATCGCGATCACCGGCAGGTGCAGCAGGCCGTGCTGTCGCTGCTGTGGCACAACGCGGACATGCCGGCAGGCGCCGCGCGCGTCTGGCGCTTCTACGAAGACGTACCGTATCGCCGCATCGACGGGCTGATGGCCGAACGCGTGAGCGACTGGCGCGAACGCGGCTGGATCGCGCACCCGGTCGACGCGCCGGCCGGCAACGGCACGAGCGGCGGTGCCGCGAAAGCCGCCGCCGTCGCCGAATACGCGAGCCAGGTTGCCTTGTTCGAACCTCATATGCGCGCCGACCTCCATGAACCTGAAACGTACTGGCGGCTCGAATGCGACATCACATTCGCGTAACGCCCGCGCGCACCGTGCTGCCACCGGGGGAGCCGCGCGTCACCGCCATCGTGCTGACCTGCCGGCGCGCGGCGGAACTCGCGCGCACGCTGGCGCGGCTCACCGCGCTGCCCGACCGGCCGGCGATCGTCGTCGTCGACAACGGGTCGGACGGCGAGACGGTCGCGCTGATCCGCGACCGCTTCCCGCACGTCGTGCTGGTGCATGCGCCGGCCAATCTCGGCGCGGCCGGCCGCAATCTCGGCGCGGCCGTCGCGCGTACGCGCCACGTGGCGTTCTGCGACGACGACACGTGGTGGGCGCCCGGCGCGCTCGCCGAAGCTGCCAACCTGCTCGATGCGTATCCGCACGTGGCGGCCGTCACCGCGCGCGTGCTGGTCGGCCCCGAGCAACGCGAGGATCCGACCAGCCGATCGATGGCCGACAGCCCGCTCGATGCATCCGTCGAGTTGCCCGGCCGACCGATTCTCGGGCTGCTGGCCGGCGCGACCGCGTTCCGGCGCGACGCCTTCGTCGCTGCAGGCGGCTACCACCCGCGCTATTTCCTCGGCGGCGAGGAAGCGCTGCTCGCGCTCGACCTGTATCGTGCCGGCTACTGGCTCGTGTACGAGCCGCGCCTGACCGTGCATCACTACCCGTCGACGCGGCGCGACCGGCCAGCGCGTGCACGCGTCGCCGCGCGCAACGCGGTGTGGACCGCATGGCTCAGGTGGCCGGCCGCCGCGGCATGGCGGCACACCGTGCGGCAATTGCCGCTGCTGCGCCGCGAACATGCAGTCGCCAGTACGTTCGCCGGCCTGCCGTGGATCCTGCGCGAGCGGCGGGCGATCCCGCCGCATGTCGAGCGCATGCGCCGCCGTCTCGACCGGAAAACGCGCCGTGATGCGTAAACGGAAGTGTGTGCACGATCGCCGCGGCATCAGGAATCCGGCTTTTCCGCTTCGTCTTCGAGTTGCGCGAGCCGGTTGTAGATCGTCTTCAGGCTGACGTCGAGCACCTCGGCCGCTTGTGCCTTCACGCCGCCGCACTGGGCGATCGTGCCGAGGATCAGCTTGCGGTCGACTTCCTCGAGCGGCGTGCCGAACGGCACCGTCACGCGATCCTCGTGCGAATCGACCATGCTGGACAACTCGTCCATGATCGGCGGCGGCAGCGTCTCGATCACGTCGCCATCGGTAAAGATGCTCGCGCGCTGCACGAAGTTGCGCAACTCGCGCACGTTGCCGGGCCATTCGTAGGTCTTCAGCGCTTCGCGCGCGGCCGGCGCGAAGCGCAGGCTGCGCCCGCTTTCCTCGTTGTAGCGTTGCAGGAATGCCTCCGCGAGCATCGGGATGTCGTCGCCGCGCTCGCGCAGCGACGGCAGCGGAATCGGAAACACGTTGATCCGGTGGAACAGGTCGGGCCGCAGCTTGCCGTCCGCCATCGCGGCTTCCGGGTCGCGGTTCGTCGCGGCGACGATGCGCACGTCGACATCGATCTCGCGCGTCGAGCCGAGCCGCGTGACGCGCCCCGTTTCCAGCACGCGCAGCAGCTTGACCTGCGATTCGAGCGGCATCTCGGTGATCTCGTCGAGAAACAGCGTGCCGCCGTCCGCGCGCTCGAAGAACCCCTTGTGCTGGCGCTCGGCACCGGTAAAGCTGCCGCGGTCGTGGCCGAACATCTCGCTTTCGACGAGGTTCGCGGCAATCGCGCCGCAGTTCACCGCGAGGAACGGGCCGCGGCGGCGCAGGCTCAGGTCGTGTACCGTCTGCGCGGCGAGCTCCTTGCCGGTGCCCGATTCGCCCGTGAGCAGCACCGATGCCTCGGTGCGCGCCACGCGGCCGATCGCGTCGTAGACGGCCTGCATCGCGGGCGAACTGCCGAGCATGCGGCCGAAGCGGCCGAGGCGCTGCAGTTCCGAGCGCAGCTCCGCGATTTCCTCGTGCAGCGCGGTCGTGCGCGGCACGCGCGCGAAAATGCTGTTCAGCCGCTGCATGTTGATCGGCTTCACGAGGTAGTCGGTCGCGCCGCGCCGCAACGCATCGATCGCGGTTTCCAGGCTCGCGTGACCGGTGGTCAGCACCATTTCGCAATGCCCGCGTTTGGGCAGCGCGTCGAACAGGTCCATTCCATTGCCGTCCGGCAGCACGAGATCGCACAGCACGAGATCGGGGGTATGCGTCGAGACCAGCGTGCGCGCTTCTTCGAGCGTGGCCGCCGTATCGCACGCGAGTTGCTGCGTGCGCGCGAGCGTGGCCAGCATGGTGCGCGTATCGGCATCGTCTTCGACGATCAGGACATAAGGCATCGAGGCTCCTTGTAATGCGGCCCGGCCCATGCGTCGGCCGACACCGCGGCATGCGCCACCGGCACATACGACGACACGCGCGACGCTGCACGCGAATGAGCAGACGAGACTTCCTGCAATGACATACGAGTGCTTAGCAGTATAGAAGAACGGTGTCGCGCAAGCTTCGCTCATCGAATAAATCTATCTGTCGACGCTACCCGCATTGCCAGATTCAATGCCTTGGAATCGGTACGAAATGTATGCTGGAGACGTGAAAAACGGCGTGTGCCACGTCATTTTTTCATCCGCCTCGACACATTCGGTCAAATCTTCCCCATTCGGGATCACATCATGTCGAAATCAGTCGACGACGGCGCACGTCTGTTCGGTCGCTCGCGCACGATCCAGGATCTGCTGCTGAAAATATCGCGCGTGGCGGCCACGCGCATCAGCGTTTTGATCGTCGGAGAAAGCGGTGCCGGCAAGGATATCGTCGCGCGGCTCATCCACGACATGAGCCCGCGCCGACGCGGGCCGTTCGTGCCCGTCAACTGCGGCGCGATCCCGCACGATATCGCGGAATCGCAATTGTTCGGTCACGAGAAAGGCAGCTTCACGGGCGCCGTTGCCCAGCATGTGGGCATGTTCGAAGCCGCGCGCGGCGGCACGCTGTTTCTCGACGAGATCGCCGAGATGCCCGGCGAACTGCAGGTCAAGCTGCTGCGTACGCTCGAGACGAACACGATCGTTCGCGTCGGCGGCCACGAGCCGATTCCGCTCGACGTGCGGATCGTCGCGGCCACCCACCACGATCCCGTCGAGGCGCTGCGCAGCGGCCGCTTGCGCGAAGACCTGTTCTACCGGATCGCACCGGTCGCGCTGCACGTGCCCGCGCTCAGGCAGCGCGAGGACGACGTCGGCGACATCGCGCTGCAGATCGTCGAGCGGCTGAATGCGCGGCACCGCACGAGAAAGCGGCTGTCGACGCAGGCGATGAAGGCGCTGCGCGCGTATTCGTGGCCCGGCAACGTGCGCGAGTTGCGCAACGCACTGGAACGCGCCTTCATCCTCGCCGACGAGCAGATCGAACTGCAGTTGCCGCGCCGCCCGCCACCGCGCGAGGAAGTCCGTCACAACGCGATGACGCTGCATATCGGCACGACGCTCGCGCATACGCAGCAGCGCTTCATCGTCGCGTCGCTGCGGCATTTCAAGGGCGACAAGCCGCGTACCGCGAAGGCGCTCGGCATCAGCCTGAAGACGCTGTACAACCGTCTCGCGCTGCTGCCCGCGCACGAGCGCAATGCGGCCAGCGCCACCGCGCCGCAGAATGCGAACGCGGCGAACGGCGGCAACCCGCCCGACGCGTCGTCCGCGCCGGCGCCATGAGCGCGACGCGCTATGCCGTCACGTCGTGCAGTGCCGCGTCCCAGTCGCGCGCGAATCGTTCGATGCCGAATCGCTCGCATGCGTCGCGCCGGGCCGCCGCGCCCCACTCGCGCGCCAGCTCCGGATCGCGGATCAGCATGCGCATCGCATCGACCAGCACGGCCGGCCGCGTATCGGCCATGCCGTTGCAACCGCTTCTCACGAGCTGCGCCATCTCGGTCGTGGCGAGTGCGATGATCGGCAGCCCGATCATCATCGCCTCGATCACCGCGAGCCCGAGGCTCGTGTAGCGGATCGGATTGAAGAAGAACCGGTAGTGCGACAGGAACTGCGGCAGCGCCGGGTTCGGCACCTCGCCGATCCCGCCGAGCTCGGCCGAGCCCATCCCGACGAGGTCGATCGGCACGCAGTGGCGCGCCGCCTCGAACACGTCCGCGCCGAGGCGCCGGCCGCGCTTCGCGAGATGGTTCACGACGGTCACGCCCTTCGGCAGCGTACCGCGATATTCAACGCCCTCGGGCATCGGCACGCCATGCTCGATCACGCGCGTCGGCGTCACGCCGTTGTCCCACATCAGCGCGTTGAACGGCGTCACGTGCACGAGCAACACGTTCGGGTCCTGCACCGGGTGCAGCGTGTCGGTCGGATGCTCGCGCGGCGGATCGTGCTCGACGAACAGCGTCGGCAGTGCGCGCTGCGCTTCGCTCAGCAGCCGCAGGCGGTCGTGCTGGTAATGCTTCACATGCTGGTACAGCACGCAGTCGAACGTCGTGTCGCGTACGCACTCCGCCGGTACCTCATGCACGTTGTCGCCCCACGGCAGGTGCCCGACGCGGCCCGCGTAACCCGGCGGATGCTGCGGCTTCGTGACGATGTAGAAATCGTGCGGCGCCTGCGACAGGTAATACAGGTAGTTGCCATGCACGTGCCAGGTCAGCACGCGCAACCGCTTACGTGACATGACGTCTCTCCTCCGCGAGCAGTGCGCCCGCCTGGTCCATCACGTCGCCGACGCCGATCGCCGTCGCGCATTCGTGCCCGTACGGGCACGTATCGAACATGCACGGCCGGCAGGCCGGGTAGTTCGCGAGCACGCGATGGCGAGTGCCGTCGAGCGGCGCCCAGCGCGCCACGTCGCTGCCGCACGCGACGACGACGCTCGGCGTGCCGAGCGCCGCCGCGATATGCGACACGCCCGTGTCGTTGCACATCAGCAGCCGCGCACGGCCGATCAACGCCGCGAGCGCACCGAGCGGCGTGCGGCCGCACAGGTTCACGCACGGCCGCGCGAGATGCTCGGCGAATGCGCCGGCCAGCGCCAGTTCCGCGCGTGTGCCGGTCAGCACGATCTGCCAGCCGTCGTCGGCCAGTTGCCGCGCCGCGAGCGCGAAGCGCTCGACCGGCCAGCGCCGCGACGCCATCCGCGCGCCGGGATGGACGATCACGTAGCGGCCCGGATCAAGCGCGTGTTCGTCGCAGAGCACGTGCCACAGCGCATAGTCGAGGCCGCCCAGCGGGAATTCGAGGTAGTCGCCCCAGTCCACATAGCCGAGCTCGCGCGTCAGCGTCAGGTAGCGCGTCACTTCCGGTTCGTCGTCGCGCCAGACCAGCGCGCAGTCGAGCGCGGTCGTGCCGCCGCCGGCCGGCACGAAACCGGCCGTGCGGGTCGCGCCGAGCGACGCGACGATCGCATTCGTGTGCGCGCCGCTGCCGTGCAGCTGGATTGCGAGGTCGAAGTCGCGCGACCGGCATTCGGCGATGAACGCTTCGCGCGCGGCCGCGTCCGGTGCGGGCTGCTCGGCGAGACCCGGCGCACCCGGAAACGCAATGAAGCTGTCGATGTAGTCCGAGAAGCGCGACGCGAATTCGCGCGCCCACGGCAGGCCGATCAGCGTGATGCGCGCATCGGGTTCGCCGCGCCGCAGCGCGCGCAACGCGGGCACGGCGCACAGCATGTCGCCGAGCTGCAGCGCGCGGAACACCGCGATCCGCTTCGGGCCGCGCGGGCCGTCGGAATCAACGCTGGGATCGAGCTTCATCAGTTGCTCCGAGAAACCCCGTCCTTCAGGACGGAGAGGAAAGGCGTGCTGTTGACAGGCAGCTTCTTCCACGGGTTAGGATCGCCTGCATGATCCTTGTCTACCGCTACCGGGTGAAGTCGCTCAACGGACTGCTCAACAAGCAGAGCCGTGTGGTGAACTACGTCTGGAACTTTTGCAACGACACGCAGAAGCACGCGCTCAAGTGGAGCAAGAAGTGGCCGACGGGATTCGATCTGAACGTGCTGACGACCGGCAGCAGCAAGGAACTCGGTATTCACTCCGGCACGGTCAACGCGACGTGCGAGCAATACGCGAAGTCGCGCAGTCAGCACCGTCGCCCGTACCTGCGTTATCGCGGCAGGAAGTCGCTCGGCTGGGTGCCGTTGAAGGGCCGTGACCTGAAGCGCGAGGGCGACGCGTTCCGTTTCGCCGGCAACACCTTCCGCGTGTTCAACAGCCGACCGCTTCCCGAAGGCAAGATCAAGGATGGAACCAGCTTTGCGCAGGATGCACGCGGCAACTGGTTTCTCAACATCGTGATCGAGATGCCCGATGTGCAGGCCCGCCCGATTCGTTCCGGCGTCGGGATTGATCTCGGCTTGAAAGACTTCGCCACACTTTCGACCGGAGAAAAACTGCCGAATGACCGGTTCGGTCGACGAGCGGCGGAAAAGCTGGCGAAAGCGCAACGGGCGCGAAAGCACAAGCGGCATATCGCGAAGTTGCACGCCAAGGTGGCCAATGCCCGCGCCGATTTCCAGCACAAGCTCGCGCTCGATCTGGTGCGGCGCTTCGATCACATCGCGGTCGGCAACGTGTCGGCCGTCAAACTTGCCAGAACCAGGATGGCGAAGAGCGTCTACGACGCATCCTGGTCGTCCTTCCGAAACAAGCTTCGCTACAAGGCGATCGCGCACGGAGCCAGTTTCGAGGAAGTGGACGAAAGCGGTTCGACCCAGTCCTGTTCGTCGTGCGGGTCGAAAGACAGCACGACGCGGCCGAAAGGTATCGCAGGACTGAGAATAAGAGAGTGGGCCTGCAGTGACTGTGGTGTCGAGCATGATCGAGATACCAACGCTGCGTTGAACATTCTCCGATGCGGACGTGCATCGCCAGATGTGGGAATCCTCTCCCTTTAGGGACAGGAGGACGTCAAAGGAAGAGCACCCGGAAATGAAATGCCCCGCGCATGCGCCAGTACACGGACACGGGCGGAATCGCGACGGACGTGACGATCATCTCGGCAACGTGCGACGGCGTGAGCTGCGTGCCGCGCAGTCGCTTCACGCAGAACGCGGCGGTAATCACGGCCCAGACCGCCGCGCACGCGACGCCCGGCGCCGGCCATCCGGCCATGAAGCACGCGATCGCACCGAGCGCCGCCAGCACGGCCGCATAGTAGTGCCACGGCGGCACCGGCCGGATGTGGCGCCGGTAGGTCGCGCGATGCTTCTTGTACAACAGCGCGTCGAAATACACCTTCGACTGCTGGCCGACGCTCGCCCCCCAACGCGCAGGGCGCACCGGATGCACGATGCGCGCTGCACCGGCATCGACGATCGGCCCCGCATGCTCGCGCAGCGCGAACATCAGGTCCGCGTCTTCGCGCCATGCACGCGTGAAGCGTTCGTCGAAACCGCCGATGCGTTCGAGCGCCGCGCGCCGCACGAAGCAGTTCGCCGTCGCGAATTCCGCATGCGCGAGGCCCGCCGCATCGCGCTCGTAGTCGGTCGGGCACGCCCGCAGCGGCACGTCGATGCGCCCTGCCGCGGCCACCGCCGACGGCTCGGCCAGCAGCGCCGCCGCACCGTAACGCAGCCAGGTCGGGTCGGGAATCGTGTCGTCGTCGGTGAACGCGATCAGTGCGCCGCACGCGCTGCGCCAGCCGACGTTGCGTGCGCCGGCCGGCCCCTGCGTGGCGGGTGCGGTCATGTAGCGGATCGACGGCACGTCGGTCACGCGCGCGCGGCATGCATCGACGACGGGCCGTGCACTGCCGGCCGGGTCGTCGTCCACGACGACGATCTCGTAGGTCGCCGGATCGAACACCTGCACGCACAGCGCGTCGAGGCAGCGTTCGAGCAGGTCGGGCCGCCGATAGGTCGGCACGACGACCGACACCACCGGCGGCAGTTGCGTGTCGCGCAGGTTCATCGCGGCTTCTCCAGCAGGAACGGACCGATCACGAGCGCATCGAGCGGCGACGTCCAGAAGCATTCGATCGCGTCGCGCGGCGTGCAGACGATCGGCTCGCCGCGCGTGTTGAACGACGTGTTGACGAGCACCGGCACGCCGGTGAGCGCGTCGAACTCGGTCAGCAGCGCGTGCAGCAGCGGATGCTGGCGCTCGTCGACGGTCTGCACGCGCGCGGTGCCGTCAATGTGGCGCACGGCCGGAATCTGTTCCGCGCGATCGGCCACGACGTCGTACACGAACAGCATGAACGGCGCGCGCAGCGGCGTGCGCCGGCCGCCGGCAAACCAGTGATGCGCGCGGCTTTCGAGCACGACCGGCGCGACCGGCCGGAAATCCTCGCGATCCTTGATCCGGTTCAGCTTGCGCTGCATGTCCGGGTCGATCGGCGACGCGAGGATCGACCGTGCGCCGAGCGCGCGCGGGCCGAACTCCATGCGCCCCTGGAACCAGCCGATCACGCGGTTCGCCGCGAGCAGCGCGGCTGTCTGCGCGGCCACGTCGGCGAGCCGCCGGTACGGCAGCTGCGCTTCCTTCAGGAAGGCCTCGATCGCGTCGTCGCCGTAGGCCGGCCCGAGATACGCATGATCCATCCGCCAGTCGCCGCGCGCGCCGCGCATCCGGAAGTCGGTCCACAGCGCGGCGCCGAGCGCGGTGCCCGCGTCGCCCGCCGCCGGCTGCACCCACACGTCGTCGAACGGGCCGCGATCGCGGATCTTCGCGTTCATCACGCAGTTCAGCGCGACGCCGCCCGCCATCGCGAGCTGCCGCTCGCCGGTCTCGGCGGCCAGCCAGTCGACCGCCTGCAGCGCCGTCTCTTCCAGTACGATCTGCAGCGCATGCGCGATGTCGCAGTGATGCGGCTCGATCGGGCCGCCGCGTTCGCGCGGCGCACCGAACAGCGCGGCGAGATCCGCGTCGACCACGTCGTAGCGCCCTTCGCCGCGATACCGCACGAGCCGGCGCATGTCGTCGGCGAACACCGGCTTGCCGTACGACGCGAGCGCCATCACCTTGTACTCGTCGGACGAATGCAGGAAGCCGAGATAGCGCGTGACCCGCTCGTACAGCAGCCCGAGCGAATGCGGCAGGTTGACCTGCCCGAGCCGCCGGTAGGACCGGCCGTCGAACACGCCGTAGCTCGTCGTCGCGCGCTCGCCGCGCCCGTCCATCGTCATCACCGCGCAGCGCTCGAACGGCGCCGCGAGAAACGCGCTCGCCTCGTGCGCGAGATGGTGCTCGATGAAATGCCAGCGGAACGGCCCGTCGTGCGTGACGCCGCGCAAGCGCCGCTGCAGGTGATGCGGCGCGGCGCCCGCGAGCTGGCGCGGCGCGTTGACGATCGACGACAGGAACAGCGGATGCCATGGCGACGCGCCGTCCTCGCGCGGTGCATGCGCGGACGGCGCAAGCGGCAACGTCAGCGACGGCGCCGCGCCTTCGCGGTCGAGTTCGAACGACGGGTCGTACGAATAGGCGACGTGGTCGACGTCCGCGAGCGTGATGCCGGCTTCCGCGAGGCAGTAATCGATCGCGTGGAAAGGCAGCTCCCAGGTCGAGAACGGCACCGGACGCTTCGCGTGCTTCACGTGCGTGAAGCGTTCGTCCTCGGCGGCCGCGATCACGATGCCGTCGCGCACGATGCACGCGGCGCTGTCGTGGAAAGCGGCGTTGATGCCGAGCGTATGGATCGGGTCTGGCATGCGTCAGCTCCTGGTGATGGCGTGCGCGAACGGAATCACGTTCGATGCGTGCGCAGCGACCGGCTCGCCGCCGTGTGCCGCAGCCCGCGAGGCCGCGCGTTGCGCATGACGCGCGCCGCCGCGCAGCAACGCGTGCACGGCGGCGACCACGTCGTCGACGCTCACGCCGCGCAAACACGGATGGCCGGGCTGGTTGCACACGCTGCGATAGCAGTTGCGGCACGGTACGTCGACATTCAGCACACGATGCGGCACACGCCACGGCGTGTGCTGCGGGTTGGTCAGCGCGTACAGGTCGACCACCGGCGTGCCGAGCGCGGCCGCGAGATGCACGGGGCCGCTGTTGTTCGACAGCAGCAGGTCGGCCGTCTCGACCAGCGCGCCGAGTTCGCCGAGCGGCAACGCGCCGGCGAGCGGCACCGCGCGTGGCCCCGCGCGTTCGCACACCGTGTCGACCAGCGTGCGTTCGCTCGCGCTGCCCGTCACCGCAATGCCGTCGAACCACGGCGCGACGGCGGCGGCGGCTTCGCCGAACCGCTCGGCCGGCCAGCGCCGCGAGGCTGCGCTCGCGCCCGGATGAACGACCAGCCAGCGCGCGTGCTCCGCGTCCGGCCGGCGCGTGCCGCCGATGCACCGCAACGCGGCCCGCAAGCGGGTGTGCACCGCGCGCCGCGCCGCGTCGCCCGGCTCGAATGCCATCCGCCAGTCCGACGTCTTCGCGCCGACGGTCCGCACCAGCGCGAGCTGGCGCGCGACCTCATGGCGCACGTGCGCGTCCGGCTCGGTTTCCGGCACGCGGTCGGTCAGGAGTTCATACGGATTCTCGCGGCAATGCGCGAGCCGCAGCGGGATACCCGCGAGCCAGCACATCATCGCGGCGGGCAGCGGGTTCTGGCTGTAGACGGTAAAGATCACGGCCGCGTCGAAGCGGCCCGCCAGCAGCCGGTCGATCATGTCGAGATCGGCCACCGGGTCGCCACGCTGGTCGGGGTGCCTGACCCACGGCGCGTCGTAGCTCCACACGTCGTCGACCATCGGCAGATGCTGCGCCAGCACGGCGGCCGCGCGCGACGTCAGCAGCGTGAGCCGGCGGCCGTCGCCGCCCTCCTTCAGCGCCCGCAGCGCGGGCGTCGTCATCAGCACGTCGCCGAGATTGTCGAGCCGCACGCACAGGATGCGCCGCGCGTGGCGCCAGGCGGCGTTCATCGCCGCATCCACGTGCCGTGCCGGCGCACGGCTTCGCGCACGACGATGTCGGCAGCGAGATCGACACGGTCGACCACGTGATGCGGCGTGCGCGCCGCATCGACCCGCCATTCGGTCTCGTGACCGCAGTCGACGAGAATCGTGCTGCAGCGCGCGGTGCGGCCGGCCTCGACATCGTCGAGGATGTCGCCGATCATCCAGCTCCATTCGGGCACGACGCCGAGCGCGGCCAGCGCGCGGCGCAGCATGCCGGGGCGCGGCTTGCGGCAGATGCAGTCGCAGGTGTAGCGCGGCACGCTGCCCTGCGGGTGATGCGGGCAGTAAAAAAAATCCGCCAGCACCGCGCCGTTCGCTTCGAACAGTTCGGCGAGACGCTGGCGGACCGCGCCAAGCTGAGGTTCGGTAAAGCGGCCGAGCGCGATGCCCGGCTGGTTCGACACGACCGCGAGCGGCATGCCGGTCGCACCGAGCGCACGCAGTGCCCGCGCCGCGCCCGGCGCGAGGCGCATCCGCGCGGGATCGACGTTGTACGGCACGTCGTCGAGCAGCGTGCCGTCCTTGTCGAGCAGCACCGCGCCGGGCAGCCGCCGTTCGCGCTTCAGGGCCATGACGTCTCCTTCATCGGCAGCACCATCAGTTCCGGCACGACGGTGCCCGGCGGCTGCGCGAGCACGAACCGCACGGCGGCCGCGACGTGCTCCGGCGGCTGCAGCGTGTCCTCGTCGATGTCCGGGAAGCGGTCGAGCAGGAACGGCGTGCGCATCCCGCCCGCGACGATCGCCGACACGCGCACGCCGCTGGGACGCAGTTCGGCATGCAGCGCATGCGACAGGCCGAGCAGCCCCCACTTCGTCGCGTGATACGCGGACGCGTTCGGCCACGCGCGCTTCGACGCGGTCGACGCGATGTTGACGATATGCCCGCCGCCGCGCGCCTTCATCATCGGCACGGCCGCATGGCACATCAGGTACGGGCCGAACAGGTTCGTCATCAGCACCTGCCGCCACGCGTCGATACTCACGTCGTCGATCGGCGCGGTCACGTCGATCGCCGCGTTGTTGACGATCACGTCCAGATCGCCGAGCGACTCGCGCGCATCGTGGATGACCTGCAGCACAGATGCCTCGTCGCGCACGTCGAGCGGCCGGCCGACCGCCTGCCCGCCGTGCCGTTCGAGCCGCTGCGCAACGGCCGCCGCACGGTCGCCGTCGAGGTCAGCGACGACCACGTGCGCGCCGTGCCGCGCGAGATCTTCGCAAATGGCCTCGCCGAGACCGCGGCCGCCGCCGGTCACGAGCGCGGTTCGGCCCGCGAGCGGCGGTCCTGCTGGATCGTGAGTCGCATTCACCTGCACCTCCTGTCGACGTTGGAAAGCAATCCGACTGACGGTTACGCTTGTCGCGACAACCATCGATACAGGAGAGACAGCGAAAACCGTGCCGGGCCGCCCGCGCCGGCACCGCATCGGGCGCCGGCAGGCGATCGCTGGCTTTTTTATAACCGGCTGTAAAAACGCGCGCGGACGGCCGCGTTCAGATCGCGAGAGCGTCGGGCGTCGCCTGCGCACGGCGCTTTGCCAGTGCGCGCAGGCAGTGGGCGATGCAGCCCGCGAACGCCTCGTCGAACCACGGCTGGGCGCCCGACACGCCGACCACGATGCCGCCGAGCGCGACGCCGCCCCACAGGTTCGTGTCGCCCGCGCGCAGCCGGTACGGCTCCAGCGCCTGCACGACATGGCCGTCGCGGCCCGTCTCCCATGACAGCCGCGCCTTCGCGCGCGCGTACGCGCGGTAGTCGGCATCCCAGTCCTTCGGGTCGGGCAGCGAGAACTCGTACAGGATCGCGTCCTCGAACGCGGCGTCGTGCGGCCCGAGCGCCGGATCCATGATCACGATGTGCAGGCAACCGCTGTCGCCGACGAGGTCGCTCTGCAGCGCCGCCGACAGGCTCGGCAGCAGCAGCTCGACGGCCGCCACCGCGGCCTGCCGGTCCGCGAACGCGCTACCGGCGCGGCGCTCGGTCAGCGTGCCGCGCGTCGGGTTCGAAAGTTCAGGCATGGGTCTCTCCGGAGGAAAACGCGAGCGCTCGCAACGCCGCGATCAGGTCGGCCGCTACCGCGGGCTTGGTCAGGTACGCGTGAAAACCGGCTTCGACCGCGCGCGTGCGGTCACGCTCGCGCGCATGGCCGGACAGCGCCAGCGCCTCGAGCGGCGCGCGGCCGTCGCGGTCGCGCGCGGCATCGAGCTGGCGCACGCGCGACATCACCGTGTAGCCGTCTTCCTCGTCGTCGCCGAGATCGATGTCGCAGACGAGCAATGCCGGCCAGTCCGCGCGGCGCGCGCGCCACAGGTCGTCCAGCAGCGTCTGTCCGGACGCATACGCGTGCACGTCCGCACCGGCCGTCTTCAGCAGCGCGACAAGCGCGTCGCGCGCCTCGTCGTGATCGTCCACGCACGCGACACGAATGCCGTCGAGCGGCCGGGCACGGGCATCGACGCCCCGGTCCGGCATGCTGCCTGCCGGCTGCACCGGCGCCGGCACGACCGCGCACATCGGCAGCGACAGGTGCAGCGTCACGCCCGTATCGTCGCGTTCACGCACCACGTAGCCGCCGGCTTCCTCGATCGTGTCCTGCAGCCGCTCGAGATCGATCAGCGACAGCTCGAGCGCGTCGACGCCAGCACACGCGATCGTGATCCGCGCTTCCGGGTCGTGGCGCGCGGTGCGCACCTCGAGCTGCCCGCCGCCGCTCGCGTCGATCGCGCCGCGGCACAATTCCCATACGAAGCGCCGCAGCGCGGCCGGATCGGCCTCGACGACGAGATCCTCGCCCGACAGGTGGCGAAACACCGGCACGCCGCGTCGCGCGGCCGCCTCCGTCAGCGAATCGAGCACCTGCGACACGAGCGGGTTGATCGGCACCGGCTGCCGCGCGAACTTCGCCTCCGTGCGCGCCAGTTCGCGCTGCTTCGCCTGCAGCGACCACATCTGCGCATACACGCCGCCGCTTTCGAGCAGTGCATCGTGCGTGCCGTGCTCGACGAGCCGGCCGTGCTCCATCACGAGGATGCGGTCCGCATCGACGATCGTCGACAGCCGGTGCGCGATGATCAGGCTCGTGCGGTGCTGCGCGACGCGCATCAGCTCCTGCTGGATCGCGCGCTCCGAGCGCGTGTCGAGCGCCGAGGTCGCCTCGTCGAACACGACGATCGGCGGCGCCTTCAGCAACGCGCGCGCGATCGCGACGCGCTGCCGCTCGCCGCCCGACAGCCGCACGCCGCGCTCGCCGACGCGCGTGTCGTACGCATCGGGCAGCCGCTCGATGAACGCATCGAGCTGCGCGCTGCGCGCGGCCGCGATCACTTCGCCGCGCGTCGCGTCGCGCTTGCCGTACGCGATGTTGTACGCGAGCGTGTCGTTGAACAGGATGGTGTCCTGCGGGACGATGCCGAGCGCGTCGCGCAGGCTGCGCTCGGTGACGAGCCGCAGGTCCTGGCCGTCGATCCGGATCGTGCCCGCATCGGGCTGGTACAACCGGAACAGCAGCCGCGCGAGCGTCGACTTGCCGGAGCCGCTGCCGCCGACCACCGCGACCGTCTGCCCGGGCTCGATGCGAAACGACACGTCCGACAGGATCTGCCGGCTCGGCTCGTAGCCGAAGTCGACGTGCGCGAACTCGATCGCGCCGCCGCGCACCTCGAGAGGCCGCGCGCCGGGCGCATCGCCGTCCTCGCCCGGCCTGCCGCGCGCATCGAGCAGCCCGAACAGCCGCTCGATATTCGTCATCGCGTCGTTCGCCTCGCGAAACACGAAGCCGAGCACGTTCAGCGGCAGGCTGATCTGGATGATGTACGCATTGATCAGCACGAGATCGCCGACCGTCATCACGCCCCGTGCGACCTGCTGGCCGGCCAGCAGCATCACGGCCGCGATCCCCGCGCCGATGCACGCGCTCTGGCCGATATGCAGCGTGGACAACGCGTACTGGTTGTCGACGCCCGCTTCGCGCCACGCGTCGAGCACGCGGCCGAGGCGATCGCGCTCGACGTCCTCGCGCGCGAAGTACTTGACCGTATCGACGTTCAGCAGGCTGTCGACCACGCGCGCATTCGATTCGGCCTCGAGCGCATTCACGCGCCGCTGGTAACGCATGCGCCGGCGCGTGAACACCACCGTATACGCCGCGTAGACGGCGAACGTGACGACGATGATCGCGGTGAAGCCGCCGCCGTACTTGACGATCACGATCACGAGCACCGAGCCGATCTCGATGGCCGTCGGCACGACGGTGAATATCGCGACGCCGAGCAGGTAGCCGATGCCGGCCGTGCCCTTCTCGAGGTCGCGCACGACGGCGCCCGTTTCGCGCTGCGCATGAAAGCGCGCGCCGAGCCGGTGCAGGTGGCCGAACGTGCGGACTGTAAACGACGCGACCGTGTGCTGCGTGACCTGCACGAACGTCATGTCGCGCACTTCGTTCAGCGCATTCGACGCGAAACGCACGACCGCGTACGCGAACAGCAGCAGCACCGGCCATGCGACGGGCTGGTCGCGGGCGCGGCCGAAACCGTCGACGATGTCCTTGAGGAGCAGCGGCACCGACACCGCCGCCGCCTTCGCGAGCACCAGCAGCACGACGGCCGCCAGTACGCGCGCACGGTAATGCCAGATCGCGCGCCACAGTTCGGCCGCGATCCGCAGCCGCAGGCCGCGCTCGTCGCGACGCTCGCGGCCTGCGGCTGCAGCGCGGCGCGCGGGCCGCGTATCGTCGGTTCCGGTCGTCATGCGCGCGCTGCTCGCGGACGGGATCGGGATCGCGCCGGGTGGTGCACGATCGGTCAATGATGCGGCTTGCGCTCGCGGTCGGGGCCGACCGTGCCGGGTTCGGGATCGCGCGCGGCCGGCAGCGTCGGCGTGACGGTCCGCTGGTCGGGATGCAGCACCGTGCCGGTATCGTGCTCGCCGTCGCGACGCACGCGCACGCGATTCTCGACGTCGCGCACACCCAGGCAGCCGTCGGCCAGATCCTCGATGTCGTGCTTCATCCAGCGCGCCGGCACCGTGCCGTCCAGCTGGACGCAACCGTCATTCACCTGCACGGCGACGTCGCTCACGTCGATCTCGAGCGCATGCGCGAGCCGCTCGCACACGTCCTCGCGAATCCGTTCGTCCGAGCGCGTGTAGCCCTTCGGCCCGCGGCGCTGGCGCAGCGCGTCGCGTTCGGCTTCACTGCCGAATCGCGCCTGATCCGGGGCGCGGTCGCCGCCGCGCGGATCGCCCTGGTCGTACTCGCCGCCGTACCAGCCCATCCGGTGATGACCGCGGAACGCCGGGCGGTCGCCGCCGTACGCGCTTTCGCGGCCTTCCGCGCGGCGGCCGGGTTCGGCTTCGCGCGCCGGCTGGCGCGCCCGGCCCGGCCAGTCCGCGCCGGTGCCGCGCGACTGGCCAGCCGGCCGTGCGGCGCGCTCGGTCCATTCGCTGCCCCAGTCTTCCGGGCCGACGTCCTCGCTCGCGAAACGGCGATAAGCCGATTCAGACTCGTGATCTTCCTCCGGCCAACGCGCCGGATCGTCCGGGATGCCGCGCTCGCCGGCGCCCCGGTACGCGCGCTCGTCGCGCTCGTGCCGCTCGGGCGGGCCGCCACGCTCGCCGTATCGTCCGGGATATCGTCGTTGCATCGTGTCTCTCCTTGATCGCGCCCGCGTCGCGCACGGCCCCATGCCGCGTCGCGGCGCGCGCCGAGCCGATGGCACGCAAGCCGCGTGCCGATGCCGCGGCCGGCGCACGACGGATGTGCGCCGCGACGGCGATCTGCCGCCGGGCGCGCGAATCTGCAACGCGATTGCAGTTTTTGCGTGCCGGGCGTCACGGCACACCGCCGTCGTCCGGGTCGCCCGGTTCGTCCGGGTCGTTCGACTCGCTTGTGCGACCGGGCTCGCTCAGCCGCTCGGTACGGTCCGGCTCGATGTCCGCGCCTTCGTCGAGCGTCGAATCGCCGTCCGCCGACGCACGCTCGCCGGTGCCCGCACGGTCCGTATCGCTGTCGAGCGATGTATCGCCGCGTTCGAGCGCGTGATCGTCGAGCGGCGAATCGATGTCGAACGGATGGCGCCGCGCGCCGGCCGTGTCGCTGCCGCTGTCGGACGAGTCGCTCGGCCCCAGTGCGCGGCCGTCGCGGCCGCGGCTGGCGTTGTCGTCGTCCGGGCCGGCCGGTTCGTTGTCGGGGTTCAGCGTGCTGTTCATGTCGATCTCCTTGCAGGGCTTGCCGCCGCGTGCGGCCGGGCGGCCATCGCACGGCAGGCGGGCCGCACGGTCGTGCAACCGGCATGCCGCATCGCGCGGCCGGGCCGGTTCCGGCCGCCGACACGACGGATGGCACAGCCGATGCGCACCCATTGATCAGGCGAATTGAGTTCCCTTATGCTTTCCGGGGTGCCAATCCGATTCATGACGCCGCCGCCGGCCCGCCCGGCGGCGGCCGGGCGACGCTTGCCCGCCCGCCTTCGACCCGTTGCACCGATGAACAGAGACGACACCGATCCTCGCTCGCCCCCCTCGCCGCCCGGCTTGCCCGACGCGCGCGACCTGCTGCATCGCTTCGCCGAGTTCCGTTTCCAGACGGTGGTCGGCTCGATCACCGATTACGCGGTATTCATGCTCGATCCGTACGGCAACGTCGCGACCTGGAACAAGGGGGCCGAGCGCATCAAGGGCTATCGCGCCGCCGAGATCGTCGGCCAGCACTTCTCGCGCTTCTATCCGCCCGACGCGATCGCGGCCGGCCGGCCATCGCACGGGCTCGACGCGGCAGCCAGGCGCGGGCACTTCGAGGACGAAGGCTGGCGCGTGCGCAAGGACGGCTCGCAGTTCTGGGCGAGCGTGACGATCACCCCCGTGCACGATCACGCGAACCAGCTGTGCGGCTTCATCAAGATCACGCGCGACATGACCGAGCGCAAGCGGCTCGAGGAGCTCGAAGCGTCGACGCACCGGCTCAGCGTGTTCATCGCGATGCTCGCGCACGAGTTGCGCAACCATCTCGCGCCGCTGCGCCACTCGGTCGGCGTGCTGCAGCACCTGCCCGATCCGGCGCCCGCGCTCGCGCAGTGCCGCGACGCCGTGCACCGCCAGGTCGGACAACTGACGCGGCTCGTCGACGATCTGCTCGACGTCGGGCGCATCACGGCCGGCAAGGTCGAGCTCGACGATCGCCCCGTCACCGTGCGCGATGTCGTGTGTCGCGGCGTCGAGAGCATCCAGCCGAAACTGGCCGCGCGCGGGCAGCACATCCACGTCGACCTGCCGGCCGATGCCGTGCTGCTGCACGGCGACGAAGCGCGGCTCGTCCAGGTGCTGCACAACCTGCTCGACAATGCGTCGAAGTTCTCGCCGCAAGGCGGACGGATCGACGTCGGCGCGCGGGTGGAAGGGCCGGTGGTCGCGATCCGCGTCACCGATCGCGGCGTCGGCATAGCGCCTGGCGCTCTCGAAGCGATCTTCGACCTGTTCGAGCAGCAAGGCGCACCGGGGCGCCCGCCGAGCGGCGGCTTCGGGCTCGGCCTGTCGATCTGCCGGACCTTCGTCGAACTGCATGGCGGACGGATTTCCGCCGAAAGCGACGGGCCCGGTCACGGTGCGACGTTTACGGTGCAGCTGCCGATCGACCGGATGGCGCGTGCGGCGCCGGTCCGCGCGCCCGAACCGGCCAGGAACGCGCCATCGGACACCACACCGCTGCGCATCGTCATCGTCGACGACAACCGCGACTCGGCCGACACGCTCGCCGTGCTGCTCAAGGTGAAGGGACACGCGCCGCGCGTCGCGTACCACGCGGCAGAAGCGCTGGCGCTCGCCCGCGACTACCTGCCGCAATTGATGATCCTCGACCTGACGATGCCGGACGTCGACGGCTTCACGCTGCTGCAGGAACTGCGCGCGATCGACGCGCTGCGCGACACGACCTGCGTCGCGCTGTCCGGCCATGCGCGCGCGTCGGACCTGGCGCGCACCGAACGTGCAGGCTTCGACGGCCATCTCGTGAAGCCCGTCGAGATGGCCGTGCTCGACGCATTGCTGCAGCGCGTCGCGCGCCAGGTTCAGGACACGCCGTAAGCGCCCGTGCTCAGGCCATTGCGCGGCACATCGCCGCGCACGCCTCGCACGCGAGCGCGCAGCGCCGGCAATGCTCGTGCGCGTGCCGCGAACACTCGGCCGCACACAGGTCGCACGCATGCGCGCACAGCGCGCAAATGCGCGGTGCGAGCCCGCTGCGGCGCGACATCGCGCCCGACGCGAAGCGGCACAGCTGCGCGCATTCGATGTCGAGCGCGATGCAGCCGGCCAGCGCGTGCACGTCGCGCTCCGCGAGGCAGGCGGCCGCGCAGGTGTCGCACGCGTGCGCGCAGGCATCGCACGCGGCCATGCAGTTGTCGTATCGATCGTTCATCGCAGTGCTCCCGGTTTCGGTTCGTGTCGTCATGGCGCCAGCTTCACCTTCATCCAGCCCGGCTCGCGCACGTCGAACGCGCGATACGCATCGATCGCGTTCGTCAGCGGCTCGCAGCGCGTGAGCACCGACAACGGATCGAACGCGCCGCTGCGCACGAGCTCGACGAGCGGCGGCGTCACCGTCCGGTGATTGCAGTTGCCCATCTTGATCGTCAGGTTCCGGTTCATCGCGTCGCCGATCGGAAACACACGCGCGGCCGACGGATACACGCCGATCACCGCGACCGTGCCGGCCTTCGCGACCGCGCGCACCGCCCATTGCAGCACCTGCGACGGCCCGTCGCCCGGCACCCAGTTGCGGCCGTCCGGTCTCGGGCGCGGCACGATCGCCGCGACTTCCGCATCGAATGCGCGCACGGCGTCACCGTCGGCCGCGGCCGGCCCGTGCGTCGCCCGCATCGCGTCGACGCCCACCGCATCGATCACGCGATCGACGCCGATCCCGCCCGTCAGCCGCAGCACGGTATCGACCGGATCGTCCTCGGAGAAGTCGATGATTTCGGCACCCTGCGCGCAGGCCATCTCGAGACGCGACGCGATGCGGTCGACCGCGATCACGCGCCCGGCGCCCATCAGCTTCGCGCTCGCGATCGCGAACTGGCCGACCGGCCCCGCGCCGAACACCGCGACCGTATCGCCCGGCTTCACTTCCGCGAGCTGCGCACCGAAATAGCCGGTCGGGAAGATGTCCGACATCAGGATCGCGCGATCGTCGTCGATCGCATCCGGCAAGCGGATCAGGCTCGCATGCGCGAGCGGCGTGCGCGCGTATTCGGCCTGCAGCCCGTCGAACGGGCCCGTCTCGGCCGGCCCGCCGAAGAACGCGGTGCCCGCGCGCGGGCCGCCCGGATTCGCGGCGTCGCACTGCGCGGTGTAGCCCGCGCGGCAGTACGCGCAGCTGCCGCAGGCGATCGTCGACGGAATCAGCACGCGATCGCCACGCCTCAGGTTGCGCACGTCGCGCCCGATCGCCTCGACGATGCCGACGCCTTCATGGCCGAGGATCGTGCCCGGCTTCATCCCGCCGAGCGTGCCGCGCACCATGTGCAGGTCGGTGCCGCAGATCGCGCTGGCCGTCAGGCGCACGACCGCGTCGGTCGCCGCGGCGACCTCGGGATCGGGCACCGTGTCGATGCGAATGTCGCCGATGCCGTGAAATACGACTGCTTTCATGTCAGGCCCTCCTTGTCGAAAGCGGAAACGGTGCATGTGACCGTCGAGGCTATCGAGCAAGGCGTGCGCCCGGGCCGGTGGCTGCGCACGCGACCATTCCGCAAGCATCGGGCCGTCAGCGGCCGTCAGCAGCCGTTGCGCCGCACGACATTTGCCTGCCTTCTCGCCGAATTTCCCGAGACTCCCATGTAGCGCCTCGCGAACCGCCCGTCGTCATCCAGCCTGATCGACAGGAGGGGGCGCACACCTGCGGCCGCGCAGCGCACCGATCGTGCGACCGCGACCTTCACGCGACGTCAATCAATCGGCCGCAACGCTGCCGCCGCCGTCGCGCGCGTTCGAAATCGCTTCGACGAGCTTCAGTTCGTCGTCGATCGACAGTGTCGTGTCGGTCACCTCTCCGCCGAACGGCGCCAGCGCCGCACTCAGCGCGTAGATGTCGAGTTGCGTCGCAGCGAGCCCGAGCGATACGGTGCCCGGGCGCGCCTTGCGCGCGACGCGGTCGGTCAGCGCGTCGTCCACCGGGCGCTCGCGCCATGCGTCGAGCGACGCTTCGATGTGCTCGACCACGCTGCCGAGCAGCGATCCGGACGACACGCGGCCGGGATCGACCGAATGCGTGCGCAACCGTCCGTCGGTCGTGCACTCGACGATCACGACGCCCGACAGCGCGACGACGTGCCGGTCGCGCAACGTCCCGAGTTCGGCCATCGCGCGACGGGCCGCATCGAGATCGGGATAGGACAACACGATCAGCGTGTTCATCGGGGACTCCATGCAATCGAACGGCCGCGCTTCGGCACGCCGCGCTCAATGCGGCAGCCCGAACGCGGCCTTCAGGCTCGCGACGATCATCTGCATCGCGATCGCCGCGAGAATCATCCCCATCAGCCGCTGCGTGACGGCCGTCACGCGCGGCGACAGGTAATGTCCGATCAGCGGCGCCGACAGCAGCGACACGGCCAGCAGCACGAGAAACGCGGCCAGGCCGAGCGCGAACGCAAGTTCCTGCCCGGTCGAGAACGCGCCGTGCCCGAGCACGATCATCGTCGCGATCGTGCCGGGGCCGACCAGCAACGGGATCGTCAACGGATAGATCGCGATGCTCTCGGCCGCCGCCGGATCGGCGCCCTCGTCGTCGCCTGGCGAATGCTGGCGGCTCGGCGCACCATGCAGCATCGACAGCGCGATCAGCAGCACCAGCAGCCCGCCCGCGAGGCGGAAATCGTCGATCGTCAGGCCGAACACGTGCAGGATCGCGCCGCCCGCGACGGCCGATACGATGCAGCCGACCGACACGCCGATCGCGGCCGTCAGCGCGACCTTGCGGCGCACGCCGTCCGCCGCGCCTTCGGTCAGCGACAGGAATACCGGGATGTTCGCGATCGGGTTCATGATCGCGAACAGCGCCGCGAATACCTTGATGGAAAAAGTCAGGTCGAAGGCCACAGGGTCGCTCCCGTTTCGCATGCCGAATCGAATGCAGGTTCATGCCGGTTTCCGGTGCACGGCGCGCGCCGTGCTGATACGATCGACGCACCGCGTTCACGCATGACGGAGGGCCCCGACCGATGCAAGCCACCGATACCTTCATGGATCACGAGATTCGCGTCGAAGCGACGCGCAACGCGAACGGCGCGTGGGTCGCGCAGGTGCGGATCTTCCGCGACGGCGCGCCGGTCGACCTGCCCGCGCCCGAGCTCGTCACGCCCGAATGGCTCACGTGCGACGAGGCGCTGCGCGGCGGCATCGACCAGGGTCGCGTGATCGTCAAGACGCGCGACCGCTAACGTCGCGCGGTTCATCGGCACATCGCCGGCCGCCGTCGCACCGCGCGTTTCATGCATCGAAATCGAGGTCGCCGATCAGGATCTCGCGGTCGCGCTGGGTCCGCGAGCTGAAATCGACCGGCAATTCCATCTGCCACCGCTCGATCGTCACCGGCAGTGCCGCGAGATAGCGGTCGAAGCGGCCAGGGTCGCGCTCGGCCAGCAAGCCGGCGACTGCATCGTCGCGCCACGCGAGCCGCGCATTCAGCCGGTTCGGCAGCCCCACCGTCGACGTGAGGCCGACGACTTCGACGCAGGCCGGGCTGCCCTGCCCGTCGTGCGGCACGACGTCGACCGTCACTTCGCCGGGCTGGTACAGGTCGCGCAGGCGCGCCGCGATACGCGGCGCGAATTCGGTTTCGAAACGGGCACGGACGTCGGGATTCATCTCTTCTTCACTCCAGGTTCGGATTGTGTCGTCACGCCGCCATCACGCGGCTGCAATCTGCTGCTCGAATGCCGCTTCCGCCTTCAAGCTGTCGAGATCGCGGCCGACCGTCACGACCGCGAGCCGCGTGTCGCCGCGCCAGTACGCGATCGAGCAGTCGTGCGCGCCGAGGTCGCCGTCGATCTCGACGCGATCCCAGTGCTCCGCATGCCCGACATAGTGGATCGTCAGGTCGTAATGCTGGCTCCAGAAAAACGGCACCGCGTCGAACGGCTGCTGCTGGCCAAGCATGTTGCGCGCCGCGACGATGCCCTGCCGCTCGGCGACGACCCAGTGCTCGACGCGGATCCGCTCGCCCGTCAGCGGATCGGGCCAGCGCGCGATGTCGCCGGCCGCGTAGATGCCGGGCGCGCTCGTCTGCAGGAAATGGTCGACCGTCACGCCGCGTTCGACGGCAAGCCCCGCGTCCTGCGCGAGCCCGACGTTCGGATGCACGCCGATGCCGACCACCACGACATCGGCCGGCAGCACGTCGCCGTTCGACAGCGTCACGCTGTCCGGCGTGATCCGCGCGGGTGTCGCGCCGAGATGGAACACGACGCCGTGCGATTCGTGCAGCGCCTTGATCGCATCGCCGAGCGCATCGCCGAGCACGCGCGCCATCGGGCGCTCATCGGGTGCGACGACGTGCACGTCGAGCCCGCGCGTACGCAACGCGGCGGCCGCCTCGAGGCCGATGAAGCTCGCGCCCACCACCACGCAGCGCCGCGCGGTTTTCAGCTTGCCGATCAGCGCGTCGCAATCGGCGCGCGAGCGCAGCACGCACACGTGCGGCAGGTCGGCACCGGGCACCGTCAGCCGGTTCGGCTCGGCGCCCGTCGCGAGCAGCAGCGCGCCGTATCCGACGCGGCTGCCGTCGGCCAGCTCGACCGCGTGCTGCGCGGGATCGATCCGGGCGACGCGCGTGCCGCACCGCACGTCGATGCGCTGCGCGGTATAGAACGACGGTGCGCGCAGCGGCAGCCAGTCGGCATCGGCCGTGCCCGCGAGGTAATCCTTCGACAGGTTCGGCCGGTCGTACGGCGGATCGGCGTCGGCGCTCAACAGCGTGACGGGATGCGGATAGCCTTCCTGCCGCAGCGTCACGGCCGCCGCGATCGCAGCGGCGCCGCCGCCGACGATCACGACCGACGCCGGCAGCCCGGCCGCTTCCAGCGCAGTCGGCACGGCGGCCGGCCGCGCATCGAGCACGACCGCGCGGCCGTCGCGGCGCTCGACGCGCCAGCACGGCAGCCCGTCGAGCGCCGGCGCGCGCTGCAACTCGCCCGTGCGCAGGCAGAACGCCGCGTGATGCCACGGGCAGCGGATCGTATCGCCGACCAGCAGGCCGTCGGCCAGCGGCGCGCCGTAGTGCGGACAATTCGCCCCCACGGCAAACAGTTCGTCGGCACGGCGCACGAGCAGCACCGCTGCATCGCCGACATGGCCCTCGATCATCGCGCCGTCGGCGATCTCGTCGAGCGCGATGCCTGCCGCGAGATCGGGGCGCGAAGACGAATCGTCGCTTGCAGTCATGACGTGGCTCCCGGAAAGTCAGGTAACGATCCCATTATCGACATCCCTCCTGAAAAGAACAGGTACAGACGCCCCGCAGCGCACGCAAACACGGACTGTAGCTTGCACGCGATCCATGACGGGCGTAGAACGTCATCAACGTTGCGGCGCAACACGCCGCCCGCCCGCGGGGCACGTCGCGCGTCCCGCGCAATGCGCGTGCCGCCTTCATCCCGTCGTCAGGAGTGCTCCCCGATGGCCACCGTCCTGTGTGTGCTCTACCCCGATCCCGTCGACGGCTATCCGCCGCGCTACGTGCGCGACACGATTCCGGTCATTTCGCGATACGCGGACGGCCAAAGCGCGCCGACGCCGGCGGGCCCGCTCGGCTTCCGGCCCGGCGAACTCGTCGGCTCCGTGTCCGGCGCGCTCGGGTTGCGCGGCTACATGGAAGCGCACGGCCATACGCTGATCGTCACGAGCGACAAGGACGGCCCCGATTCCGAATTCGAGCGCCGGCTGCCCGAAGCCGACGTGGTGATCTCGCAGCCGTTCTGGCCCGCGTACTTGACGGCCGAGCGGATCGCCCGCGCGCCGAAGCTGAAGCTCGCGCTGACCGCCGGGATCGGCTCCGATCACGTCGACCTGGACGCCGCGGCGCGCGCACACGTCACCGTCGCCGAAGTCACCGGCTCGAACAGCATCAGCGTGGCCGAGCACGTGGTAATGACGACGCTCGCGCTGGTGCGCAACTACCTGCCGTCGCATGCGGTCGCGCAGCAAGGCGGCTGGAACATCGCCGATTGCGTGTCGCGCAGCTACGACGTCGAAGGCATGCATTTCGGCACGGTCGGCGCCGGGCGCATCGGCCTCGCCGTGCTGCGCCGGCTGAAGCCGTTCGGCCTGCAGTTGCACTACACGCAGCGCCACCGGCTCGATGCCGCGATCGAGCAGGAACTCGGGCTCACGTATCACGCCGATCCCGCGTCGCTGGCGAGTGCCGTCGACATCGTCAACCTGCAGATCCCGCTGTACCCGTCGACCGAGCACCTGTTCGACGCGGCGATGATCGCGCGGATGAAGCGCGGCGCGTACCTGATCAACACCGCGCGCGCGAAGCTGGTCGACCGCGACGCAGTCGTGAATGCCGTCGCGTCCGGGCATCTCGCCGGCTACGGCGGGGACGTGTGGTTTCCGCAGCCCGCGCCGGCCGATCACCCGTGGCGCGCGATGCCGTTCAACGGGATGACGCCGCATATCTCGGGCACGTCGCTGTCCGCGCAGGCGCGCTACGCGGCCGGCACGCTGGAGATCCTGCAATGCTGGTTCGACGGCAAGCCGATCCGCGACGAGTACCTGATCGTCGATGGCGGCACGCTCGCGGGCACGGGCGCGCAGTCGTACCGGCTGACCTGATGCAACGCGCCATGCACGGCGCGCGCGACGGCAGGTTCAGTCGAGACAGTGTGCGGCGAGCTTGCCGACGGTCACGACCGCCTGCTCGATCTCGGGCGACCACGGGCTGCTGTAGTTCAACCGGATGAAGTTCCGGTAGCTGTCCGCGATCGAGAACATGTAGCCGGGCCCGATCGTGATCCCTTGCTCCAGCGCGAGCTGGTACAGCCGCATCGCGTCGACCTGCGCGGGCAACTCGACCCACAGCACGTAGCCGCCGGCCGGGCTCGACATGCGCGTGCCTTCCGGGAAGAACCGCGACACCATCGTCCGCATCAGGTTCGCCTGCTGTGCATATGCCTTGCGAATCCGACGCAGGTGATGCTCGTAGCCGTCGCGTTCGAGAAACTCCGCGATGGCCAGCTGCGGCAGCGACGGCGTCGCCAGCGTATTCAGGAACTTCAGCTTCTCGACCTGCTCGCGATAGCGCCCCGGCAATGCCCAGCCGATCCGGTACGCGGCCGTCAGGCTCTTCGAGAACGATGCGCAATGCAGCACGATGTCATGGCGATCGAACGACTTCAGCGTGCTCGGATGCATGTTGCCGAAGTACAGTTCGTTGTACACGCCGTTCTCGATGATCGGCAGGTCCGCTTTCGTTGCGAACGCCACCAGTTCGCGCTTGCGCTCGTCGGGCATCTGGAAGCCGAGCGGATTCTGGAAGTTCGGCATCACCATGCATGCCGCGATCGGCTGCGACTTCGCGATCGCGGCCAGCGCCGCGATGTCGATCCCGTATTCCGGATGCGTCGCCACCTCGATCGCCTTCATCCCCATCCGCTCGATCGCATGCAGCATCGCGTAGAACGTCGGCGACTCCACCGCGATCGTGTCGCCCGGCTTCGCCACCGCCTGCAGGCACAGGTTGATCGCCTCCGTCGCGCCGACCGTCACGATGATCTCGTTCGGGTCCACCGACATCCCGTTTTCCAGGTAGCGGCGCGCGATCTGCCGGATCAGCCGCGGATGGCCCGGCGGCAGCCCGTCGGTCACGCCCCACAGCGACTTGTCGCGGCCGGCCGCGTACGCATAGCGATTCAGCTTCTCGAACGGGAACAGGCTCGGGTCCGGGTACGGCGAGCCGAGCGGCACCGCGTCGTCGGTGCCGATCGATCGCAGCGTCGACAGCACGAGCCGGCTCACGTCGACCGACGACGAGATCGCGATCGGCTTCGACGGCCGCAGCTCGCGCACCGGCGCGTGGCTGTCGTCGCGCCGCAGGTTCACGAAATAGCCCGACTGCGGGCGGCTTTCGAGCAGCCCGCGGCTTTCCAGCAGCAGATACGCGTGCAGCACGGTCGTGATGCTGATCCGGTGCTGCTGGCTTGCCTGCCGCACCGAAGGCACACGATCGCCGTGTCGATATACACCTTGCCGGATGAGTCTCTCTATGTCGTTTGCAAATTTCTCGTAGAGCTTCATCCGCCTCGCCCCGCCAGCGGTGAACCGGCCTGCGATGCATGGGCGGCACGGCCGCGCCGGCGCACGAAGCCGGATAGCCGTGCCCGGGCGCGGGTGTCCCGGTGCGAACCTCGTCCGTTATCGAAATTGAAGGCGGATAGCAATGCGAATCTCATCAAGACAAGGTTCGGCATCCTACTGCGTCATTTCGACGAATGTAAGTGACAGTTTGGCGAGGAAACGTGAAATCCGGCCGGCGTGGTGAACAGATTCGAACGCGGCCGCGCGCGTTCACGCGTCGTCGACGTTGTCCGCGTAATGGTCGATCGCGACCTTGCATTCGTCGAACACCACCGTCAGCAGCGCGATGTCGTTCGACTCGACCCACTTGCGGATCTGCAGGAACTGGCCGGTGCCGAGATCGGCGAGGCGGCCCGGATCGTCGGTCGTCACGTCGACGGTCGCGATCGCGCGGTTGCCGTGGCCGGGCAGCGGCGCCAGCGTCGCCGCGATGTCGAAGCGCCGGTACGATTGATCGATGCGCATGCGGTTCTCCCGAGGCAGTTCGAAAAGGGTGTGGGCTCAACCGAGCGCCTGGCGGAACACCTTGCCGCCGAATCCCGTCACGACGTTGTCGACCGAGAACGGCGTGTCCTCCTTCGCCTCGACGATGACCGCGACGCTGCCGGGCGCGAGCCGCGCGGCCACCGCCTCGACGAAGGTGCCGTCGAGCAGCGCATTGCCGGCCGCATCCGCGAGGATGCCGGCGCCGGCGCCCGCCGCCATGCCGGTGACCACGCCGAGCGGCCCGGCCAGCAGGCCGAGCAGGCCGCCCGCGATCGCGCCGATCACGCCGCCCTTGAACGGCCGCGATTCGGCCGCGAGCACCGCGAGCTTGCCGGTCGCGTCCTTCTCGACGACCACTCCGTTCTCGATGTGGAATCCTTCATTCTTCTCCGACAGCGCCTCGAAATCGTTCACGGCCTGATGGGCCGTGCCGACGCTGTCGAACACGGCGACGATCAGTTGCTTGGTCATGCGACACCTCGCTTGGTTGGATGATCAGCTGCAGCGGCCGCCACGCGTGCAGCACGCCGGGATTTGGATTCAGATGCCGGTTGCCGCGGCGCGTGCGCGGGCCGCATCGGCGTACGCCTGCGCGGCCGCCTGCTGCAGGCCGGCGACCGAAGGCGCACGTGCGCGCGCCGGGTCGGCATCCAACGCGTCGCGCGCCAGCCGGTAGGCATCCGACGATGCTTGCTGCAATTCGATGGCTTCTGCCGTAGCGACGGATTGCGGTTTCATGCGACACCTCCTACGAAGACATGGCGGACGCAAGCGTCATGCCGCTTGCCGGTTACCTGCGTGCGTGCACATCGTCCTCGACATCGTCGACGTCCGCCGGAAAGCGATGCTGGCCGAAACTGAGGATCAGCACGCCGACCGCGAGCAGCACGATCCCGAAGGTCGTCATCAGCATCCGCTCGGGGCTGTCGGTCGCGCCGCGCAGGATCAGGTCGCGGGCGAGCGACGTCATCGCAATGAACAGCGGAAACCGCACGGGCAGGCGGCCGAGCCGAAGGTAGCGCACGTCCATCGCGAGCACTTCCAGATACAGGAACATCAGCAGCAGGTCGGTCAGCGACACCTCGCCCGCGAGCACGACCTTCCACGCTTCCTGCGTCATCGCGAACGCGGTCGCGAGCCCGATCACGATCAACCCGGCCAGCTCGGCCGCGTGCAGGAAGTGACCGAAACGGCGACGGATGCGCTCGGCCGGCGAACCGGAAACGGTGGACGTATTCAAGGCGACAGTCGATGTGAAGGTGCGTAAGCGGCGCCGGGCGGCGGGAAATCGGGACAATGCGCGGGACCATGCGCGGGACCATGCGCTGGCGAATACGCGGCATCGCGTGCATCCGGCGCAGGCACGCGAGCCGGGCCGGTCGCCTGCTCGACCGCGGACAGCGTGCGGCGGCAGCACACGTGGAACGCGTCGCCCGCGTCGGTGCAGGCGACGTCGTCGTGTTCGCGGCACAGCAGCAGGCGGCAGCCGAGATACCGTTCGAGCGCGTCGATCCGGTCGCTCACCTGCGCCTCGCCGAGCTCGAGTTCGGCCGCGGCGGCGGACAGGCCGCCGTGCTCGACCACCGCGACAAATACTCGCATCGCTTCCAGCAGGTTCATGGTGACGCTCCTCGTCGGCGGCGCAGCGGGACCTAATCTACTGCACGCGGCACACGCGCTCAAGAGCACAGCGCCGCAGCCGCCAGGAGTACAGCTGCGCGGGCGCCGCGCAAAATCCGGCCCCGTTTGACGCAATCGAATGACAGATTCACGTTACGTGTTCCAAAGACCCGCCGAAGCTGCTAGATTGCATGCTCGACGACGTTACGCGGTGCGGGCAGGTCACGCGCCGGGCGGCCGGCCGCCGCTGCCGCGGCCCGTTGCGCGATGCCCGCGCAACGTCCTTCATCCGCATGTCACAAAGAGAACAGTCGCATGACACAGTTCAACCGTTCGCCTTCGCGCGCCGCGGCAGCCGCGGCCCGTCCGTCCCGACATGACTGACCGGCAGGCCGCGATGCAGACTCCTCCCCCGCTCTCCCAGGCCGTTCACAGCACGATCACGCGCAGCGCGATCTTCCTCGTGGCGACGATCAATCCCGGCGCCGATCACGCCGACACGATCCGCTCATGGTGCGGCGACATCGCCGCCCTCGTGCGCTCGGTCGGCAAGCGCGTGCCGGGCGGCAACCTCACGTGCGTCTGCGGCTTCGGCGCCGACGCGTGGGATGCGCTGTTCGGCGATCCGCGCCCCGCGTCGCTGCACCCGTTCCGTGAATTCGGCGCCGGCCAGCGCGTCGCGGTCGCGACGCCCGGCGACATCCTGCTGCACATCCGCGCCGACGCGATGGACCTGTGCTTCGAACTCGCGACGCAACTGCTCGGCGCGCTCGGCGATGCGGTGACCGTCGTCGACGAGGTGCACGGCTTCCGCAATTTCGACCAGCGCGCGATGATCGGCTTCGTCGACGGCACCGAGAACCCGGAAGGCCGCGAGGCGGTCGACTTCACGGTGATCGGCGACGAGGATGCCGACTTCGCCGGCGGCAGCTATGTGATCGTGCAGAAGTACCTGCACGACATGGCCGGCTGGAACGCGCTCGCGGTCGAGACCCAGGAGCGCATCATCGGCCGCACCAAATTGTCCGACATCGAGCTCGCGCCGGACGTGAAGCCGTCGTGCTCGCACAGCTCGCTGACCACGCTCGACGAAAACGGCCAGGAAGTGAAGATCCTGCGCGACAACATGCCGTTCGGGCGGCCGGGCGCCGGCGAGTTCGGCACCTATTTCATCGGCTATGCGCGCTCGCCGGCACCGATCGAGCAAATGCTCGAGAACATGTTCGTCGGCCGCCCGCCGGGCAACTACGACCGCCTGCTCGACTACAGCCGCGCGGTCACCGGCTCGCTGTTCTTCGTGCCGTCGGCCGACCTGCTCGAGGCGCTCGCCGACCGCGCGGCGCCCGCCGCCGACGCCGCACCAACGGAATCCTCGCCGTCCGCGCCGCAGCGCGACGGCTCGCTGAAAATCGGCTCGCTGAAAGGGACCCCAACCTATGAATAACCTGCACCGCGAACTCGCCCCGATCTCGTCGTCCGCCTGGGAACAAATCGAGGAGGAAGTGGCGCGCACCTTCAAACGATCGGTGGCCGGCCGCCGCGTCGTCGACGTCGACGGCCCCGAAGGCCCCGAACTGTCGGCCGTCGGCACCGGGCACCTGACCGAGGTCGCCGCGCCGCGCGAGCACGTGAGCGCACGGCTGCGCGAAGTCCGCTCGATCGTCGAGCTGACGGTGCCGTTCGAGCTGAGCCGCGAGGCGATCGACAGCGTCGAGCGCGGCGCGCGCGACGCCGACTGGCAACCGGCGAAGGAAGCCGCGCAGCGGCTCGCGTTCGCCGAGGACAACGCGATTTTCGACGGCTACCAGGCGGCCGGCATCGTCGGCATCCGCGAAGGCACGTCGAACCGCAAGCTCACGCTGCCGGCAGACGTGAGCGCCTACCCGGACGCGATCAGCGATGCGCTCGAGGCGCTGCGCCTCGCCGGCGTCGACGGTCCGTATTCGGTCGTGCTCGGTTCGGACGCCTACACCGCGCTCAGCGAAGCGCGCGACCAGGGCTATCCGGTCCTCGGCCACATCAAACGCATCGTCAGCGGCGAGATCATCTGGGCGCCGGCGATCAGCGGCGGCTGCGTGCTGTCCTTGCGCGGCGGCGACTACGAGCTGCACCTCGGGGAAGACGTATCGATCGGCTACACGAGCCATAGCGACAAGGCCGTCCGCCTGTACCTGCGCGAGACGTTCACGTTCCTGATGCTGACGAGCGAAGCATCGGTGGCCGTGGCACCGCAAGGCAATACGGCGGCCTGAACCCGGTTGCCCGCGCGCGGCGCCCCGAGCCGGGGCGTCGCGCGCGACCGGCCGCACTGCCGGCCGCATGTTCGTCGCCGATCGAGCCTATCCTGCATGGAGAGATTGTCATGAGCGATACGAATGATGCACTGCAGGCGCTGCAAGCGTCGGTCGACACGTTGAAGCAGACCGTCGACGCGAACGCGGGCAGCCAGGCCGGCGACACCGCCGTGCTGTTTACCGTCGTGTCACTGATGCTCGCCGAGCTGCCGCCCGACACGCGCAACCTGATCGAGGATTCGTTCTCCGTCTGGGCCAATGGTCTGCCGAATGCGGCATTGTCGAGCGACGTGAAGCGCATCGCCCGGCAG
This sequence comes from Burkholderia sp. BCC1972, assembly GCF_905339605.1. NCBI lineage: Bacteria > Pseudomonadati > Pseudomonadota > Betaproteobacteria > Burkholderiales > Burkholderiaceae > Burkholderia > Burkholderia sp. BCC1972. Next base: position 85,265 of record NZ_CAJPGH010000001.1, on the reverse strand, counting down.
CGGCTCGCGATGAACTTGTCCGACTGATCGCGGTTCACCACGGTCGTGCCATGTCCGGCCCGATCCGTGCAACCCGCCCTCTCCTTGGCCGGCCCGCCGGCACGCATCGGCTGCGGTGCGTGCACGGCCGGACCTGGCCGGTTCGCCCGCGCCACCGGCGCGCGCGTCATGCTGCGCGCGGCCCTTCGCTACGCCGCCCGTCCAGCCGCGGCCGGCCCCCTGCGCGCCGATGTCGCACCGCGCGCCGTGAGCGTTCCGTGGGCCGCCACCCCCGCGCACCGCGTCCCCCGCCTGCCGCACACGCCCGCGCCGCCGCGTGCGCGCCCGTCTGTACTCCCTGGCACCCGCGCACGCGTCGATGTGAGGGTGCAATTCACGGCCGGTCCGGCACGGAACTGTGTCTTGGATGGCCCCCGCCGATTCGCTATTTTGAACGCAGTCGAAGCGATGCCGTGGGCTCCTCGCAGCACTCGCGCTTCCCGCCCCGACCGCGACCGTGCGCCACGCCGGCGCGCGCTGCGCGACCGTCCGGGCGCGGCACGCGCGCCGCCGCGCCGCGCGTCGCGAGTGCGCGGTCGGGACGCGCGAGCGCCGCACCGCATCGGGACTTCACCCTTCGACCCACCTTCACTGACAGGAGCCAGACCACCATGCCCGCACTTTGCGATATCTGCCACGCCCGGCCGGCCGTCGCGCGCGCAACCGTGATGCAGGACGGCGAGCGCAAGACGATCTCGATCTGCGATTACCACTTCCGCCAGCTGATGCGGCATCAGAGCATGCTGAACCCGTTCGATTCGCTGCTGGGCGGTGGCGGCTCGTCGTCGCTGTTCGGCGGGCTCGACGACGATGCACCGCTGGCCGCCGAGATTCCGCGCGAATCGGTCGACCCGACCGACGCATTCAGCGAACAGACGCTCGAACTGCTGCAGCGCGCGGCCGAGAAGGCGCACGAGCTGCGCCGCAGCGAGCTCGACTCCGAACACCTGCTGTACGCACTCGCGGACACCGACGTGTGCGCCGCGCTGCTGAAGGAACTGAAGCTGTCGCCACAGGACATCAAGTCGTATATCGACGAGCACGCGCACACCGGCACGGCCGCCGCCGATGCGCCGCTCGACAAGCTGTCGATCTCGCCGCGCGTGAAGAAGGCCGTGCAGTACGCGTTCCAGGCGTCACGCGACCTCGGCCACTCGTACATCGGCCCCGAGCACCTGCTGATCGGCCTCGCGTCGGTGCCGGACAGCATCGCCGGCACGCTGCTGAAGAAATACGGCGTAACGCCCGAGGCGCTGCGCCAGAAAGTCGTGAAGGTGGTCGGCAAGGGCGCCGAGGACGGCCGCGTCGATGCGCCGACCGGCACGCCGAACCTCGACAAGTTCGGCCGCGACCTCACCGCGATTGCGCGCCAGGGCAAGCTCGACCCCGTGCTCGGCCGTGCGCAGGAAATCGAGAGCACGATCGAGGTGCTCGCGCGCCGCAAGAAGAACAACCCGGTGCTGATCGGCGAGCCGGGCGTCGGCAAGACGGCGATCGTCGAAGGGCTCGCGCAGCGGATCGTCAACGGCGACGTGCCCGAGGTGCTGCGCGACAAGCGGCTCGTCGAGGTCAACATCAACTCGATGGTGGCCGGCGCGAAGTACCGCGGCGAATTCGAGGAGCGCGCGAAGCAGCTGATCGACGAAGTCACTGCGAAGCAGGACGAACTGATCCTGTTCATCGACGAGCTGCACACGATCGTCGGCGCGGGCCAGGGCGGCGGCGAAGGCGGCCTCGACATCGCGAACGTGCTGAAGCCCGCGCTCGCGCGCGGCGAGCTGAGCCTGATCGGCGCGACGACGCTCAACGAATACCAGAAGTACATCGAGAAGGATGCCGCGCTCGAACGGCGCTTCCAGCCCGTCTTCGTGCCGGAGCCGAGCGTCGAGCAGACGATCGTGATCCTGCGCGGGCTGCGCGACAGCCTCGAGGCGCACCACCAGGTGACGTTCTCCGACGACGCGTTCGTCGCCGCCGCCGAGTTCGCCGACCGCTACATCACGTCGCGCTTCCTGCCCGACAAGGCGATCGACCTGATCGACCAGGCTGCCGCACGCGTGCGGATCGGCGCGACGTCGCGTCCGGTCGACATCCAGGAAGGCGAAGCGCAGATCGCGCAACTGAAGCGCGAGCAGGACTACGCCACGTCGCGCAAGCGCTTCGACCAGGCGAAGCAGTTCGAGGAGCAGATCAACGAGAAGCAGAAAGCCGTCGACGAGAAGATGGAGGCGTGGCAGCGCAAGACCGGCTCCGAGACGCTCGAAGTGACCGTCGAGTCGGTGGCCGAGGTCGTGTCGCGCCTGACCGGGATCCCGGTCTCCGAGCTCACGCAGGAAGAACGCCAGAAGCTGCTGCAGATGGAAGAGCAATTGCGCGAGCGCGTGGTCGGCCAGAGCGATGCGGTGGTCGCCGTCAGCGATGCCGTGCGGCTGTCGCGCGCAGGGCTCGGCCAGACGCACCGGCCGATCGCGACGTTCCTGTTCCTCGGGCCGACGGGCGTCGGCAAGACCGAGCTCGCGAAGGCCCTGGCCGAGACCGTGTTCGGCGACGAGCAGGCGATCATCCGCATCGACATGTCCGAGTACATGGAGCGGCACGCGGTCGCGCGGCTGATCGGCGCGCCGCCCGGCTACGTCGGCTACGACGAAGGCGGCCAGCTCACCGAGCGCGTGCGGCGCCGCCCGTACAGCGTGATCCTGCTCGACGAGATCGAGAAGGCGCATCCGGACGTCTACAACGTGCTGCTGCAGGTGTTCGACGACGGCCGGCTGACCGACGGCAAGGGCCGCGTGGTCGACTTCAGCAACACGATCATCATCGCGACGAGCAACCTCGGCGCGGCGATCATCATGGACAACCTCACGCAGCCGGAAGCCGCGCGCAAGACCGACAAGGCCGTGCGCGAGGAGCTGATGCAGGTGCTGAAGGGCCATTTCCGCCCCGAGTTCCTGAACCGCATCGACGAGGTGATCGTCTTCCACGCACTGTCGAAGGACAACATCCGCTCGATCGTGCAGATCCAGCTCGACCGCGTGGTGCGGACCGCCGCCGCGCAGGACATCACGCTCGTGATGGGCGACTCGCTCGTCGATCACCTGACCGAAGTCGGCTACCAGCCGGAGTTCGGCGCGCGCGAGCTGAAGCGCCAGATCCGCCAGACCATCGAGACGCGGCTCGCGAAGGAGATCCTCGCCGACCGGTTGAAATCGGGCGACCGGTGCGAAGTCGACTTCGACAAGGACAGCGACGAAGTGAAGTTCAACAAGCTCGCCGCGCCGGAAGCGAAGGACACGAAGGACGCGAAGCCGGACGCCGACGGCAAGGCCAAGCCGAACGGCAAGGCCGCCAAGGCATCGGGCGATGCGAAGTCGGACGACGCCCCCGCCGCCGCGCCGCCGCCCGCGGCGAAGCCCGGCAAGAAGTCGTCCGGCGCGAAGAAGGACGCGCACTAAAGAAACGCATGCCCTGCAACCCGGGGCACGCATGACCGGCTCCGTCCGCCGGACGGAGCCGCCCCACGCCGCGACACGGCGCAACCGAGCCACCCGCACCGGGCCCGGCTATTGGAGATTCACCATGACAAATCGACGCGAAGTGCCAGGCATCAGGAAGTACGATGGGCCCGCCGGCGGTTGGGGCGCGCTTCGCGCGACAGCCGATGCGGTGCGTACGCAGATGGAAACCATCGAGGCGCCGATCGTGCTGATGCGGACCAACCAGCCCGACGGCTTCGATTGTCCCGGCTGCGCGTGGCCCGACAAGGAACACAAGTCGACGTTCCAGTTCTGCGAGAACGGCGCGAAGGCCGTTACGTGGGAAGCGACGACCAAGCGCGTGACGCCCGACTTCTTCGCGGCGAACACCGTATCGTCGCTGCTGCGCATGTCGGACTACGAACTGGAGAACATGGGCCGGCTCACGCATCCGCTCGTCTACGACCGCGCGACCGACACGTTCCGCGCGATCGAGTGGGACGACGCGTTCGCACGCATCGGCGAAGTGCTGCGCGCGCTGCCGCCCGAGCAGGTCGAGTTCTACACGTCGGGCCGCGCGTCGAACGAAGCCGCGTACCTGTACCAGCTGTTCGCGCGCGAGCTCGGCACCAACAACTTCCCCGACTGCTCGAACATGTGCCACGAGCCGACCAGCGTCGGCCTGCCGCAGTCGATCGGCATCGGCAAGGGCACCGTGTCGCTGGAGGATTTCGACCACTGCGAGCTGATCATCTCGATCGGCCACAACCCCGGCACGAACCACCCGCGGATGATGGGCACGCTGCACGAGTGCTCGCGCCGCAACGTGCCGATCATCGTGTTCAACCCGCTGCGCGAACGCGCGCTCGAACGCTTCGCCGATCCGCAGGACATGATCGAGATGGCGTCGTTCGGCTCGACGCGCATCGCATCGACGTACTACCAGGTCGATGCGGGCGGCGACGCGGCCGCGCTGAAAGGCATCATGAAGGCGCTGCTGAAGCTCGAAGCCGAGCAAGGCAACGTGCTCGATCGCGACTTCATCGCGCAGCACACCAACGGCTTCGACGCGTTCTCGGCCGACCTCGAAGCCACGTCGTGGGACGACATCGAACGCGCGAGCGGCCTCAGCCAGGCGCAGCTCGAACAGGTCGCGCTCGCGTACGCGAAGTCCAACGCCACCATCATCACGTACGGGATGGGCGTCACGCAGCACAACAAGGGCACCGCGACGGTGCGCCTGATCGCCGACCTGCTGCTGATGCGCGGCAACATCGGCAAGCCCGGCGCCGGCGTGTGCCCGCTGCGCGGCCATTCGAACGTGCAGGGCAACCGCACGGTCGGCATCACCGAGAAGCCGTCGGCCGAGTTCCTGAAGAAGATCGAGGACGTGTGCGGCTTCACGCCGCCCGCGCAGCACGGGCACGATGCCGTGCAGGCGATGCAGGCGATGATCGACGGCACCGCGAAGGCGCTGCTGTGCCTCGGCGGCAACTTCGCGGTCGCGCTGCCCGATCCCGAGCTGTCGTTCCCCGCGATGGCGAAGCTCGACCTGAGCGTGCATCTCGGCACGAAGCTGAATCGTTCGCACCTGCTGGTCGGCAAGGAAACCTTCATCCTGCCGGTGCTCGGCCGCACCGAGCTCGACATGCAGGCCACCGGCCGGCAGTCGATCACCGTCGAGGATTCGATGTCGATGGTCCACGCGTCGGCCGGCAAGCTCAAGCCGGCATCCGACCAGTTGCGCTCGGAGCCCGCGATCGTCGCGGGGATCGCGCATGCGACGCTGCCGAACAGCAAGGTCGCATGGCTCGACCTGATCGCCGACTACGATCGCATCCGCGACCTGATCGACAAGACGGTATCCGGTTTCGAGGCGTTCAACGAGCGCATCCGCACGCCGGGCGGCTTCCGCCTGCCGCTGCCGCCCACCGAGCGCGTGTGGCCGACGCCGACCGGCAAGGCGATGTTCTCGGTCTACAAGGGCGTGAAGGAAGACGCGGACGTGCTCGGCGCCGAGCAGGTGCTGCGGCTCATTACGCTGCGCAGCCACGATCAGTACAACACGACGATCTACGGGCTCGACGATCGCTATCGCGGCGTGTTCGGGCGGCGTGACGTGCTGTTCATGAACGCGGCCGATCTCGCCAAGTACGGGCTCGAGCACGGCGACCTCGTCGACATCGAGACGATCACCGCGTCGGGCCGCACGCTGCGCCTCGAGAAGATCACCGCGATCGAGTACGACATCGCGCCGGGATCGGTCGGCGCGTACTATCCGGAAGCGAACGTGCTCGTGCCGCTCGACTACATCGACAAGGAAAGCGGTACGCCGTCGTACAAGTCGGTGCCGGTGCGCGTCGCGCGCTCGGCGGTGGTCTGATTCCGGTTCGGGCAGGTTCGCGCCGCACGGCACGCAGCGACATGCCGCGCGCCTGAACCTGCCCGCCGCCCCACTCTGCCCGTTCTACCCGTTCTACCCTCTCCCGTCCGCCGCATCGCCACCGATGCGGCGGACGCTTCATTTCATCCCGTCGAACGACGCGACGCTTGCCGCGCAGCCGACGTCGGCGGCTGGGCGCCAATGCGCGAACGCGCACGCCGATGCTGTCCTTTTTTGTGGCTGTCGACCAGAAAAAGCTGGGGTCGTGGGCTGGCTGAAATATCGAGCAAACCGTCTGCCGCGCAGTACAGGAACGAACCGTGCTCGTTTTTTCAGGTACTTGATGGAGGACAGATCATGAAACCCACGAGAATTGCAACCCGCCGAATTCTGGCAACGCTCGCGGCAGGCGGCGCACTCGTCGCGGGCAGCGCGGCCTTCGCGCAAGACTATGCCCCGCAACCGAGGTACGAACAACGAGATCCTGCCCCGGGCGCAGGTGTGTCCGTCACGATTGGCATGCACGGTGACCGCTACTGGGACGGCCATCGCTACTGGGAACACGATGCATGGAGGCATCGTCATCCGCGTGATCGGGATCCGTGGCGCGAGCATGAACACGAGCACGAGCATCGTGAATAACTGACGGCCCGCAGGGCACACGACATTGCACAGTGCCCGTCAGATCAGCTTGAGTGCGGCCTCTCCGTCTGGAAGGGGTCGCGCGCCTTTATGATTCGCGCAGCTGTAGCCATCAATGCTCGGTCAGGCGGCAACGCCCCTGCCGCTACCCTGGCCCCGACAATTCTTGACTGTGCCCCTACCTCCGAACTGGTAGGATGTCGGTCGCTCGGCATGGACGGCGGCCACGGGGCGCTCAACTGTCCCCCTTTTAAACCGCGATCGGCCGACCTGCCGTCCCCTGAGCGACACAGTGCGCCAATCGCACCTGCCCCCGTAGCCCCGCAACACCCCGGCTCGCCGCGCGCGACCCGTTGCAGTAACCGTTGGAGTGGCGCGCCCCCGCGCCTGCAAGCATGATGAAATCGAAGCAGTCCCCCCGTCCATCGCACCACCGAGACCGCACGCCATTCGTACGTGCCGGCGCATTGCTGCTGATGGCCGGCCTGCTGTACCTGCTGTGGCCGTCCGCCGAAACCGCGTACCTCGCGATGGAGTCGGTGATCCGCTGACGCGCACGGCCGGCCGCGCACTACGCTATACTTGCGCGATGGAAACCAAACCTGCCTCGCCGATCGTGCATTGCTGGTGGCGCGCCTGACCCAGGCGGCCCGTTTCCTTTTGCATGTCCCAAACGTGATGCCGCCAGCGATGGCGGCATTTGCGTTTCTGCGCTGACGTCATGGCTGGCAGCTTCGATAACCCGGAGCCAACGACGACCATGACGCAACCCACCCGCCCGATCATCCTCACCGGCGACCGCACGACCGGCCCGCTGCATCTCGGCCACTACATCGGCTCGCTGCGTGCGCGCGTGCAGATGCAGCACGAAGCGACGCAATTCCTGCTGCTCGCCGATACGCAGGCGCTGACCGACAACATGGGCCGCCGCCAGCGCGTCACCGAGAACGTGATCGAGGTCGCGCTCGACTATCTCGCGGTCGGCATCGATCCGGCGATCTCGACGATCGTCGTGCAGTCGCAGGTGCCCGAACTCGCCGAGCTGTCGCAATACCTGCTCAACCTCGTCACGGTCGCGCGCCTCGAACGCAATCCGACCATCAAGGAAGAGATCCGCCTGCGCGGGTTCGAGCGCGACATTCCGGCCGGCTTCCTGACCTACCCGGTGAGCCAGGCGGCCGACATCACCGCATTCAAGGCGACGCACGTGCCCGTCGGCGACGATCAGCTCCCGATGATCGAACAGACCAACGAACTCGTGCGCCGCTTCAACGCAACCGTCGAGCAGCCGGTGCTGGTCGAGTGCGAGGCCGTGCTGTCGTCGGTCACGCGGCTGCCGGGCATCGACGGCAAGGCGAAGATGAGCAAGTCGCTCGGCAACGCGATCACGCTCGGCTCGACGCCGGACGAGATCGCTCAGGCCGTGAAGGACATGTACACGGACCCGAACCACCTGCGCGTGAGCGACCCGGGCCAGGTCGAGGGCAACGTCGTGTTCACGTTCCTCGATGCGTTCGAGCCCGACGTCGCGAAGGTCGACGAGCTGAAGGCCCACTATCGCCGCGGCGGCCTCGGCGACAGCGTCGTCAAGCGCGTGCTGAACGAGCGGCTGCAGGCGCTGATCGAGCCGATCCGCACGCGCCGCCGCGAGTTCGAGACCGACAAGGCCGAGGTGATGGCGATCCTGAAGCGCGGCACGCTGCACGCGCGGGAAGTGGCAGGCGCGACGCTCGCGGAGGTGAAGGGCGCGATGGGGCTCACGTATTTCGATTGAGCGGCAATGCCGGCGTGCATGGCTCCCACCACGCCATGCACGCCGGCTCTGAACGATGACATGTACCGAATCATGCAAGCCGACGCGCGACGCGCCGCTCGACCACCGTGCCCGCCCACGTCGCGATTTCGACAAGCAACAGGTAACACACGGATAGCGCGAGCAATGTCTCGACGAACGCGAAGCTCGCCGAGCCGATACCGGTCAGCACGAATGTCAGTTCCGGTACGGTGACGATCGACAGCACCGCGGTTTCCTTGCTCAGCACAATCGTCAGGTTGGTCAGCGCCGGCAGGATCAGCACCATCATCTGCGGCAATTGCACGCGAAAGGTCGTTTGCCAGCGGCTCAGGCCGAGACAGGAGGCCGCTTCGACATGCCCTTTCGGCACGGCCAGGAATCCGGAACGAAATGCCTCGGTGAAATAGGCGCCCGCATAGAGCGCAAGGCTGACCACGCCTGCCGTCAACGGCTCGAGCGTCAAGCCGAATGCCGGGCCGCCGTAGTACAGCAGAAAGAGCTGCACGAGAAACGGCGTGCCGCGGAACAGCTCGACATAGACGCGAATCACCGCGCGTACGAAACGGCCGCCCGCCTGCTGCGCGAGCGCCGCACCGAAACCGATCGCGGCCCCGGCGAGCGTACCCGCCGCCCAGGTCGCGACGGTCATCGCGAGACCCGCACCGATCTCCGGCAGGTTGTGCGTGAGTACATCGGGATGGAAAGTCAGCATGAGGATCTCCGGCAAGCCACTGACGCGTCACGCCGCGCGCAGGCGCCGCTCCGCGCCATGCGCGATCAGTGCCAGCGAACCGCAGAGCAGAAAATAGATCATCCCGGCCGCAACATAAGCTTCGAGCGGCTGGTACGTACTGGCCGCGATGTTCTGCGCGGTTCGCGTGATCTCCGCCACCCCGACCACGGAGACGAGCGACGATGCCTTGATCAGCAGCACCATTTCGTTGACGAGCGACGGCAGTGTCATGCGCACGGCCTGCGGCACCTGGATCCGCCAAAGACGATCTTTTGCCGAGAACCCGAGCATCGTCGCCGCCTCGAGCTGCCCCTTCGGGAGATTCGCGAATCCGCCACGGAGAATTTCGGCGATATACGCGGCAGAGCACAGCGACACGGCGCTGACGGCCGCCATCACGGGCGGCACATTGATGCCCACGAACGGCAGGAAGTAGTAGACGAGCAGCAGTTGCACGAGCAGCGGCACCCCGCGAAACACCCGGACATACGCACCGGCAGCGGCACGAATCGCCACTTGCGGCGCAAGCCGTCCGCAGCAGATCGCAAGACCGATGAAGAAGCCGAGCACCAGGCCGGCTGCCGAGACTTCGAGCGTCATCAGCGCCGCATGGAACAGCAACGGCAGGCCGTCGATGAAGGTGGTCAGGCTGAACATGGCAAGTTGCTCGGTCGTGGTGCTCGGCGGTGGCGCGCGATGATGTTGCCCGGACGTGGCGCTCAGTAGTTCGGCGTGGGCATCTCGGTCGGCAGTGCGGTCGCGACGCCGAGCCACTTGCGCTGCAGTGTCGCAAGCGTGCCGTTCTTGTTCAACGTGACGAGCGCCGCGTTGAACGCATTGGCCAGCGACGCGCTGTCCGCATCCTTGCGCAACGCATAGGCGAAGTAGACTTTTGCGCCGAACGCAGGTTGCACCACCGAGAACACGGCCGGGCGCTGCTTCGCGACATATGCGATGTTGGTCAGCGAGTTGGCGACGGCGGCAATGCGCCCGGTCGCGAGGTCTGCATACGCCTGGTTGTTGTCGACGTATTCGCGGATCGTCGGCGGCTTCGGCAGTGTCGCCGCGTAGCTCTTCAACTGTTCGAGTTGCGCGCTGCCCTTGCCCGCCCCAACCACTTTGCCCGCTATATCGGCCGAGGTCTTGAGACTGCCGTCGCCGGTTCGCTTGAGCAACGCATCGGTGGCTTCCGCGATCGGCAACGAGAACGCATAGCGTTCCGTGCGCGCCTTCGTTACGGTCAGCGGTCCTGCGACCATGTCGAACTTGCCCGCGTCGAGTCCGGGCAGCACGCTTTCCCACGGCAGATCGATGAAGCGCACCTTCACGCCGACAAGCTGCCCCACAGCCGCGAACAGATCCTTGTTGAAGCCGGCCTGCTGGCCGTTCTCGAGGAAATCGAACGGCGCAAACTGCATTTCGGTCCCCACCACCAGCTCGCCGTGCTGCTTGACTTGATCGAGCAGGCTCCCGGCATGGGCGGCCACACTGGCTGCCGCGAGGGTCAACGCCACGAACAGCGAAGTACAGGACTTGGATCGTTTCATCTGACGTGTTCCATTCGAATCGAAAAGTGACTGGATGACCGGACTGACGCCCGCCCGTTGATCGCCAGGCGACTCCGCCGTCAATGCAATCTACGTGGTCAATTTACCGACAGAAATATTGTTTTCCGATCCACCGAAAAGCTTTTCCCTATGTACGCGGTCTTTCATCGACTCTGCGAACAGGCGCATCCGCGCCATCCGTGGGGCGCCCGCGCAAATGCACATGGAAAAAAATGATGCAGATCTTCCATGACCATCTTTTTGACTATGCAAAATAGCAGCGCGCCTCGCGTCGCGAGCCGCATCCGATTCGATACCTTGTGCGAGCTACGCGTCATGGAAAACATTGCGTTGCGCTATTCGTTGCGCCAGTTGCGCTACTTCGTGGTCACTGCGGAAACACTGTCGTTTACTGCCGCCGCACGCCAGTTGCATATCTCCCAGCCGTCGATCTCTACATCGATAGGCGAACTGGAATCTTCATTCGGCGTCCAGCTCTTCATCCGCCATCGTGCGAGCGGTGTGTCGTTGACGCCTGCCGGACGCGACTTGCTCGGGCAGGTGCGCAACCTGCTGAAGAATGCGGAAGAACTGCAGACAATGGCACGCGAGATGGACGGCGGAATGTCGGGCACGATCGCGCTGGGCTGCCTCGTCTCGCTGGCTCCGCCCTTGATGCCGCCATTGATGAGCCGCTTCGTTTCCGAGTACAGCGGCATCGGGTTCCGCACGATGGAGGCGACCCAGGACGACCTGCTGTCGGCACTGAGCAACGGCACGCTGGACATGGCGCTCACTTATAGCCTCGATATTGCCGACGACATTTCGTTCACGCCGCTCGTCACGCTGCCGCCGTATGCGATTCTGCCGCCCGAACACAAGCTCACGCGCAGCAAGAAAGTCGCACTCGCCGATCTGCTCAACGAACCGTATGTCCTGCTCGACCTGCCGCACAGTCGGGAGTACTTCGCAGGACTTTTCGATCCGCTGGGCCGCCGCCCGTCGCCGACGTTCCGTTCGTCGCAGCCGGAAGTCGTGCGCGGCATGGTTGCCAACGGTCTCGGCTACAGCATCCTGAACTTCCCGCTTCGTTCGACCCGCACCGTCGACGGTGCGACTTTCGCGATCCGTCCGTTTCGCGACGAGGTCACGGCGATCACCCTCGGCATCGCGATGTCACGCAGCATGAAACCCCGCCAGCTCGTCACGCGCTTCGCGCAATTCTGCGAAACCTATATCCCTCAGGTGCACGTTCAGGCCACGCCGGCTGCATAGGAAAAAACTTCTTGTTGCATCCGAAAAGAATATTTCGACTCTTTATTGGACTTGCTAAATTGGTCGCCAATGTGATCGGTTTCAACGTTTCCCGGAGGCACGATGCGTTCCATCCCTACGGCAGCGCCGTCCATCGACGTGATCGTCCGCGACCTGAAAACCAATTGTGAACGCGACTTCGGCGACGCCCGCGCGATGCCGCCGGGCGTCTACATATCGCCCGAGTTTCTGGAGCGCGAACAGCAAACCCTCTTTCGCAACGAATGGCTGTGCATGGGTCGCGCGAGCGCGCTGCCCAGCCCCGGCGACTACCTGACGGCGGAGATCGCCGGCCAGCCGATCATCGTGATCCGCCGCGACGACGGCACACTGCGTGCCATGTCGAACGTATGCCTGCACCGCATGTCCACGCTGCTCGAAGGCCGCGGCAATGTGCGCCGGATCGTCTGCCCCTATCACGCGTGGAATTACTCGCTGGACGGCGACCTGCGCGGCGCGCCGATGATGGACAGGCAGGACGGATTCTGTAAGGACAGCTACAAGCTTCCGCAAGTTCGCTGCGAGATCTGGCAGGGCTGGGTCTACGTCACGCTCAATCGCGAGGCACCGCCTGTTGCCACGCAATTGAAGGAACTCGACGAACTGATCGCCGATTACGACATGGCGTCGTATGTCGAGACCTTCCACGAAGAACACGTGTGGGACACCAACTGGAAGATCCTCGCGGAAAACTTCATGGAGAGCTATCACCTGCCGATGCTGCATCGGGCGACGGTGGGCCCGCATTCGAAGCTCGACGAGATGGAGTGCCCTCCCGGACTTCCGGCATTCAACTATCACTGGATCACGAAAGAGGCGTCGCTGCCGATCGGCAATGCGCATCCGAACAACACGCGCCTGCAAGGCCAATGGCGCAAGACGACCGCGCTCCTCGCGATCTACCCGACCCATCTCGTCACGCTGACACCGGGCTATTTCTGGTATCTGGTGCTTCAGCCGCTGGGCGTGGATCGCGTGCATATCCGCTTCGGCGGCGGCCTGTCGCCGGAATTCGTCGACGACCCGAAGGCGGCTGAATACATGGCGACGCTGAAGAAGCTGCTCGACGAAGTGAATCTCGAAGACCGGCGCGGCGTCGAGGCGGTGTTCCGCGGCGTGCATGCCCCGCTTGCGAAGCCCGGTCACCTGAGTCATCTGGAACGGCCGAACTACGACTTCGCGCGCTATCTGGCGTCGCACGTCGCAGTTTGAAGCCGCACGCGAACGACTCGCCACTCACGTCACCTCATTGAAGCTCACGATGACCAGCCAACCCTACATTTCGTTCGTCGGCGTCAGCAAGTCCTACGACGGCCGGCATGCGGTTGTCGACGGTCTCGATCTCGACATCGCCCGAGGTGAATTCGTCTCGCTGCTGGGGCCGTCCGGCTCCGGCAAGACCACCACGCTGATGATGCTCGCCGGTTTCGAGGCGCCGACCGACGGCACCATCCTGCTCGACGGCCACCGCCTCGACGACAAGCCGCCTCACCAGCGCGACATCGGCATGGTGTTCCAGAACTACGCGCTCTTCCCGCACCTGACGATCGCCGAGAACGTCGCGTTTCCGCTCTCGGTGCGCAAGACCGCTCGCGACGAGCGCAAGCAGCGCGTGCAGCGCGCGCTCGACATGGTGGAGCTGTCGCATCTCGCGTCGCGACGTCCCGCACAGTTGTCGGGCGGCCAGCAGCAGCGCGTCGCGCTGGCCCGCGCCCTGGTATTCGAGCCTCGCGTAGTGCTGATGGACGAGCCGCTCGGCGCACTCGACAAACGGCTTCGCGAAACGATGCAGTACGAAATCATGCGGCTGCATCGCGACCTGTCGCTCACGATCGTCTATGTGACGCACGATCAGAACGAAGCACTGACCATGTCCAATCGTGTCGCCGTGTTCTCGGACGGACACATCCAGCAGGCCGCGACGCCGACCGAGCTGTACGAAAACGCGCAGAACGCATTCGTCGCGAACTTCGTCGGCGAAAACAACGGTCTCGCCGGGCGCGTCAGCGCGCTCGACGGCGAATGGGCCGTGCTCCAGCTTCATGGCGGCGCCACGATCCGCGGTCGCCGCGGCAACCAGGTCGAGGCCGGCGACGACGCCACGCTCGCGCTGCGTCCCGAGCGCGCGCAGGTACTCGGCGCGGTCGAAACCGCGAACGTGCCGGCGGGATCGAACGCACTCGCCGCGACGGTGCGCGACATCGTGTATTGCGGCGATCATCATCGCGTACAACTGCAACTCGGCAGCGGCGACACGATGGTCGTCAAGGTCCCCAACACGCGCCTCGTCGCGCTGCCGCCGATCGGCGCGGCCGCGACGATCGTATGGCGCCAGGACGACTGCAAGGTGCTGTCGCCGTCCGCCGTCGCCCGCGTCGCAAGCTCCGCGGTTCGCTTACCCACCCCGCCTGTTGCCATGCCCATCGCCTCTGGAGCCTGAAAATGAAAAACCCTCGCTACGCCCCTCTGCGCCGCACGATCGCGGCTGTCGTCGGGCTCTCCGCATTCTCCGCGCTGCCTGCCGCTCATGCCGCGGATACGCTGTCCGTCGTCACGTTCGGCGGCGCCTATGAAACGGCCGCACGCCATGCGTGGTTCGAGCCGTTCACCGCAAAGACCGGCACCCAGTTCCAGACCGAGTCGTACGACGGCGGCCTCGCCAAGCTGCAAGCCATGGAACAGGCGAAGAACCCGACGTGGGACCTGATCGACATGGAGACCAACGACGCGATCAACGCGTGCGACGAAGGTCTGCTCGAGAAGCTGGACGGCAAGACCCTCGGCAACACGTCGGATTTCCTGCCGGGTGCGCTGCGCGATTGCTCGGTGGCCGCGATGGTCTGGTCGACCGTGTATGCGTACGACGCGTCGAAGCTGAAGACCGCGCCGGCCGGCATCGCGGACTTCTTCGACCTGAAGAAATTCCCGGGCAAGCGCGGCCTGAGAAAGTCGCCGAAGGTCACGCTCGAATGGGCACTGGTCGCGGACGGCGTGGCCCCGGCCGACGTCTACAAGGTGCTCTCGACCCCTGCCGGCGTCGATCGTGCATTTGCGAAGCTCGACACGATCAAGTCGAGCATCGTCTGGTGGGAAGCCGGTGCGCAAGCCCCGCAGCTGCTCGCGGACGGCGCGGTGACGATGGTGCAGGCATACAACGGCCGCATCGACAGCGCCGTTCACCAGGACAAGAAGCCGTTCAGGATCGTCTGGGACGCGCAGGTGTACGACTACGAATGGTGGGGCGTGCCGAAGGGTGCGAAGCACGCCGCGGCCGCGAAACAGTTCATCGTTGCATCGGCGCAGCCGCAGGCATACGCGGATCTGTCGAAGTACATCGCTTACGCGCCGCCGCGCAAGGCATCGTTGCCGCTGATCGACAAGGCGCGCGTTAACGACCTGCCGACGGCGCCCGCCAACTTCAAGCGACCGATCCAGATCAACGCGAACTTCTGGGCCGACAACGGCGATACGCTGACCAAGCGTTTCCAGACATGGCTCGGCCAGTAACGCGCCTCGCCACGACGGCGTAGTGGTTTTACGCGACGCGTCCTGCTCCGGGCGCGTCGCTCCGGAGTCCCGATGAACAACTCGTCGATGTTTCCCGTGCGGGCGGCAGGCCCCGAGCTCGCCACCGGGCACGCCGTCAAATACCGGCAGGCGCGGCGCAAGGCGGCTTTGCGCGCGCTGCTGCTGACGCTGCCGCTGCTCGTGTTCCTGCTCGCCACGTTCATCGCGCCGATTGCGTCGCTGCTTGCCCGCAGCGTGCGCAATCCGGAACTGTCCGGCGCGATGCCGTCGTTCGCGCAAACGCTGCGACACTGGAACGGCCCGGGCGTGCCGGACGAGCCGGTGTTCGCCGCCCTCGCCATCGGACTGAAAAGCGCCGGCGAGGCCGGCTCGCTCGGCGACGTGGCGCGCCGGCTGAATTTCTACCAGCCCGAGTTCCGCACGCTGCTGCTGAAGTCGGCACGCACGGTACGCGCCCAGGATGCCGTCACGGCATGGAAACCCGTCCTGCTCGCCGCCGACGATCGCTGGAACCAGCCCGAAACCTGGCGCCTGCTGAAACGCGCGGCGTCGTCATGGACGCCGGACTATCTGTTGAACGGTCTCGACGCACAGGTGTCCCCCGATGGCGCCGTCCATTCGGTGCCCGCGAACAGCGCGGTCTACCGCACCGCGTTCATGCGCACGGTGTCGATCAGCGCAACGGTCACGCTGCTGTGCCTGCTGCTCGCGTACCCGGTCTCGTGGCTGCTCGCCAACCTGCCGGCAAAGCAGGCCAACCTGCTGATGCTGTTCGTGATCGTGCCGTTCTGGACCTCGCTGCTGGTCCGCACGACCGCGTGGTACGTCCTGCTGCAACCGGGCGGCGTGGTCAACCGCGTCCTGCTCGCGCTGCATGCCGTCGATCATCCGCTGCCGTTGATCTTCAACCGTGCCGGTGTGCTGATCGGCATGACGCACGTGCTGCTGCCCTACATGATTCTCGCGATCTACTCGGTGATGAAAAGCGTGCCGCCGATCTACATGCGCGCCGCGCAGTCACTCGGTGCCCACCCTGTCGTCGCATTCTTTCGCGTGTACGTCCCCCAGACGCTGCCGGGCATCGGTGCCGGGTGCTTTCTCGTGTTCGTGCTGGCGCTCGGTTACTACATTACGCCGGCCCTGCTCGGCGGCGCAGGCGACGAGATGATCAGCCAGCTGATCGCGTCGCAAACCAACGATCTGCTCAACTGGGGGCTGGCCGGTGCGTTGTCCGCGTATCTCGTGATCTTCACCGCCGTGTTCTATTTCATCTTCAACCGGCTCGTCGGCATCGACCGGCTCCGGTTCGGCTGACGCCCGACGTCACTGGAGCCGCCTCGTGTCCGTGAACCCCAACAGCCTGCCGTCGACGCGCATTGCCACTGCCGGTGTGCGCATCCATTGCGCGATCGTGCTGTTCTTCCTGGTTGCGCCGATCCTCGTGATCATTCCGCTGTCGTTCAATTCCGGGTCGTATTTTTCATACCCGATGGAAGGCTTCTCGCTGCGCTGGTACGCGCAGGCATTCGGTAGCCCGGACTGGCAGCGGGCATTCCTGAACAGCATCGCAATCGGCGCGGCGTCGACCGCGATTGCAACGAGTCTCGGCACGCTCGCCGCAATCGGCCTCGCGCGCGACGACTTTCCGTTCCGCGCGCTGATCATGCCGATCCTGATTTCGCCCATGATCATCCCGATCGTCGTGGTCGCGGCCGGCTTCTACCTGATCTTCGCGCCACTCGGGCTCGTCAACTCCTACCCGGGGGTGATCCTCGCGCATGCGGCACTCGGCACGCCTTTCGTCGTGATCACCGTGACCGCATCGTTGCTGTCGTTCGACCAGAGCCTGCTGCGCGCCGCCGCGAATCTCGGTGCCGCGCCGTGGACCACCTTTCGCCGCGTGACGATGCCGCTGATCCTGCCGGCGGTTGCCACTGGCGCCGTGTTCGCGTTCGCGACGTCGTTCGACGAAGTGATCGTGATCCTCTTCATCGGCGGTCCCGATCAACGCACCGTGCCGCGGCAGATGTGGAGCGGCATTCGTGACCAGATCGACCCGTCGATCCTCGCCGTCGCCACCGTGCTGATCGTTTTCGCGATCCTGCTTTTCACCAGCATCAACTGGCTGCGTGGCCGCGCGCAGGCTTCGGGCGCGGCACGCGAAGCGGCCTAGCCGCCGTCTGCCGCGCAAGTGGAAGTCAGCCTGAGCCGATGCCGCTGGTGCCGCGCGTTTCGTTGCGTCCTCTTCCATTCCTTCCCCGGATTCGATTGCGACTGCTGCCAATCGCGCTCTCATGTCTCGTCGCACGCATCTGCATAGGCAAACCAGATGCAATTCATTTTTTAAATATATTTTTCAGATTCAGTGCACCGGCGTAGATTTTCTTCGACTCCACGCAATTCGCGGGACACACGGCCACGCGGCGTAGATCGCTTCGGACTCCCGAGACGTTCCGGATCCGCTGCCTGAACATCGCGATCTCCTCGCGCAGTCGCATCGTGATGCGTTGCAACGAATTGCAGCAAAGACGGACCTATCAGTCCATGAACAACCCGATCGATACGCACCAGGAAGAACTCACATGACCGTCGAAGTCACATCAATCGATACGCTGGTGGTCGGCGCCGGACAGGCTGGTATCGCGATGAGCGAACACCTCGGTGCGCTTGGCGTGCCGCATCTCGTGCTGGAACGCGATCGCATCGCCGAGCGCTGGCGCACCGCGCGCTGGGATTCCCTGGTGGCGAACGGCCCGGCATGGCACGACCGCTTCCCCAACATGAATATCGGCGGTGTCGATGCGGACGGCTTCGCCACGAAGGATCAGATGGCCGAGTACTTCGTCGACTACGCGCGCATGATCGACGCGCCGATCCGCACCGGCGTCGAAGTCAAGCGTGTGGTCCGCGAGAGCGGCCGTCAAGGCTTCGTCGTCGAGACGACGGATGGCACCTTCCACGCGAACCGCGTCGTGGTCGCGACCGGCCCGTTCCAATGCCCGGTCATTCCGGCCATCGCGCCCACCGACGCGCGCCTGGCGCAGATTCATTCCGCCGACTACCGCAATCCTGCGCAACTGCCCGCCGGCAACGTGCTCGTCGTCGGCGCGGGTTCGTCGGGCGTCCAGATCGCGGCTGAACTGCAACGCTCGGGCCGCCAGGTCTATCTGTCCGTCGGTCCTCACGACCGTCCGCCGCGCGCGTATCGCGGTCGAGACTTCTGCTGGTGGCTCGGCGTGCTGGGTCTGTGGGACATGGAAACGATGCGCCCCGGCCGGTCGCACGTGACGATCGCGGTGAGCGGTGCGGACGGCGGCCACACGGTCGACTTCCGCCGTCTCGCGCACGACGGTGTGATGCTGGTCGGCGTGACGCGGGCTTTCGAACAAGGCATCGTCGCGTTCGAAGCGGATCTCGCGGCCAACATCGCGGCCGGCGACGAAAACTACCTGTCGCTGCTCGACGCCGCCGACGCGTACGCGGCCAGCAACGGTCTCGATCTGCCGGAGGAGCCCGAAGCCCGTCGCATTCCCGCCGATCCGCCCTGCCTCACCGAACCGCTCGCGCAACTCGATCTCGCCGCGGCAGGTGTCACGTCGATCATCTGGGCGACCGGCTACGCGAACGACTTCGGCTGGCTGCAGGTCGACGCCTTCGACGAGCACGGCAAACCGAAACATCAGCGCGGCGTCGCCAGCGAGCCCGGACTCTATTTTCTCGGTCTGCCGTGGCTGTCGCGGCGCGGCTCCGCGTTTATCTGGGGGGTCTGGCACGACGCGAAACATGTGGCCGGACATATCGCGACGCAGCGCAGCTACCAGCGCTATCACGAGGCCGCCGCGCAACGAGGCACCGCGAGCGCGCCGCACGCTGGCGACCAGGTTGCCGAACCGGCAGTCCCGAGCCCGGTGCAGACCCGCGCCACCGCGCACTGAACGCAAGACCGATTCGCACTGCACTGCTTGCCGAACCCTCCTTCAGGAATTCACGACGATGAGCCAGCCGACCCACACCCGTATCCGGATGTTCAACACGAAAGACACCTATCCGAACCAGACGCTCGACAACGATCTGTGCCAGGCTGTCCGCGCCGGCAACACGGTCTATGTGCGCGGCCAGATCGGCACCGACTTCGACGGCAATCTGGTCGGCCTGGGCGATCCGCGCGCGCAGACCGAACAGGCGATGAAGAACGTCAAGCAACTGCTCGAAGAAGCCGGCAGCGACCTCTCGCATATCGTCAAGACCACCACGTATCTGATCGATCCGCGTTATCGCGAGCCCGTCTATCAGGTCGTCGGCAAATGGCTCAAGGGCGTCTATCCGATCTCGACCGGCCTCGTGGTCAGCGCGCTCGGCCAGCCGGAGTGGCTGATGGAAATCGACGTCATCGCCGTGATTCCCGACAACTGGCAGCCGGCTCCTGCCGCCGGAGCGTGACATGACATTCTCCATCGTCGGACGGTGCGCCGAAACCGGACAACTCGGCATCGCGATCAGTTCCTCGAGCATCGCAGTGGGGGCGCGCTGCGCGTGGGTTCGCACCGGTGCGGGCGCCGTGGCGACGCAGAACGTCACGCTGCCGTCGCTCGGCCCGCAGGTGCTCGACCTGCTCGGCGACGGCGCGGCCGATCCCGTACAGGCGCTCGAAGCCGCGCTCGCCACCGATCGCTGGCGCGACTACCGGCAGGTCACGGTCGTCGATACACAGGGCCGCACGGCATTCCAGACCGGCGCGCACGCGCTCGGCCTGCATCATGCGGTAGCGGGCAGACAGTGCGTCGCCGCGGGCAACATGCTCGCCAGTCAGGACGTGATCTCCGCGATGGTGCCCGCGTTCGAGCAGACGCCCGGCCCGCTCGCCGACCGTCTGCTCGCGGCGATGCAGGCCGCGATCGACGCGGGCGGAGAAGCCGGCCCGGTGCATTCGGCCGCGTTGAAGATCGTCGATACGCAGGTGTGGCCGCTCGTCGACCTGCGGGTCGACTGGACCGACGACGCACCGATCGCGGCCCTCGCCGCGCTGTGGCATGCATACCGTCCGCAGATGCACGACTATGTGACGCGCGCGCTCGATCCGACGGCCGCACCGAAATACGGAGTCCCCGGTGATGAGTGACCCGACCAGCCGCACCCTGCTCGCCGAACTGATCGGCTTCGATACGGTCAGCCGGCACTCGAACCTCGCGATGATCGAGTTCATCCGCGGCTATCTGGCGGGCTACGGAATAGACAGCGAACTGTTCTACAACGAAGCGCGCAGCAAGGCGAACCTGTTCGCCACGATCGGGCCGCGCGAGCGCGGCGGCATCCTGCTCTCGGGTCATACGGATGTGGTGCCCGCCGACGGCCAGGCATGGACCGTCGAGCCGTTTCGGATGACTGAACGCGACGGCCGGCTGTATGGGCGCGGCACCGCGGACATGAAGGGTTTTCTCGCGTCGGTGCTGGCTACGGTACCGATGTTCGTCGAGCGCCGGTTGTCGTTGCCGATCCATCTCGCGTTCTCGTACGACGAGGAGATCGGCTGTCTCGGGGTGCGGCCGATGCTGGCCGAACTCGCGAAGCGCCCACACAGGCCGGTGCTGTGCGTGATCGGCGAGCCGACCGAATTGAAGCCGGTTCTCGGCCACAAGGGCAAACTGGCGATGCGCTGCCACGTCAAGGGCGCCGCGTGCCATTCCGCGTATGCGCCGTATGGCGTCAATGCGATTCAGTATGCGGCACGTCTCGTCAACCGGCTGGAGGAAATCGGCGAGCGCCTCGCACAACCGGAGCATCACGACGCGCGCTTCGATCCGCCGTATTCGACTGTCCAGACCGGCCTGATCCACGGCGGCAAGGCGTTGAACATCGTTCCCGACGCATGCGAATTCGATTTCGAAGTCCGCACGCTGCCCGGCTTCGACGCCGATGAAGTGACGAGCGAATTACAGGCCTATGCGCAGCAACACCTGACGCCGAAGATGCGCGCGGTTCACGCGGATTGCGATATCCGTATGCAGCCGCTGTCCGCCTACCCGGGCCTCTCGACACCGGGCGACAGCGACGCCGCCCGCCTGCTGTCGATACTCAGCGGATCGAGCGCGTTCGGCACGGTTGCGTTCGGCACCGAAGGCGGACTGTTCGAGCAGGCCGGTATCCCGACCGTGGTGTGCGGACCGGGCAGTATGGATCAGGGGCACAAGCCGGACGAGTTCGTGAGCGTCGAGCAACTGCAGGGTTGCGATGCGATGCTGCGGCGGCTGGCAGACCATCTCGCCGCGACCGAAGTGACTGATCGCATGACTGACTGATTTCGACTCCGTCGAGCTCGGCTGGCTGTTCCCGTACTGCCGCGCAATTCCCTCCGCCGGTGCGCGCATCTCCTTCGCCGCGCACCGGCGCGCTGCATAGGAAAAACCTGCGAATCGCATTCGAAAAGAGTTTTTCCCCGATCAATATTGACCACGTAAAGTCGGCTCATCGAACTTGCATTGCGCCCGTCGCCTGACCCAGGCGATGACGGCACGATGACCGGAACTGATCGAGGCCATCATGAACGCAGTCAGCGCCATCCCCGCAAGCGTACCCGCCGCCACGCTCGCGCCGGCGTCCGCAACGCCGCTCGTCGAAGTCAGGGGTTTGCACAAACGTTTTGGCGATACCGATGTGCTGCGCGGAATCGATGTGTCGATCGCGAAATCCGAAGTGGTCTGCCTGATCGGTCCGTCCGGATCGGGCAAGAGCACGCTGCTGCGCTGCATGGCCGCCCTCGAAACCTATGATCACGGCGAGATCCGGATCGGCGGCGAGATGCTCGGCTATGTCGAACGCAACGGCGTACGCGTGCGCGCGTCGAGCGCCGAGATCAACCGCGTGCGCCGTAACATCGGCATGGTGTTTCAGCAGTTCAACCTGTGGCCACACATGAGCGTGCTCGGCAACGTCACCGAAGCGCTGCGGCGGGTGCGCCGCCTGCCCGGTGCCGAGGCGAACGCCATCGGTGGCCGCATGCTCGACATGGTCGGCATGTCCCACAAGGCGGATGCCCATCCGTCGAAACTGTCCGGTGGCCAGCAGCAGCGCGTGGCGATCGCCCGCGCGTTGGCGATGGAGCCGAACCTGATGCTGTTCGACGAGCCAACCTCCGCACTGGACCCGGAACTCGTCGGCGAAGTGCTGCAGGTCATGAAGCAGCTCGCGCGCGACGGGATGACGATGGTCGTCGTCACGCACGAGATGGGCTTCGCCGCCCAGATGGCCGATCGCGTCGTGTTTCTCGACCATGGCCGGATCGCGGTGAGCGGCGCGCCGGGCGAGGTGTTCCGCCGTTCCACGAATCCCCGGCTGCAGCAGTTCCTGCAGAACTATCGCGACCGCAACGCGTTCTGGAACTCGGACGACGCGACGGCCGACGCGGACGGATCGACCGTCCGGAGACAGTAAGCGGGTCGATGCATCGCGGCGTGGCCGGCGCTCGGCCGCCCGTCTAGTCGACCCCTTTCGACAATTCCCCGCAGCCAGCCATGAACCTGCGGCCGGCGCCCCCGTTTCCCACGCTTCCGCTCAAGCACTTCAATATGAACGAAACCCAACTCCGCATCGATCTCGCCGCCGCCTTCCGCTGCTTCGCCCGCCTCGGCATGCATGAAGCGGTCGCGAACCACTTCAGCGTCGCCGTTTCCGACGACGGCCGTCGCTTCCTGATGAACCCCAAATGGATGCACTTCTCGCGGATCCGCGCGAGCGACCTGGTTCTGCTGGACGCCGACGATCGTTCGAGCCTCGAAAACGGCAGCGTCGATCCGACCGCGTGGGCGATCCATGGTCAGTTGCACCAGCAACTGCCGCATGTGCGCGTCGCCATGCACCTGCACCCCGTCCATGTCACTGCGATCTCGACGTTGTCCGATCCGACCATCCTGCCCATCGAACAGAACACCGCCCGTTATTTCAATCGTGTCGCGCTGGACACCGCATTCTCGGGAATGGCGGATACCGAAGACGAAGGCGCCCGCCTCGTGTCGCTGCTCAAGGACAAGTCCCGTTTGCTGATGGGCAATCACGGCGTACTGGTGACCGCGCCGACAGTCGGCGAGGCGTTCGACGACATGTACACGCTCGAACGCGCGTGCCGGATCCTCGTCAACGCGTACGCGACCGGCAAGCCGATCAATGTGCTGTCCGACGAAGTGGCCGAGAAGACCGCGCGTGACTGGGAAGGATTCCGTGACTTCTCGATCGCGCATTTCGACGAGATGAAGCGCATCCTGGACGTCGAGGAGCCGTCGTATCGGGATTGATGCGTTCGCCCACTCCTCGTCAGATCCGTCTCGTCGATTCCGGGCAGGGGCTCGGCGGCCAGCGAACGCGTCGTCAAGCGTGCGCTGATCGGGCCGGTCCGCGCACGCCGCCGCCGGGGCAAGGCCGACGAGGCCGAAGTTAAGGCGATCGCGAAGCGCGGCACGTTGCATGCACGGGAAGTGGCAAGCGCGACGCTCGTGGCCGTGAAGAGTGCGATGGGGTTCACGTATTTCGATTGAGCGGCGACGGCGACTTGCATTGGATCCACCACACAATGCACGCTCGACATGAACGTCGACGTGGAGCGTAATCGGCAACAATTCGACAACCTGCCGTCCCCGGCATCACAACGAAGAGAATGATCGGCCGCGCGAGCGTCCCGTGCCGCTCTTCCGTCACCACACGGCGAGCAACGGCCTTCGTGTCGTTTTTGCGTGAATCGCTCGTCAGCGCCACCGCAGCAGCCGGCCTCCTCCGATATTGCCCCGCAAAGACCACTTCGCTAACGTAGCCCGCCAACGACAACGACGGCGAACGGGACGTGCAGCGAATGCGGCCTGTGTCGCCGGCATCCCGAGGGCACCGCGTGAATACTTACCACTACCGGAACGAACCAGACCTGGCTCCGATCGAGTTGTTCTTCCTGATTGCCGCAGACGAAACCTGCAAGCAGATCGGCATCGACGATGTCGAAGCGGTTGTTCTGATACTGTCGGGTCTTCCCATTCTTCCAACCCGAGCCAAGCCGGCCGGCACGACCCGCGGCACGTCCGTCGCATCGGTCATGTCGAGGTCGATATTTCGGTATGAATTCAAGCGCAAGGTATTGCCGACCGTTACGCTGAAAAGCATCAAGAGATTGCGGGTAATCCTGACCCATCGACTGGCAGTGTTCGTCGGACGAACCATACCGGGTGTCGGATGGGTGGTGCTTGGGACGGATGTATTCCATATTGTCCGGAACACCGTTTACCAGTACAACCGGATTGTGAAACCAGAGGACAGGATTCTCTAATGGACGACCGACACAATTGGGAAGCGCTGGAAGCGTTCGTTCGCAAGGAAGCCGCTGCCTCGGACAAGCACCGCATTACGGAGCGCACCTCGATCTCGGACGACCTGGGACAGACCGGGGACGACGCCGACATCTTCATGGAACGCTTTTTCGACCGATTCGGCGTCGACCGAGGAGACTACGATTTTGGGCGTTACTTCCTGATGGAGGGCGAGGGGCTGCTATATCACGTCTTGCGAAAATACCTGCTCGGAAAACCCCATACGTTCCAGCGACATGCATTGACCGTCGGCATGCTGAGCAAAGCGATATCCCTCGGGACGTGGGACTCCGAAGCAGTCGAAAACTAACGACCGCCGGACCTCACCACCGTTACGGCTACTCGTGCTCCGCCACCGCCGCGTGACACACGGCCTCGACCTGGTTGCCGGCCGGATCGACGAGAAACGCCGCGTAGTAATCGCCGTGGTAGTGCGGCCGCAAGCCGGGGTCGCCGTTGGGCCGGCCGCCCGTAGACAGGCCGGCCTCGAAAAACGCATGCACCTGCTCGCGGGAAGCGGCCTTGAAACACCAGTGACGCTTGTTCGTCCCGATTTCGGCGGGATCCAGATACACCGCGAGGAAGGTCGATGCAGGGTCGTTCGCGCTGCAGCGTTCGCCATAACCGAGCGCAGTGGGCCGGTCGTAGACCTTGGCTGCGCCCAGCGCAGCCATGACGGCATCGTAGAAGGGGCGTGCCTGGTTGATATCCGGCACGCCGATCGACACGTGATCAAGCAGTTGCATGGTGTGGGCTCCATTGAACGAGCCCGAGTCTACACAACCTCTCCCGATCCGACCGATCAACCTTACCGGCGACTACACTACCGAACCGGCGCCCTACGTGATCTGATACGTCGATGCCGGCGCGAACTCCTCCGGCATCGGCCGATCGCCGAGTTCGAGCACCGACCGCTCGATCGTGCGCGTCATCGCATTGAGCGCGAGCGCATTCGGCGCAAGGCCGAACGGCTCGGCCACTTCGTTCGCGATCGCCTCGAGCGCGATCAGCGCGTACGAGATGAACACGCAGATCAGCGGCGTGAAGAACTCCGTCGAGTCGACGAGCCCGAACGGCAGCAGCACGCAATACGCATACACGGTGCGATGCAGCAGCACGCTGTACGAAAACGGGATCGGCGTCGACAGGATGCGCTCGCAACCACCGACCGACTTGCCGAGCTCGTCGAGCTGCGTCTCGAACATCCAGCAGGTCGCGTCGCTGCCGTGCGCTCGGCCCAGCGCACGGACGATGCCGCCGCGCAGTTCGTCGAGGATCGCGACCGGCTTGTAGCATTTGCCGCCGAGCGCGGCCGTGCGCTCCGCGCCGAGAATGCGCAGCAGGTCTTCGGTCGGATCGGTATGGCGCAGCTGGTGCTTCAGCGCATACGCGAGCGCGATCAGCAGATCGGCGAGCCGGTTGCGCTCGGCGTCGCTCACGCTGTCGGGCAGGTAGCGATGCAGTTGCGACGTCACCGCGCGCGCCGCGATCAGCAGGTTGCCCCACAGGTGCCGCGCCTCCTTGAAGCGCTCGAAGCTCGCGTTGTTGCGAAACCCGAGGAAGATCGCGAGCGCGAGCCCGAACAGCGTGAACGGCGCGGTGTTGAGCGGAATCTTCTCGCCGAAGATGCGCCCGTTCGTGAAGACCGCCAGCGTGCTGACGATCGCCATGAACACGAGCTGCGGAATGATCGATTGCAGCACGGAGCCGTTCCATACGAACAGCATCCTGAGCCAGTTTTGTCGTGGTCTGACGATCATGGTGTTTTCTCGACTGCCAAAGGAATACGCAACGCAACCCGTTGCGCCCGCACCCGATGCGCAGCGGCCCGCGCGTGGCGGGCCGCTTTCGCATCGGGTGCCGTGCCGGGCGCCGCGCTGTGCGTGATGATACGCGCACGCCGCGCCCCGTCACTTCGCATGCCGCTCAGTGATAGCCGATGTCGCCCTCGCGCACCTTGCCGCGGAACACGCGGTACTGCATCGCGTTGTACACGAGGATGATCGGCAGCACGATCACGGTGCCCACGAGCGCGAACAGCTGGCTCGAATGGCTCGACGATGCATCCCAGATCGTCAGCGAAGGCGGCACGATGTTCGGCCAGATGCTGATCACGAGCCCCGTATAGCCGAGGAACACGAGCGCGAGCGTCAGCAGGAACGGCGTGGCTTCGTGCGTGCGCTTCACCGAGTGGAAGATGCCCCACACGCATGCGACGACGAGGATCGGCACCGGCAGGAACCAGCCGAGGTTGCCGCTGCCGAACCAGCGGTGCGCGACGGCCGGCAGCCCGATCACGGTCCACAGGCTCACGACACCCATCACGGCGAGCAGCACGCCCGCGAGCGGCTTCATCAGCAGCCGCATCTTGCGCTGCAGTTCGCCGTCGACCTTCAGGATCAGCCAGCCGCAGCCGAGCGTCGCATACGTGACGAGCACGCCGATCCCGCAGAGCAGGCTGAACGGCGACAGCCAGTCGAACGGGCCGCCCGCGAACTGGTTGTTCTCGATCTTGATGCCCTGCAGCAGCGAACCGAGCACGATCCCCTGGCAGAACGCCGCGAGCGCGGAGCCGCCGATGAACGCGAGATCCCACATGTGTTGCGTGCGGGTAGCCTTGGCGCGCAGCTCGAACGCCGCGCCGCGGAAGATCAGTCCGACCAGCATCAGCACCAGCGGCAGGTAGTTCGCGGGCAGCAGCGTCGAATACACGACCGGGAACGCGCCATAGAGGCCCGCGCCGCCGAGCACGAGGAACGTCTCGTTGCCGTCCCACACCGGTGCGACGGTGTCGAGCATCACCTGGCGCTCGGCTTTCGCGTCGAAGAACGGAAACAACAGGCCGATACCGAGATCGAAGCCGTCCAGCATCACGTAGATGAATACGCCGAGGCCGATGATCGCGGCCCATACGACAGGAAGATCGATGTGCATGGCTTACTCCGCTTCGGTGACGTTCAGCGGCGTGGACAGCGCGCTCTTGCGCAGCCCCGGATGCCGGTGCAGCTCAATGTACCCGGCCTGGGCAGCCGGCCCGCGCCTCATCAGTTTCATCATGTAGTAGATACCCGTCCCGAACACCAGGAAATAGACGACCACGAAGATCAGCAGCGACACGCCGACCTGCTGCGCGCTGAGCGGCGCGACCGAATCGATGGTGCGCAGCACGCCGTAGACGGTCCACGGCTGCCGCCCGACCTCGGTCGTGATCCAGCCGGCGAGCAGCGCGACGATGCCGGACGGCCCCATGCAGACCACGAACCACTGGAACCAGCGCGTTTCATAGAGGCGTCCGCCCTTTCTCAGCAGCAGCCCGAGCAGCGCGGTCAGCAGCATCAGCATCCCGAGGCCGGCCATGATCCGGAACGTCCAGAAGATGATCGGCGAATACGGGCGATCCTGCGGCGGGAATTCCTTCAGCCCGCGAATCTCGCCGTCCCAGCTGTGCGTGAGGATCAGGCTGCCGAGGTGCGGCACCTGGATCGCATAGCGCGTGGTTTCGGCCTGCATGTCGGGCAGCCCGAAGAGGTTCAGCGCGGTGCCGCCCTTCTCGGTTTCCCACAACCCCTCGATCGCCGCAATCTTCGCCGGCTGGTATTCGCGCGTGTTCAGCCCGTGCGCGTCGCCGACGACGATCTGGATCGGCGCGAGCACCAGCAGCATCCACAGCGCCATCGAGAAGCTGCGCTTCACCGGCTCGTCGCGGCGCCCCTTCAGCAGGTGCCAGGCGCCGCACGCGGCGACGATGAAGCCTGCGACGATGAACGCCGC
Source organism: Burkholderia sp. BCC1972 (assembly GCF_905339605.1). Classification (NCBI taxonomy): domain Bacteria; kingdom Pseudomonadati; phylum Pseudomonadota; class Betaproteobacteria; order Burkholderiales; family Burkholderiaceae; genus Burkholderia; species Burkholderia sp. BCC1972. Next base: position 56,699 of record NZ_CAJPGH010000001.1, on the reverse strand, counting down.
GATCGTCATGTGCACGAGGCGGTACGGGAACGACGGATTGAAGACGATCTTGAACCAGTCGACCGGTACGACGAGGCCGTTCTCGATCTTGTAGCCCTGCGGCGTCTGCATGAAGCTGTTCGACGCGAGGATCCAGAACGTCGAGATCAGCGTGCCGACCGCAACCATCAGCGTCGCGAAGAAGTGCGCCCGCGGGCTGACGCGCTGCCAGCCGAACAGCATCACGCCGAGGAAGCCGGCCTCGAGGAAGAACGCCGTCAGGACTTCATACGTCAGCAGTGGCCCGGTGATGTTGCCTGCGACGCGCGAGAAGCCGGCCCAGTTGGTGCCGAACTCGTACGCCATCACGACGCCGGAGACCACCCCCATCCCGAAGCCGATCGCGAAGATCTTCGACCAGAACTGGAACATGGATTTGTAGGCGGCGTCGCCGGTGACGAGATAGCGCCACTCCAGGACCGCCAGGAAGCTCGCCATGCCGATGCTGATCGCGGGAAACACGATGTGGAACGACACCGTGAATGCGAATTGCAACCGGGCGAGATGGAACGCATCGAAGATTTCCATGACCGTAATTTGCTCGTGGTTGTGAGGACGTACGCCCGAAGCAGGAAATCGCGCGACGGCTTGGCGACAACACATGCGAACACAAACAGTCACTCGCATGGCATCGAAGCGTGAATGACGATATCGCGTTTGCAACGATACTCGCAATCACTCGAACGCGCGCTGAAACTGTGCTGCTCCCGTCGCCGAAGATGTGTGCACGGAAAACACATTTCGTGCCTGCGGGGTGGTCAGCTGTACTGCTTTCCGCGTCGCGGCGCTGTGCCTGCGGCGCGCTGTTCACTCCACTTAACATGTTATGCAACGCCTGCCCGTGGCGGTAGTGCGCCGCCCCCGGCGCCCGCCCGGCAGCATCAATTCCCGTCGTCCGGCGTACGCGCCGGCCGATCCGCCTGGAGAAAAACCGCATGGAGTCCTGCACCCGCGTCGACGATCCGACCGGCAGCACCGCGTGCCACGTGACGCGCCATCGCGCCGGCGAAGCGCGCGACACCGTCGATCGCGTCGTCGACGAAACGCCGGTTGCACTCGTGTTCAACGGCATCTCGCACACGGTCATGATGGCGACGCCGATCGACCTCGACGCGTTCGGCCTCGGCTTCGCGCTGAGCGAAGGCATCGTCGAGCGTGCATCTGACGTATTCGACATCGAAAGCGAATGCCGGCCCGGCAGCGCCGAAGTGCGGCTCACCGTGTCGCAACAGGCGTTCATGGCGCTGAAGGCGCACCGGCGCGCGCTGGCCGGCCGCACCGGCTGCGGCGTCTGCGGGATCGAAAGCATCGCGCAGCTCGACCTGCACCCGCCGCGCATCGCGGCCGCCGGCGCGGCGGCCGGCATCGGCGCCGACGCGATTGCCCATGCCGCGCGCGCGCTGCCGGCCCGCCAGACGCTGATGCGCGAGACGGGCGGCATCCACGCGGCCGCGTGGTGCGACCGCGACGGCGCCGTGCTCGACGTGTTCGAGGACGTCGGCCGCCACAACGCACTCGACAAGCTGATCGGGCATCTCGCGCGGCGCCGCGCCGACCTGCGTGCGGGCTTCGTGTTCCTGTCGAGCCGCGCGAGCTACGAACTGGTGCGCAAGGCCGCGCGGGTCGGCATCCCGATGATCGCGACGATCTCGGCGCCGACGTCGCTGGCGATCGACGTCGCCCGCGAAGCCGGCGTGCGGCTGCTCGGCTTCTGCCGCAACGACGGCTTCGTCGAATATGTATCGCCGGCCGCCGTTCACCCCGACCAACCGGCGCTTGCGCCCGCGCACCCGGCCCGCTCGTCATGAAACACCTGTTCGATTTCGATACCGCGCAGCAGCAATTCGCCGGCGCGTTTGCGCCGCTTGCCGCCACCGCTTCCCTGCCGGTCGCCGAAGCAGCCGGCCACGTGCTGGCCGCGCCGCTGACCGCCGTGCTCGACCAGCCGCCGGCCGACCAGAGCGCGATGGACGGCTATGCCGTGCGTCACGCGGATCTCTCGCAGGGCGAACCGCTGCGCGTCGCGCAACACTGCTATGCAGGCGACACGCCGGCGCCGCTGGCCCCGCGCACAGCCGCACGGATCTTTACCGGCAGCCTGATTCCGCCCGGCGCGGATACCGTCGTGATGCAGGAGCATGCCCATGAACAGGACGGCCGCGTCACGTTCGACGCGCCGCAGCGCAGCGGATCGCACATCCGCCGCCGCGGCGAGGAAGTACGCGCCGGCGACCTGCTCGTGCCGGCCGGCGTGCGGATGGGCGCGATGCACGTCGGCGTGGCCGCCGCGCAAGGTTTCGCGCGCATCGATGTGCGCCCGGCGCTGCGCGTCGGCATCCTGACGACCGGCGACGAGCTCGTCGCATGCGGCCAGCCGCGTGCACCGCAGCAGATCTACAACAGCAATGCGCCGATGCTCGCCGCGCTGGTGTCCGGAACCGGTGCCGGTGTCGCGATGTGCGTGCATGCGGCCGACACGGCGGCGGCCGTCGATCGTGCGCTGCGCGACCTGCACGCGGGTTGCGACCTGGTGATCTGCGTCGGCGGCGCATCGGTCGGCGACAAGGACCTGCTGCGCCCCGTGCTGACCGCGCTCGATGCATCGTTCATCGTCACCGGCGTGCGGATGAAGCCCGGCAAGCCGGTTGCGCTCGCGCGGCTCGACACGCGGCCCGTGGTGCTGCTGCCCGGCAATCCGGGCGCCGCGATGACGGCGTTCGCGCTGTTCGTCGCGCCGCTGATCCGCCGCCTGCAGGGTCGCGACGCGTGCCTGCCAGTCGTGCCGTCGCTGCCGATCGACACCAGCTTCGAGCCCGATGCGCAACGCGAACGCTTCGTGCGGGTGCGCTGCACCGTCGGTGTCGATGGCGCGCCCGTGCTCGATACGCTGCGCCAGCAAGGCGCCGGCACGCTGCAGTCGCTCGTGCAGGCGAGCGGGCTCGCGCGGTTGCCGGCCGGGCGAGCCATCGCGCGCGGCGACACGGTACCGTATTACGAATTCGCGCCCTGGCTCGCATGAGCGCGACGCCGATCACGCGCCCGATGCGCCCCCTGCGCCGCGCCCGCCGCAAGGAGAACTGTATCCCTGCAATTCGGGCGCGATTGTGCCTCTGCCGGCAAAACCCGGCGGACTATGCTCACGATGAGGCTCGTCACGACCTGGGCGCCGACACGTCGGCACACACGCGGCCGACCGGCGACGCCCCTCCGCTTACTTCATGCAGGCCGACGAACCGATCGTGAATGCCATCGTTTCAGCCGCGCCGGCCGCCGCCGCTTCATCCGGCGGCGTATCGCCCGGCGCCTTTCCCCGTACGTCCGACACGCTCGGGCGCCCGCTGCGCGACCTGCGCCTGTCCGTGATCGACCAGTGCAACTTCCGCTGCGGCTACTGCATGCCGCGCGAAAGCTTCGGTTCCGACTATGCTTTCATGCCGTCGTCCGAGCGGCTGTCGTTCGCACAACTCGAAAAGATCGCGCGTGCGTTCACGTCGCTCGGTGTCGAGAAGATCCGCATCACGGGCGGCGAGCCGCTGCTGCGCCGCAATCTCGAGGCGCTGATCGAACGGCTCGCCGCGCTGACGACCGTCGACGGCAAGCCCGTCGAGATCGCGCTGACGACCAACGGTTCGCTGCTTGCCGCGAAGGCGCGCTCGCTGCGCGACGCCGGATTGTCGCGCGTGACCGTGAGTCTCGACGCGCTCGACGACGCCGTATTCCGCCGGATGAGCGACGCCGACGTACCGGTGTCGCGCGTGCTCGCCGGCATCGAAGCCGCGCACGCAGCCGGGCTCGCACCGGTCAAGGTCAACGCGGTGATCGAGCGCGGTGCGAACGACGACCAGATCCTGCCGCTCGTACGCCACTTCCGGAACACGGGCGTGGCCGTGCGCTTCATCGAATACATGGACGTCGGCGGCGCGAGCTTCTGGTCCGGCGACAAGGTCGTGCCGGCCGCGCGAATGCGCGAACTGATCGACGAACGCTATCCGCTCGTGCTCGTCGGCGAACCGGGGCACGACGCGACCGCGATCCGTTGCGCGCACATCGACGGTGCGGGCGAAGTCGGCTTCATCGCGAGCGTGTCGCACCCGTTCTGCGGCACCTGCTCGCGTGCCCGCGTGTCGGCCGACGGGCAGCTCTATACATGCCTGTTCGCGACGCAAGGCACCGACCTGCGGCCGTGGCTCGACGATGCGGCGTCGACCGGCGACCTCGCGGCCGCCGTGCGCGATCGCTGGACGCGGCGCGACGACCGCTATTCCGAGCGCCGGGCCACACGGCCGGCCCGCGCGCCCGGCAAGACCTATCCGACCGTGCGCATGTCGCTCGTCGGCGGCTGACCGGCCGCCGCGCCACACAGGACGCACCGCCCACTGGAGAACCTGTCATGACGACCTTCACCGAATCTCGCGCCGGGCTGCCGGACGATCCGTTGCGCGCCGGCGGCCACCCGCCTCCCGCCGACGCGGCCGACCCGCACACCGAACCGCCGCCCGCGATCACCGCCGGCTTCGAAGTGCGCGTGCAGTACGCGCCGATCGATGCGGGCGCGGAGCTCGCGCCGATCGTTCGCAATCCGAATGTCGGTGCCGTCGTGAATTTCCTCGGTGTCGTGCGCAAGGAGGGCGACGTCGACGACGTCGTCGCGCTGGAGGTCGAGCACTACCCGACGATGACCGAACAGGCGCTGTGGGGCATCGTCGAGGAAGCGAGCGCGCGCTGGCGGCTCGAAGCGGTCAAGATCGTGCACCGCGTCGGCCGCATTCCGCTCGGCCAGTCCGTCGTGCTGGTCGTGGTGGCCGCCGCACATCGCGCGTCCGCGTTCGATGCGTGCGAATTCCTGATGGACTTCCTGAAGACGCACGCACCGTTCTGGAAGAAGGAGATCCGGCACGACGGCGAATCCGGCTGGGTCGAGGCGAAGGCGCACGACGACCAGGCGATGCGGCGCTGGGGCTGACCCCAGCCGCCTTGCACGCTGCGCTTTCCGATCCCGTCGACTCCATTCAAGACCTCTCCATGAAACTGACGATCAAATACTTTGCGAGCATTCGCGAACAACTCGAACGCGACGAAGAAACCGTCGAGGTCGATGCACACGAACTCACCGTCGATGCGCTGCGCAGCACGCTGGCTGCGCGCGACGCGCGCAGCGCGGATGCGCTGCGGATGGACCGCCCCGTGCGGGCGGCCGTGAACCTCGAGATGGTGACCGGGGAATTCGTCGTGCGGGAGGATAGCGAGGTCGCGTTTTTCCCGCCGGTGACGGGTGGGTGACACCATCACGCGCGAGATACGTTTCGATGTCGATCCGTCACGCCGCGCGCCTCTCGATACAGAATGTCCTCGCAGGTCATCGCGCAGCCTCCAGCGCTGTCAATGCTGCGTCGAGCGCATCCAGTCCCTCGTCCAGCTCCGTGCGCGAGATGACGAGAGGCGGCGCCACGATCACCACGTTGTAGCGCCCGTAGGCGTGAACGCCGCGCCTCAGCAGCTCGCCATAGAAAGCCCGCATCGGCGCCGATCCCGCCGGGTGATGCCACTCGACGAGCGGCTCGCGCGTTTCCCGATCGCGTACCAGCTCGATGCCGAACTGCGCGCCCATGCCCCGCACGTCTCCGATCGACGGATGACGCTCCGCCAGTTCGCCGAGGCCGTCGCGCAGCCAGCCCTCGATCTCGCGCGCCCGCTCGAACAAGCCCTCTTCCAGATAGACCTTCAGCGCGGCGAGCCCGCCGGCGACCGCCAGCACGTGGCCCGCATGCGTGTGACCCACGTCGAAGAGTTCGGTATCGAAGTGGCGGGCCACGCCTTCGCGCACCAGGACACCGCCGAGGGGCGTGTACGAAGAGCTGGCCCCCTTGGCGAACGAAATCAGGTCCGGCACTACGCCGACACGCTCGGCGCAGAACAATGCCCCCGTGCGCCCGAAGCCCGTCATGATCTCGTCGAAGATCAGCAGGATGCCGTGCCGGTCGCACAGGTTCCGAACGCCTTCGAGATACCCCGGCGGGTAGACGACGACCCCGCTGGATCCGGTCATCGGCTCCAGCAGGATCGCGGCCACGTTTTGTGCGCCTTCATGCGAGAGGACGCGCGCCAGGTGATCGAGGGCACGGCGTGTCTCCTCGGCCGGATCCGATGTATGGAAGGGGCTGCGGTACGGATACGGCGCAAAGAACTTCACCATGCCCGGAAGCGCCGGAAAAGGATCGCGCCAGCGGTCCACGCCCGTCATCGCGCTCGCGCCGATGGTGCTGCCGTGATACGACCGATGAGCCGTCAGCACCTTGGGCCTGCGTGTCACCAGCCGCGCGATCTTCACCGCGTCGTCGTTCGCCTCGGCGCCGCCGCAGGTGAAGTGCACGCGCAGTCCCTCCGGCCACGGCGAAACGCTGTTCAGGAGTGCGGCATATTCGGCGCGCACGTCGTTGAAGTAGCTGGATGCGACCCAGCACATGCGCCCGGCCTGCGCCTGGATCGCCCGGACCACCTTCGGATGGCCGTGACCCAACGACACCGCGACATAGCCGCTGGTGAGGTCCAGATAGCGCTTGCCGTTCGCATCGTAGAAGTAGCACCCCTGCGCGTGCGTGATGACCGGTGGATTGAGCCCGCCCTGGACCGCCCAGGGAACGAGCACCTTTCGAAACGACGGAGCGAGCGCGGGATTCGGCTCGCCGTGAATGCTTAGATCCATGTTGACTCCGGAAATGGCATGGCCCACTATTTCTGAGCCTCGTGATGTGAGGCGTCCAGATTAAGCACGCATTTCCGGCGCGACAAATCAAACATTTACATACTGAGCCTGAATTTAACTGAGTCATGCCGCGACAACTTCCGCCCCTGCTCTCCGTACGCGCATTCGAGGCGGCTGCGCGCCATGGCGGCTTCGCCCGTGCGGGTGAAGAGCTATGCGTCACGTCCGGTGCAGTGGGACATCAGGTGCGGCTACTCGAGGAGTGGCTAGGAACGCCGTTGTTCATGCGCGGCGCCCGGTCCGTCCAGCTGACGGACATCGGACGGCGGTACTTCCTCGAAATCGAGCGCTTGATGGACGAGCTCGAGCGCGCGTCGCTCGGCATCCGGCAAGCTGCGGATTCCCCCGAGGTGACGGTCACCGCGATGCCGTCGTTCGTGACACGTTGGCTGATGCCGCGGCTGGGCGAGTTCCGGCAGTTGCATCCCGACATCGAGGTGCGCCTGCTGGCCTCGGTGCCGGCCATCGACTTCAGCCGCGAGCGCGTGGACGTCGCGATCCGCCTGGGGTTGGGCCCCTATCCGGGGCTCGTTGCGGAAAAGCTGATGTCGGAGACGTTCCTGGCGGTCGGGCAGCCGTCGATATGCGCGCCGCTGCACACCGTGGACGATGTGTTGCGTGCAACATTGCTGCATGACGAATACGAGGCCCGCATTCCGGAGCAGGTGGACTGGGTGCGCTGGTGCCGGATGCAGGACGTGCACGCCGGCGCGGCCCGGTTGCGACAAGGGCCGAGCTTCTCGCATACCTATCTCACGCTCGATGCCGCGATAGCGGGCCAAGGCGTGGCCGTGGCGTCGGATGTCCTCGCCGCCGATGCGGTCAGGCAGGGGCTGTTGGCCATTGCACCGGGCAACCCGGTGCCGGGACCCTACAGCTACCATCTGCTGACGACGCGCGCGGCCACCGCGCGGCCGCCAGTCGACGCCTTCTGCCGTTGGCTACGATCGGCGGCACGGTCGTTTTCGGAAGCCGGTTGGGCTTGAACGACCTGAGTCGCCACGCGGCAGGTCCCACCGCCCGCGACTCGCGTCGCCCGCCCGCTCACCGCATGCACGCCGCAGCCAGCTTCCCGACCGCGATCACCGCCTGCTCGATCTCCGGCGACCACGGGCTGCTGTAGTTCAACCGGATGAAGTTCCGATAGTTGTCGGTGATCGAGAACATGTAGCCGGGCCCGATCGTGATCCCTTGCTCCAGCGCGAGCTGGTACAGCCGCATCGCATCGACCTGCGCGGGCAACTCGACCCACAGCACGTAGCCGCCGGCCGGGCTCGACATGCGCGTGCCTTCCGGGAAGAACCGCGACACCATCGCCCGCATCAGGTTCGCCTGCTGCGCATACGCCTTGCGCAGACGCCGCAGATGATGCTCGTAGCCGTCGCGTTCGAGAAACTCCGCGATCGCCAGCTGCGGCAGGGACGGCGTTGCGAGCGTATTCAGGAACTTCAGCTTCTCGACCTGATCGCGATAGCGGCCCGGCAGCGCCCAGCCGATCCGGTACGCGGCCGTCAGGCTCTTCGAGAACGACGAGCAATGCAGCACGACACCGGTCCGGTCGTAGGACTTCAGCGAACTCGGATGCGTATCGCCGAAATACAGTTCGTTGTACACGCCGTTCTCGATGATCGGCATACCCGTCTTCGTTGCGAACTCAACCAGTTCGCGCTTGCGCTCGTCGGGCATCTGGAAGCCGAGCGGGTTCTGAAAGTTCGGCATCACCATGCATGCCGCGATCGGCTGCGACTTCGCGATCGCGGCCAGCGCCGCGATGTCGATCCCGTATTCCGGATGCGTCGCGACCTCGATCGCCTTCATCCCCATTCGCTCGATTGCATGCAGCATCGCGTAGAACGTCGGCGACTCCACCGCGATCGTGTCGCCCGGCTTCGCCACCGCCTGCAGGCACAGGTTGATCGCCTCCGTCGCGCCGACCGTCACGATGATCTCGTTCGGGTCCACCGACATCCCGTTTTCCAGGTAGCGGCGCGCGATCTGCCGGATCAGCCGCGGATGGCCCGGCGGCAGCCCGTCGGTCACGCCCCACAGCGACTTGTCGCGGCCGGCCGCGTACGCATAGCGATTCAGCTTCTCGAACGGGAACAGGCTCGGGTCCGGGTACGGCGAGCCGAGCGGCACCGCGTCGTCGGTGCCGATCGATCGCAGCGTCGACAGCACGAGCCGGCTCACGTCGACCGACGACGAGATCGCGATCGGCTTCGACGGCCGCAGCTCGCGCACCGGCGCGTGGCTGTCGTCGCGCCGCAGGTTCACGAAATAGCCCGACTGCGGGCGGCTTTCGAGCAGCCCACGGCTTTCCAGCAGCAGATACGCGTGCAGCACGGTCGTGATGCTGATCCGGTGCTGCTGGCTTGCCTGCCGCACCGACGGAATCCGGTCGCCGTGCCGGTACACGCCCTGGCGGATCAGGCGCTCGATATCGTCCGCGAGTTTTTCATAGAGTTTCATCGTGCGTCTCCCGCCGGCATGTGCCGCCGCGCTGCCCTGCCGTGTGCGTTCCGCACGCACGTGTTTCGCCTGCCGCCCGGGCCGTCGTGATTCCTGATCTTTCCCTCCGGTTTTGCCTTTTCCATCGCACTGGCTCTCTCTTGAAGATGCGCCGACAGGGTTCCGGTACGCCTGGATCTGCGGCACTGTGCACTTGATGATGGAATCTTAAGAGCAGAACAGTTGACGGCGAGTACACACATCGACCACGCGAACAAGAGTACAGTTCGGCGCGAATCGCGCATGGCGGGAAAACTGTACGTCTTATGAAATGGCCGGGCGGCCGGAAACCTGGCTCGACGTAGCCGGATCGGCCCGGAACGCCCGCCGCACGGACATTCGTCCGACTGTCTCAATGGGGGTGCAATACTGTGCGACCGCCCGATATTCATTGCCGGAGTCAGGCTCGTGCCGCACACGATCGAACCCGCAGCCCACCCTGGCAGCGCAGTCCGCGCTGCCCGACAAGTACAGATAATGAAATGGTGTCAGAACGTTACGACCGACCGCGAATCGCGCGCCGCCGGCAAGGAAACCGCAGATGACTGATCGCGACCTCGCCGCGCGGCTCGTCGCGCGACTGACCGGCACGGCCGCCCATCCACGCTTCACCGGCGCGCCGATCGACCTGTCGGCGCTCGATGCACACACGCTCGGTACCGTCTGGCCGGCGCTGCGTCGCGTCGAGCACGAGATCATGCTGCGTGATCACGCGTACGACGACCCGCGCGCCGAATTCGCGCGCTGGCTGCGCGGGCAGATCGATGCGCTCGGCCTCGTGCCGCTCGTCGACGCCGATGCCGCGCTCGAACTGTTCCGCGACATTCCGCCCGGCGGATGGAAACGCGCGCTGGAAGACCTGCCCTGCCTCGATGCGCTGCCGTCTCCCGCGCTGCAGGCCGAGCTCGCGCGCATCGCGGGCGAGCCGGAAAACGACGAGATCGGCGCGACGTCCGCGTATGGCGCGTATGCGCTCGACTGGTTCGCCGGCCGCCGCGACTTCTCGGCACGACACGAGGCCTATGCGCAGGCGCTCGCGGGCTCGCCGTTTCGCGTACGCGAACTCGACGTACTGCCCGAACTCGGCGCGGCCGCGCTGCTCGCGCTGGCCGCGACGAACGACGGCTATTTCGCGCCGAAGCGGCTGTGGCTCGACTCCAGCGATCCGGCCGTTACGCTCGCGGAAGACGCCGCATACGTCGCGTTCGCGCGCGACGCGCTGACCGAGGCCGCGCAACGGGTCGCCGCGCTGCATGCCGGCGCCGTGCCGTACGAAGCCGATCGCGCGTTCACGACCGACGACGCGCAGGTCGTCGCGCGCGCCGCGCGGGTGGCCGCCTATCGCGACGAAGCGTGGCTGCGCCCGCTGATCGGGCCGCTGCTGACCGGCGTATGCGTCGCGCCGACAACCGCGAAGACGGCACCGTCGCAGTCGCTCGCGATCGCGCTCGGCCACGCGGTCGAGACGATCCCGACGCCCGAGGGCGTGCGCGCGCTGCGCGACGCGCTGGCCACGGTGCGTCACGCCGGTGTGCAGAAGAAGCTCGCGCGCAACCTGAAGCCGGCCGAACGCGCGCTGGGCGAGCGGCCGCGCACCGCGCTGCGCATGACGCTCGATGCGAAACCGGACAAGAAGCAGCTTGCGATGCTCGCCACGTGCATGGAAGCTGGCTTCTGGCAGCCGATGTCGCTTGGCCAGGCGGAATGGCGCGAGCGGCTCGTCGATGCGCCGGCCGGCGCCGCGTTCTCCGCGCGGATGATCTGGCAAGCGCGCGGCCGCGATGGATCGACGCAATCGTTCATCCCCGACATCGCGAAAGGCAAGGTCCTGCTGCGCGACGCGGCCGGGCACGCGTGCGATCTCGCCGACGACTGCGAGATCCGGCTCTGGCATCCGCTGCTGGCCGACGCGGACGAGCGGCTCGCGTGGCAGCGCGCGATTGTCGGCCGCACGCTCCGGCAGCCGGTCAGGCAGGCGTTCCGCGAGTACTACGTGCCGGCCGACAGCGACGCGTCGGCCAGCGATTCCGCGATGTTCGAAGGTCACGTGCTGTCGAGCCGGCCGCTGCTCGGCGTCGCGCGCCGCGAAGGCTGGTCGATCCGCGCATACGACGACGGGCTCGCCCGCGAATTCGGCGACGTGCGCGCGACCTTCCTCGTCGATGCGCGGCTCTATCCCGGCGCGGAGGGCCACGGCACGTCACGCCGGCTGTACTTCGAACGCCGGCACGACCGGCGCTGGGTGCCGCTGCCGATCGGCGAGATCGACGCGGTCGTGTTTTCCGAAGTGGCACGCGCGGTCGACCTGCTCGTCAGCGTGGCCGCGTTCGCGCTCGACGACGACGCGACACACGCGGCGACCGCTTCGCTTGCGGCGGACCCGGTCCGCCTGCGCGACCTCGAATCCGAACGCCGGCAGCGCCTTGACCGGTTGTCGGATCTGCCGCTCGGCGTGATGGCGCGGCATCGCAAGCACGTGCTGTCGCTCGTGTTCGCCGAACCGGTTGCGCAGGGGAAGATCACGATCGACGAACGCCACGTGCGGGTCGGCGCGTGGTCGGTGCATTGCGCGACCGGCCGCGTGACGCGCGACGGCGAGCCCGTCGATGCCGCGATCGAGCCGCCGCCGTCACCGCTGCGCGCGGTGCCGTGGCTGCCCTACGACGAAGCGCTGCTGCAGCGGATCGTCGACGTCGTCGCGGCTCTGCTCGATTGAGCGGCAGCCGTCAGATCGACCCGAACAGCGCGCGCGGCCGGTCCTTCAGCGTGCCGGACAGGATCCGCAGCCCGTTGACGAGCTCGTCGCGCGTGGCCGGGCACGCGAGGTTGATGCGCACGCCGTGCTCGATTTCCGCGCGGTCGACCGCGAACGTCGACGACGGCATCACGATCACGCCGCGCGCCTTCGCATTCGCGGCGAAATCGTCGGCGCGCCACGGCGGCGGCAGCCGCAGCCACACGAACATGCACGCCGGGTCCGACTTCAACTGCCCGGCCGGCAACAGCTCCCGTGCGAGATCGACGCGTGCGCGGATCTCCGCGAGTTGCGCGGCCATGATCCGCTCGGCGGTGCCGTCCTCGATCCATACCGTCGCGATCAGCATCGACGTCGGCGCCGGCATCCATGCGGTCGTGCGCACGGCCTCCGCGCACAATGCGACGCTGTCGCGCGGGCAGCTCAGGTAGCCAAGGCGCAGCCCCGGCGCGAGGATCTTCGACGTCGCGCCGATATGGAACGTCAGCTCGGGACACAGCCCCGCGATCGCCGGCAGCCGGTCGCGCACGAGCGGCCCGTATACGTCGTCCTCGATGATCGTCACGTGATGGCGGCGGGCGATGTCGACGAGCGCCATCCGGCGCGCGAGGCTCATCGTCGTCACGGTCGGATTCTGCAGGTTCGGCACGACGAAGATCGCCTTGACCGGCATGCGCTGGCAGATTCGTTCGATCTCCTCGGGGAGCAGGCCGTCGTCGTCGGCCGGCGCACTGACGATCTCGAACTGGAACACCGGCGCGAGCGCCTTGAGGCCGTAGTAAGTGAGGCGATCGGCGACGATCACGCCGCCGGTGCCGATCAGGCTGTTCAGCACTGCATACAGCCCGTGCTGCGCGCCGCTCGTGACGACCACCTGGTCAAGCGACGGCGTGAAGCCGGGCGCGGCGAGCCACTGCGCACCCGCCGCGCGCGCCCAGTCGGGGCCCTGCGGCGGCTGGTATTCCTGCAGCGCGGCGAACCGCGGGTCGCTCGGCAGCGTGCCGAACGTCTGCGCGAGGCTCGCGAGAAATTCGCCGGTGGCCGGGCGGTTGACGGTCAGGTCGATCACGCCGTTTCCGGCCGCGAGCGACGCGCGGGCCGGCGCGATGCTCGGCATCGCGCCGCCGGTGACGAGCGAGCCGCGCCGCTTGCTGCCGATCACGAGGCCGCGCAGCTGCAGCTCCTTATATGCACGCGACACCGTCGACACGTTGATGCCGAGCTCGGTCGCGAGCTGGCGCTGCGGCGGCAGGCGGCTGCCCGGCGGATACGTGCCGTTGCGGATTTCCGCCTCGATCGAGCTCGATACCTCGACATAAGTCGGCCGCTTCGTCTGCGCCGGCAGGCCGCTGTCACGCTCGCCGGAAAGTTTGTCTGATGCCATTTGTCGCCCGTGACCACACAAAAAGCGTTTGTCTGCCATTTTGGCTTGCCCAGCGATTGTATATGACATCCCCACCCCGTCAAACCATTGCGAAAAAGTCTGCAGAATCAATAGGCTGAAACCGGGTAAACACCAGCACCACACAATCGCTTTTTGATTGCACACAAAAAAATACTGTGTGATTCTTAATCGCAGCTTTGTGTGAATCATGTGGATCGGAGGGGAAGCGTCATGGCGAATGTCGCCATCGTGGGTGCAGGCTTCATCGGGCTCGGCGCGGCGGCATGGCTGCAGCGCGACGGGCATCGCGTGACGCTGTTCGATCCGGCCGGTGTCGGCGAAGGCGCGTCGTTCGGCAATGCCGCGACGTTCGCGCCCTACGGCTGCGTGCCGGTGAACGGCCCGTCCGTGTTCCGCAACATGCCGCACTTCCTGTTCGCCGCCGACAGCCCGCTGCGCATCCGCTGGCCCTACCTGCTGCACGGCGCGCCGTGGCTCGCGCGGTTCCTGCTCGCATCGACGCCCGCGCGCCACGCGCGCAGCGCGAGCGCGCTGGCCGCGCTGCTGTCGCGCGCCGCCGACGCCTATGCGCCACTGCTCGCGTCGGCGCGGCTCGCGGCGTTCGTGCGGCCGCGCGAATGCCTGTACCTGTACGCGCGGCAGGCGTCGTTCGATGCCGCGCAGCCGTCGCTCGCGCTGCGGCGCCGGCTCGGCGTGCCGTTCGAGACGCTCGACGCGAGCGCGATCCGCGCGCTCGAGCCCGCGCTTGCACCGATCTTCGCGCGCGGCGTGCTGTTCGTCGGCAGCTGGCACTTCTCCGATCCGCACGGCTTTCTCGGCGAACTGTTCGCGCAACTCGCCGCTGGCGGCGCGACGCTCGAACGCGCCCGCGTCGAGCGGATCGCGCCAGCCGGCGACAGCGTGAACGTGCAGGCGGCCGGCACGGTGCGCGCGTTCGATCACGTCGTCATCGCCGCGGGCGCCCGCTCGCGCGAATTCGCGGCCGCGTGCGGCGACGCGGTGCCGCTCGATACCGAGCGCGGCTATCACGTGCAGTTCGGCGCGCCCGATCCGATCGTCACGCGGCCGGTCGGCTGGGCCGAGCGCGGCTTCTACATGACACCGCTCGACGAAGGGCTGCGCGCGGCCGGCACCGTCGAACTCGGCGGCTTCGACGCGCCGATGAACCCGTCGCTCGTCGCGCTGCTCACGCGCTCCGCACACGAAGCCGTGCCGTCGCTCGGCACGCCGACGCGCAGCTGGCTCGGCTTCCGGCCGACGCTGCCCGACGGCGTGCCCGTCATCGGCCACGCACGCCACAGCGCACGCGTGATCCACGCATTCGGCCATCAGCATCTCGGCGTGACGCTCGCCGGAATCACCGGGCAGATCGTCGCCGACCTCGTCGCCCGGCGCACACCGCCGCTCGACCTCACGCCGTACCGGGCCGCGCGATTCTGACGCGCGCCACGACTTCCACCCACGCAAGGAGAGGCATCATGAATCGTCGTCACTGGCTGGTATGGCTGGCCGTCTGCTCGATCGGCACGGCTTCCGGGATCGCGCAGGCCGCGGACCCGGAAACCGTCAAGATCGGCTTCGCCGGCCCGCTGACGGGGCCGGTCGCGCGCGTCGGCAAGGATCTGCAATACGGTGCGCAGCTCGCACTCGACGAGGAAAACGCCAAGCATCCGACCATCGGCGGCAAGCCGGTGCGCTTCGTGCTCGACGTGCAGGACGACCAGGCCGATCCGCGCATCGCGATCCAGGTCGCGCAGAAGCTCGTCGACGACGGCGTGGTCGGCGTGATCGGCCACTACAACTCGGGCTGCAGCATTCCCGCGTCGGCCGTCTACAAGCAGGCGAACGTCGCGATGATCACGCCGGGCTCGACCAATCCGCAACTGACGATGCAAGGCTTCAAGAACGTGTTCCGCACGATGGGGCACGACGGCGTCGGCGGCGTGGTGGCCGGCCGCTTCGCGGTCGAGCAACTGAAGGCGAAGCGGATCGGCATCATCGACGATCGCACCGCGTTCGGCCAGGGGCTGGCCGACGCGTTCGAGAAAGGCGTGAAGGACGCGCACGGCAGCATCGTCGGCCGCGAATACACGAACGACAAGGCCGTCGATTTCCGCGGCATCCTGACGACGATGAAGAGCAACAACGTCGACCTGCTGTTCTTCGGCGGGCTCGACGAACAAGGCGCGATGCTCGTCAAGCAGATGCGCTCGCTCGGCATCCGGGCGCAGCTGTTCGGCGCGGGCGCATTGAAAAGCAACGCATTCCTGAAGATTGCCGGCACCTCGGGCGAAGGCACGCAGGATCTGGAGCCCGGCCCCGCGCTCGACAAGCTGCCGTCCGCCGTCGCGTTCGCGCAGCGCTACAAGGCGCGCTTCAACCAGGACGTCGAGCTGTATGCGCCGTTCGCGTACGACGCGGCACTCGCGATGATCGCGGCCGTCCGCAAGGCCGATTCGCTCGATCGCGGCAAGGTCGTCGCGAGCCTGCCGGGCGTGTCGGTGACCGGCGTGACCGGCAAGATCTCGTTCGACGAGCGCGGCGACCTGATCAAGCCGCCGTACACGCTGTTCCGCGTCGAACAGGGGCAATGGCACAGCATCCGCACGGTCGGCGGCGCGTCGAACTGATGCAGGGCAGCACGGCGACGGATCGCACCGTCAGCGCGCCGCCTGCTGCCGCTGCACCTCCTGCGCTTTCATCTGCAGATACGCGCCGCGCTCGACTTCGTGCAGTTGCTGCGGATACTGCTCGGTCGCGTCGAACCAGCGCGCGAGGCGCTGGTCGAGCGGCTTGTCGAGCGTCGCGAGATACGTGTCGATCGCGAGGTAGTAGCGCATCGTGTTGCGCTCCAGCAGCCCGCGCACGCCGCCGACGTACTGCGGCTGCGCGGCCGATGCGCCGACGTTCGTGAACCCGACCTTCTCGCTGCCGACCGTCGCGAGATAGGTCTTCATCGCCATCCGGCCGACCGCGCCGAAGCCATACGAATACGTGAGGTGCAGGAACGTGCGCGACGCGCCGACCGGCACGGCCTCCAGCGCGATCCGGTAATCCTTCGTACCCATCGGGCCGCTGTCGGCGGTCAGGTCGACCTGGAAATAGTCGGATGTCGCGGCCGCCACGCGATAGCGGAACTGCACGCGATAGGTATCCGACAACTGCTGCTGGATCTTGCGGCCGAGGTTCACGTCGAGCACCGGGCCGTTGCTGCCGCTCGACGCATGACAGTATTTCGTGTTCAGGTGCAGGATCAGCACCGCGCACCAGTTCGCGGGGCCTTGCGCGGGGTCGTTGAACTGGCCGTTCACGACCGCGAACGGATAGTCGACCACCGCGTAGATGTCGCCCTTCAGCGACGACGACGCCTCTGCCGATTCGAGGTAGAGCGGCCGGTGAAACGCGTTGTCCTTCAGTTGCGCGCCGAGGCTGCGATAGCGATCGAGCAACGCGGCGGCGCCGTTCGCGCCGTCCGCGCCGAACGACCAAGCGCTCCAGCCGACACACAGGGCCGCGACGAACGCTTGCCACGCGCGGCGGGCATGCCACCGGCCGCGCGGATGTCCGGATGTCTCCATTCTTGTACTCCCTGCCGCGCGATGGTCGCGCGCATGTGTCACAGAATACGCCTGCATGTCACGCTGCCGCTATCGGCTCCGCTTCACCGGCATCGGCAATTGCGCGGCGGTGATCCGGATCAGTGCGGACAGCCATTCGCGGTCGTCCCAGCGATCGCCGGCGATGACGAGGTGCGGCTTCGCGGTCGGATACGGCAGCGCTTCTTCGCAGGCGCCGAGATACGCGCGCCCTTCCGGCGTCGGCTTGACGAACAGCCGGTCGTCGCAGACGAGCGCGACCATCCTGCCGTCGCAATAGATGCCGTATTCTCCGAACATCTTGCGGGCCGATACCGTACCGGCCGCCGCGATCTGCTCGACGATGAAATCGACCGTGCCCTGGCTCGATGCCATTCACTGCTCCTTGCGAAAAAAATTTATGACCGTCATGTGCACCGACCGTTCCGCTCCATCGGCAGATGCGCTGCGGCGCGTCATCGATTCGTCGACGGAAAGCGTATTGCCGCACGGGCCCACTTCGCTGGCCGACAATCTCCTGACACACCTGACAGTTACATCGCAGCGCGATGAATCGTCCAATGGCGCTTCACGACGAGGAACCCGATGAGCGTACCCGCCCACTATCCCGCATGGCTCAGGCAGGCCTATGAACCATGCCGGCGTCTCGTTCCCGGTGCGATGCTGAGCGAGTCGATCGCGATCGACGAAGCGGCATTGCGCGTCACGGCGGAGGACATCCTCGCACCGGACGACGTTCCGTCCGTTCCGCTGGCCGCCTGCGACGGCTACGCGCTGCGTGCGGCCGATACGGCAACCGCTTCTGGCCGCGAACCCGTCGAGCTCGACTGCAAGGTCGCGCTGGGCGAACTGGCGTCGCGCACGGCCAGCCCAGCCGCCCGCGCGCTCGGCGAACGGCAAGCGGCCAGCATTCCGGCATACGTCGCGATGCCGGATCACGCCGACACGGTTGCGCCGAAAGCCGAGCATCAGTGGATCGACTCGAACACGGGCGCACGCCTGCGGTTTCATGCGCCGCTGGCGCAAGGACAACACGTGATCGCCATCGGCAGTGAGTTCCGGAAAGGACAGCTGCTCCTCGCGAAAGGGTCGCGGATCACGCCTGCACGACAGGCGGCGCTGATCGCGGCAGGTGTGCGCGACGTTGCCGTCACGAAGCGGCCGCGTGTCGGCGTCGTGATCGCCGGCTACGATGGGGTGCCGCCGGGTCACGCGCGCGAGCCCTGGCAACGATTCGACTCGATGGGCCCGTATCTGCGCGCGGTGCTGCGGCAATGGGGCTATGACGTCCCGGCGGTCGAATATCTGCCGCTGCACGCGTCGTTTCCGTGGTCGTCCGACGTGGAGCGCAACGAACGGGAATTCAGGCAGCAGCTGGGCGCGCTTTCCGGCCGCTACGACCTGATCGTCGGTGCCGGGTTGCCGGCCGGCGCGCCGTTCGGGATTCGCGGCCTGAATGCGCAGACGATGTATCCGAACAGTTCCGAACGGATCGCGATCAAGCAGGCACCCGGCGAGCGGTTCAATATCGGGCGAAGCGACAACCGTTCGCCGCCGACGAAGTGGACCGTCGAAACCCCCATGCCGTCCGGCGTCGCCTACCGCACCGAGGCATTCGTCAGCTACGACCAGGCCGTGCTGGTCAACCTGCCGGGACATACGAGCGGCGTCGCCGTGCTGCTGCACACGATCGTCCCGCACGTGCTCGATTCTCTGGAGCATGTCGCGGCGCCGGGGCCGTACTGGGAAACCGCACTGACCGCGCACGACGTCGAACCCGATGCCGAAGGCAACGGGATGCGATGGGGCAACCTGTCCGCCACCGAGCGCGGCGAATCGCGCGTCCGCCTGCTGCCGTTCCAGGGTGACGGGCCGATTCGCGGTGTCGCGCAAGCCGATGTGCTCGTCGCGATCCCGGCGGGCGTCGATGTGCTACCGGCCGGGACGCCCGTCCTGTTCCTGCGGCTGGACGGCACCGGCACGCGCACGTCGCCCACCGGCGTGACGGCGGACGAAACCGCGAACGTTCCGGCGCAGCCGCAGCAGGCCGCACCCTCCCCCGACGCACCGGTTGCCGGCACGGCGACGCCTGATGTTCGCGACACGTGGAAACGCATCGAACACGCGATCGCCGCCCATCCCGCCAGCTTGCCGGGCGGCCTGAACGGACCGGCCGACGATCATGTGCTTGCCGAATTGCATGCCGCACTGGGTGCGATGCTGCCCGACGACGTGATCGACAGCCTCCGGCTGCACGACGGGCAAGCCGATCCGGACGCCGTCTTCACCGAAAGCGACGCGTTGCTCAGCGCGCAGGAGATCGTCGCGCAATGGTCGATCTGGCGGAAACTCGTTACCGGCGGCGACTTCGACGAAATGACGTCGGAGCCCGACGCCGGCATCCGCGACGACTGGTACAACCTCAAGTGGATTCCGTTCACGCACGACGGCAACGGCAATCATCTGTGCATCGACCTCGATCCCGCGGAAGGCGGCGTGGCCGGCCAGGTGATCCGCGTGTGGCATGACGACGAGCTGCGCGAGCGCGTCGCCTCGAGTTACGCGGAATGGCTCGCACGCGTGGCGGCGGAACGCGACGACCCGGCCGGCGACTGACCGGCCTGATCGGCTCGCGCAAGCGCGCAGGTGTGCCGCCGCGCGATCCGCTTACTTGTCGGCCGCGAATGCGCTCGACATCTGCCGCGCGCGCTTCACATCGTCGCCGTGCAGATAGATCGACGTCGTCGAGATCGACGCATGCCGCAGGTTGTCGCGCACCGTCGTCAGCTCCGCCCCGCGCGCAAGTGCGTGAGTCGCATGCGTATGCCGCATCCAGTGCGGGCTCGCCTGGCGCAGCTTCTGCGCGAGCGCCGGGTTATCGGCCTCGACGGCATCGGCCGTCTGCGCAAAGAAACGCTGCATCACCTTCCACAGCCGCACGCTCGTGATCGCGGCTGCGCCGTCTTCCGCGAGACTCGCGATCAGCGGTGTATCGGGCCGCCAGCGCACCGGTGTCACCGGCAGCCGGCGCGCGACCAGATAGCGATCGAGCGACGAGCGCGCAAGCGGCGGCAGCGCGACGCGTGCGGCCTTGCTCCCCTTGCCGATCACCTTCAGCCATGCGTCGCCGTGCGCGTCGGTCTCGATGCCGCCGAGCGTCGCGCCGACCAGCTCGCTCGCGCGCAGCCCGGTCGCGTAGCCGAAATCGAGGATGAAGCGCAGCCGTTGCGCGGCTGCCGGCGTCCAGCCCGGCTGCGGCGCGCCGGCCGGCGTGCGCTTCTGGAACTCGAGCCCGTCGGCGATCGTGCGGACCAGCAGCCACTCGCCTTCGGTAAACGCATGCGACGTGTCGAGCGCGTTCGCGCCGCCCGTGTCGCGCACCTTCACGCCCGCGAACGGATTCGCGAGCAGGTAGCGCTGTTCGATCAACCAGCGGAACAGCGCGCCGAGTACCGACAACGTATACGCCGCCGACCGCGCGGACAGCGCGCCCGAGAACGGCCGCCAGTCGGGCGCGCCGCGCGGCCGCACCGGCCCGACCCAGCGTTCGTGCGGTGTCGGGCGCCGGATGAACGCGCGATAGGCGACCGCATCCTCGGTCGTCAGCGACGACAACGCGCGGCCGCGCTCGACGATTGCCCACAGGATCAGCCGCTCGGCCTCCTTCCGGTATGCGCGCCGCGTCGCGGCCGATTCGTGCAGCGACAGCCAGGCGTGCACGGCCGCGTAGTCGTTGTCCGCGTCGAGCGTGCTGGTCGCGCGCGGCGCGCGGAACGTGCCGGCCGAGCCGTCGACTTCGTGCGGCAGCTTCAGCTGCTCCCACGGCACGATGCTGCCGCGCGGCGTCGCGGCGATCAGTGCGCGCGCCCGTTCGGTCAGGTCCGGATGCCCGGCGAAGAATGCCTCGATGCGCCGCGCACCGGCCGCGCCGAGGCCCGCGATCGCGCGCCACCACTGGCGCCGGCGCGGAATCCGCACCGTCAGGTCGGCCAGCGTCGCGATGCCATGCGCACGCAGCGCGACGACCGCGCGGGCGGGCAGCCACAGACCCACGTCGTCGCTGATCTGCGGGATTGGCGCACGCGCATGACGCAGCAGGCCGATCGCTTCGGCCGCGGCTTTTGCCTCCCGTAAACGCTCACCGTCGGCATGGCCGAGCCGTTCCGCGAGATCGGCCCGGCCGGCCTGCCGCGCGACGCGCACGAGGCGGCGGCGAATCGCGCCGATCGCGCCGCGCGCCGACCGCCCTTCGCCGAGGCGATCGGGCAGGTAGCGCTCGACGGCCTGGCGCACGGTCATGCCCGCGTACCACGCGCGCAGCGCGGCCAGTTCGTCGGCGTCGGGAAAGCCTGCGGGCGCAGGCGCGGAATCGGGGGAAGGCGGTGAAGCGAGGCGCGGTTTCATGGGCGCCAGTTTGACAGAAGCGCGTGCGGTCGGAAACGGCCTGCGCGAAGCCTGTGCGACCGGGTTGACGCACACGCGCGAGATGCGGCCCCCCGCGTCACTCCTCGCCTTTCGCGCCCGGATTGAGCATCACGACGAAGCCGGCCACGCCGACGATCAACGCGATGGCGCCGCCGCGCAGCGCCATCGCTTCGTCGAACAGCAGCCCCGTCACGACGGCCATCATCCCCACGAGCGACACGAACACGGCAATCGCCGCGACGACGATGCGGTACTGGCGACGTATCATCGCGTGCCGCCGCGTCAGGCTGCTGCGGCAGCGGCCGGCTCGTCGGTGTCGTCGCCGCGAATCAGCAGCACCGGGCAATTCGAACCGCGCACGAAGCGCTCGGCGACGCTGCCGAGCAGCATGCGCCGCAGGCCGCGGCGTCCGTGCGTGCCGACCACCGCGAGATCGATGCCGCGCTCCCTCACATAGCGTTGCAGGCGTTCCGCGATGTCCTCGCCGATACTCTCGGTATCGACGAGTTCGGCCTCGCCTTTCGCGCCGGCCAGCGCGACGATCTGTTCGGCTTCGCGCAGCACCTTGCGCCCCTCGTCGCGGATTTCCTCGACGAGCGCATGCGGATCGAGACGGCCTGCGTACGTGAACAGCACCGACTTGTCGACCACATACACGACGCTGACGTGCGTATCGCCGGCGAGCGCCATCTTCACGGCCTCGGCAAGCGCCTGTTTCGACGAAGCGCTGCCGTCGACGGCCACCATGATCTTCTTGTACATGCGAACCTCGCTGGGTGAACTGCCGCGCGCCCCATCGCGCTCGGCCATGACACCATCATCGGCCGGCGACGGCGACGGACGTTGACGATCGTCAAGCCCGGCCGGAGCCGCGCATGCGGCAAAGCGACGCGACGTGAGCTCGGTCATCGCGTTTTCGGCGACGCCCGGAACCGCAGCCGACAGCCGGTCCGCCGAAGGGGCTTTCGAGCAGCCATCGCGCCGAAGGCGCTATCATCGACCATGCGACTTTCGTCCGGCCCTTTTTTGCCGGCCCCACTTTCAACTCGCTCAACCGACATGACAACGACTATCGAACGCGTGGACGGCGCCGCCCAGCATCTCGTCGCCGCCCGCCATGCCGGCTCGCCCGGCCCGCTGTTGCCCGATGCGCTGCGCCCCGAGGACGTCGACACCGCACTCGCGATCCAGCAGCGCGTGGCCGACCTGCTCGGCGAACCCGTCGGCGGATGGAAATGCGCGCTGCCGCCGCCCGACCGCGTGATCCTCGCGCCGATCTTCGCGTCGACGATCCGCGAAGCCGATGCGCCGTATCGCGTCGTCGGCGGCCCGATCGTGCGGATCGAGCCGGAAATCGCGTTCGTGCTCGATCGCGACCTGCCGGCACGCGAGCAGCCCTATGAAGAAGGCGACGTGCGCGCGGCGATCCGCGAAGTGCGCATCGTGCTCGAGGTGCTCGGCTGCCGCTATGCGGAGCCGGCGCGCGCGTCGAAGTTCGAGCTGCTGGCCGATGGGCAATTCAACCAGGGGCTGTGTGTCGGCCCGGTCGTGCCCGACGGATTGAACGTGCCGCTCGCGACGCTGGCGCTGTCGTTCGAAGGCGCGCTGAACCGCACGATCGATGGCCGCCATCCGGACGGCGATCCGCTGCAGCCGCTGGTATGGCTCGTCAATTTCCTCGCGTCGCGCGGCGACGCGGTGCGCGCCGGGCAGATCGTGACGACCGGTTCGTACGCGGGCGCGATCGACGTGCCGCTCGGCGATGCGCTGACGGTCCGCTTCGGCGAGCTGGGCAGCCTGTCGGTGACGTTGACCGCGTGACGGTCAGGTGCGTGGCTGCGCGGGCTTGCGCGACGGCAACGTCATCGCGGCCGGCGGGCGCCAGCCACGCCGATGCCGATCGGCACGCGCAGACAGACACGCACTGACCGAAGACATCCGACGCAGCTGACGCCGTATGCGGTCGCGTCTCGCACCGCCACCGCAGCCCCGTGATCGATCCGCCGCGCCCCGCCGTGATAACGTTGCACATCATCGCGCTCGCGGCCCAAGGGCCGCGCACGCGAACCGCTTTCACGCCGATACCCGCCATGTCGCTGACACTGCTTCCCGCCCTGTTCGACGAAACCCTGCGCATCGTCGCTCGCCGCTACCGGCTGCCGCCGCTCGACAGCACGTTGTCGCTGACCGACACCACGAATCCGGCCACCACCCTCGCAATCGTGATCGAGGAAGCGCGCCGGATGCAGACCGAGGGCCAGGCGCCCGGTGCGGCATTACGGCAGCGCTTCATCGATGCGCTCGCGCGGATGATCCGCGACGCGATGGATCCTGTATCCGGCGATCCGTCCTTTCAGGCGTCGGTGCTGCGGCACGATGCGCCGAGCGTGCGCGAATATGCATCGCTGGCCGCGCACGCCGAGCAGGACCGGCGCGCGCTGCACTCGGCGGTCAATGCGATCGCACACCCGGCCAAGCTCGAACGCAGCGCGCAGGCATGGCAACGCGACGGCCTCGCGCGCCTGCATGCGGCCGCGACCTCTGCGTCGTGGGCCGAACTGCATGCGGCGCTCGCGCAACTGCTCGCACTGCCCGAGATGGCGACCGACGAAGCGTTCGAGCAGGACATCGTCAGGCTCGAGGACAGCCCCGCGCTCGAACGCATGCTGCGGCTCGATGCGCTGGCCGCGGACGAGGACGTCCGCCGCTACCGCGCGCTGTGGGTCCGACAGGGGCCGCTCGTCGGCAGCACCGTCGCCGTCGCGCAGGGC
Source organism: Burkholderia sp. BCC1972 (assembly GCF_905339605.1). Lineage (NCBI taxonomy): Bacteria > Pseudomonadati > Pseudomonadota > Betaproteobacteria > Burkholderiales > Burkholderiaceae > Burkholderia > Burkholderia sp. BCC1972. The sequence continues at coordinate 32,437 of NZ_CAJPGH010000001.1, read as the reverse complement.
GCCGCGTCCCAGCAGCGCGGCGCGGCCGTCGAGGCGCTGGCGGCACAGGCGCTCGACGCGCTGGCGCGCAGGCTCGACGCGGTGGACGAGCAGCGCACCTACCGCGTGGTCACGTCGATGCGCGTGCCTTCGTCGATCCCGGGCCGGCACGATCGCGCGAAAACCGAATGGGACGCGATCCTGGTCGAACGCGCGCGGGGCAGCGACCCGGCGTCCGCATGGAACGTGCGCTTCCTGGTCGAAGCGAAGGCCTCCGCGGATGCCGCGACGACCGATCTGCCGCGCCTGCTGCGCGGCCTGAACCTGCTCGCGCAGGCCGCGCCCGACACGGTCTATGCATTCGAGACGCATCAGGGCACGGTGCACGTGCATGGCGCATCGCTGCATGCATTGACGACCGACGAAGCGGCGCTGCCACGCGAAGTGCTGTATTGCTGCGACGCGTCCGCGGACACCACGCCGCGCCTGCTGGGCGCCGCAAGCCGGATGCAGTTGCTGTCCGCGCAGGCGAGCCTCGAATACGCGAGCGCGCTCGCGCAACGGCCGGATACCGATCCGGACGGCCTCGGCGTCATCTGGCACGCGCTGCTGACATTGCCGCAATGGCAAGCCGTGCTGCATCAGTACCCGTCGTTGCGGCAGGTCCGCGAGCTGATGGTGGCCATCGACGACTTACGCGCCGTGCTCGACGAAATGGATGACGGAGGCATCGCCAGCAGCGTATGCGCATGACGCGCTCAGTTGGTGAGCACCCCGAACGGCAGCGTCCATCCCGCCAGCCGGCCGCCGTCGCCCCAGCGCGCATCGGTTGCGCCGCACGGCAGCAGGATCGGCGCGGCCGCGCACTCGAGCGTCTCCTTCGGCGTGTGGCCGAATTCCGCCTTGAACAGCCGGTGGAAATACTTCTCGTCGGGAAAGCCGTGCGCCCAGGCGATTTCCGCGATGCGCTGATGCCGGCGCTGCGGATCGCCGAGCACGTGGTACGCGTGACGCAAGCGCCGCCGCGTGATCTGCCGCATCACGCCGCCCTCTTCCTTGAACAACTGATAGAGCCGCGCCCGCGACACGCCGATGTCGCGGCAGATCCGTTCGGGCGTGAGATCCGGCTCCAGCAGATGCACGTCGATGTAGCGACGCACGCGGTCGGCCAGCGCATGTTCGATCGGGCCACGTGCGTCGTTCAACGCCTGCGCGGTCGGCGACACCACCGCGGCCAGCAGCAACAGCATCGATTGCACGATGCTCGGCACGTCCTGCATGCGCACGTTCGGCAGGTTCCGGAACAGCGACAGCATCTGGTCGGCGACCAGCCGGCCCACGCCGCTCGTCAGCGTCTGGCCGTGCATCTGCGCTGCATGGCTCGGCAGCAGGTATCTGGGCACGACGAGGCTGATCACGTCGCCGGCCTCGACCTTGCTGTCGTTGATCTGCGCGACGTCGTAGACGAACAGGTCGCCGGCGCCCTTGATCAGCTCGGGCCCGCCGGTATGGCTCGCGACCCGACCGCCGCGCAGCAGCGTGAAGCGAATCGAATCCTGCCCGTCGAGCCGGATCCGCCGCGGCGTGCGGCGGACCGTATAGGTCGGCGCGCGCGAGTGCCAGTGCCGGCCCGACAAGATCAGTGGGCCGAGCGCCGCGCCGCTGGCTTCCGCATCGCATGCGCCGTGGCCGCCGTCGTCATCGAGCCGGTAGTCGCACAGCATGTCCTTGACCCAGACGTGGAACCGGTCCGGCTCGGGGTAGTCGATGGTGCGGAACTTGAAAACAGGGACAAATGCAGCTTGATCCATGACAGTTTTTTATCGAACCGGCGGGACAGGAAGAATCGGTTCGTCGATTATCGGACCAAATTGCGCGAGCGCAAGGCCCGCGCGGTGCATCGTCCCCTAAGCGATCGACCGACGCCCGATGCCGGGCGTGGTCGTCATCGCGGCCATCAGCGTTGCGGATGGCATTCCCAGTTGTTGTACGTCGGCCGATCGATCGGCGTGAGCCCCGGAATCATGAACACCGTACAGCCGAAACGCCGCCCCTTGCCGGTCGTCGCGTCGTAACTCACCTTCTGGCCGCCCAGCCCATCCTTCTTCCCGTACTGGACGTTGGCGATCGTGATCTCGTCCGACGACGCGAGCCCGAGCGTCTTCGCGGTCGATGTCTGGACGTCGACCATGTTCATCTGCGTCGAGCCGCACGCGGCAAGCACGAGGCCGGCGACCGTGACACCCAGCGCGGTCCGTACGGTGCAATACAAGGTTTGCTTCATGGTTTCTCCTTCGATTTCCCCAACGCGAGGTGCTTACGTGCCCGGCGTATAAAAGCTGGCCTGTACCTGGCTGCCGATCGTCGCGACGTACGATTGCCAGAGCAGCGCCATCGCCCCCGTCGCGTTGACGGCCAGCGCGGGCCACGACGCACTCTGCGGCGCCACCGTCGACGCGCTCCACGCGCCCTTCCGGTAGCTGGCCGCGATGACGGCCGACGCACCCGGCAAACCGGTGTCCTGCCACGCAGCCGTCACGTTGCCGCCCGCATCGACCGCGAGCGGCGGGTACTGGATGGCGGCGCCGTTCAGGTGTTCCGTCAGCCGCTGCAACGGCCCCCAGTTGCCGCTGGCATCGGACACGCTCACCTGCAGCGCCGCGCCGCCTTCCGCCCACATCGCGGCGGCCACGCCGTTTTCGGCGACGGCCAGCATCGGCGTCGCGATGAAACCGGTCGGCTCGACGATGGCAGGCGCCACGGGTTGCGACGGCTGCCACCCGGTGCCGGACACATAGCGTTGCGACATCGTGGTGGTAGCGAGCTTCCCGCCCGTCACGTCGAGCTGCCCCCAGAGCAGCGTGATGTTGCCCTTTGCGTCCATGCCGGCCACCGGCGAGATGATCGTCGTGAACAGGCTCGTGTTCGATACGGCCTGGTTGACGTCGGTCCAGCCGTTGGCCGCGTCGTACGTGGCCGTCCACAGCGCCGAGTGCGTATGGTTGGTCTGCCGCCACGCGAGCACGGCGCGGCCCGACGACAGCACCGAGATCATCGGCCCCACGTTGTCGGTGTCGCCGGTCACCGCGCCCGGCCCGGTCTGCACCGGCATCTGGATCAGCGCCGTCGGCGACCACTGTCCGGCCTGCGTGTAGCGCGTCCACGCGATACGCGTATCGAGCAGGCTGATCGACTGCGTCCACGCGACGAGCGCGTTGCCCTGGCCGTCGATCCCGGCCGAATAGGTCGAACCCGTCACGTCCGGCGCGACTTCGAACGCCGTGCCCCATCCGCCGGCCGGGGTGTACGGGCGCGCCCACAGCGCATACGTGTTCGGGCCCGGCATCCATTCGGTCCAGAACGCGACGGCCTGCCCGCTCGCGTTGCCGACCACTCTCGACGGGCTCGAGCTCGTCGTGTTCATCGAATGCGAACCGTCGCCCGTGTCGAGCCGCGTCGCGGGCCCCCAGCCCGAGCCCGCGGCATAGCGCGCGCCCCACATCTCGTTGCCGTTCGCGCCGGCCGGCCCGTTGGTCATCCACGTGGCGAGCGCATTGCCGCTCGCGTCGAGCGTCACGCTGGGGGCGGCCTCCGGCCCCTTGCCGTCCACCGCGGCGGCCGTCGACCAGCCGGCCTGCGGCTGCGTGGCGCCGCCGCCCGTCGGGCCGCCGTTCGACCCGCCGCCCGAACCGCCGCCGGGGGATGTCGAGCCGGACGGCGAGCCAGGATTGCTCGGCGTCGACGACAACGCGCCGCCGTTCGTCGTGACATCGTCGCCGCCGCATGCGGCCAGCGCGAGCGCAGCCGCCATGACCATCCATGTAATGGGTTTCATCGGAATCCTCTTGTTTTCATGTTCCGGCGCACTCTCGTCTGCCGTTGGCCGATACGACGTAACGTGTCGCCCTTGAGATTGTTAAGTTGTGCTACCAAATAGGCATGGAAACCGGCATCCGTTCGCGTCCGCTTCATGATCGATTCCATCGTTCGGATCGACGCGAACACCGCTTTCGCAGACCTCCCCCGTCGTGCAGCGCGGCCCCCCGTCAGATCGTCTATCGCCGGACGTCCGCCGCTGCCGGCTGCATCTTAATTCAAGCGATCCGGATTCAAGGTGGCGTTGCGTCCACACTGAGTGGATTTCCGTTTCACGGCGGCCGGGCTTCGGCCCGGATGGCGACCCTGCGCACTGCCAGCCGTTACGCCCCGTGAGGTACGATACGCGCCGGGGCAAAGCGCCCCCCTGAGAGAACCGGCCGTCGCGGCCACCCACCCAGCACAAGAAAAATGCGAAGAAACCCGACGCTGCACCGAAACCTGTTCGCCGCGCTGGCGGCCAGCCTGCTCTGGATTCCGGCCGCCCATGCCAGCGGGGACGACGGCTGCTATGCCCCGACCACGCTCCGGCAATCCGGCTACTCGTGCGCCAACCTGCCGATGCTGAGCCCGGCCAACGACACGCGCGTCAACGCGATGCTGCTGATGGTCGACAGCGCCAAGGTCGCGCAGGTGTTTCCGGACCCGAAGACCATTCCGGCGAAAGACCGGATCAACCAGATCATCGTGCCGTTCCCGATGGATTTCTCCGGATGGATCGATATCGGCCAGAAGGCGCCCGAGAAGTCCGGCGACACGGCGGATGCCGACGCATCGTCGAACCGCTACGCCGACGGCGAAGGCAGCATCTGCCGCAGCATGAGCGCGGGCGCCGATGCATTCACCGAGGCGCTGACCGGTGCCGGCGGCCTGCCCGCCGACGAAGCCGCGCGCCTGCGCGCGGCGCGCACCGACATCGCGCAGAAGACCTGTGCCGCCGGCGGCGCGAGCGCCGCGTGGACGAAGCCGCCGGTCAAGTCGCCGCTCGGCCAGCAGTTCGCCGCGTATCTCGACGGCACGAACGCGTTCTACCGCGCCGACTTCCTCACCGCGACCCAGTCGTTCGCGAAGGCTTCCCACAGCGCGAACCCCTGGCTGAAGGAAACCGGGCTCTACATGGCCGGCCGCGCGCAGCTGAACGCCGCGCAGGCCAACGTGTTCGACAACGACAGCCCGACGCCGACGCGTGCGCGCGTAATGAAGGTGTCGCTCGACGCCGCGAACACGGTGTTTCGCACCTACCTGAAGGTGTATCCGCAGGGGCGCTATGCGGTGTCCGCGACGGGGCTGTTGCGACGTGTCGCGTGGCTCGGCGGGAACGTCACGCAGCAGGCCGACCTTTACGGCCACGCGCTCGCGCGCTGGTCGCCGGCCACCTCGAACGTGCCGCTGATGCAGCTCGCGAACGAACTCGACAGCAAGCTCCTGTTCGGGCCGGAATTCGACGCGCGCCAGATCCAGTCGCCCACCGTGCTCGCGACCGTCGACCTGATGCGCATGCGCGTGTCGGACAGCGGCGATTCGAGCAGCAGCAAGCCGATCACGCTGGACGAGCTGCAGGCGCAGAAGCCGCGCTTCGCGAACGCGCCCGCGCTCTACGACTATCTGCTCGCGACCTGGTATGTGCAGGTCGGGCACAAGCCGGATGCCGCGCTCGAACTGCTGCCGCAGACGCCCGCCGCACCGCTCGACTACTTCGGCCTGAGCCAGCAGGCGCTGCGCGCGTTCGCGCTGGAAGACAGCGGCCAGCGCGACAAGGCGCGCCAGCTGTGGCGCGACCTGATCCCGCTCGCGACATTCCGCTTCCAGCGTGAAGCGCTGGAACTCGCGCTCGCGATCAACCTGGAGCAGGCCGGACTCGTCAACGACGTGTTCGCCGACGATTCGCTCGTGCAGAACACCGCGATTCGCGCGGTCCTGCTCCGGCGCGCGGCCAATGCGGACCTGCTGCGCGCGCAGGCGCAAAACCCGGCGGCAGGCGGCGCGCTGCGCGACACCGCGCTCTACACGCTGCTGTACAAGGAACTCACGCGCTCGCACTACGCGGAGTTCATCGCCGACACCGCGCTGGTGTCCGGCACGCCGGCCGATCCGCTGAAGCCGTTCATCGCGGCCGGCCCGAGGAAAGACGACGGCTATACGTGTCCATCCGCACGCGACATCGCGACGACGCTCCAGCAGAATCCCGCCGACGCGAAAGGGTTGAACTGCCTCGCCGATTTCGTGCGCCTCAATCCGCTCGTGGCCAACCTCGAAGGCGATTCGACGCCGTGGGTGCGTTATGCGGCACCGGCGAGCACCCCGCGCACGCCGCCGCCGACCCTCGGCAACGCGCCGTCGCAGTTCGCGGGCAAGCCGTACGAGCGGATGGCGAGCTACGTGACGGTGATGGCCGATGCGCAGGCGAACCCGACCGACCGCGCGTACGCGTTCTACCGCGCGATCAAGTGCTATGCGCCGGCCGGCTCCAACGAATGCGGCGGCAAGGAAGTGTCGAAGAGCACGCGCAAGCGCTGGTTTGACACGCTGAAGACCGCCTATCCGGGCAGCCCGTGGGCGCAGAAGCTCCGCTACTACTGGTGAGCACCGCATGAAGCGCATCGCGTGCATCGCGCTGCTGCTGGCCGCACGCGTCACGCTGGCCGGCACCGTCGATGCCGCCCGGTACGACGCGTTCTGGCTGTGGGCGGGCGTGAAACCGCAGGCGGTCGTGCGCGGCGCGCGCACCGTCTACGTGCTGCAAGGGCAGATCGAGGCGGCACCGCGCGACGAGTCGCAAGTCCGCGTGATCGCGCAGGGCGTCGCGCTGCCGCCGGCGCCCAACGCACGCGTGTGGCTCGTCTATCGTGCGCACACGCTGCGCTGGACGCCGCGCGTCACGCAGATCATGCTCGCGCAGCTCGAGCGCTGGCGCGCGTCGGGCCGCACGATCACCGGCATCCAGATCGACTTCGATGCGCGGACGCGCCATCTGCAGGATTACCTCGAATTCCTGCGGACGCTGCGCGCGACGCTGCCCGCCGATTGCCGGCTGAGCATCACGGGGCTGCTCGACTGGAGCAGCCGCATCGAACCCGACCAGGTCAACCAGCTCAGGGGAATCGTCGACGAAGTGATCGTGCAGACCTACCAGGGGCGCAGCACGATTCCCGACTATGCGGACTACCTGCCGCGCGTCGCGCGGCTGCAGCTGCCGTTTCGCGTCGGCGTGATCCAGGGCGGCGAATGGGACGCGCCGCCGTACCTCGCGTCGAATCCGTGGTTCCGCGGCTACGTCGTGTTCCTGCGCAACGATTAGCGGGCCGAAACGGGCCGACGGCGAGCCGGCCCGAGTGCCGGTGTCAGTCCGGACGCGGCGAACGCGCGTCCACGTACACCCACGCAGCAACGCCAGATTCCAGCACGACGCGATCGCGGCGATAGGCGGCGACTTCGTAGTCGTCCGCGTGCTGCAGTTCCTCGCGCGTAATCGCGAACACGGCCCCGGTCACGCGATCGCCCGGCAGGCCCGTATAGGCGACTACCGGATGATGAGTCTTCCCGCTCGTCGCGACCACTTCCGGGTCTTCGATCTTCAGCATCGTCATCGCGTAGCCAGGCATCGCGTCCGGATGACCGACGAGCTTGCGGCCGAAGGTGGCGAGCTGCACCTGATCGAGTTGCAGCGTGCCGTAGGAAAAAAGCTGCTCGGAGAAAATCGGATCGGTGCTGGACATGAGTGAACTCGAAAAAGGAATCGGGGCAAACGAAGCGTAACGCAGCTCGCCGATGCGCTACGCGGCACTCGCGATCGTACTGCCGATCCCGGCGAGCGCGATCACGAGCAGCGCGAGCGCCGACGATGCGGTGATCCATCGCTGCTTCCCGTGAATCAGCGGATGGTTGATCGCGGCCATGTAGCCGGTGAGGATCGTGAAATCGACCGCGATCCACAGCGCGGCGAGGATCGCCAGGCTCACGCGCGAATCCGGCGTAATCGCGACGAACTGCGGAAAGAACGCGACGAAGAACAGCAGGTCCTTCGGATTCGCGATGCCGACCAGGAAACCGCGCACGACGCCGGGCAAACCGCACGGCTGCGGGCCCGACTCGCCGCCGGCATCGCCGCCGCTGCCGCGCATGCGGCCGGCGCGCCATTCGCCGAGCAAGGTGCGAGCCGCCAGCACCGCGATGAACACGCAACCGATCACGTGCAGCCCGTCGAGCAGGCGATCGCTGACAAGCACGACGCCGAACACCATCAGCATCGCGCCCGCGATCATCACGAGGCTCGCGGCATTCGCGCCCACCGCAGTCAGCATGCCCTGACGGAAGCCGCGTCGCGCAACGGTGCCCGTCACGAGCATGACAACCGGGCCGGGCGTCGCGATCAGCAGCACGATCGCGGCAAGATAGGCGAACAGCAGCGGGTAATGGACTGGCATGAAAAAAAGTTGTTATTTCGATTGATGGGCGGGCCGGTCACGGTGGCATCATGGAGGCCTTTCGTACCGAATTTCACCGTGATCCGGAGTATTGCGCGCCCTGGTCACTGTTGAAAAACGGAAAATCCTGCCTCATCACATGAGTTTTATTCATAATCTAAACCCATGAAGGCCAAGCCGCTCCCGCCCGTCTACGCGCTGCGCGCATTCGAAAGCGCCGCACGCACCGGCTCGTTCACGCTTGCCGCCGAGGAACTGAGCCTGACGCAAAGCGCGGTCAGCAAGCACGTGAAGACGCTCGAGGCCTACTTCGGCCGGAAGCTGTTCGTCCGGCGCGGGCCGAAGATGACCGTGACGGCGGAAGCGCACATCTTCGCGTCGGGCCTGAGGCGCGGTTTCCGGCAGGTCGAGGAAGCGTGCATGCTGTTCCGGACGCAACGCGACGTGCTGCGGCTCAAGGCGCCGTCGACGCTGACGATGCGCTGGCTGCTCGATGCGCTTGCCGCGTTTCGCGCGACGCGGCCGGCCTTCGAAGTGCAGATCGCGAGCGTGTGGATGGATGTCGATACCGTCGATTTCTTCAGCGAATCCTACGATTGCGCGATCCTGCTCGGCACCGGCAGGTTCGGCGAAAGCACGCACTGCGTGAAACTGTTCGACGAATGGCTGATTCCGGTGTGCTCGCGCGCGACCGCCACGGTCGCACGGGCGAACCCGGCCGCGTGCGAGCTGATCCACCCGTCGCCCGACCGGCGCGACTGGCGCCGCTGGCTCAAGGGCAGTGGCCACGATCTGGACGTGGACATCACGCGCGGGCAGGTGTTCGACATGCTCGAACAGGGGATGGCGGCGGCGATCGCCGGCCACGGGATTTCGATCGGCGACCTCGCGCTGTGCGCGAAGGCGATCGACGAGAAGCAGCTCGTGCTGCCGTTCAAGACGGCCGTCGCCACCGGCGACGCGTACTACCTCGTCTGGCCCGAGGATTCAGGCAAGGCCGCGCAGGTGCGCGAGCTGCATGCGTTTCTGGCGAGCCGGTTGCCACGCCTGGCGCATCCCGGCGTCCGCTTCAACGGCTTGGGCTGAAACACGCGGCAGGCGGTCGCGGCGCCTGCCGCCCGTCACGGCGCAGCCCGCCGGAGCAGGCAAGCGCCCGACATCGTCAGGCCTGCACGAATGCCAGCAGGTCGGCGTTCAGGACGTCCGCGTTGACCGTCAGCATCCCGTGCGAGTAGCCCGGGTAGGTTTTCAGCGTGCCGTTCTTCAGCAGCTTGATCGACTTCAGCGCGGCGTCCGCGATCGGCACGATCTGGTCGTCTTCGCCGTGCAGCACGAGCGTCGGGACGGAGATCGACCTCAGGTCGTCGGTCTGGTCCGTTTCCGAGAATGCCTTGATGCCTTCGTAGTGCGCCTTCGCACTGCCTTCCATGCCCTGGCGCCACCAGTTGCGGATCACGCCCTGATGCACGGTTGCGCCTTCCCGGTTGAACCCGTAGAACGGGCCGCTCGGCACATCCAGGAAGAACTGCGCGCGATTGTCCGCGAGCGCTTTGCGGAAGCCGTCGAACACCTCGAGCGGCAGGCCTTCGGGGTTCGATTCGGTTTTCAGCATCAGCGGCGGCACCGCGCTGACCAGCACGGCCTTCGCGACGCGGCCGGCCGGCTCGCCGTGCTTCGCGACATAGCGCGCGACTTCGCCGCCGCCGGTCGAGTGGCCGATATGCACGGCATTGCGCAGGTCGAGCGCTTCGACGACCGCGAACGCATCCGCGGCGTAATGATCCATGTCGTGGCCGTCCGAGACTTGCGCCGAGCGCCCGTGGCCGCGCCGGTCGTGTGCGATCACGCGATAGCCCTTCTGGACGAAGAACAGCAGCTGCGCATCCCAGTCGTCGCTGGACAGCGGCCAGCCGTGGTGGAACATGACGGGCTGCGCGTCTTTCGGACCCCAATCCTTGTAGAAAATCTCGACGTTGTCCTTCGTGGTGACGTATGGCATCGCGATGCTCCTGTGAGGTGGATGAACGTGGCGAACGGGCCGCAGCCATTATCGGCCATTATTGTGAAACCCCGGTGCCATCGTGCGTCGCGACAATCGATCATCCACCGGCAGGAAAGGAACGGTGCCGCGCGTCAACCGTCCGTCGAGACCGTTACGGCTTCCCACGCGCGGATTTCGTCGTCCAGTGCGGACAGCTTGTTCCGCACCAGCCGCAGTGCATCGCTACCGAGCAGCAAATGCGCGGGCGGGTGCTCGGCTGCGATGACGGCGAGCATCGCGCGTGCGGCCTTCGCGGGGTCGCCCGGCTGCTTGCCGCTCTTCTCCTCGCGCGCCTGGCGGATCGGGTCGAAGAGCGCGTCGTAGTCGGCGATCGAGCGCGGCGTGCGGGCCATCGAGCGGCCGGCCCAGTCGGTGCGGAACGATCCCGGCGCGACGGCCGTCACCGCGATGCCGAACGGCTCGAGCTCCTTGCCGAGCGATTCGGAAATGCCTTCCAGCGCGAATTTGCTGCCGCAGTAGTAAGCAATGCCCGGCATCGTGATGTGGCCGCCCATCGACGTGATGTTCAGGATGCGCCCGCGCCGGCGCTCGCGCATGAACGGCACGACGGCCTTCATCATCGCGACCGCGCCGAACACGTTCACGTCGAACTGCCGGCGCATCTCCGCGAGCGGCGCTTCCTCCATGATCCCTTCGTGCCCGTAGCCCGCGTTGTTCACCAGCACGTCGACGGGCCCGACGTTCGCCTCGATCTCCGCGACGACGCCGTCGATACGGTCGAAGTCGGTCACGTCGAGCACGCGCGCGAACGCCGCCTGCGCGGACAGCGCTTCGAATTCCCGCGCCGCCTGCTCGCTTCGCACCGTACCGACCACCGTGTGACCGGCCGCCAGCGCCTCCTGTGCCAGCGCGCGACCGAACCCGCTGCTGACGCCCGTGATGAGCATGATGTTGCCGGATGCCATGTGTGCTTCTCCCGAATAGCGATTGGAGCATGCATACTAGTCTGGCGAGCAACGTCGAATAAGCCCGATTCCGCTGATTTTCTTGCACAAAACTATGAGCGCCGCCCCCACCTCCGCCCAACCACCATCGCCGTCTCCGCGCGACCGGAAGCGCCTGGCGACGCTGCTGCGCGCGCTGGCGCCCGACGAGGGCTACAACCTGACGGCACTGCCGAGCGTGCGCATCCTGCGCTCGAACCGCGCGCTGTCGCGCACGCCGGTGCTGTACGACCCCGGCATCGTGATCGTGTGCCAGGGATCCAAGCGCGGCTACTTCGGCGGCGAACGCTACCTGTACGACGAACACCACTACCTGGCCGTGTCCGTGCCTGTCCCGTTCAGCATGGAAACCGACGCGACGCCCGAGCGCCCGCTGCTCGCGCTGTACCTGCACCTCGATTTCACGCTGGCCGCCGAACTCGCGGCGCAGATCGACCGCGCAGGCAGCGCGGAACCCGTGCAGGCGCCGAAGAGCATGATGTCGACGCCGATGGATCACGCGATGCACGCATCGGTGCTGCGTTTCGTCGAGGCGATGCACCGGCCGCTCGACGCCGCGGTGCTCGGCCCGGCGTTGCTGCGCGAGCTGTATTTCCGCGTGCTGACCGGCGCCCAGGGCAGCGCGATGCGAAGCGCGCTCGCGATGCGCGGGCAGTTCGGCCGGATCGGCCGGTCGCTGCGCGTGATCCATGCCGACTACGCGCAGCCGCTCGACGTGTCGCAACTGGCCGACGCAGCCGGCATGAGCGTGCCGAGCTTTCACAGTCACTTCAAGGCGGTCACGCAGGTCTCGCCGATGCAGTACCTGAAATCGACGCGCCTGCATCAGGCCCGGCTGTTGATGGTGCGCCAGGACCTGACGGCGGAGGCAGCCGGCTACGCGGTCGGCTATACGAGCCCGTCGCAGTTCAGCCGCGAATTCAAGCGTCTGTTCGGCCTCACGCCGGCGAAGGAAACGCAGCGCATGCGTGAAAGCTTCGCGATTCCGGAGGCATTCGACGACGCGGTGTTCGTGTCGTCGCATTGATGGTCGAGCGCCGAAATCCGGCCGCGCCGCACGCACTCAACCTGCGGCATCGAGCGCCAGGCCGGCCAGCGACTTCAGGATGAACGCGGTCACGCCCCAGATGTCCTGCGGCTGGTCCGCCCAGTACCAGCCGCCCGCGCGTTCGCCGTCGCTGTACTGCCGCGGCAGGTCCGGATTCAGCAGCGCCGAGAACGGAAACTCAAAGATCTCCTCGACTTCGACCGGCGCGGCCTCCCATGCGGCGGTTTCCGGCACGATGCCGATCACGGGAAAGATCGCGTGATTGCGCTTGCGGGTTTTATGAATCGGCAGGCTGCCGACCACGCGGACCGCAGCGGGATCGAGGGCGATTTCCTCGAATGCCTCGCGCAGCGCGGTCGCGCCGATGCTCGCGTCGGATTCGGTCGGACGCCCGCCCGGAAAGCTCACGTGCGACGCGTATTCGCTGAGCCCCGACGATCGCTTGGTCAGCAGGATCGTCGGTTCGCGCCGTGTGACGATCGCCACCAGGACCGCGGAGAATTTCCACTGGCCGTCGTTGTCCGCGAGGGTCTGCTTCGCCGTCGGCCAATCCGTTGCGGCGGGAATGCGGAAGCCTTCCACACCTCGCACGATCGCTTCCAGTGCAGCCTGCCCGCCGGCGTGACTCGGCACGCTTCCGTCGGAATCCATGTCTTCCTCCTGCCTGCCTGAATCGGCACGCGTCGAGCGACACTGAACCCGACACGTGTTACCTGGGCGCGGCGTCGTTGTCTTGGTCGTACAACCGGATGAATCGGCATTCGAATGCGATCGCGGATAGCATGCGCGCATGCGCGACTGCCTGCTCCCACGCAAGCGCGTCCGCCATCGTTGCGGAAATCAGGATGCCTGGACCGGACCGCCGGGGGCGAATCGGATAACCCCGATGATGCATGAAAAGCCGATCGCAGGTACGCCGCCCCTTCATCGCATCTTGCGGGCACAATGGCGTACCGCATGGCAACGCCATGCATCGATCACGCCGGCGCAAACAGCCGATCAACCCTGTTCCGGAATCGGCCAATCGCCGCACCCACGCGAGATTCCAATGACGCCGTATGCCTTCCGCCTGCTGAATGTCTTCGCCGAATCGACGTTCGGCGGCAACCCGCTTTGCGTATTCGAAGACGCGCGCGGCATGGACGACGCGACCATGCAGGCGCTGGCCGTGCAGTTCAACCTGTCGGAAACGACCTTCGTGCTGCCGTCCGACCATGCACACGCGCGGGTCCGCATCTTCACGCCGGGCTATGAGATGGCCTTTGCGGGCCATCCGACGCTCGGCACCGCGCATGTCGTGCGCGACCTGCTGAAAGCGGGCGACGCGCTGGCGCTCGAATTCAAGGCCGGCGTCGTCGACGTCGATGCGCGCGACGACGTGTGGACGTTCGTCGCGCCGCACGCGGGCATGCCGAAGACGGCACCGTGCGAATTGTCCGGCGCACGGACGGCGGCACTGCTGGGGCTCGCCGAAGATGATCTGCTCGCGCCGCCGATCTGGGTCGACACGGGCGCCGATCAGTTGCTCGTCGCGCTCAAGGACCCGGCTGCCGTGCGGCGCGCACGGCCCGACGGCGCTCTCCTCGACAGCTGGCCGCATAGCAGCCTCGGCCGCAGGACCGCGTATGTGTTCGCGTTCGACGCCGAACGGCCGGGGACGGTGGTGTCCCGTTACTTCTTCGTGAAGCAGGGCGGCGGCGTGTCGGAAGATCCGGGTACCGGCTCGGCCTGCGCGAACCTGGGTGGCTGGTTGCTTGCCGCCGGACGCGATCTGCCTGCCGCGTTTCAGGTCGAGCAAGGCGAAGCCGTCGGGCGGCCCTGCCTGCTGCGGTTGTCGGTCAGCGCGGATGGCAGGATCAGCGTCGGCGGGCGCGTGGTGGAACTCGGGCGCGGTGTCGTCAACGTGTAGCGGGCGGTATCTGCCGAGCGGGGCGCAGCGAGAAACCGGCCAGCGCACCCGCGATCGAACCAGTCGCGGCTCGCCGTCAATCCGCCACGTATAGCGGATTCATTTCAACTGGCGCACCGCGCCGAACGAGGTCGGCGAGCGCCTGCGCCGGGTCGCCGCCTCCCGACGACATCCGATCGACAAACGCGTCGGCATCTTCGATCTTTACCCATCCAACGATGGCCTCGGCCGAAACGCCCGTTGCATTCACCTCGTGCCCGGTTGGATCATCACCGTCCGGTGCAACGGTCATGTGACCGTTCGCGACCATCGTCTTCGTCATGTCGTACGCGTGCTGTCCTTCGCCCAGCCGCCGCGTGTCGATCACGTAGAGATACCCGGGCCCGGAGCCTGCGCCGTTTGCACAGTAAGGCAAAGCGTGCGCCGCAGTTTTCGCGGTCGATACACCCGATTGCCCCGTCGCGCCCTTGGTCCGCGCAAGCCCCTGCGCCTCCAGGAGGTGCGCGTCGACGTCAAGCGGATTCCGGCTCGCGAACCCGCCGGCCCCGACCACCTCGCTCGGTGAGCGCGAATCGCCGCGGAACACCATCCCGTGATAGGCAAACAGCGCTTCGTGCGCCGGCGATACGGTCGAGTGCCCCGCCGCAGCCGTCACGCCGTGCGGCTGCGCCCCGACGATGAAACGCGTCAGATCCGCCGGGCTCCGGATCGCGAGCGCCCCGCCGTCGGGCGATCGGCCTTCGACCGGCATGTCCATGCCCAGCGTCCCCATTACCTCCTCGGAGAAGTCGCCGCTGCCCAGATCCAGCAGCGGTAGTTCGAACGCGCTGCTCTCCGTGCGCGATGGCAGCGTGCGCGCATCGCCGCCGTGCAGCACGAATGTGCAGTTGCTCCCCTGATCGTGACACAGCACCGCGTCGACGCGCGAAGCCGGGCTGCCGGCAGCAGCAGCCGCTCCGCCGACAAGATGCGGCGCCCCCTCGCCGGTCGCGTCGACGATTTTCACGGTCGCGCCGGGCTTGCCGAACACGTCCGCCGCAATGCGCACGATCGCGTCCCGATCGCGCACCACGTCGACGTGGCGATCCGGCTGCGCGGCCGTTATCTCGGCCAGGATGCGGCGGCGTGCGCTCATCACCTTGCGCGACGCGATGCTCGTCGGCATTTCGCTGTGTCCGCCGAGTTGCTGGTGCAGCGCATACAGCATCGAGTCCAGTCCCGGCGAGCCATGGTTGCCGATCACGCTGACGCCGGCCTGTTCCAGCTTCAGACGCCACGTCAACGGCTCGGCGGCCGACACGCCCTGCTCCGGCATCCGGTCCGCCACCGCCGAGGCCGCGTTGACGCCGCGCGAATCGAGCACCTGGTCGGAAAAGCGGCGCCGCAGGTGCTCGCCGAACAGGTGCGATTCGAGCCACGCGGCCGCCTTGTGCTTCGGCATCGCTTCCAGCTCGCCGATTTCCGTCTCGGTGAAGCGAAAGTCGCGCAACGTGTTGCGCGCGGCCACCGCGGCAGGGCCGCCGCCGCGCAGTTCCGCGGCGAACAGCCGTGCGGCGAACACGGGGTTGTCGGCCGCGAAGCGCGTCGTCAGCATGCCGGTCACTTCCGACGCCGGCCGGCCGCGATACGGCGCCACGTCGAAACCGACAGTCGCCGGCGCGTCGCCGCCGGCCACGCGTGCGCCGAGCGCGGCGAGCGCCGGCCCGGGCGTATAGGCAGCCTCTTCAAGACAATGCGCCTGCAATGCGTCGTAGCTGTCGTCCGGCTGCGACATCGGCGTGATGCCGGCGAGTGCCGTGTAGCTGTCGCCGCTGCCGAGCGCGGCCTCGCGCGCGACAAACGCGAGCGCATCGCGCTGCTGTGCGTCGGTGCCGAGCCCGCTGCATTCCTCGGCGAGCACACGCAGTGCCAGCTTCGCGCTCGCGTCGGGAGCATGCGCGGTCAGCAGCGCATGCGCGTCGTCGAAGCGGTCCGCGCGTTCCAGCGCATTGAGCTTCGCGATGTCGCCGGGCGACATCTTCAGCGTGTTCGCAAGGAAATGATCGCCATTGCGCAGCCGCATCGCACGTGCGCCGCCGTTCGCGATTCTTGCATGGAGATCGGGCAACCCGCGCAGCAACGCCTCCTCGCGCATCGCCGCGGTAACGGGAATCGCATTGCGCCGGTTGATGTCGGCAGCAAGCGAACGCCGGCCGGCATACGCGAGATAGACGGGGCTCATCACCGCGCGCGTCGCGCTGACGCCCGCCGCCGCACCGGGATTCGCCGCCAGTTCCGCGATGGACAACGCGCCGCTTACGGCTCCATAGCCGACCTGCACCTTCGCATGACGCTTCTCCTCGCGCAGCGCGTCGAGGGCGACGTCCTGATGCGCGAGGATGTGCTTGCGCAGTGTGTCGGTTATGTCCGGTTGCGGATGCGCGCGGCCGGTCTGCAACGGCAGCACCTTCTGGTTGTAGCGCGTCCGCAGCTCGCCGAGCCGGTCGAGGTCGGTGCCCTGCGAGAATTGCCTGACGAGCGCGGCGCGAATATCGGCGCGCTGCGGGCGCGTGGTCGGCAGCGTCGCGTCGGCCTTCCAGAAGCGCCACGAGCCGAAGTGCAGCGTCGCGTGGAAGCGCTCGCGGTCCGCGGCCGGCAGTGCCTGGTAGCGCGCGATGAAGGCCGGCACATCGCCGGCCGCGGCGATCGCGCGCAGCGTCGATGGCGGGAACGCGTGCAGGTCGATGCCGGCCTTGCGCAGTTGCGCTTCCACGGACGCGACGGCCGGCGAACTCCTGGCACCCAGCGCCTCCGAGCGGGCGGTCTTCAGTGCGTCGAACACGGCCTCGCTGCGGCCGGGGCGCACTTCGGCCTCGATCAGCGCGTCGATCACGGCCTCGCGGGCGCCGCGCCGCATGCTCGCGCTGTTCAGGTTGGTCGTGCGCCCCATGTTCAGCACTTGCACCGCATTGCGCGTACTGGGGAAGTGCAGCAGGTTGAGCAGCTTCTTTTGGCCAACCAGACCGAGGGCGTTGAAATTCTTCATGAAGCGCGCGACCTCCGCATCGCTGCGCGTGCGCAGGATCGCGTAGGCGTTCGAGCCGATCCGGCCGGACGCGTGCAGATCGTCGAGTTCGCGCAGCGCGGCGCCGGACGAATCCGTACGCGCGCTGACCGGGTTCCTGACCGCCGCACGCAGCAACTGGATACGATCGACGCTGCGGTCGACCTTCGCGCTCGTCATCGCACCGGCCGCAACGTACATCGCGCTGCCGGCCAGGCCGATCGCGCCATCGGCAGTCACCGCGTGACTGCCGTACATCGACTGCCCATGATGCGCGGCACTCTCGCCGCGCCCGACCTCGCCCAGCACGCCGAGCCCGACGTCGCGGATTGCGCCGGGCGCGGCACGCGCGGCGTTACCCTTCGCGAGATCGTACGCGACCCGTGCGTCGTTGCCGGCGAGCGTGCCCGGCTTTGCATCCTTCGCGGCGCTCGCGGTCTTGGCGAGCGTCACCGTCTTGTTGGTCATCGAGACCGCGGTCGCGGCAACATCGAGCGCCTGCGGCAACATGCCGATACCGGTGGTCGCCTCGCCGACCACGTGCGTCTGCTCGGTCGCGCCGTGGAACGTGCTGGCGAGCCCGCTACCGGCGGCGGTCGCATTGGACACAGCCCACAGCTCGTAGCTGGCCGCCGCCGCCGCGCCCACTTCCGGCTCGGCTTTCTCGAGCCCCTTCGCGACCTTGCCGCCTAGCCGGCGCGGAACCTTCGACAGTCCGTCGAGCAGCGTGTGCCGCGCCTGTGCCGCGGGTTTGTCCACGTCGGCGTGAGTGGTTGGCGCGTCGCTGCTCGTGCTGGTGGTATCGGCACTCGATGGGCGAAGCCGGCCAGGAAGCCGCAGGGGCATGGGGAGATCCTCGAATCATGACGGCGCCGCGCGTCGGCGGCGCCGTCATCACGAATACGGTATCGGATTGATTCGGCTAGTAGAGCGGAGATCGCCCGCATGATGAAACGTGATCGGAATTCGCGTCACGAAATGCGAAGCGAGTAGCAGCCGGCACGCGTGGCCGGACAGGAAACTGTCACAAACAACAGGATCGGTCGCGCGCCGGGCGCAGGAAGAAATGGCGGCCGCCCGTGTCGAGCGACAAAAAAGGACGCACTAGAGACCGGCTCTATTCGAACAGAGAGCTTGCTCACGTCAACGACACGCGCATCCCACTCGAGCCACGCTTCGAAATAGTCTTGCCCCGATGTCCAGGAAGTTTCCTTGCGCAAACTACTCGTCGACAATCCGAATTGCAGCATATAGTTGCGAAGGCACGGGTGTCACATGCCATATTCGGATGGCAAATTAGGTGGATTGGATCCCAATCCCGTCGGGATGTCGCACCGACAATAATCCCGCAAATAGCGTCATCGCTCGGTTAATCGATACGATCCTGTTCGCGAAGCACCTGCTGGAGCAGGGCTTCTATACCTCGCCGATTTTCTTCCCGGTGATTGCAAAAGACCGCGCGGGCCTCAGAATCATGATCCGGGCCAACATGCGGCGCGACGACATCGAGCGCTTCGCCGCCAGCCTCAACCGACTCAGGGCCAACCATGAGTGACAAACGCGCGCTCGCCGTCGAGACGCCGCTCAAAAGCAGCACCTCGACCTTTCGCGCCATGGCGCTGGCCTGTCTGATCGTCTTCATGGCGCAGATGGCGACGACGGTGTATCTACCGTCCCTGCCGATCGTGATGCGCGAACTGGAAATGACGCAGGGCGCCGCCGAACTGTCCATCTCCGCCTACGTGATCGGCGCGGCGCTGCCCGTGCTGTTCTGGGGCGCGGCCGCCGAACGCTGGGGACGTCGCAGCCCCCTGCTGATCTCCCTGCTGCTGTTCGTGACGAGCAGCCTGCTGCTCGCGCGCTGCACGTCCGCGCCGGCGCTGCTGGTCCTGCGCGCCGTGCAGGGCGTCGCGGGCGGCGGCGCGGCGATCATCGCCCGCATCATCGTGCGCGACAACTGGCGCGGCGACGAACTGGCGCGCCGGCTCTCGGTGCTGTCGATCGCGTTCATCACCGCGCTCGGCGGCGGCCAGTTCATCGGCGGGCTGATCGGCCGCTACAGCCACTGGCAGGCGGGCTTCGTGCTGATGGCCGTCACCGGCGCGCTGGCGATCGGCCTGTCGCAATCGCTGCCGCTCAAAGCAGGACGTCGCGACGCCGTCACGACCGGCATGGCCGGCACCTACTGGGCCGTGCTGCGCCGCCCGGGCTTCCTGTGGCCGGCCTGCGCGGGCGGGCTCGGCTTCGCGACGACCGTGACGTTGCAGGAAGTGAGCCCGTTCGTGTTCCAGGAGCACTTCCGGCTGGCCGTGACAAGCTTCGGCGGCATCGGCCTCCTGATCGGCGTCGCGTACTTCAGCGGCGCGATGCTGGTCAATCGCCTCGTGAGCCTCGTGGGCGGCATACGGCTCATGCACACCGGCGCAACGCTCGTCGCCGCCGCCACCACGCTAATGCTCGCGTCCTGGGCAAGCGGCCTGCTGATCCACGTCGCCGGACTGTGGATCTTCATCGCGCTGTACTGCGTGACGATCTTCGGCCAGGCCGTGCTGTTCCCGAACAGCATGGCGACCGCCGTCAGCGACGCCCAGGCGCACGGCGCGCATGCGATGGCGCTGTGCGGCTTCCTGCAGCAGGGCCTGGCCGGCATCGCCGCCACGGCCGCCGTGCTGCTGCACCATGACGGCACCTGGACCGTCGCCGTCTTCGCACTCGGCGCGCTGACCTTCCTCCAGGTGAAACTCAAGGTCCATCCCCGGTAACGCCGTCGGCCTGGACGCCAGCCGGCACTGCGCGACCCGCGCGTGCAGGCTGGCCAGCTCGACACGCATCTGGTCGACGCATTCATCCAGCACGGCGCACCGGGATCCGCCGTCGATCAGGCGATCGCCTGCGCGGCCTTCGTGGACAGCGCCGAGGCCGCCGCGCCATCAGTCCGTTCGCCCTGGACCGGCGGCGTCGGGCCGTTCGACCGCCTCGCGCTCGACCCCGATGCGCCGCTCGGCAGCCGGGTCGAGCGCGACGACGTGATCGCGATCGTGGAAGCGATGAAGATGGAGAACCGCATTCACGCGCAGGCCGCGGGGACGCTCACTGCGTTGCACTGCCAGCTCGGCGACATCGTGGCGGCGGGACAGACGCTCGCGAGCATCACGGCCGACGCCGCCTGAGACGTGCGGCGCGAGGCGCAGCCCTTGTGCGCCCCGCCCTGCCGCTTACCGGCGGCTCGCTGTTCGCTTTTCTCAGCGACGGCGCAACTCATTGATAGATGAAGATTTTCAGGGTCAAGTGACCTGCCCCCTTCTCATAAGTGCGACCTTGTGTGTATGTCGACACCGCCACATGCCACCACCCTCTCCAGACGGCCAGCCCAAATAGTGATCAATTTCACATTTAAAGATTGTATTCTCACATTTATGTTATTTTATTATCATTCATTGCGGCCGCCGCCGACCATGCGCGGCCCACCTCATACCAAGGAAGAGACCCAGATGGAGACAATCGCCGTTATCGGCAGCAACATGGTCGACCTCGTGACCTATGTCGAACGCATGCCCGCCCGCGGTGAAACGCTCGAGGCGCCGAACTTCGAGCTCGGCTGCGGCGGCAAGGGCGCGAACCAGGCCGTCGCGGCCGCCCGCCTCGGCGCGCGCGTCGTGATGGTCACGAAGGTCGGCGACGACGTGTTCGCCGACAACACGATCCGCAACTTCGAGCGCGAAGGGATCGACACCACGCACGTGCGCAAGGTCGCCGGCGTGCCGAGCGGCGTCGCGCCGATCTTCGTCGAACCCGATTCGAGCAACAGCATCCTGATCGTCAAGGGTGCGAACCGCCACCTGAAGCCGGCCGACATCGACGCGGCCGCGCCGGCGCTCGCCGAATGCGCACTGATCGTGCTGCAGCTCGAGATCGAACTCGACACCGTCTATCACGCGATCGCATTCGGCGCGCGGCACGGCATCCCCGTGCTGTTGAACCCCGCGCCCGCGGTGGCCGGCCTCGATTTCGACCGGATCCGCTCCGTCGAATTCTTCGTGCCGAACGAAACCGAGCTCGCGATCGTGTCGGGCATGCCGGTCGATTCGCGCGAGAGCGCGACCCGCGCCGCCGAAGCGCTGGTCGCACGCGGCCTGAAGCACGTGCTCGTCACGCTCGGCAGCAACGGCTCGCTGCTCGTCTCGCGCGACCGCGTGCGGCACGTGCCGGGCGTACCGGTCGACGCGCGCGACACAACGGGCGCAGGCGATGCGTACATCGGCTGCTTCGCGCGCTGCTACGCCCAATCGCGCGACGCAGTCGACGCGATGCGCTACGCGTCCGCGTATGCCGCGCATTCGGTCACGGGCCTCGGCACGCAGAAGTCGTACGCCGACGCCGCGACGTTCGAACGCTTCCTCCACGACGCCGGCTTCTGATCGGCGCCTTCATCGACGAGACATTGGGAAGGAGACACCCATGAGCCGAGCCAGGATCGAACACACCCCCGACGGCTATTACCTGAACCGCACGCCGCTCTTCGCGTTCACGCTGCTGTGCTGCCTGTTCGCGCTGTGGGGCACCGCCGCGAACCTGAACGACGTGCTGATCGCGCAGTTCAAGAAATCGTTCTTCCTGTCCGACTTCGAATCGGCATTCGTGCAGTCTGCGTTCTATCTCGGCTACTTCTTCCTCGCGATTCCGGCCGCGACCGTCGTGAAGAAGTTCAGCTACAAGACGACGATCCTCGTCGGCCTGCTGCTCTACACGACCGGCTGCCTGCTGTTCTTCCCGGCCGCGTCGATGGCGAAATACGGGATGTTCCTCGTCGCGCTGTTCGTGATCGCGGCCGGCCTGTCGTTCCTCGAAACGGCGTCGAACTCGTATTCGACGCTGATGGGCCCGCGCGACACCAGCACGCGGCGGCTGAACATCTCGCAGACGTTCTATCCGTTCGGCGCGATGGCCGGCGTCTACATGGGCAGCCTCCTGATCTTCAAGGAAGGCGACGCGTCGCACGCGCAGCTCGCGGCGATGTCGGCGGCCGACGCGCGCGTGCACCAGCTCGCGATGATCCAGGCCACGCTCGCGCCGTACAAATGGCTGATCGCCGTGCTCGTCGCCGTGTTCATCGTGTTCGCGCTCACGCCCTACCCGGCCTGCAAGGGCAACGGGCCCGGCGCGATCACGCACCGGATCGACGCGCGCGGCACGCTCGCGCGGCTGTTCGGCAACCGGCGCTTCGTCGCGGGCGTCGTCGCGCAGTTCCTGTATGTCGGTGCGCAAGTGGGCGTCTGGAGCTTCACGATCCGGCTCGCGATGCAGATCGGCGGCCTCACCGAGCGCGGCGCGTCGCACTACCTGCTCGCGACGTTCTTCGCGTTCTTCGTCGGCAAGCTGGTCGCGACGCTCGTGATGAAGCGCGTCGGCCCGGCCAAGGTGCTGATCGTCTACGGCATCCTGTGCATCGCGCTGCTCGCGTACACGATCAGCGTGCACAACATCACGGCCGTCTATGCGGCCGTGTGCGTGAGCGTGTTCCTCGGCCCGTGCTGGCCGACGATCTATGGCCTGACGATCGACGGTCTCGGCAAGGACACCGAATACGGCGGCTCGATCCTCGTGATGAGCATCGTCGGCGGCGCGGTCGTGCCGCTGATCCAGGGGCTGATCTCCGATCACACCGGCGGCAACATGCAGCTCGCGTTCGTCGTGCCGCTCGCATGCTTCGTCGTGATCGTCTACTACGGCTTCTACTGCCTGCGCCACCTGCCGGCCGCGACGCCCGACGCCGCCGCCGACGGCCGCGCAACCGCGCGCTACGCCGCGTCGCGCAACACGTCGGGAGCGTGACCATGCGAGGCGAGATCGAACTGCGGCGCGACGACTTCCGCGAAGCGCCGCACACGCTGTACCGCACCGACGGCCTCACCGTCACCGCGTTCGCGTATCCGTCCGGCGTCGAGGCGCTGCGGCTCGAGAACCGTCGCGGTCACCTCGTCGTGCTGCCGTATCTCGGCCAGATGATCTGGGCCGCCGAATTCGACGGCCGCGACCTGACGATGAAGCACATGTTCCGGCAGCCGAAGCGCGCAACGTCGATCATCGATACCTACGGCTGCTTCATGTTCCACAGCGGGCTGCTGCGCAACGGCTGCCCGGGGCCGGACGACACGCATGCGCTGCACGGCGAGATGCCATGCGCGCCGATGGACCGCGCGAGCCTCGTCGTCGGCGCGGATGCGCGCGGCGCGCTCGTCGAAGTGACCGGCGAATACGAGTACGTGCAGGGCTTCGGCAGCCACTATGTCGCACGTCCGTCGGTGCGGCTCGCCGAGCACGACGCGCGGATGACGATCACGATGGCCGTGACGAACCTCGGCGGCACGCCGATGGACCTGATGTACATGGCCCACCTGAACTACGCGTACGTGCCGGGCGGCCGCTTCGTGCAGTCGCTGTCGCGCGGCGGGTTGCGGCTGCGCGACAGCGTGCCCGCGCACGTGAAGCCGACCGCTGCATGGCGCGACTACACGACCATCCTTGCGCGCGAACCCGAGCGGCTCGCGACGCTCGATACGCCCGCGCTGTACGACCCCGAGATCGTGTTCTTCATGGACGGTGCGGAAACGGACGCCGACGGCGTCGCGCATTTCCGGCTCGCGCATCCTGACGGCGGCGCGTTCCACACCGCGTATCGCCCGGAGCAATTCCCGCATGCGGCGCGCTGGATCCTGCACAACGCGGACCAGCAGGTCGCCGCGTTCGTGCTGCCTTCGACCTGCGAGCCGGAAGGGTATGAAGCCGAACGCCGCAAGGGCCACGTCGCGGCGCTCGCGCCGGGTGCGACGCGCCGCTTCGAAGTGCTCACCGGCTACCTGAGCGCGGCGGAAGCACGTGATGCCTGATGCAATGCAAGGTGCGATGCATGGCCGCGCGGCATCAGGTCACGAGCGCGATCCCGTGTTCGCGGATCGCCGTTTCGTAGCGGCGGCTCAGTTGCCCGTCGGAGATCACGTAGTTGAAATCGGTCAGTTCGGCGAAGTAGGCCGCGCGCACTTCGTCGAATTTCGTGTGGTCGACGAGCAGGAAGCGGTTCTGCGCGCGCGCCATCACCTTCTTCTTCGCGTCGACTTCGTGGAAGTTGAAGCACGTGACGCCGCAGCGGTCGCTGACGCCGGCCGCCGAGATGAACGCCTTCGACACGCGCACCGAGTCGAGAATGCCCGTTTCGGCGACCGATTCGAACACCATGTTCTGGCGGTGATACACGCCGCCGCACAGGATCACGTTGCAATGCGGCTTCTGCTGCAGCTTCGCGAAAACGTTCAGCGAGTTGCAGACCGCCGTGAACTCGAGGTCGTCCGGGATGAAATCGACGATGAACGGCGTGGTCGAGCCGCAGTCGACGAAGATCGTGTCGCCGGTCGTCACGAACTGCGCGGCCAGCTTGCCGATGCGGCGCTTCTCCTCGGTCTGCCGGTTGTTCTCCGCGCTGATCAGGTATTCGCCGATGTCGCTGCGCTGCGCGGCGAAATGGCGCGTCACGTAGCCGCCGATCAGGCTGAGGCCGTGCGGGTTGTCCGCGAGATCGCGGCGGATCGTCATCTCGGACACGCCGAACAGCTCGGCGACTTCCTTCAGATGAATCGCGTTCTGTCCTTGCAGCACGTTCATCAATGTCTTGATCCGTTCGCCCTTCTTTGTTTCCATGCCTGTATCCTGCGTGCCCGTCGCGTGAGTCGCTCGTCGTGCCGGGCGCGCAGGCCCGGCCGGAATGTCGTATTTGTAACAAACCGATGTGAAAACATCAACTTTCCGTGTGCCCTTGCGGCACACGAACCGTGGAGTCCTGACACATGCCGCTTTCCAACGCCCAACTCGCCCAAACCATCGATCACACGCTGCTCGCGCCCGACGCGAGCGACGCGCAGATCCGCGAACTCTGCCGCCAGGCGGCCGAGCATCGCTTCTACTCGGTCTGCGTGAATTCGGCGAACGTGCCGCTTGCCGCGCGCGAGTTGGCCGACACCGGCGTGCTCGTTTGCGCGGTGGTCGGCTTCCCGCTCGGTGCGGGGCTGTCGGCCGCGAAGGCATTCGAAGCCACCGCCGCGATCGACGCGGGCGCCGGCGAGATCGACATGGTGATCAACCTCGGTGCGCTGAAGAGCGGCCGTGCCGACGACGTGAAGGCCGACATCGCGGCCGTGCACCGCGCATGCGGCGCGGTGCCGCTCAAGGTGATCCTCGAAACGGGGCTGCTGTCCGACGACGAGAAGGTGCGCGTGTGCGAGATGTGCCGCGATCTCGGCGTCGCGTTCGTGAAGACGTCGACCGGGTTCGGCCACGGCGGCGCGACGCTCGCGGACGTCGCGCTGATGCGCCGCACGGTCGGGCCGACGCTCGGCGTGAAGGCGTCGGGCGGCGTGCGCGACCGCGCGGCCGCACTCGCGATGCTCGAAGCCGGCGCGACGCGGCTCGGCACGAGCTCGGGGGTCGCGATCGTCACCGATCAGGGAGGCAGCGGGTCGGGGTACTGACACGCGAACGGCCGGCCTTCGCACGCGTGCATCACGCGTCAGGACCGGCCGTCGGCAACCAACGTAAGATATCGAACAGAAGCGTCCCGCGCGAAAATACGAAAATCGAAAACCAGAGGTCATCTGCATCGCTTCGCGATCCCCGAACTTATCGTCAAGGCGCCAATGCAAGCCAATCTTCGATCCCGGTTCCATCGCGAAGGCTTTGCGGTCATCGACCGGCTGATCGACACATCGGAGATCGAGGACTTGCGCGAAATGGGCCATCGTCTGCTCGGCAGCCGCACCGGCTATGCGCAGGGCCTGATGTTCGATTTCTATCCCGAGTCGAACGGGCGTGATACCGGGCCACAACTTCTCCAACTCCACTGGGCATCCTATTTCGAGCGTCGGCTATCGAAACTCCGTATCCGCCGCGCCGCGCTCGATATCGCCAGGGCGCTGCTCGGCCCGGATGTTCGCTTTGCCGGCGACAGCTTTTTCCTGAAGCAGTCGCGTACGGACACCGTGACGCCCTGGCATCAGGACGACGCATTTACCGACGCGCGCATCGACCATCGCGAAGTCAACTTCTGGATTCCGCTACAAGCCGTCTCGATCGACAACGGATGCATGCAGTTCATCCCCGGATCCCATCTGTACGACGTCCTTCCGCATTTCCCGCTCGGCGGCGACGTGACCGCACATGGACTCGAGTGTGTTGGCGGATTCGATCCGGCGCGCGCCGTGGCGTGTCCGTTGATGCCGGGAGACTGCACCGTGCATGCGGGACGCACGCTGCATGCCGCGGGGGCAAACTTCTCGGACCAGCCGCGGTTCGCGTATTCGCTCAATTTCCGGTTGCCACGACGGCGCTCGACCAGGGCGACGAACTTTCCCTGGCACGACACGTGGCGGCCCTCGCGCATCGAGCGCTCCCGGGCGTCCCGGAGCCTGCGTGGGTACTGGCCGCACCTTCGACGCGAGCTGTACACGTTCGATTTCCGCAATCCGTTCGAGTGGCAGCTCGCGGGCGGCAGGATCGCGCGTTGGCTGAACGTGCCGCGGCAGCCGATGCGCGAACCCGAGCCGGAATGAATCGTGGCGGGATCGGTGCGGAGCTGCCGCATGTCCCGTACGCGTGCGCCACGCGTGAAGACCGGCCCACTGGATCCAGCGCACGATCGGCACCATGCGTGCGGTGCCCGGCAAATGCACGCGGTTCGGCCAACGACACTGCCCCGCCTCTTTCGCGCATGCGACAACCCCGGCACAATGCCGCCCATGCGCTACGACAACGCCTTCGCCTACCCGTCCACCGGCCTCGCCGGGCGGCTCGCCAACCGGATCGTCGCGAGCGGCCCGCTGCTGCGCGCACGCCGCGCGCTGCTGTCTCGGCTGCCGTTCCTGCAGCTCGCGAGCGACGTCGAACATGTCGTGTATTGCACGTGGGCTGTCGATGTCGCGGCCGTCGCGCACCTCGTGCCACGCGGCGTCACGCTCGCGAGCCGCGACGGCCGCACGCTGTTCACGACGCTCACCTACCGGCACCGGCACTTCGGCCCGCGGCTCGCCGGCCCGCTGCGGTGCGTGTTTCCGTCGCCGCTGCAGAGCAACTGGCGACTCTACGTCGACACGCTGCCGGACGGCGTGCCGGCCGAGCGCACCGTGCTGTTCGTGAAGAACGTGTTCGACCATCCGCTCTATGCGCTCGGCAGCCGGCTGTTCAGCGACGCGCTGCCGTCGCATCTCGCGCGGCCCTTCACGCATGCGGTGCGCGATGGACGCTACGACACGCGGCTGGCGGGAAGCGGCGGCAGCGCGCCCGACTTCCGCTGCACGTCCGAAGCGTCGGACGACCGGACGCTGCCCGACGCCTTCGCCCCGTTCTTCGACGACTGGCGTGCGGCCGTCGCCGCCCTGTCGCTGCAGCACGCCGCCGTTGCCCATGTCGAAGACTGCGACCGCCTCGCGTATGCGTCGATCGACCTGCCGATCGACGTCGACGCGGTACTGCCGCTGAAGACGGTCGGGCTCACCGGCGGCGGCGACTTCCTCGCCCGCATCGGCGCGACCGGCGAACCGCTGTGCTTCGTCGTGCCCGACGTCGCATTCCGCGTACTGTCCGAGCGGTTGCTGTAGCGCGCGGCTCAGGCAGTCCGGCGCGCAACGGGCTCAGCTTCCGCCGCTGGCGCGAGCAGGCGCGGCGGCGGCTCGCGCTCAAGCGTCTTGCGCGCGGCGAGACGATCGTCACCGTCGCGATGGATCGCGGCTACAGCAGCCAGAGCGCATTCTCCGCGATGTTCAAGCGGCATGTCGGCGTGTCGCCGTCGGCGTGCCATGCGTAGCGACGACGCTACCGCGCCGCGATTCCCGCGATGAAGCACGCGCATGCCGCCGCCGAAGCGACCGTGCGCACGTGATTCCACATCGTCCAGTCGTGCACGTAGCGCGCCCACAGTGCCGCGCCTTGCACGCTCGCCGGATCGGCCGCGGCAAGCGCGTCGTTGAGCGGCACGTTGACGGCCATCGTCACCGCGAACATGCCGAACACATAGAGCACGCCGCCCGCGACCGCCGCCATCGCGCCCGGCTGGTCGCGATCGAACAATGCGATCACGACGAGCGCGAGCGCCATCAGCGTCGTGCCGAGGAACAGCGGCATGAACGGCGAACGCACGATGTCGACGTTGATCGCGTTCATCGCGACCGCGCCGGCCGGCGGCGCGAGCCGGCCGAGCGACGTCATCACGAACGTCGAGAACGCGAAGTACACGCCGGCCATCAGCCCGCAGCCGACGGCCGAACCCCACAGCAACGCGGAAGTCACGAACGCGATCATGGTCAGGCGCTCCATACGCCGGTGGCGGCCGTCGCACGCGCATAGTCGGCGAAATCGCGCGCCGGCCGCCCGAGCGTCTCTTCGATGCCATGCGCCACCGCGCTGTTGCGCCCGTCGAGCACCACGCGGAACAGATCGTCGAGCAGTTCGACGACCGGTTCCGGCACCCCGACCTCGTGCAGCCCCGCGACGAACGCATCGTGCGAAATCTCGCGATAGGCGACCGGCCGGCCGGCGGCCCGCGCGATTTCACCGACGGCTTCGGCGAACGTCAGCGCGCGCGGGCCCGTGACTTCGATCACACGATCCGCGAACCTCACATCGGTGAGTGCGGCCACGGCCACATCGGCGATGTCGTCCGCATCGACGAACGGCTCGCGCACGGCGCCAGCAGGCAGCGCGACTTCGCCGGCCAGCACGCCGTCGAGCAGGTAGCCCTCGGAGAAGTTCTGGTTGAACCAGCTGGCGCGCACGACACCCCAGCCGACACCCGACGCCTGCAGCGCCGCTTCGGCCGCCTGTGCGCCGGGCTCGCCGCGTCCGGACAGCAGCACCACACGCTCGACGTCGCGTTCCCGCGCGAGCCGTGCAAAGGCTGCGATCGCTTCCACGGCGCCTTCGACGGACAAGTCGGGCTGGTAGGTCACGTAAGCGGCCGATACGCCGTCGAGCGCCGCGGGCCAGGTCGCGGGCGCCGTCCAGTCGAAGCGGACGGCCGACGTGCGCGACACGGGGCGCGTCGCGAGGCCGCGTGCGCGCAGCCGTGCTTCGACGCGGGCACCCGTCTTGCCCGAACCGCCGACGATGAGGATGGGAAGTGCCGACATGTGTGTCTCCTTTGACCAAAATACGAGAATTTCTCGCCTTTCAAAAACACGATAGACTCTCGCATTAACAACGTCAAGTTTTTCCGGAGGCGGCATGGGCCGACAAAAATCGGGGCAGGACGACGAGGCCGATACGACGGCAGCGGACACGCCGGCGCGCGCGCGGCTGGTGCCGACGCAGCAGCGCAGCCGCGAGCGGTTCGAGCGCATCCTCGCGTGCGCGTCGGAAGTGATGATCGAGAAAGGTTGCGATGCGTTCCGGATGAGCGACATCGTCGAACGCACGGGCATCTCGTTCGGTTCGCTGTACCAGTACTTTCCGGACAAGGCCGCGGTGATCGGCACGCTCGCGGAGCGCTACAACGCGGTCGGGCACGACTGCGTGCGGCGCGACCTCGCCACGATGAAAACGCTCGACGACCTGCACGGCACGCTCGCGCGCATCACGGACAGCTACTACCGGATGTTCGTCGACGAGCCGCTGATGCGCGACATCTGGCGTGCGACGCAGGCCGACCGCGCGCTGCAGGCGCTGGATCGCGCGGACGGCGAATTCCTGGCCGGACTGTTCGCGGATGCGTTGGCGGAAGTCGCGCCCGACACGCCCCGCGCGCAGCGCAACGCATTCGCCGAGCTGATGATGATCCAGATCGCGGCGGCCGTGCGCCATGCGATCACGCTGCCGCCGAAGGCGGCGCGGCAGATTCTGGCGATGTTCAAGCGCGCGCTGCCGCGCGACCTGTCGGTACTCGACGCGTAACCGCGCCGCTCAATGCACGCGGCCGCCCGAAGGCGGCCGCGCAAAGGGGCATGACGTGCCGCTTACTTGCTGTAGTCGTACACCCCGCGCCCGGTCTTGCGCCCGAGCCGCCCTGCCGTCACCATCTCGCGCAGCAGCGGGCAGGCGCGATACTTGGGATCGCCGAAGTCCTTCAGGAACACGTCCATCACCGCGAGGCACACGTCGAGGCCGACGAGGTCGGCCAGCGCGAGCGGCCCGATCGGGTGGTTCGCGCCGAGCTTCATCCCCGCATCGATCTCCTCGGCCGACGCGATGCCTTCGGCCAGCACGAAGAACGCTTCGTTGATCATCGGCACGAGAATCCGGTTCACGACGAAGCCCGGCGAATTGCGCACGCCGATCGGCGACTTGTCGAAGCGCTCGGTCAGCGCACGCACGGCCGACGCGGTCGCATCGCTCGTCTGCAGCCCGCGGATGATCTCGACGAGCGGCATCAGCGGCACCGGGTTGAAGAAGTGCATGCCGAGGAAGCGCGACGGATCGGCGAGCAGCGCCGCGAGCGCGGTGATCGAGATCGACGACGTGTTGGTCGCGATGATCGCGTCAGGACGCGCGACCGCCTCGATCTGCTTCAGGATACGGCCCTTCAGCTCGACGTTCTCGGTCGCGGCCTCGATCACGATGTCGACCGAGGCGAGCTTCGCGTAGTCGGTCGACGTCGTGATGCGCGCCAGCGCCGCGTCGCGGGTGGCCGCGTCGAGCTTGTCCTTCGACACGAGCCGCTCGAGGCTGCCCTTCAGCGTCGCGAGGCCCTTGTCGAGCGCGGCGTCGCTGACGTCGATCATCACGACATTGAGCCCTGCAACGGCCGCGGTTTGCGCAATGCCGTTACCCATGGTTCCGGCGCCCACGACGCCGACGATTTCGATGGCCATGAAATTTCCTGTGTATTCGGGTGCTGAACGTTCGATTATCAGATGTTCTCGAAGATCGCAGCAATCCCCTGGCCGCCGCCGATACACATCGTCACGAGCGCGTAACGCCCGCCGATGCGCTTCAGCTCGTACAGCGCCTTGACCGTGATCAGCGCGCCGGTCGCACCGATCGGGTGACCGAGCGAGATGCCCGAGCCGTTCGGGTTGACCTTCGCGGGATCGAGGCCGAGCTCCTGCGTGACCGCGCAAGCCTGCGCGGCGAACGCCTCGTTCGCCTCGATCACGTCGAGATCGCTGATCTTCAGGCCCGCGCGTTCGAGCGCCTTCTGCGTGGCCGGCACCGGGCCGATGCCCATGTAGGCCGGATCGACACCCGCATGCGCATAGGCGACGAGGCGCGCGAGCGGCTTCACGCCCTGCGCGCGTGCGGCGTCCGCGCTCATCATCAGCACGGCTGCCGCCGCATCGTTGATGCCCGATGCGTTGCCGGCCGTCACGGTGCCGTTTTCCTTCGCGAACACCGGCTTCAGCTTCGTGAAATCGTCCGCGCTCGCGTCGTGACGCACGTGCTCGTCGGTGTCGAACGCGACCTCGCCCTTCTTCGTGCGGATCGCGATCGGCAGGATCTGGTCCTTGAAACGCCCTTCCGCGATCGCGCGCGCCGCGCGACGATGCGATTCGAGCGCCAGCGCATCCTGCGCGTCGCGCGAGATGTCGTACTTGCGTGCGACGTTCTCGGCCGTCACGCCCATGTGGATCGTCTGGAACGGGTCGTGCAGCGCGCCGAGCATCATGTCGACGAGCTTGCCGTCGCCCATGCGCTGGCCGAAACGCGCGGCCGGCACCGTGTACGGTGCGCGGCTCATGCTCTCCGAGCCGCCGCCGATCGCGACGTCGGCATCGCCGAGCATGATCGTCTGCGCGGCCGACACGATCGCCTGCAGGCCCGAGCCGCACAGGCGGTTCACGGTCAGCGCCGGCGTGTGCTGCGCGACACCGCCGTTGATCGCCGCGACGCGCGCGAGATACATGTCCTTCGGCTCGGTGTTCACGACGTGGCCGAACACGACATGCCCGACCGCATCGCCCGACACGTTCGCGCGCGACAATACTTCGGCGACCACCTTCGCGCCGAGATCGGTCGGCGCGAAATCCTTCAGGCTGCCGCCGAAATCACCGATCGCGGTACGGACACCGCTCACCACCACGACTTCTTTCGCTGCATTGCTCATCGTCTCACTCCGGTTCGTTCGCGCCCGCAGGCGCAAGGATGCGTTGCGTTACATGTTCGGGTAATTCGGCCCGCCG